>NZ_JBHUBS010000018.1:154177-158139 GCF_042788835.1 Streptomyces sp. NPDC056883 | reverse complement strand
GGGGGAGAAGAGGAGGGCGTCTGGCAACAGGGCGGGGGGGGGGGGGTTTGGGGGGGGGGCCACCCCCGACACCGCGAAACCAAACACCGCCGCTTCCGCCGGGGCCTCGGCCGACGCGGCCCAGGCCTCCGGCGCGGCGCAGGCCGAGGCCGCCGTCGCGCAGCGGGAGGCCGCCGTGGCCGATGCCGCCGCGGCCAGGGCGGCGCAGGCCGCGTCGAGGTCGAGGACTCTGGCGCGGCAGGCGGCCGCGGCCGCCCGTACGGCCCGGGACGCGGCCAACAGCGCGGCCGACCACGCCGAGAAGGCGGCCGCGGCCGCACTGGAGGCGGCGAACCACGCGGGTGAGGCGGTGGACTACGCCAACCGGTCGACGGCAGCCGCCAACGCGGCCGTCGAGGCCGCGGGCAAGGCTGCCGACGCCGTGGCCAAGGCGAGCGAGGTCGAGCAGGCCGCCCGCGCGGCCGCGGCCGCCAGACTCGCCGCGGAGACCGCCGAGGCGATCGAGGAGGCGCGGGCCGAGGCACAGGCGGAGGTGGACCAGGCCGCGCGGCTCGACCGGGAGCGGACGCAGGAGGCGCGCCTGGACGGGGAACTGCTCGCGCTCATCGCCTCCGCCGAGTCGGCGCTGGGGGCCGGCCGGACCGCGGAGGCCGTGGCGGCCGGCCGCAGGGCCGCCGTCCGGCTCATCGAGCGGTCGGGTACGTGGACCCGTACGGCCGCGCAGTTCGCGCTGGCCGGCTCGGACGAGGACGTCGCGCACTGGATCGACGCGGACCGTGCCATCGCCCAGCGGCAGGACGACGCCGAGCTCGTCGCGGCGACGGCGGCGATCTCCACGCAGAAGGTGGCCCAGGCGGCGGCAGCGGTGCTCAAGACCGAGGACGCCGCGAAGATCAAGGCGTTCCTGGAGAGCGGGTCGATCGAGGCGGCCAAGGAGGACAACCGGGTCGAGGTGACCACGGTCCTGGCCGACGCCAACACCGGTCCCGCGGAGCGGCGTGCGGCCACCGCCGCGCTGGACAAGGGCACCGCCCAGGCCCTGCACGCCTTCCTGTACGTCGAGCGTGCGGCGGCCATCCGGGAGGACGATCGGGCGAAGGCCAGCACCCTCCTGGCCACGGGCGGCCCCTACGTCAAGGCGGCGGCGCAGGTCGCCCTCGAAGCCGCCACGCCCGCGCTGCGCGAGTTCATCGCCACCGGGCAGTACGAGTTCGCGAGGATCGACCACGACGACGCCACGCACATCAGCGCTGTACGCGCGATGATCGCGGGCGCGGCAAAGGTCGCCCAGCAGGCGCAGGAGAACGCCGCGCGGGCCTCCGAGGCGGCGGCCCTCGCGCGCAACGCCGCCGCGAAGGCGGCCGAGTGGGCCGACCTGGCCAAGGGCTACGCTGCCGACGCCAAGCGCTCCGGGGACGAGGCGCGCAGGAACGCCGAAGCCGCCGAAGGCTCCGCGGCCGCAGCCGCGCGGTCCGCCGAGACCGCCCGCGCGGCTGCCGCGGTGGCGAGCAAGGCGGGCAACGTGGCGCGGCAGGCGGCTGCCCGGGCCGTGCAGTCCGCGACCGTCGCCGCTGACTTCGCCGCCAAGGCCGCTGCTGCGGCCGCGCTCGCCTGGCAGTCGGCGATCGATGCGGGAGGGAGCGCCGCCGGAGCGGCTCAGGCCGCGTCCGAGGCGAAGGACCTCTACATCGAAGCCGCCAAACGCGAGGCGGCGAACAATGCGCTGAAGAACTCCACCGTTCCCATCAACCCCCAGGCGGGCGGACTGCCGGAGCAAGCCTCGAGCTGCCTGACGCCGTTCGGCCAGGCGATCGAGTCCGACAACGACACCAACCCGTGGGAACTGGGCCTGGAGTGGCTGACCGGAACCGGTCCCAGGACGCAGTGCTTCGGTCCGGACGACCCGTTCACCCGGCTCTACCGCGAGCACGCGTTCACGAGGCAGTTCATCGCGAAGTTCGCCGAGCGCACGAAGAACGGCGACTACGAACTGGGCCACACCTACAGCTCCGCCTTCGGGCTCGGCGGCTGGGACGGCGCCGTGCAGGGCGGCCGGGACTACTCGGCGCTCCCCACCGGAGGCCTCACCGGGAACCTCGCGTACGCCTACCTGGGCTCCCACGCAGTCAGGATGACCCCGATCTACAAGAACGACGACGGCTCCGTCGTGTGGCGCTACACCGTCTACAACGTGTCGACCGTGGAATCCGCGACGCACGTTCCCGTCATCGGCTACACGAAGCCGTGGAAGAAGACCGTCGGCGCCTTCCTGGACAAGGCGTTCGGCGGCTCCGGACCGCTCTCACCCACGGCCCAGGTGATCGAGTTCAACGTCACGCTGCCGGCGTGACGCCGGGGATCAGGGACGACTCAGGCGGACCGGGCAGTACCCGTGCCCGGTCGGTCGCCCCCCTCGACGAACGACCCACCCCGCTGACTTTCGGCCTCCGGCCTCCGACCACAGGATTGTTGAGGACATACGTGAAGCAACACAGCGCACTCGTACGCACTCTGGCCGCGACGGCCGCCGCCGGCGCCCTGGCATGGGCCGTTCTGGCCGGAGGCCAGACGTCCAGCGCCTCTGCCGCACCGGCGGCCGACCAGGTGCCCGGATACGCCGTCGAGGACTTCAGCTACCCGAATTCCGACAGGATCCTGGCCGAGAAGGGATTCCTCCTCAAGCGCGGCGACGGCCACATCACGCTCGCCGACTGCGCGAGCGAGCAGAACCTCCTGAGATTCCTCGCCCGTGACCGGGCGGACGTGTGCTTCAAGGTCACCGGCGACAAGGGCTACCTCGCCCTGGAACTCACGTCGGTGTACGGGGTGCGAACCAGCGATGCCGGCAGCACCCACCTCGAAATGACCGCCGAGAACGACCGCGTCACGTACGACATCCCTGCGAAGACCTGGGGAGGGGTCGGCGAGTCCGGCGACGGTCGCGAGCACATGCTGGTCGAGATCCGGACCACCAAGTAGCCCGCGCCCCGCTCGCCGTACGGGATCGCGCCGCTGAACACCGTGACTGCGCAGCGCAGCACGACCGGACTCGGACCCGGGCTCCGGCGCATGAGGTCACCGAACCCGAACCCTGCCCCAGAAGAAGGAAACCACCCATGTCTGCATTCCGTCCGCGCACCGCGCGGATATCAGGCCTGCTCGTCACCGCGACCGCGGTCGTCGGGGGCCTCGTTCCCGCCGGCGCCGCACACGCCGTCTCCGGCCCGGAGGCTGCAGCCGGCCAGCACCCCTCCGTCGTCAGGCTGAGCATCGGCGACGAGGCCAACAGCCGGGGGTGCACCGGCGTCGTGGTCGAGGACTCCTGGGTCATGACCGCCTCGAGCTGCTTCGCCGCGACGGCCGGCGCAGCGGTACCGGCCGGTGCACCCGCGCTGAAATCCACCGCGACCCTCGCCGACGGCAAGCGCGTCGAGGTAGCCGAGCTGGTCCCGCGAACCGACCGGGATGTCGTCCTGGCCCGCCTCGCCGCCCCCGCCGCCGGCATCGCGGGCGTCAGGCAGGCGAGCGCCGCCCCGGCATCCGGCGCCGAGGTGACCGCCGTGGGCTTCGGGCGGACCAGGACCGAGTGGGTGCCCGACAAGCTCCACACCGGCGCCTTCACCCTCAGCAGCTCCGACGGCACCACCCTGACCATCACGGGGAAGGGCACCGACGCCATCTGCAAGGGAGACACGGGCGGCCCGCTGCTGAACGCTGCCGGTGAACTGGTCGGTGTGAACAGCCGTTCCTGGCAGGGCGGCTGTCTGGGGACGGACCCGACCGAAACCCGTACCGGCGCCGTCTCCGCCCGCACCGACGACATCGGCGGCTGGATCAAGGAAACGACCCGACGCCCGATCGTGCAGCGTGATGTGAACGGTGACGGTCGTTCCGATGCGGTGATGGTCTACCACCACGCGGACAGTTCGATCGCCTTCTACAGCTCTCTGGGCAAGCCGGAT
>NZ_JBHUBS010000018.1:0-154077 GCF_042788835.1 Streptomyces sp. NPDC056883 | reverse complement strand
GCACAGACATCGGCATGATGTACCGCCACGGAGACGGCTCGGTGACGATGCACACCGGCCTCGCCGACCCCGCCGGTCTCATCCAGCCCTTCGGCCGCAGCTACAGCGTCCCCGCCTCCGCCGGCTGGGACTGGAACGCCATCCAGCTGCACGCTGGTGATGTGAACGGTGACGGTCGTTCCGATGCGGTGATGGTCTACCACCACGCGGACAGTTCGATCGCCTTCTACAGCTCTCTGGGCAAGCCGGATGGCGGTTTCGCCGAGTTCAAGGCGGGCTACACGGTGCCCCCGAACAGCTGGGATCGCAACAGCATGAAGCTGATCTCGGGTGACTTCAACGGTGACCGGCGCACAGACATCGGCATGATGTACCGCCACGGAGACGGCTCGGTGACGATGCACACCGGCCTCGCCGACCCCGCCGGTCTCATCCAGCCCTTCGGCCGCAGCTACAGCGTCCCCGCCTCCGCCGGCTGGGACTGGAACGCCATCCAGCTCCCCTGACCACCCGAACGGCAGGGAAGGCACCGCCGGATCGGCCCCGCCCGCCAGGATCACCGCGTCCCGGCGGCCGGGGCCGGGCCGTGAGGCATCAGCCCGCCCATCCAGACAGCGCCCGCATGCCGTACGTGTGGCTGTGACTGATGGGCCGCGCGTCCGCGTCGACCGAACGCCTCGGCAGGGTTCTCCACAGCGGTCGGGTTGTCCACAGGCCGGCCCGTCAGATGCGTGCGAGGTGGGACGATCATCCCTATTCCGGCATGAAGGAGGGGTTGGTCGATGAGGCGCACCGGACCTCGGGCCCGATCGGGAGGCGATCGCCACCGGCGGCACCGTCGTAGAGAAGGGCTACCTCGGGTCCGTGAAGGTGCCGGGCGAGGGCGTCGACACCACGAGGACGGCACGCTCGTACTGCAGCGGTATCCGGGGGATTTCCCACTCCCCCGCATCCGGATCCGGGGGCCGGGGCGCGGCCGGGGCGCCGGGATCGGCTGCCGGTCCGGGCCGGAGGCGAGGGTGGGTGGGCGGCGGCGGCCGGGGAGGTCGGACAGGGACCAGCGGGCGGTGTAGAGGCGGTAGTCCACCAGCAGGCCGATCGTGCTCTTCGGCTGGCTGACGTCCAGGCAATGGGTGGAGATGGCGGTGGCCACGATCTTCTCGTCCAGGCCCGGCTCGCGGCGGCGGCCGCGCAGGACGAGGGCGAGGTGGCGGCGGGCTTCGGCGAGCAGGTGCCAACGGTGGAAGCGACCGCCGCCGTTCATCACGAACACCACCGCCGCGACATCGACGATCCCGGCGACCCGGGCCCGGATCGCGACGGCTGCGGCACGGGCGGGCTCGAGGAGGGAGTTGATGACGTCGGCAGCCACCTTGGAGGTGGCCATCGCGCTCGGCTTCCAGTCGGCGCGCAGTCGGTCCCGGGGCGTCAGCGTCTTACGGACTCCCCAACCGCAACGGGCCACCGCCCCTGTTCCGATTGGGGAGTTCTCGTGTGACAGGCAGCTGATTGCCCCGATGACGCTAACGTCGTGCACGGCTCCGAGGTCTTTCAGCGGTGACACCGCTCGGCCGGCCCGGTCCTGCTCCTACGTACGTGTTCCGCACCCAGAACCGACGACTCAAGGGGAATCGATCACATGACCGTCACAGCAGCACGCCGCACCATGTCACCGCGTCGCTCCGCCGCCCGCACGGCGGCCGTGGCGGCCCTGTCCGCCGCCGCGCTCCTCGGCGGCGGTCTCACGGCACAGGCCGCCGCACCCGCCCGCACGACGGGCGCGGCCGTGGAGCTCGCGCCGGCCAAGGCGCTCGCCACCCAGTGCTACTACAGGGTCAACGCCAGCGGCGGTCTGCTGATCCGCAGCGGTCCCGGCACCAGCTACTCGGTCGTCGGGTCCTACGCCAACGGCTCCACGATCCTCGCGTCGTCGTCCACCACCAACGGCTTCCGCAAAGTGGGCACCAACCGCTGGGTCTCCTCGGCGTACACCGTCCGCATCGTCAACTATCCCTGCGAGTAACAGGGACCCGCGCCGAGAACACCGTTCCCCACCTTCAACCGGCCGCCGACCGCCGGAAATCCCTCCGGCGGCCGGCGGCGGCCGCGTCGGCAGGTGGACCGCTGACACGGTGGTGGCCCCCACTCGCAGAGGGGGCACCACAGTTCTCTCGAAGACACCTGCCAGGCGGAAAGGCGCCTGGCGGGCCTGCCCGTGTCATCTCTCTTCGGTGTACAAGTGCTGGTCGATCTGTCGGAGAAGGGCTTGCACGGTCAGAAGCGAGGACAGGGCGAACTCGATCCGATACGCGGCGGTCGAAGCCTCGTGTGCAGCGAGGTGCCTGTTGAATGTCTGCTCCCGATCCGTCTTCGCGAACGCCTTCATCATGCCGCTCACCATCAAGGCCGGGACGACCAGCAGCATCTGCAGCTCGCCCCATGCAGGCATCGCGGCCCATGCCTCCGTGAGCACCGTGTTACTGCCAGGGCCCTTCCTACGACTCGTGAACTGGGCCCAGGGAAACGTAGCCCGCAGCCACGTATGGCCGTGTCTGGTCATCGCGGTGTCAAGGACGTTCCCGAGCAGGGCCTGAGCCGGTCGATAGTGGCCACCCCGAATTGCGTCGGCAGCGTCCCTCGCTAGCTCCACGAGGTCCAGCAGCTCGGGGTGATCGACAGCATCGAGACTAGCCAGCACGTCGTCGACAATCTCCGAACGGTGTTCAACGAGGTACTGCTGGCGCTCGGTTCGGCCGGGCAGGGCGAGCAGACCTTCGATGTGTTCTGTGCGCGGTGCCCAGATCAGGCAGACACCGTCCTCTTCGGAGATGGCAAAGAGCTTCGCCCACTCCGCGGTACGCAGTGCCTGCAGGTTCTCCGGCAGCAGGTCCTTGAGGCCGGCAGCGAACTTGCTGAACGTGTCGAGAAGTCCGGGGGTGAACAGGAGGCGGTTCCGCTTGCCGATCTGCGCCAGTACGGTCCGCCACGGGGATGAGTCGCAAAGGCCTGACAGGCCGAGCGACATTGGCTGCAGCTGGACGAGGCTTGCCCTGAGGTGGTCGGACAACAGCGGCAGGGCCAGGGACGGGCCGAGGACCTTGGCCGCTGCGGCGGCGAAGGCGCGGTTTCGCTCTACATGGCTTCGGGTGATGCTGTCCAGAACACTGTTGGGCAGCTCGAACGGAAGCAGCACGGGCTTCGGCAGCGCGACAACGCCATTCTGGAAACTGGCGACCGTCCCGGGCATGCTGCCCGAGTCGACCACCCGACGGATCACGTCTTGCGCGCTGGCCAAGCCCCCGACCGCGCCTAGGCTGCGCTGCAGCTGCGGAAGAACGCTCACGGTGCCGACCGTCTCTGCGAACAGGCGCCCCAGGTTCTTCTGCGGCCCCAGTGACGCGCTCAACGCGGCGATCTGGGCGCGGAGGTTCACGATCGGGTCAAAGTTGCGGAAGACGTCCACGAGCAGCAAATTCATCGCGACACTCTGGACAAGCCGTGACTCTGCCGCCGTCACGTCCGACTGATCGCGCGTATCGGCCGAATCGCTCACCTCGTTCATGTGCTCAGGATGACGTGCCGCACCGCCACTCGGCTTCAGTTTCCGCCGCCCAACGGCGCCGCGGATCCGCTCCGCTCGAGTCCCAGAATGCTTGTCAGAGGTTGGCACCACCGGTCCCAACGCGTGAGACGGTCCTGGTCCACCAAATGGATCTTGTGAGCGCAGGCGAAGTCAGCCGCGGGTTTCGTGAACACCACGTTGGTGATCCTCGGCGACTGTCCAACGGAGACTCCCTCAACCTCAAGGCCGAGATGCCCACGGCGGCCGAATTGTTGAGGAGCCGTGCATGCCCTTCCTGGTACCGCCTGTACACCGCTCACCCCAGATCAGGTAGCGCATTGGTCCACTGACACCGCCCTGGCTCATGGGAATGGGATCCTGCTTTCCACCCCCATGCCTCGCTACGCCAGTGAAAATGGCCATACCAGCACTGCAACGAGGGGGGACCTTGACGACCATCGAGCTGGAGTTCTTCAGCGAGAACCCGGACGAAATTGCCGCTCTGCGGGCGTACTGGCAGCTCGCCGATGACGGAGAGGCTTGGGCTCAAACCGTCGCTGAGGTCCGCCACCAGCACGGGCTGTCGTCCGTCCAGATGACCCGTCTCGTCCGTGAGGGCGCTGATGCCAGGCTGCCAGACGTCGCTTGTCCGCAGTGCGGAGATGCCGCCGTCGCGACGAGCCGTACCAACTTGACTGAGCTGGCCCGCCTGACCAACATCCTCTGTGCTTCCTGCACGAACTTGGCTCAGGCCGAGCAAGCTCGACTGGCCACCGAGCGTGCGGATGCGCAGCGAAATGCAATCGCGCAGCTGTTTCCGGTCCATCACACCAACACGCCGGACCCGCAGCAGATGACGCTGTTCACCGCAGTCGCCCTGCATACCCTGTTCAGCGACCCGGCGGTCGAGGACGAGGGAATGACCACCCCGACGAAGATCTGGCCCAAGGATCGGCCTTGGGCGCCGGCTCGACTGCGAACTGACTACGAACGCCGCCTCGTCCTCTCCGACCCACCGGTCATACGGGCCCACCCCGGTTCCCACCCCAACGCGTTCGCTTGGGAAAGCGACAACCCGACTGGCAGCATCTACCTGGGAGACGTCAGCTACTACCTACTCGGCGCCGAGTCGTCCCTACCAGCCCGCTCAGTCTGGCTTCTTCGTGAACTCAACCGGATCTTCCGGGAAGGCCCCTGGCCTGCCGCGTGGCACCACCAGTGGAAAGATCTTTGGGACGAGCTCGCTCTGGCACAGGCATCCGCTTACCTGGACATGAAGCTCGCCGAGCACCATCTCGACATGAAGCAGGGCGACGGCACACTCACCGCCCTCTCCGATGCCCTGGCCACCTTCAGCCTCGGGCAAGTTTTCAACTTCATTTACCGCGCCACCAAGGACTCCGCCGCCTACTACCAACGCGGCGGCGTCAACAAACGGCAGGCAGCGAACAGCACTGTCGGCCGCATCAGCGCAGCTGCTGACCGCGCCCGCGCCAACGGCTGGGAGATCAAGCCGTTCTCCATGCCCTGGACCCTGCCAATGACCGCGGTAGGCGAAATCCTCGTCGGCAAGGTGATGTGGCAGCCCGACATGACGCAGGTGGCCTCCCGCGATATCAATCCGCCGCTCCACGCGTGGACAGCGTCGGGAAGCACAGCCGACTCTGCCGCGGAGTGGCCCTCCGATGAGCGCCCAGACGAACGGCCTGCATGCCCGTCCGACGACGAGATCAACGACGACTGTGTCGGCTGTGGCCGCCAGATCTACCAGGCGACGGTCTGCGAGCAGTGCAAGCTCCTGTGACCTGAACGAAGGCCTCCCCGGGGTCAGCGGGCACCGCATCCCGTGCACCTCGTGCCCCGGGACGGGTCGGGTTCGTGGTCGTACTACAGCGCGTCCGACGATTTTGAAAGCTCGGGACGGAGTGCACGACATCGTCCCTGGACACCAGCTGCTGCATCGAGTGCACCGAACCGGGTGCACTCAGCGGCCGACTCCTGGCCCGCGGTGTCGGTCTGACTGCTGCGGGCGATGCGCCCGCGGCTCGTCCTCGCGCGCGGGGTGCGGTGCGACAGAGTCCTCCTGGTCGGTGGAACGGACCATGGTCTCGCGGGCGGGGGCGGCTGCCTTGGTGAAGGCGTCCTGCAGATGGTGCAGCCGTTCGTCGGTGAGGTCGAGGGGTTCGACGTCAGTCCGGGACTCCTTCAACGCTCGCAACGCCGTCATGTCGATCCCCGACCGTGGCCCGGCCTGCGGCTCCTGGTCGTCGTCCTCAGGGTCGGCGTCCTGGTGGGCGAGCAGGAGCTCGGGCATCGCGGCCTGCTGGTGCCCGGTGACGTCGTAGGCCCGGCCCCTCGCGCGGTAGACGAGCAGGCGGGCGAAGTCGGTCAGCTTCTTCGGGTCGAAAGAGGAGTAGGCGATGCTGCCGTCGCCGACCTGCGCCAGGGACATCGTGGCCCGGGATTCGTTGACTGTCCCTCCGGCCCGTCCGACGTACCCCTGGTAGGCGACTTTGGCCTTCTCGACGGTGTCGTAGGTCCGGTAGTTGAACGCGACCTGGGTGTCGCCCGAGGAGTCGGCCAGTCCCACGCCACCCGTGTTCAATCGCCCCTGGCAGTTGGACGTGCAGGCGGCGCTCAACAGGCAGAGGTGACCTGCGGCTGTCGGCAAAGGCGGTCGGGGACGGCAAAACACCAGCACGATCAGCTGCCGGCACACCAACCCCCACCCCCTTCACCGTCACGGGGCCTGGCGGGCGTCGGGGCGGCCCACCGTCCCGGGACGCGGACCCGGGGCGGTGGATGCCGGCTGGTGGTGTGGGGCGTGGTGCTACGTAACTTCCTTACGGCCGGCCCCGTGTCGGCCCGGGGCGGCCGGGTGGGTCAGTAGCGGACCCAGAGGGTGATGACGCCCGGGTGGGTGGGGCCGAAGGGCTCGCAGAAGAAGACGGGGCCCCAGATGTTGTAGCCGGCCCGGCCCGCGGCCACGCATTCGGTGTACGAAGCGTGGTTGCTGCGGGCGTAGAAGCCGGTGCCGGGGACGGCCTCGGCGGTGCCCGCGGCGCCGAGCGCGAGGGCTCCGGCGGTGACGGCGGTGGCGAGGGCGGCTGCTGTGCGGCGGTACATGGCATGTCCTCCTGAAAATGCCGGGGATGCCCGGCAGAGTGCCCGACGATGCGATGTGGTGCGGTACGTGCAGGCTGCGCAGCCAGACATGAACGTACCGTCACGAACCAGGCCACACAATAGGTCTAGGCCAATACGCCGCTTTCTCGCTCGGCAGCTCAAGGCCGGCTCCCTGCCGGGGCGGAGTTCCCTGTGTCCGTCGCGCTGGCGGAGCCCGTCGCGGTGCTGCCCGGCGGGCCGGGCTGGTGGTACGAGCCGAAGTTACAGACGGGGTTCAGAGGTGTCCGTCGTCCACCAAGCAGAGTGCCCCACCAGGTGCTGCGCCTTGGGCGCTCCGGCGGGGCAGGCCAAGGCGCCGATGACGTCGACGCGGTCAGGGCGGTAGCCGTACGCGGCTATGCCTCAGGCGATCGGACCGGCGACGGTGATCCCACCGTACGCGGCGAGGATTCGGCCGAAGTTGTCGGCGCTCTGGAAGGTCGCGAGCGCCCCGTAGAGGCCGAGCGCGATGCGGGCAGTGCGTGACCCGGATGCGGGTGGACTTGGCGAGGACGACGACGGACAGGAGCGGGCCGGGCCGCCGATGCCCAGGGCGCGCTGGCGGGCGGGTGCCGCCCTGGTCTGACGGGCGGATTGGTCAGGGAGCCAGCAGGGGGCCGAAGGTTTGCCGCGCGATCTCCAAGGCCTGTCCTTGACCGACGACCCGGCCGTGCACCTGGGGGTGCTCGTTCGCCCAGGCGCGGGCGGAGGCGTCGCTGGTGAAGAAGTTCAGCGTGTCACAGCACGTCGCGGCCGCTGGTCCGCCGCCAGGGCGCTGCCCGATGAACACCACCGCCTCCTGCGGTTCCCAGCTGGTCGTTGCGCCATCTGGCTGAAGAACGCCCGGGCCGCCGCGCGCAAGGGGCGGGAGATCTAGCAGCGGCGGGCCGAGGGCCTGTCCGTGGAGTCGTCCGTCGGCGCGATGACCCGCAAGCGCCGCGAGCAGCTCGAGGACATTGATCCGTCCTGGTGCCCAGTGTGGCCTGTGACGTGGCAGCGGTGCTTCCATCTGGTCCGCCAGCACCTGGACGCTCGCCAGGCACTTCCCGCCGTGGTGGGCGAAGTCGTGCGCCAGGGCGAGGATCTGGGCCGGTGGGTCACCTCGGTCCGGCACGGCTGGGACCAGCTCACCCCGGTCCAGCAGTGGATGTGCGAACAGATCCTCGGCATCCAGGCCGCGACCGAGGACGAGAAGCCCAAGGCGCGCACCAGCCAGGCCGACAAATGGGCCATGCACTACGCCGCCGCTGCCCAGTTCTTTGCGCGCGAGGGGCACCTCACGGTGCCGCGCAAGCACGTCGAGACGCTCACCATTGGCGGCGGCGACAGCCAGGTGCAGCGGGACGTGGCGCTGAAGCTCGGGATGTGGATCGACAACCAGCGCCGGCGCGGCGCCGCTCTGGCACCGGAGCGCGTCGAGCAGCTGTCCAAGGTCGGAATGCGGTGGTTGCAGGGGGCGTCATCGTGGCCGTCGGCCTCGCGGCCGGCTGACTGTTGGGACGCTGCGCCCGGGGCACTCGGGGTACCCCGGGGCAGAGCGGAGAAGGGGGTCAGGCCGGGGTGATGTTCTCGGCCTGGGGGCCCTTCTGGCCCTGGGTGACGTCGAACGTGACGATCTGGCCTTCATGAAGCTCGCGGAAGCCCGAGGAGTTGATCGCCGAGTAGTGGGCGAACACGTCCGGGCCGCCACCCTCCTGCTCGATGAAGCCGAAGCCCTTCTCAGGGTTGAACCACTTCACAGTTCCCGTAGCCATATCCATGCCTTCCAGTAAACGAATGCCTCCCGCACGATGCGGAAGACGGAGGTGATCGCCCTGGTTCCTGCGGCACAGCAGCAAAACGCCCACACCGAAGCGTGGGCAAAGGGAACTTCCGAACCACGACAGCTGACGCAGACGCTACACGCCAACAACACCCGGTCACCAGGGGAAACGACCCGGAGGCCAGAGACTTCTGTGAGCCACTCGTCTCATGAGTCACCTTGAGCATGACGAACACTTCCCCGCTCACTTGGTCGCCGGCATCGTCGAGTTCGGCGGTGAGCTGGAGTTCCCGGCTCCCCGTGACGGGCGCTTCGGGGGCGCGGTCATCCCAGAAGGCTGCGCGGTCAGCGCCGGCCGCCGCCGATGCGGCGGTCGTCGGCCAGTGCGGTCAGCGGGCCGAACTCGCGGGCAAGCTGGTTCCACGTCAGAACCTCGCCACAGCGGTCCGGGAACTCCTTCGGGTTGAACTCGGGCATGGTCCAGGTGCCAGTGCCCCGGTCCCGCAGCCAAAGGTCCCCGTCACCGTCGACCACGGTCGGCGGGACCGGTACCGGCTCGGCCTGCTCGGTGGGCTCCCAGGTGACCCGGCCCGGGTGGGAAACGCGGCGCAGCTCGGTGGTGGCCAGCCGTGCGGCCAAGTCACGGGTGGCCTCTTCGGCGTCCTTGACCGACGCGAGTCGGAATGCGTCGTCAAGTACGGGAAGGGCTGGATTCTTGCTGCGCTTTGAACTCATACGCTGACTACCTCCGGTGGGGGGCGTCACATCCGTTGTGGCACCCGTAGAGGAACACGGTATCCGAGGCGGGCGCCGGGCCGGCTACGACGTATGTCCAGGTGGAGGCGCTGGCACACCGGGCGGTGGGGCTAGGTGGTGAGCTGGTCCTGGACGTGGCGCAACCCGTGGTGGCAGCGCTCGGATCTGGCGGTCCGGGTCTGAGAAGGTGAGACCGCCGGGGGCGAGCGGTCGTCGCGGCGGGTGCGGTGAGCTCCGCGAGGAGCCGCGCCCGGGAGCGCCCGAGCACCCGGGACAGGGCCGCGGAGGCCGAGCCAGGCGGGGCCTCCCACAGCGTGCCGATGCCGCGCGGCGGATACCGTAGCGTCGGCTGGTACACGGCGTCCGTCGTCGCGAAGACCCGCGGCCACACGAACGCCGACGGCACGAGCAGCAGCCCTCGTCCGTCGAGTCGTCGTACGCCCCGCAGGAAGCGGTGCTCGACCTTCAAAGTTCCTGACGACCAGGCCAGTTGGGGTGCGAAGTCCTCGAAGAGGCTGTGCGTGCCGTCCTCGGCGAAACGGCGGGCCCGGTAGTGGATGTCGGCCTCCAGGTGCATCTGGATGCGGGGCCAGTACGGGGCCATCGCGAGCTCCCAGAACGCGGCGATGGCCCGGGATCCGCCAGCAGTGCCTCGATCCCGGCCTGTGCCCCGGGCGCAAACCGTCCGGTGCTCGTACGGGAACTGCCCACAATCCGGCCTGACCTCACCCGGTCGTGCGCGGGTTATCTGGGAGCAACGAAGAATCCGTCACCCTGAATGAACCCGGTCATGACTGCCTCCCGCCACAGCGAAGTGCACGACCCGGAGGGGCTGCTCGACTGCCTTCCGCTCGACCGTGGACTCCAGCTGGGCCTCGCCACCGCAGCGCTGCGGTGGTGCAGGTCGGTCCCGGCCCGGCGTCACCGGAGATGGAGCTGATCGCCCTGCAGCTGGCCAGCCCACGCCAGGACCGTGGCCAGGGAGCTTTGTGGCCGAGTCGGAGAGGTCGCTGCGGGGACTCCTCTGCGCCGGCGGCTGGAGGTCGTGGTCGCCGACGCGAACCGGCGCCTTGCAGTGAAGTCCCCGAAGAACGCGAGTGTCGCCCACACCCAGAGCCGCGCCCACGGGGCGGACTGTCTTGGACTCCTGGACCTCGGGCACACACCTGGGGGGCAGGCATGAGCGGCAGCGAGGTGTCCGGCATCGACCTAGCCCGGGTCGTACTGCGGGCCGCGATGGAGGCCGCGCGCAAGAACA
This sequence comes from Streptomyces sp. NPDC056883, assembly GCF_042788835.1. Taxonomy (NCBI): domain Bacteria; kingdom Bacillati; phylum Actinomycetota; class Actinomycetes; order Kitasatosporales; family Streptomycetaceae; genus Streptomyces; species Streptomyces sp. NPDC056883. The sequence goes on along the minus strand of NZ_JBHUBS010000018.1, from coordinate 143,574 downwards.
GCAGCGGCCAGAAGGCAAAGTCGAAGCCGCGGCCCACCCGTACGTGCGGCGGGACGGGCGCGAGCTGCTGGGCCGCGGTGTCGCGCTCGACGCGCTGGTCACCGAGCGGGCCTGGACGCTCCCGGCCGTCGGCGCTTCCCTGCGCGAGCGGTTGGGCGGCTATCGCCCCCGAACTGGCCGGGCATGTTGCCACTGTGGGCTTCAACCCGGAGTCCGGCCGGCTCACCGTGTGCCCGGACTCCTCGCATGGGCGACGAGGATGCGCCTGGACCAAGACCTGGCCATCGCGGCCGCCAGCGCTGCGGCGGGCCGTACGGTCGTGCGTGCCGCGGTGGGTCGCGGTGCGCTATAGCGATGGCTGTCGTGCCGTCCGATACGGGTGTTGCGGTGATAGCGCAGGTCAGGGGCCGCGCATGACAGGGCCGTTGGATGTCCGTTAGCCGCCGGTTAGAGCATCCCTGCAGCATCAACCCATCAACCGTCACGGCTCGGACCCTTCGCGAGGCCGCGGCGCAAGGCGGCCCGTAGGGCCCCACTCTCAAAGGGAGCAAAAATGCGAAAGTTCTGGACGTCGGCGGCTGTGGTTTCGGGGGCGCTCGCGACGCTTGTCATGACTGGAGCCACGGCCTACGCAGACGTCGGTTTCGGCTCGACGTGGAACGGGTGCACCAACAAAGTGGTCCTCAATCAGAGCAATGGCCAGATGTATGCCTACGGCATCATGGACTGCACAAGTGCACAAAAGTTCCTCAACCCGAACGTCGCATTGTCGGGGAACAACGGCGCCAACGGCTGGAAGGACGCCAGTGCGGCCTGCACCTGGGTGACACGCTGCGTGACCCCGACCGTCTACCTTCCCGAGATCTACGGTGTTCGGTACAACTCCTCGAACTCGGGGACCATGGCCGGCATCCTCGTGGGCCCCGAATGGTCCGTGGCTCACGTGACACGCTACGGCGGCGACAGGAGCTGACTGGCGCCCTAGACCGCGGCGTCCTGGGAAGAGTCCGCCTCTCCCAGGGCGCCGCCCATCGAAGGCTGACGTGGCCAGGAGACGACGAAGAAGTCTGTTCGGTTCTTCCTGAGGCTGGTCCAGCCCAGCTCACTCACCCGCAGATCCCCAGCGACCACCGACGTCTGCTCGCCCAGGGTGCACCGACCCCTGGCCTCCGATCCAATCTCCTCACGGGAAGCCTGCCACTCCGGCGTCAGACCTCCGCCATCCGCATACTGCAAACCCACGGCATACCGCAGGGATCATCCACCCTCACCACCCGACCCCGACCAAAAAACTTTGGTAACCAATGTAATTCCAGGAGGACTTCACGCCCCGCCCCACCTCCGGCGCATGTCCCGCCAGGGCCAGTGCGCCGCCAGGGTAGACGCAGCCCAGGGCCTCGCGCGCCGGCTTGTGCCGGCCCGCCCTGACCGGTCAGAACGATCACCGGAAGTTCCTCTTCCCCGTCTACGATGACGTGCGGGGGCCGCGTGCGGCCCCCCGCGTTTGTACGTTACGGGGGTAACCGCATGAGGTTTGGGCTTCTTGGCACTCTGACCGTCCACGATGACCAAGGAGCCGATCGCGCACCGCATCCGCCCATGGCCCGGTCCCTGCTCGCGGCACTGCTCCTGGCTTCCAACCGCGTCGTGTCGCTGGACCGGCTGGAAACGCTCTTGTGGGACGGACGGCCGCCGGCCAGCTCTCGGGCGTCGCTGCACAATCATCTGATGCGCCTGCGCCGTTCGCTGGGCGAGGACTCCCGGGTGCGGAGCGAGTCGGGTGGTCTGGTCTTGTACGTGTCCGAGGACGAACTGGACGCCACCCGCCTAGCCCGCTATCTGGGCGCGGCGCGCAAGGCCAGTCTCGGGGCCGACTGGGATGGGGTCGTACACGCGACGGACGCCGCGCTCGCCCTGTGGCGGGGCGTTCCGCTGGTGGAGTTCCCCATGCTGGCCTCCGATGCCGCCGGCCAAGTGGCCGCGTGGCAGGAGGCCCGCCTCCAGCTGCTCGAACTGCGAGGGGATGCGGCCCTGTACCAGGGACGCTACGCGGAACTGTTGCCCGAACTCCACAGCCTGGCTATGGAGTTTCCGTTGCGGGAGTCCTTCCATGCGCAACTCATCCAGGTACTGCACCGAATCGGCCGGAGAGCCGAGGCCCTAGAGGTTTACCACCGGCTGCGCCGTGCGCTCGTCGATACGATCGGTGTCGAACCGGGCCCGGCGGCCCGTTCCGCCTATCAGGAGGCCCTCGAGGAGGATCTCCCGCCTCCACCAACATCAACATCGGCACTGGTCCCCACCATACCTTTGGGTGTCGTTCCGACTTCGCTGCCACGTGATGTGGCCTCGTTCACGGGCCGCGACGACGCCGTGGAAGGGTTGCTCGCCGGCGTGTACGGGGCGCAGCCGACGGTCCCCGGCGTGGTGGCGATACATGCTGTCAACGGCATGCCCGGCGTCGGAAAGACAGCCTTCGCCGTACACATCGCGCACCGGCTCACCACGACGTTCCCCGACGGGCAGATCTTCCTTCCCCTGCACGCCCACACGCCCGGAACCCCACCTGTCGACCCTGGGGACGCACTGACCAGCCTCCTGCTCGCCGTCGGCGAGAGCCCCCAGCGCATTCCAGCTGATCTGTCCGCGCGTGCCGGTCTGTGGCGCAGCAGGCTGGCCGGCCGCCGGTTCCTCATCCTCCTCGACGACGTCCGCAGCAGCGCCCAGGTCGAACCGCTCCTGCCGGGCACCCCGGGATCCCTGGTGCTGATCACCAGTAGGCAGCGGCTGGAGGCCCTGGTGGACGCGACGCCGATCACTCTCGGCGTCCTGACCCCCGCCGAGGCCGTACGCCTGCTCGTGGCCAAGGCGGCGCGGGCCGACATCACCCACGACGACCCCGCGGTCCCCGAACTTGCAGCCCTGTGTGGATACCTTCCGCTTGCCGTCCAACTTGTCGCCGCGCGGCTGCGACACCGCCCGGCCTGGACACCCGCGTACATGGTCGACGACCTCGGCGCCGCTCGCGGCCGGCTCGCCACCCTCACCTCCGAGAACGCTTCCGTCTCGGCCGCCTTCGAGCTCTCCTACCAGGACCTTCCTGCGGAACGGCAGGTCCTCTTCCGGCGGCTCGGGCTCCTCCCAGGAAACGATGTCGACGCGTACGCGGTCGCGGCCCTGCACGATGTTCCACTCGATTCCGCCCGTGCCATGCTCGAGGACTTGGAGAACCGGCACCTCGTGGAAGAACAGGTTCGCGGCCGATACCGGATGCACGACCTGGTCCGTGAGTATGCCCGTAGCCTGGGCGCCGCCGACGGGGCCACCGAGACGAACGCTGCGGTCGAACGCACACTCGACTACTACGTGCACGCGACGATCGAGGCCTGCCAGCACTTCGTCCGCTACGCCACGCCCCGCATCGCGCACGCGTCGGAGCGGCCCTTGGCCATGCCCGTTCTGGGCGACGCGGAACGGTCGGCCGCCTGGATGCGCGCCGAACGGGCGAACCTCCTGGCCTCGGTCGAGTACGCAGCTCACCATGGGTATCCCGCGCACGCGATACGCCTCCCCGCCGCGATGCAGGAGTTCCTGCGTTCGCAAGGCCACTGGAACGAGGCATTGACTCTGCACCAGACCGCCCTTGACGCGGCACGGGCGACGGGCGACCGGGCCGGTCAGGCCGAGGTGCACGGTAACGCGGCGATAATCAAGGCTCTGCAGGGGGATTTCGAGCAGGCCGAGTCGGACTCCCTCACAGCCCTCGACCTCTTCCGGGACCTCCAGGACCGTCACGGCGAGGGGGTGACACTGCATGGTCTCGCACGGATCCAACGCTTGACGGGACGATTCGACGAGGCCATGCGGAGCGAACTGGGCGCACTGGACTGCTTTGCCGACATGGGCGACCGGCAAGGGCAGGCCGCGGTGCGGGTCGACATGGGCCACATCCAGCACAACACCGGCCGCTACGCGCAAGCAATCGCCAATCTGGAGCAGGCCCTGGAGTTGCACCGCGCACTGGAGGACCACCTCGGACAGGCCAACGCGCTCACCACCCTAGGCGACATCCTCAAGTCCACAGGCAGATACAGCGATTCGGCAGCTCGCCACCGCCAGGCCCTGGCACTCTACCGACGGCTCGGCAACCTGATGGGCGAGGCCAGTGCACTCACCGACCTCGGCGATGTACTGAGGCTGATCGGAGCGTACGACGAAGCCGCCGACGGCATCGAACGAGCGCTGAGCCTGTCGAGGGAGATCGGCAGCCGGCTCGGCACGGCCCAAGCCCTGACGTACCTGGGCCGTGTCCAGCTGCGCCGCGCTCAACTCGAACAGGCGGAGGAGAACCTTCAGGAGGCCATAGGCATCTGCACGGCGGTGGGCAGCACCTTCGGGCGGGCCTACGCGACCATGCACCTGGCCGAGGTCCAGTCCGCCCTGGGGGCGCCTTCGGACGCCGTTCACAACGCGCTGACGAGTATCGACCTCTGCCGCGAGCTCTCTGAACGCGGAGGCGAAGCGACGGCCCTCAACATCCTTGGGCACATCCGGATGAGCGAACGTGCCCCGGATCAGGCGCTACGGGTCTATCAAGAAGCTCTCACCCTGGCACGCGGGCTGCCCTCGCCCTACGAAGAGGCCCGCGCCCTGGAAGGTATCGGTGAAGCGCTCGCAAGCCTGGGCCAGACGGACGAGAGCACTCTGTCGTTCCGCCGCGCACTGAAGATCGCCGATCGCCTTCGGATCCCTGACGCCGACCGGCTTCGCGCCTTCCTCACCGCGATACCTGGATAGCGGGCAGGCCACTCCCTTCGCCTGCCTCCGCGTCCTGATCCCGGCCGTGTCCGTACTCGCCGCCGAACGCACGACGCCCGGAGCCGGCGCTCACGCCGCCCGCTGCGCTTCGCCGAGACCGTCCCCTTCACCGGCCCCCACGCACTGGAGGCCACGCCGTCGGCTGTCACCGACTGGGCCATCACCCACCCGGCAGCCATAGCCTGGCAGGCCGCGAAGGCCGGCGAGCCGCTCACCGTGCTCTCCCTGAGATCGCTTCCGGCCAGATGAGTGATCGTTTCCCAGATGTGGGACGGATCAGTCCCACCAGAAGTCCCAGCGGTGGGCGCCGGTGATCCGCTCGGCGTACGCGGCCAGTGTGTGCGGTCTGGTGCCCTGCCAGATGTTGTCCGGGCATAGGGCGAAGTGCTCAGCCGCGACCAGGAGTGCGTCCTGCTCGCTCACCGGCGGCGCGGCGGCACTGAGATGCAGCGTGCCGAACCCCACCGCGACTACACGGGCACCGAACCGATCCTCCCAATCTCCGAGGACCGCAGAGATCTTCGCGGTGTCGTTGTCGTAGTTGCAGGGTCCGAACCAGCCCGCGACCGTCAGCGCTTCGGCGCCCGACCCTGCGGTGACCAGCCCCAGACGCGTCTGTGGACGCTCGGCGAGGAACGCCTGGACGAACTCGGAGGCCAGTTCGTCCGGGTCGGCCACCGCTCCCCCGCTGGGTGCGCGGCCGGGCCATGTCTGTCCGAAGGGGGCGGTGACGGCGAGGCGCCTTTTGACGTCGAGCCTGTCGTCGCCTTCGTCGTCGGCTGTGTAGGTCGTCCACCACTGCGCGAGGAGGTCGGCAGGGTCGTGGTCTGCCGGGGAGGTCATCTCCTCGGGGAAGATCTCCCCGGATCCCCATGGGCGGAACTCACCGGCGTCCGGATCCAGCGCGTCGAGCAACAGCGGCCACAAGCCGGAGCGTGGGTGTTGGGCGTGCATCCGTGCCCACAGCTCGGCCGAGGCCGGCCCGTCGCTGAGCCACAAAGGCTGCACATCCCCATCACCTTCATCGGACGTGACCATCCGGCCCGGCGGGAGCAGGTCCTCAAGGATCGATCGGGTTTCGGGGTGCATGGAGCGGATGCTAGTGCTGCGTCCCGGGGCATCACTGAGAGGGTCCGACTACTCGGTCGCGGAACTGCTGAAAGGTGCGCCAGCCCGATGTTTGGCTGGGAGCGATCAGGTCCCCTCCCGAGCAGTCGAGCGCTCTACACCGCAGAGCCTCGGCAAGGTGGAAGACGTACATGCGCACGTCGTCGCCGGAACCCCGGATGTGGAGCATGACCGAGTCCACGGGGTCTTCCGAGCCGATGTTGAATTCGTTGGACCAAGCAGGACCGGAGAGTGCGCCCCAGGTGGGGTCCGAGAGAGCGACTTCGGGACAGGCCTGAGTGACAGCTGCGAGGACCTCGTGCCGCCAGCCGAGCGGGTCCGGGCTGCAGTCGACTGGGATCTCCTGCACCGAGGTGATGTCGTCAGGCAGGCGGAGGAGGAGCACGTCCCAGCTCATGGCGGCCTTCCGGATAGGACTCGAGTAGCAGTTGCGGTGGATCAAATCAGGGTGAGGTGCTCTCCCGAAGAATGCGGCAGGAGCACGTTTCGCAGGCGGCGGATGTTTGCGTGCCAGAGCCCGGCATCTGACTCGACCCAGATTCCATCAGCTCGGACGGCACCACCATGGCCGCCGGCCGTAAGGCATTGGCCTTGCCTGGGCTGGGAGCCGGGCTGACCAAGCCAGGACACCGGAGCCCCGGCGGGCGGGTTAACGAGGAGCAAAGCCCGCTCGGCCCCGCATTCGGGCCGTGATACTGGCCGCCATGACCAGCACTCCCGCGAAGCCGACGGTCCCGTTCTCCCGGATTAAGATCCGTACCGGGGCCGTCATTTTCTGCGGCACCGAAGTTGCCCTCATCCGCCGTGACCGCGCCGGCTCCACCCATTACACCCCGCCGGGCGGCAACGTCGAGGACGGCGAAGACCTCCGCGAAGCCCTCCGCCGAGAGCTCGCAGAAGAACTCGACCTGGACATCGACGAAGCCAACGGCGGTGAACTCCTGTGGGTCGTCGACCAGCGCGTCACCCGTCCCGGCCCCACCCCGCCCCCGCGCAAGTTCCACATGATCTACCGCCTCCACATCACCCCCGAACTCCGCGACACCCTTGCCAAGCAGGAACTCGACGAACAGCCCGACGGCAGCCATGAAGTCGGCATCATCGAGTGGATCGACTACCGCAAGACCGCCGAGCTGCCCATCTTCCCGCCCATCGGCCCCGCCCTCGCCGCCCTGGCCACACCCCACGCCGGCGTCGCCGACCCCGCACTGAAGCCCGTCACCGACCAGACATACACCTGGGTCTGACCACCAACCGCCGGCCTGGTCCGCGGCATCCGAACACCGGGAAGGCCGTGAAAGATCACGCCCTGATCACTGACGGAGCTCCCATGTCCCTCATCGCCGAGTACAGCACCACAGCCCGCCCGCACCGCGGCATCGTGCAGGTCTACGACGCCAACGCCTACCTCGGTGACGACGAGACGCTGGCCCGGTCGAGGACCGAGGTGGCCGCCGGAAACGGATACCACCTCTACCTCCACAGCCTCCAGGCCGACATCCAGGTCCAGATCACCATCAAGGTCTGGGACGGCCCTCAAAAACCCCCGGAAGACATCGAAGGCACCGTCCACCTCACCCTGGAATCAGAAACCGGGCAGCTCGTCGTCAACCAGCTCACCTACGGGCCGGCAGGCATCATGGAACTTCCCCGTCCCGGTGTGTACGAGGGGCAGGCGACCTGGAGCGGACGCGACGCCACGGCCGCCTACTGCGACAGCAGCCACCGCCGCTCCGTCGAAGAGGATTGGAGCACCGAACAGCTCCGCGCTGCGTGGGAGCAATGCCCCGTAGCTGAGCAGTACACCCTCGCCCTCTGGTTCGTGAGGGAATCCGAAGACGACGAGGACGAGCGGTAGGAAGCCCCCTACGGAGGCCTACTACTCTGTTGTCCCAAGTCTGCGAGCGGCATGACGCCTTGGTGGAGGGGCGAGGACTTGGGCCGTGCCGCACGCCCTAAGGCTGTCCCGTAACTGGTCGGCGCCTCCACACCGGTCCCTGATCGGGGCGTGTCAGTGGCTGGTGACCGTCATTGCGATCTCCGGTAGTGGGCCAAGGTGGCTGACCAGAGTGTCGGTTGCCGGCGTAGGCGTAGGCGCGAAGGATTTTGCGCGAACTCACTGGAGCAGCTCGAAGTGAGGGTGATACGGAGAAGAAGGGCAGACGTGGAGCTGCAGGTCATTGCCGCCGGTGATGTCGATCAAGGTGAAGTTGCCGTCGCGGGCGCCCAGGGCCGGCGGGCCGGGGGCTGGCCGGTCCTCCTCGGCGATCCAGGTCGCGCTGCCGGCGTCCCATTCCGATGAGGCGATGGTGAGGAGCGGGACCGCCTCGGTGCCGCACTCCGGGCAGGCTCGGTCGACGGGGTCGGTGGGGCTCCAGCGGGTCCAGCCGCCGGTCTTCCAGCCCGGGGCGGTGCAGAGATTGTTCAGGTAGAGCTCGCCCGGATCGTAGGCGTATGAGTTGCACTGCGCGGGGTCGATCGTCTCCCAGCGGCTCCTGTCGTCCAGCTGGTCCCGAATCTTCTTGTCCAGCTCCAGGGGGTGGGGAAACTCGGTGACCTGCTCCGGTGAGAACAGGCACGGCTCCGGGAGGTACCAGCCGTCCTGGACGATCGGCGGCTCGGGCGGTGCGTCCAGGACAGCGGTGACAGTGGCGGAGGACCGCCAGAACAGGGCAGTCTTGGGGTGTGCCATCTCATGGTCGAAGGGGCACCAAAGGACTTGGAGCAGGTCCGCGTCGGGCGGGCAGGGGAAGGGGATGTCGCGGGCGTAGAGCTGGGCGACGGGCAGCAGGGGCATCGGGCCGTCGAACCACGGACGGCCCTCCCTGACACGCTCCCAGTTCGCCCGCTCCTCGGGGGTAACCTCGGGCGCCCCGGGGTCGAGACGCAGCCGCTCAGTCGCTGCGGCGAGATCGCGGCGAAGGACCCGGACATCATCTGGGGAGTGGAGCACCTGCGACGCCCTGCTGTCGTGTGGCTCGTCGCAGTGGGGCCATGGCTCCTCGGCGGGCCACAGGAGCGGACCGCCGACGGAGCTGTCGTGCACGGTAGGCGATCCCGGCCGCGGGTGCAGCCGGGTCGCCGTCCTCGCCAGCGGGGCCAGTTGAGGGAAAAGCACGGTGACGTCGAACGGCCGCGGCGGGGTGGTAAACATGGCGCTCATAGCGGTGATGCTGCCAGCAGCCGCTGACACGGCCCCTGCCTGCGTCTATTGGATCAGGGTGGTGTGGTTGGAGCACGTCGTGCAGGAGTAGAGCTGCAGATGGTTGCCTTTGGAGACCTGGATGCCGGGCGGGTTGTACACAGGGTCGTCGTCGATCACGGCGATACCTTGGTCCTCAGTCGGAACCCAGCCCCTCCGGTAGTCGCGGGACTCCTCCGAGGCGATGGTCAGCAGTGGGGCCATCACGGTTCCGCAGTTTATGCAGAACCGGGCGGCGGGGTCGGTCAGGCCCCACGGCGGCCACCCGCCGACCTTCCAGCCCGGGGCTTCGGACAGTTCGTCGGAGTAGTACTCCTGCGGCTCCTCGTAGGCATCGTCCATCACGATGCCGGCCGACCGCCAGGTGCTCCAGTCGTTGACCTTTTCTCGTAGTTGTTCGCTCAACTCCAGGAAGTTGGGGTACTCGGTGACCTGCTCCGGGGACAGCACACACGGCTTCGGCATGTAGCCGCACTGGACGTCGGTCGGAGTGGGCGGGGAGGTGAGGACGCTGCTGACGTCGGCGGCGGTCCGCCAGAACAGCTTGGTCGTCGGTTTGAGGAACGGCGGGTGCTCGGATGGGCACCACAGCACTTGAAGCAGATCGGCCCGTCCGGGCGGCCGCAGCTCAGGCACGTCGCGCGCGTACAGCTGGGCCACGGGCACCAGCGGAGACACCGGGCCCTCGTGCCACTTGTCGCAGTACAGCCATGGCTGCGAGGCGGGCCACAGCAGCGGCCCGCCGACCGAGCTCTCGTAGGGCGAGGGAGAGCCAGGCCGGGGATGCAGCCGGGTCGTAGTGCGAGCCAGCGGCGCCAGTTCAGGGAAAAGCGCGCTGATGTCGCACGGCCGCGGTGGGGTGGTACGTATGCCGTTCACAGCATCGATAGTGCCAGCCGCGTCGGACAATCGAAGTGCCGAGCGGGGCCTCTGGCTGCGCCGCCGACGGGCGCATGTGGATCACAACTTCAAAATCATCTGATCGCCTCGTCCAGGGGTGCCCCGGCGACACCCTTCACGAGAGGACACTGTCAGCTCCGAGTACGCAAGACCCTTGACCTGCGCGCCCACAAGCCCCGGACGTCCTCCCCGTGAGCTCCCACCACGACGCCCCGGCACCCCCTGGCGCCGCAGCGAGAGCAGCACGTCAATCTCCTCCACGGGAAGAGCCACAGATCAGTGCGGACAACGGACAGACGACAACCCTGTCCATAACTTCTGCTCCGCCGCAAAGCCGCTCGCCAGGACGCCGAAGCCGGGGACATGGTTGGCGGCCTGGGCGAGCATCGGCTCGAAGGGCGGGGTCAAGGCCACTCGGGATGGCCTCCCTCACCGCCGCTCCGGGCCTGGCATCGTCAGCTTGCCCCGACGGTCCTACGGAGGCGCGACAGGCAGGGCCACAAGGCCCTGCAGCGTCAGGCTCCCGGGTGCACCGGCTTGCGTCCACGAGGGTCTGGTAGTCGGTCGGCAGCCGGATGCCGAGCCGCGGGCGGCCGCCGACGTTCGTCAAGAATGACTACGAGCAGCGGCATGCGGTCGAGTGCGGAATCAACCGCCTCCAGCGACACCGCGCCGTCGCCACCGGATACGACAAACTCGCCGTCCGCTTCGCAGCAACAGCGCTGGTCGCGGCCATCAACGAATGGCTCTGACCTCCATAGATGCTGCGACGGACCAACTGTCGAGCAGTAGCGTGCCCCCATGGGGATCAGCGTTCAGGTTCGGACATTCACAGGCGTGGTCGAAGCCACCTGCGTGCACCCATCCATCGCTGACCTGTGCAGACGGACGGCGAGCCAAAACCTGCCCCTGCTCGGATACGTCGATCCCTACGACGACACCGTGTTCAACCGGTCACAGCTCAGGGTCCTCATCCCCGAACTCCGAGCCTTGGCGGACAGCTCAGTCACCGAAGAAGCCGAGGCGGTGTTCGATCGTGTGGACGAATCTGATTGATGTCCACGGCGCGGATGACGTCGCCGAGATCGTTGCCGAGGCAGTCGAAGCTGGCCAGGCGTCGGCAGAGCAGGCGATCGTGTCCCTGAACGTGGCAGCGTGGTCGGGGACGGACAACGGTGCCTCTATGAAATCCACTCTGGACGCGATCGCCTGCTCGTGTGCGGCCCCGATCACCCGCCGGGTCTCGTCATCTCCACCCGCCAGGCGGGAAACGGCCCAGGACCGGCAGCGAATGTGATCGCGCTCCGGTCCCGGCTCCCGCACCCTTGTTACCTCAAAGCGCCCACGGCCCGAGCACGTCCTTCATCGCGTCCGTCATCGCGAGTTGCAGGAGCGGGCCGTAGGTGATCCGGCCGACGCCGAGGCGACGGAAGCGCTCGAGATCGTGCTTGACGGGGTGGGCCGTGGAGTTCACCGGGATGGCGACGGCCTCGGTCACCGCCGCGAGCAGGGCGTCGTTGTCCTGGATGCGCACCGGGTAGACGCTGTCGGCGCCTGCCTGCTCCATGGCCAGCAGTCGTTCGATCGCTTCGTCGAGGGCGGCGGAGGCGTCCTCCGCGTGAGCGAAGAGGTCGGTGCGCCCGTTGATCCAGACCGGGATTCCCGCGTCGTCGGCCGCGGCGCGCAGGCCGGCGACGTAGCTCGCGTGCTCCTGCGTGGTGCGCAGGCGTCCGCCCTCCGAGTGGACGGTGTCCTCGACGTTGAGGCCGACGCCGCCGACCTCGGTGAGACCGGCAATGAGCTCTGCGGGCTCGCGTCCGTATCCGGACTCGAGGTCCACTGACACGGGGACGTCGACCGCCGCGATGATCGGTCGGACGGCGGCGAGTACCTCCTCGAAGGTCTGTCCCTCCTGGTCCTCGGCCCCCCTGGAGGCTGCGAGCGGATGACTGCCGACCGTCAGCGCGGGGAAACCGGCGTCGGCCGCCGTCCGCGCGGACCACACGTCCCAGACGGTTGGCAGCACGAGCGGCTTGTACTCGGCGTGCAGCTGCTTGAGGCGTTGAGCTCGCTCAACAGTGGTGCGGAAGTCCATATCGGGAACGCTACCCCCAAATGACCACCGACCCGGTGCTGATGCTGCTGCGGCGCGACGGAACCTGCCTCTAAGGCACCGGGAGCGCCTCGCGGGCCGGGCGGGCGCCTGCGGGCGGCACGGCGCGGAGGCTCTCCTGGACGAGCAGGCCCGGCCCTACACCAACGGCGCGGCCGCCCGGTACTGGGCGGTGCAGCGCCGGCTGCGGCAGGACGGGCGAACTGCCCCTGCCCGGTTCGTCGACCACCCGATAGGCCACCGTCGAAGACCCGGCCCGTACGGCGTGGCGCGGTCTGGTCCGGGCCCGGCCGGAACGCCCCCGTTCCAGGGGTTGATCTCGTAGCCGTGCCCGGCCGGCGCCGGACAGCAGCAGAAAGCGACGAAGGCCCGTACCAGACCATACGGGCCTTAAGCGGTGCTGGCGGCGGCTTCCAGGGTGCTGAGCTCGGCGGCGGCTTCGAGCTGTCGGGGGTGGTTCAGCCGGACCAGGGCCTCGTGGGCGGCCGTCAGGGTTTCCAGGGCCTCCTCGTGACGGCCGAGGTGACGCAGGACGACGCCCAGCTCGAGCCGGGCGGTCTCGCTCCAGAAGGACATCGGGTTCGCCGCACGAAGGGTCAGCACCTCACGCAGCGGGGCTTCCGCCTCGCGCCACCGGCCGAGCGCGGCCAGGTCGTTGCCGACGTTCTGGCTGACCAGGGCCAGGTAGGAATTGCTCACTCCGGTCGGGCGCCCCGGGATGCCCGCCCGGCAGAGCGCCTCGCTGCGGCGGTGGATGGCCAGCGCCTCCTCGGGCCGGCCGTCCATGCGCAGGACCTGGCCCAGCGAGTTGAGGGCGGTGAGTTCGGCCAGCCTGCTCTCGCCGCAGGACAGCCCGGCGAACTGTGCGACCGACGACCTCAGCCGGGCGACGGCCTCCCCGGTCCGACCGAGCCGTTGGAGCGCCCCCGCGCCGTATCCGAGCGCCCAGCCCACCTGGAGCTCGTCGTCCGCCTCCCGGGCCGCCTCCAGAGCGGTGTCCGCGGAGGCCAGCGCTCCGACGTAGTCGAAGACGCACATGTTGCGGGCCCAGGCGAGGTAGTTCAGCTGCACGGCCACCTCACGGGTGCTGCCCAGCGCCCGGGCGGAGTCGGCGGCCCGACCGAACACCTCGGCCCACAGCTCCCAGTCCATGGTGGCGTCGGAGAACCAGTGCATCGCCTCCGCCGCGTCGACGACCTGCCGGTGACGGCCGGTCGACTGGGCGTGGCGCAGGGCCCCGAGCCACTGGGCCCGTTCCTCCTCCAGCCAGGCCCGGGCCTGGTCGCGGCCGACCGGTGCGGTGGCCGGGTCGGGGTCGCCTTCCTCGTCGCTCTGGTCGGCGGCCGACCCGTACTCGGCCTCGAAGTGCAAGGCGGCGGCGGTGGCCCGGCGCAGCGTCCAGCGGGCGGCCCGGTCCTCGGCGGCGGCGATCTCCTCGGGCCCGTCCTCCTCGGCCGACTGCTCGGCTGCGAACAGGCGCAGGAGGTCGTGGTAGCGGTAGCGGTCAGCGGTGGGGTGGGACTGGAGGAGGCCGGCATCGACCAGGCCGTCGGCGTACCGGGCGGCCGTGCGGGTGGGCAGGTCGGCCAGTAGGGCGGCGGTCTGGGGGCTGAAGTCGGGGCCGTCGGCCAGGCAGGAGCGTCGGAAGACGGTCTGTGCCTGCGGGCTCAGTTGCCGGTAGGAGAGGGCGAAGGCGGCCCGGACCTCGAGTGAACCGGCCTTCAGGGTGTCGAGGCGACCGCCTTGTTCGGCGAGTTGGGTGGCGAGTTTCGTGATGTGTTCGGTGGGGCGGGCGGCGAGGCGTTGTCCGGCGATGCGGACGGCGAGGGGGAGGTGGCCGCAGAGGTCGGCGAGGTCGCGGGCGGCCTGGGCTTCATGTGCGACGCGGTGGGGGCCGATGATGCGGGTGAGGAGTTCGACGGCTTCCTCGCGGCGGAGCAGGGCGAGTTCGGTGCGGTGGACGGCTTCGAGGCCGGCGAGGGCGTGGCGGCTGGTGACGAGGGTGAGGGAGGAGCCCTCCCCCGGCAGCAGGGGCCGTACCTGGTCCTCGTCCGCGGCGTTGTCCAACAGGAGCAGGACGCGCCGGTCGCGTACGAGTGAGCGCAGGAGGCCGCTGCGGTCGTCGGTGTCGGCGGGTACGTCGGTGGCGCCGAGGGCGCGCAGCAGGCGGGCGAGGGCGTCGCGGGGTGAGGTGGGTTGCAGGTCCATGCCGCGCAGGTCGAGGTGGAACTGCCCGTCGGGGAAGTGGGGTGCGAGGGTGTGGGCGGCGTGCACGGCGAAGGCGGTCTTGCCCAGGCCGGGCTGCCCGCAGACCACCGCCACCGGCGGACGGTCGGGGTCGGACCGCTCGGCCAGGGCCGCCAGCCGCGCCAGGGCGGGCCCGCGGGCGGTGAAGTCGTGCAGGTCGCGCGGGAGCGCGAGGGTGTGGCGGAAGGCGGGGTCCGGGGCGGTGGCGCCCGCCGTGCCGGCGCCTTCAGACGGCCCGGCCGCCGGCTTCCCACCGGACTCCCCCGCCGGGCCGGCGCCCGCGTACGAGCCGGCCGGCCGTTCAAGGCGCGCGCGGGGCCGTCCCCGGCCGGCAATCCGTTCCAGTTCCTCCGTGCCGGTCGCGTCCAGCCCCAGCGCCGCGGCCAGGGCCGCCACAGTGCGCCGCTGCGGCCCCCGGGACCGGCCGCGCTCCATGTCCGACAGGGCCCGCACGCTCACCCCCGCGACGTGCGCCAGCTCCTCCTGGCTCTGCCCGGCGTCCGTGCGCAGGCGGAGCAGGTGCTCGCCGAACCCGCCGGTGGCCGGTGTGTCCGTCCCCATGCCCGCTCGTCCCCCGGTGCTGCGCGGACCGGCCGGTCCGCCGGTCCTTTCATCCGGCAAAAGTATGCCGGACCGTACTTCTGCCGGTGGAACTGCCTGGTTCGGATCGGCCGCCCGCGGTTGGCTGGGGCGACCCGGGAGGTGGCCCGACCAGCCTCCGCCCCGGTCCGGTCCGTCACCGCTCCGCCCGCGCTCCCATGTGCGGCTGCGCGCCGGGCACGGGGGACCTCCGTACACCCGGTCGCCGCCGTACCGCGCCCGCGGACGCCGGCGGCCGCTTCTATCCAGGGGAATTTCACCATGAGAACCAGTGGTACCGCGCTCCGTCCGGGCGCCGACCGCCGTGCCCGCCTGCTGCGCCTGCTCGCCCTGCCGGCGCTCGCGCTCCTCGTCCTGGCCTCGGTGCTGACGGCTCCCACGGGGGCGGTGGCGGCGAGCAGCAAGTACGGGAACGCGCGCTACCACCAGTGGTCGTTCGTGACCTCCCACAACGCCTACGCCAACACCGACGTGAACTGGCCGTTTCCGGCGCCGAACCAGTCGCAGAGCATCAAGGAGCAGCTCGAGGGCGGGG
Source organism: Streptomyces sp. NPDC056883 (assembly GCF_042788835.1). NCBI lineage: Bacteria > Bacillati > Actinomycetota > Actinomycetes > Kitasatosporales > Streptomycetaceae > Streptomyces > Streptomyces sp. NPDC056883. The sequence continues at coordinate 128,031 of NZ_JBHUBS010000018.1, read as the reverse complement.
TGCGCGGGCTGATGCTCGACACGTACGACCCCAAGGGCACCGGTCCCGTCGAGCTGTGTCACGGCGGCACGTCCCTGTGCTACGAGCAGTTCAACTCCGCGCTGCTGACCGTCGTGAACTTCCTGCAGAAGAACCCGCAGGAGGTGGTGACGATCTTCCTGGAGAACTACGCGAGCCGCGAGACGCTCAGCAAGACGGTCACCGACCTGCTGGACGCCAAGGGCGCCGGCAAGATGCTCTTCGACCAGAACGACTGGGGCATCTTCAGCAGCAACTGGCCGCGGCTGAAGGACATGGTCGCCGCCAACCAGCGCCTGGTGATCTTCCAGGACAGCTGGGGTGACGTGGCCGCCGGCTCCGGCACCCTGATGAACACCTGGTCGCACACCGTGGAGAACCGGTACAGCTACGGCCTGGGTCAGCCGTTCGGCTGCGAGTCGCGGAACGGCAATCCCCTGAAGACGAACCCGATGCCGGGGACGACCGGCCTCACCCCGCTGTTCACCATGAACCAGTTCAGCTCGGACAACCCCGACCCGAAGTCCTACGCCAAGATCGACAACGGCACCCAGCTCAAGAGCCGGATCGAGAAGTCGTGCCGGCCCGCGGCGGGCGGCCGCAACCCGAACTTCGTCGCGGTGGACTACTACCAGCTCTCCGACAACTCGGGCCTCACGCCCGTATCGGTGGTCGATGAGCTCAACCGCGACAACTACGTCTTCGAGCCCGACCCGGCGGTGTGGACCGTCAACGACGCCAAGCAGTACGTCAGCACCTACGGCACCAACCGCTGCATGGTGCGCGGCGACGAGTTCCCCGACGGCTCCGGCGGCCTGGTCACGCAGCGGGCCTGCGCGAACCCGGCGCCCAGCAGCCACCAGTGGACGGCCACCAAGCCGAACTACGACGGCAAGGGCTACTACTGGATCAAGGCGGGCAACGGCTCCTGCCTGACCGTCCCGTACAACAACGGGACCCCGCCCGGCGACGGCACGCAGCTCTTCTGGTGGCCCTGCGAGACCAAGTGGTTCTCCGGCAGCCAGCTGTGGAACGTCATGCCGACCAACACCGACAGCAACGGCCAGTCCCACGGCTACTACTTCATCAACCAGTGGACCGGCAAGTGCCTGACCCTGGACCCCGGCACGTCGACGGTCAAGGCCGGCAAGGTCACCCAGGCCGCCTGCCCCAAGCGCTGACGAGGAGCGACGTACGACCGGACGCCCGGTCCGGCACCGCAGGTGGGTGGTGCCGGACCGGGCCGTTCCCGTGTCCGCCGGCGGTACTCAACCGTCGGCGCGGGCGGTGCACGCAGGCGCTGCCGGCCGCTGTCGGCCTCCCTGATCCGGAGCGGGACGGGAGGCACGTACACGGCGCCGCGCCGGGCATCGTCGGGGGCTTTGGGCTCTCGCTGCCGAAGGAACCGATCGTGAGCGGCACCCTTGAGGCCGACCCCGGGGCGGCGCCCTTTGCACCTGCGGATATCGTCGGTCGCTCACGACATCCCCGGGGGGACACATGTACGCGCGAACGATCGCCTCGATGGCGCTCGGCACCACGGCCCTGCTCGCCATGACGGCCTGCGGACCCGACGTGGAGAGCGCGAGCGGCGCCTCGACACCGGCGGCGACGCCGTCCGCCGCTCTGGACACCCTGCCGGTCGACCAGATCCTCGCCAAGTCCGGCGCGGCCATGGACGCGCTCCAGTCGGTCCACGTCACGGGCACCCTGTCCAACACGACGGACGGAAAGACCGCGGACGGAACGCCGGTGGCCGCCGGCACGTCCATCAAGATGGACCTGTCCGTCGACACGAAGGGCAACTGCCGGGGCACCATGCACGTGGCGGGAACCGGGGCGCTCAGCATCATCAGGACGGCCGAGCTCGTCCACGTCAACGGGGACGCCGAGTTCTGGCGGAACATCGCCGCACAGAAGAAGGCCTCGAAGAAACAGGAGAACGCGGTGGTCGGCGCGTTCGCCGCGCGCTGGGTCCGCATTCCCACCAGCAACCCGCAGGCCCGCCAGATGTCCGCCGCCTGCGACCAGGTCACCCCGTTGACGAGCGTCGGCGCGAACGCGGTCAAGGCCAGGGAGAGCGGGACCTCCCTGATCGACGGCAGGGCGGTGGTCGCGGTCTCCGCGCAGACCGCGCAAGGCCAGGACGAAACCTACTGGATCGCCACCGAGGGCACCCCCCACCTCCTCAAGGCCCTGGTGGGCGGGGAAACGGCCGGAGAGATCGCCTACTCGGCCTTCGACACCCCCGTCGACACCACACCCCCGGCGGACTCCGAGGTCATCGACATCGCGAAGCTCACACCGACCGGCGCGGGCTCCTGACCCTCCAGCGAGCGAAGCGTTGTGCCGCGTACCAATGTGGGTTCCGGCCGCCCGCTGGCGGTCGGTTTGAGGAGGCCTTGGCCAACTGGGCGAAGGCCTCGTCACGCCCGCAGGAAGGCGAGGACCGCCAGCACCCGCCGGTGGCCGTCGGTGTCCACCGGCAGGTCCAGCTTCGCGAAGATGTTCCCGATGTGCTTGTTCACGGCCGCCTCGCTGATGAACAGATGCGCGGCGAGACTGGCGTTGGTACGGCCCTCCGCGATCAGGCCGAGGACTTCGCGCTCCCGGGGCTGAGCCGCTCCAAGGGATCCTGGCGGAGCCGTACGAGCTGGTGGATCACCTCGGGGTCCACCACCGTCCCGCCGGCGGCGACCCGTTCGATCGCGGCGATGAAATCGGTCCTTCCCTGAACCCGCCCTCACACGCGAGCGGGGCCTTCCGCCGGATCCGGTGGAAGGCCCCGCAACCGACGTCTCTCCGAGGGCCGGCCGCTAGTCGGTGGTCAGGAGGCCCGGTCGAAGGCCAGCGCCGCGTTCGGGCAACCGGCCGCGTACCGCAACAGCGCCTCGCGCTCGGCCTGGTCCACGGACAGCGCCCACCGTGGCCCACTTGGCCCTCCCGACATCGTCCAAGTCCTGCCCATCGTCCGGACGGTGCTCAAGGCCGGAGTGCCTGCCTGTCGCGCCGGCCTCACCGGACCGCGCGTCCTAAAGTGCGGGCATGAGCGACCGCGGCGCAGGAACCGATGTCCCGCCCGCCGACATGTGGGCAGAGCGGCTCAAGGAACGCATCTACGCCTCTCTCACCTTGCTCGCCGTGCTCGTCGGCCTGACCCAGGGCAGAGACCCCTCCCACCTCGGCGCGGCCGTGTCGGTGGCGGTCACCGCCCTCGGACTGTGGCTCGCAACCCTGGTAGCCGACTTCCAGGCCCATCCCGTCGTACACGGAACCCACGTGACGGCTCGTGAGACTCGTCGGCTCCTGTTCACTAGCGCCCCACTGCTGACGTCCGCCATCGGACCACTGGTCCTGATCGGCCTGTCCGCCCTCGGCGCTCTGCCCCTGACCACGGCCCTGTGGATCTCCGTGGGATCGGAAGTCGCCGCTTTGGCGGCGTGGGGCACGGTGGGAGGACGGCGACTCGGTGCCCGCCCGCTATCCGCGATGCTGGGCGGCGCCCTCAACGCCATGATCGGCCTGGGCGTCGTCGCCGTGAAACTTCTGGCCGGACACTGAACCCAGATCTTCAACACCGAACACGCCGACTGGCGCCGGGGCACCGAGGCCGCCTTCCGCGACCAGGAACGCGAGGGACGCCTGGAGGGCCCTAAAGCGGGTCCGGAACCCTGACCGGGGAGCACGCCGCCGAGCTGGAAAGCTGGGGATCGTCTGCGACACCGCCGGCGCCGCCTTCGCCGAGAACCTTGACGCGCGGGCCCACTTCGAGCAACACGGGACGCCGGCCACGGCAACCTGACGATGGCTCGACCGCCGATGGCCGGAGGGCCGCCACGGGTTAAGGCCGTCAGGCTGGGCCACCGAGCACGGAAGGGAGCCGTTCGGTGGGCAGGCTCGGACCTGGGGAAGGTGGGTGGGGGAAGCGTGCGGTGATGGTCAGGCCGCCTTCGGGGCGTGCGCTGGTGGTGAGGGTGGCGTGGTGCGCCTGGGCGATGGCCGCGACGATGGCGAGACCGAGGCCGAAGCCGTTGTGGTGGCGGTGACGGCCGGGTGTCAGTTTCTGGAAGGGTTGGAAGAGGCGCTGGATCTGGTCGTCGGGGATGACCGGCCCACTGTTGGTGATCGTCAAGGCCACCTGGGTGTCGGAGGTCTGAGTAGTGATCAGTACGTGCCCGTCCGGATGGTTGTGGCGGATGGCGTTGTCGACGAGGTTGGCGACGAGGCTTTCGATCAGTCTCGGGTCCCCGGCCGTCACTGCGGGCCTCAGGTGTTCGGCGAGGTCGATGCCTCCTTGTGCTGCCTGCTCGCGGCGCGAGGCGAGCACCTCTCTGACGACGTCGGCGAGGTCGAGCGTGTCCCTGCGAGCAAGGCCGCGTTCGCTGGTGGCCAGCTCCAACAGGGCTTGGACTAGCCGTTCTTGGTGTCCGCAGAGGGCGAGGGCCTCCTGGCAGGTCGAGCGCAGGGCGTCGGCATCGGCACCGGGGTCGGCGAGGGTGACTTCGAGGAGGGTGCGCAGGCCGGCGAGGGGGGTGCGCAGCTCATGGGAGGCATTGGCGACGAAGTGTCGCTGGGCGTCGAAGGAGGACTGGAGGCGGGCCAAGAGGTCGTCGAGGATGTGGCCCAGTTCGGTCAACTCGTCGGTGGGTTCGCCGAGGTCGAGACGCTGTTGGAGGTTTCCGGCGGAGATGGCGCTTGCGGTGGCGGCCATGGCACGCAGGGGCCGGAGGAAGCGGCCGGCGATGAACCAGCCGACAGCCAGGGCGATGGGGATGAGGACGCCGATCGCTACGGCGGAGCCGACGAGGAGCTGGTGCGGGCCGATGCCGCTCCCGGTGCCGGTGAGGGTACCTGGTGCAGTGCTGTGGACGGGCGTGGTCGACTGGATGCCGATCAGGGGGAGGGTGACGATCGCGATAACCACGATCCCCGCGCCGAAGACGCCCGCTGCGTAGAAGAGCGCGAGCCGGGCCTGCAAGGACCGCCTGGGGAGCGGCCGGGGGTCGGTCATGCCGGCCCGATCCGGTAACCGCCTTCGCGGACGGTCTCGATGACCGGCGGGTCGCCGAGTTTGCCGCGCAGCCGGTGCACGGTGTGTTTGACCGCAGAGGTGAAGGGGTCCGCCGCTTCGTCCCATACGCGTTCGAGGAGTTCCTCGGCGGGCATGACCAGGCCCGGTGAGGCGAGCAGGCATTCGAGGAGTGCGAACTCCTTCGGGCTGAGCTCGAGACGCCGGCCGGCGCGGAACGCCGCCCGGCGAGCCGGGTCCACGGTGATGTCCCCGTAGGAGAGGGTGGGCGGCAGTGGCGGGGTGGCCCGGCGGGCCAGGGCACGGACGCGGGCGACCAGCTCGGCGAACGCGAACGGCTTGGGCAGGTAGTCGTCCGCGCCGAGGTTGAGCCCGCTGACGCGGTCCTCGACCGTATCGGCGGCGGTCAGCATCAGCACGCGGGCGTCGGAGCGGTCGTCGGCGAGTTGTCGGCAGATCTCGTCCCCGTGGACGCCGGGCAGATCGCGGTCGAGGATCACCACGTCGTAGCGGGTGCGGGCCAGGCGGTCGAGGGCGTCGGTCCCGTCCAGGACGACGTCGACGGCCATGCCCTCGCGGCGCAGCCCGGTTCCGATGGAGCGCGCGAGAACCTCGAAGTCCTCGACGACGAGGACCCTCACCGCCGCTCACCGCCGGTCGTCGCGCGGGCGGGGCGGCGGCCGGGTCGAGGTGTCATGCCGTCAAAGATGCCAGATCCCAGGTCGCAGCCAGGTCGCAACCACTGCGACCGGGCTGCCACCTGGGACCACGTACAACCGTCGGCATGAATCCATTTCGAACCGTCAGGTCGCTGTGATGAGCGCCCCGGGGATCGTCGTCGCCGGGCTGAGCAAGCGCCGTGGGGCCGCCCTCGTGCTCGACGGCATGTCCTTCACCGTCCCTCCGGGAGTGGTGACCGGCTTCGTGGGGCCGAACGGGGCCGGGAAGTCCACGACGATGCGGGTGATCCTGGGCCTGGACGCGGTCGACGAGGGCAGCGCGCTCGTCGGGGGAAAGCCGTACCGCAGCCTTCGGTATCCGCTGCGGCACGTCGGTCCGCTGTTGGACGCGGCGGCTGTGCACCCCGGCCGGAGTGCTCGTAACCACCTGCTCTGGCTGGCGCATTCGCAAGGCTTGACCGCGCGACGGGTGGATCAGGTGATCGAGCAGGTCGGCCTGACGTCGGCGGCCCGCCGCGGGGCCGGCGGCTACTCGCTCGGTATGCGCCAGCGGCTCGGGATCGCTGCGGCCCTGCTCGGCGACCCACCGGTCGTCATGCTCGACGAGCCGTTCAACGGGATGGACCCGGACGGCATCATCTGGATGCGCGACTTCCTGCGGTCGCTGGCCGCTCAAGGCCGTGCCGTCCTGGTGTCCAGCCACCTGATGAGCGAGATGCAGGACACCGCCGACCGTCTCGTGGTGGCCGGGCGCGGCAAGGCCATCGCCGATGCCGACGTGGTCGACCTGATCGCGGCCGCCTCCGCAGGGCGGGTGGCCGTACGGACCACGGCCGGCCCGCATGCGAGGGCGGTGCTCGCGCGGGCGGGCGTGACCTTGGCGGCGGCCACCGTCCGCGACACCGTCACCGTCTCCGGCATGCCCGCGGACCGGATCGTGACGCTGCTGAGGGAGAGTGCGGTGCCGTTCTCCGAGGTGTCGGCACACCGTGCCACCCTCGAGGACGTCTACCAGGAACTCACCCGCGAGGCGGTCGAGTTCCGCGCCGCGACGCCCACGGAGGTACCGCGATGACCACCCCTGCCGTCACGGCTTCCCGGCCCGGCGAACGCGTCGGGCGGGACGGGTTCCTCCGGTTGCTGCACGCGGAATGGACCAAGTTCCGGACGATCCGGGGCTGGGTGGGCGGCGTGACGGCGGCGGCACTGATGATGGTGCTGGTCGCCCTGCTCGCCGGGGTCAGCGGCAACCAGAAGGGCTCGCCGCCCGTTCCGATCGGACCGGGCGGAGGGCCGGTCACCGACAGCTTCTACTTCGTGCATCAGCCACTCGCCGGAGACGGCAGCATCACCGTCTCCGTCTCCGCACTCGAGAGCAGCATCCCGAAGGGCCCGGGGGACCTGCGGCCCGGCACCGTGCCGTGGGCGAAGGCCGGGCTCATCATCAAGGAAAGCACCCGACAGGGATCGCCCTATGCGGCGATCATGGCGACCGGCAGCCACGGCGTGCGGATGCAGGACAACTACGTCAACGACACGGCCGGCCTCCCCGGTCCGGTCTCCGAAGAAGCCCCCCGCCGGCTGCGGCTGGACCGCTCGGGCGACACGATCACCGGCTACGCCTCCAGCGACGGTACGAAATGGACCGAGGTGGGAACCGTGCAGGTGAGCGGGCTCGGATCGACCGCGCAGGTCGGGCTGTTCGTAGCCTCTCCGCCCGCCGTGGAAGGCGGGGGCACGGCCGGCAGTGTGTCCACGGCCGTCTTCAGGGACCTTCACACGCGAGGGGGCTGGGCCGGTGGCAACTGGACGGGCAGCCAGGTAGGCGCCGAATCGCCGAGTTTCGCGGGCTACCCGGAGACCACCTCGGGTTCGATCACGGGCTCCGAAGCCCGGCTCACGGTGACCGGCGCCGGCGACATAGCGCCCGCCGTCCGCGACAGCCTGCCGACCGGAGGCCACCTCCGGGACCTCCTCACCGGCACGTTCGCCGCGCTGGTCGCAGTGATCGTCGTGGGGACCCTGTTCATCACCGAGGAGTACCGGAGCACGATGATCCACCTCTCCCTGGCCGCGCATCCGAAGCGGAGCCGGGTACTGGTGGCCAAGGCGCTCGTGGTGTGGACCGTCACATTCGTCGCCGGCTTGGTGGGGGCGATCCTTGCGGCTGCGTTCGGTGAGCGGCTCGCCCGGGACAACGGCGTCTACATCTTCCCCGTGTCGTCCGCGACCGAACTGCGGGTGGTGCTCGGGACCGCAGCGCTGCTCGCGACCGCCTCGGTCTTGGCCCTCTCCGTCGGCACCATCCTCCGGCACGGCGCGGGCGCGGTCACCACGGTCACCGTGGCCATCGTGCTGCCCTACATCCTGATCGCCATCCCGTTCATGCCCGCCGGCGTGTCCAACACCGTGGCCACGGTGACACCGGCTGCGGGCTTCGCCGTCCAGCAGACGCTCGTGTCATACGACCAGGTCGCGAGCAACTACACGCCCTACTACGGCTACTACCCACTGGCGCCGTGGGCCGGGCTCGCGGTCCTGGCCGCCTACGCGGCGGCAACCCTGGCCGTGGCCGCTGTCCTCCTCGACAGGAGGGACGCATGAGACCGGCGTTGCACGCGGAATGGACGAAGATGCGTACCGTCGTCGGCCCTCGATGGCTGCTGCTCGGCACCGTCGCGGTGACGGTCGCCCTGAGCGCCGTGGCGACTTCGGTGGTGAACTGCACGGCCGGCCGCTGTGGCGGCGACACGACCAAGCTCACCCTCACGGGCGTCCACCTCGGCCAGGTGCTGGTCGCCATCCTCGGAGTGCAGATCATCAGCGGGGAGTACGGCACGGGCATGATCCGCACCACCCTGACGGCCGTGCCGCGACGGGCCACAGTCTTCCGGGCCAAGGCCATCGCCCTCACCGGCGCCGTGGCCGTCAGCGGAACGGCCGCCGTCCTCGCGTCGGTGCTCGCCGGACGGCTCATCCTGCCCGACATCGGCGACCAGGCCCTGTCCTTGGCCGACGGGCCCACGCTGCGCGCAGTCTTCGGGACGGTCCTCTACCTGGTTCTGATCGGCCTTCTGAGCTTCGGCATCGCGACCGTCGTACGGGACTCGGCCACCAGCATCGGGGGCGTCCTCGGCCTGCTCTACATCGTCCCCGTCATCTCCCAGACCATCAGCGATCCGGACTGGCAGCATCTGCTCCAGCAGCTCGGGCCGATGAGTGCCGGGCTGTCCATCCAGGCCACCACCGATCTCGGCAGCCTGCCCATCGGCCCCTGGGCCGGCCTCGGAGTGACCGCGCTATGGGCCGCCGTCGCACTCGTTGCCGGCGGCCTTCTGCTGCGAAGACGCGACGCCTACTGAACTGGAATGCATCATGTCGGTCAGCCGTCCATGACCAGGCCGGCGCTGGCGAGGCAGCGGTCGACGAGGTCCCGGAAGTCGCCCCATCCAGAGCCCTTCGGCTCGTTCATCCCAGGAGAAGAGGCTGGCGGAGCAATGCCGAGATGATCTGGCTCCCGACGGACCGCGAGGAAATCCGTTGGCTGTCGGTGTTCCCTGCTGGAACGATCCTGGGATGACCGACCACCGTGACGCCGTCCTCCGCCTGTGGGGTCGCCAGCTCTACGAGCGTCAGGGCGAGCCACTCGCCTGGGCGGAGGCGGTCCTGAATGCCACCGGTCGCCCGCCGACCGCCGTCACCGCGGCAATGTCCGGCCGATTCGACGCCCTCGCTGATTCCCCACCGGACCACGCAGGGCTGCTGTTCCGTACGGTCGCCAAGCTGGCCGCGAACCTGCGGGGCGACGGCCGATACGACGCGGACGTCGGCACCCGAATCGGCCCGCTGGCCCTGCGGTTGGGCGAGCTCGAACCAGCGCTCGCCGGCCCGCTAGGGGACGCACTCGGCCATCCGCCGGACGGGCCGACGTCCCTCGTCACCGTCCACGCCGCCGAGCTGAGCCAGAACCGCGCGATCCGGCTGCGGGCGATCGACGCCCTGCTGGAGTGGGCCGAGCTCGGCCATCCGCAGGCCCGAGCGGCCCTGTCCGAGGTCGCATCCGACCACCGGACGCAGGATGTCACCGTCTGGACCAAGGCACTCAACCGGATCACCCTGTTCGGCGACGCGAGCGTCGAACCGGGCCTACTGCGCGCGCTTGCAGACACCGGGCACCGCGGGGTGCGGTGGTCGGCGCTGGCCTGTGCCGAACTCGGCTTCCGCCGGGCCGTTCCGCTGATCACCGCCCTGCTGGAGCATCCCGATCCGATGGTCCGCGAGGGTGCCTGCGAGGCGCTCGGCCTCTTTGAGGAACACGCCGCCGTGCCCGCCCTGGCAGCCCGGCTGAACGACGAGACCAACTGGGTACGCAGCAGGGCCGCCCTGGCGCTCGGCCAAATCGGCGGCGACCGGGCACTCGCTGTGCTCTGGCAGGCCATGATGGAACGCCGGAACCCGAAGGCCAGTCATCTCGCCTCAGCGATCGCTGCCTTCGGCCCGCCGGTCGTGGACGACCTGATCGCCCTCACCACCGATCCCGACCCGGACCTCCGAGCACTGGCCTGCCGCGCGCTCGGCTCCACCGCCGACGACCGGGCCCTGACGGCACTGGAACGCCTCGCCGCCCACGACCTCGCCCGAACCACCCTCGGCGGCCTCGTGGCAACCGCCGCCAAGCAGGGACTGCGGACCGCGCACCGCATTCGCGCGCGCACCGCCTCGACCTGAGCTCGACACTCGTCTCCACTGACGTTCACTCTGAACCCCGTTGGTCGACCTGACCGCACAGCGGCTGCACCAACTCGAAGGAACGCTGAGCGTCTGCGCGAGACATCAGGTCGGGGTACGCAGTCCCGCCAGAAGCCGGTCGAGTGCCTGCTCCGTGGCCTGCGGGTCTCCGCCCCGCGCGATCCAGAGCGCGGCCTCGTTCATCGCCCCCGAGAGCAGCCGGGCCAGGGGCTCCACCGGCTCATCGGCGATGAGCCCGGCGGCGGCGAGCGCCGTCAGGGCCTCCGCAAGGTGCCGGGCGGAGGACTCCTCGTCCAGGGCCCGCCACTCGTCCCAGCCCAGGACGGTCGGCGCGTCGACCAACAAGATCCGCCGCACCGCCGGGTCGCTCCCCGCGGCGAGGAAGGCCCGGCAGCCGGCCCGGAGCTGCTCCCAGAGGTCCTCGTACTGCTCGGCTGCGGTCGCGACCTGCTCCCCCAGTTGCTGCTGGACCTCGGCGACTACGGCACGGAAGAGCCCTGCTTTGCTGTCGAAGTGGTGGTAGGCGGCCCCCTTGGTGACCCCGGCGGACCGCGCCACCTCGGCCAGCACCACGTGGTGGTACCCGTCGGCGGCGAACCGCCGCTGCCCTTCGGCCAGCAGCGCCTGCCGCGTGGCGGCCCGCTGTTCCGCACGGTTGATCGCCATCGTGTGCACTTCCCCTTCCATTTCGCGTACCGGGGGTATGCTAACTCCACGGTTCACATACCCAGGGTATGTGAAATAGAGGTGGAGGACGTCTGCCATGACGAACGAACTCACGACCATGCCCACGGCCAAGCTGGGCGGTTTCTACCCCGTGCTCGCCACCCGGGACGTAGCGGCCTCCCGTGCCTTCTACACCCGCCACCTCGGGTTCGAGGTGACCTTCGAGGCAGACTGGTACGTCAGTCTGCGCCGCCCCGACGCCCCGCAGTACGAGCTGGCACTCCTCGACCACACCCACCCGACCGTCCCCGATGGCCACCGGGTCGCGCTCAGCGGCGGCTTGCTGCTGAACTTCGAGGTGGACGACGTGGACTCCGAGCACCAGCGGCTCGTGACGGAGGCCGGCCTACCCGAGGTACTGCCGCTGCGTACGGAGGAGTTCGGCCAGCGCCACTTCATCCTCGCCGCCCCCGATGGTGTCCTGATAGACGTCATCACCGTCGTCCCGCCCAGCGAGGAGTACGCAGCCCAGTACACCAACGCCTGATCGAGTTGATCCCCACCCGCGCTTGCAGGCGCGCGCAGTTCCCGGGCGCCCCGCCGCAGGCACCGGTCCGGTGCCGGTCGCACAGAGAGATTGCTGAAGCATGAAGAAGCTGATCAATGATCCGCAGCATGTGGTGCGGGAGATGCTGGAAGGCATCGCCTGGTCGCACCCTGAGATCTCCCTCCTGGACGGTGAGACCGTCGCGGTGCGCTCCGACCTCCCGCGGACGGTCGCGGTCGTCTCCGGCGGAGGCGCGGGACACGAACCCGCACATGTGGGCTATGTCGGCGAAGGGATGCTCACCGCGGCCATCTGCGGTGACGTCTTCGCGTCGCCCTCGGTCGATACCGTCCTCGACACCGTCCGCACCGTGCAGAGCCCTGCCGGGGTCCTGCTCATCGTCAAGAGCTACACCGGCGACCGGCTCAACTTCGGTCTCGCGGCCGAGCTGGCGCGCGCCGAGGGCATCGACGTACGGACCGTCACGGTCGGCGACGACGTCGCTCTCGCGGCCGACGGCGAGTCCGCCGGCCGCCGCGGCCTGGCCGGGACGGTCCTGGTCCACAAGGTCGCCGGTGCGGCCGCCGCCGCGGGCGCGACTCTCGACGAGGTGGCCCGGGAAGCCGAGGCGGTCGCGGCGGCGGTCGGCACCATGGGCGTGGCCCTCGGCCCGTGCACCGTTCCGGCGGCAGGTCGGCCGAACTTCGAACTCGGCGCTGACGACCTGGAGCTTGGCCTGGGCATCCACGGTGAGCCCGGGGTGCGCCGGGTACCCGTCGAGCCTGCGGACCGGCTCGTCGCGACCCTCCTGGAGCAGATCGTCACCGACCGCAGCCTCACGGCAGGGGACCGGGTCGCCCTCCTGGTGAACGGCCTCGGCGGTACGCCGCCCATGGAGCTCGCCATCGTCACCCGCGGCTGCGCCCACTGGCTGGCCGAGCGCGGCCTGGTCCTGGAGCGCGTCTGGACGGGCAGCTTCCTCACCGCCTTGGAAATGCCGGGCTGTTCCCTGTCCGTGTTGCCGGTCGACGACGCCGTACTCGCCCGGCTCGACGCCCCCACCACGGCCCCGGCCTGGCCTGCGCAACACCAGGGCCGGGCTGCCCGCGCCGTCGGCCGCGTCTCGAAGCGAACCCGCCCCGACACCACGGGGCACGTCGGCTCGGACCGTACGAACGGAGCTCGCGAAGCGCTGCGCGGCCACGTGGAGAACGTGTGCCGGACCCTGTCCGAGGCCGAGCCGGAACTCACTGCCATGGACCGTGAAGTGGGCGACGGCGACCTGGGCACCAGCCTGCTGCGCGGCTCCGAGGCCGTTCTGCGGGACTACAACACGTACGGCGACACCGCAGCCGCCGTCCTGCGCGGCATGGCCGCCACGGTGCGCCGGGCGATCGGCGGCACCTCGGGCCCGTTGTACGCCGTACTGCTGATGCGTGCCGCCGCGGTCATCGAAGAGGCGGAAGCGGCCGGCGCCGCCCCCTCAGCCGAGGCGTGGTCCCGAGCGCTCGCCGAGGGCACGAACGAACTCGCTCGACTCGGCGGCGCACAAGTCGGCGACCGGACCATGATCGACGCCCTGGTCCCCGCCGCCGAGGCCCTGCGCGACGCGCTCGCCAAGGGCTGCGACGGCAGGACGGCGCTGACCCGCGCGGTGGAAGCGGCGAACTTCAGCTCGGCGGCCACCGCCACGCTCGTCCCCCGGCGCGGTCGCTCCAGCTACCTGGGCGACCGGGCACTCGGCCACCCCGACCCCGGCGCGGTGGCGGTCGCCCGCTGGCTCACGGCTTTGCTCGACAGCCCGCCGCCGCGCTGACCCGGGCAGGGGCCGCCCGCACTCCGACTCGGGCGGGCCCTGGCCGAAGGCGGGCCCACCCCGTCGCATCGTCCCTGGCCCGCGCCGCGCTCCGGGCCGCCGTGACGACTGCGGCATTCGGGTGACACCACGAGAAGGAGACCGTATGGCCGTCGGCCGTCGCGGCTGTCGGGCCTGCGAGTGCGGGGGCGCGGTGTCGCCCTCCGCGGAGTGGGACCGGTGGGAGTGGTCGCGGCGCGGGTCACGCTCGGCGCACTCGTCCTCCTCCCGTTCGCCCTGCGCCGCGGCGGCCTGGTCGCTCTGCTGCGCAGGCGGTGGCGCGCGCTGGCGGTGGTGGAGCTGGCGGCGCCCTTCCTCCTCATCGCGTTCGCCGAGCGGAACCTTCCGACCGGGACCACGGGTGCGCGTCCGCCTGCTACGCCGTGGGGGCCCTGCTGATCAACCGTGTGTTCCCGACGGAGCCCGCCAGCACGCTCACCGCGGCCATGCTCGCCCTGGCCGCGTTCACCGAGCCGGCTCCCCGCCTGACAGCCGGATCCGCTCTCGCCCTGCTCGTCCTCGGCGCGGCCTGCACGGCGGGCGGTTTCGCCGCCTTTTCGCGCTCGTCAACTCCGCTGGCGCGGCGAGAGCCGCTCTGATCACCTATTTCGCGCCGGTCGTCGCCGTCTCGGCGGGCACGCTCGCCCTCGGTGAACGCCTCACCCTGCGCGCGACCCTCGGCACGGGCTTGATCCTGCTGGGCGCGCTCCTCGCATTGCGGACTTCGGGGCTGACAGAGATGGAGAACATCATGCAGTGCACCACCCTCACACTCAGCCTGCCCCGCTGTCCGCAGGCGGTGGCCACCGCCAGACATGCCGTCCGGGGCCTGGCCGCGGCCGACCCGAACCTGCGCGACCGTGTCGCGCCGGCCGTGACCGAGACCGTCGCCAACGCGGTCCGGCACACCCAGGGCGGGTCCGTGGAGCTCATCGCAGGTACCGACAGCGCCGGACTGTTCGTGGCCGTCTTCGACGAGGACCCAGCCGCCGCACCGCGGCCCCGCCCCGGGTTCGAACTGCTGTGACATCATGACGCCACAGCGACTGGCGGCCCGGGTGGAAGCAACCATGAGGGAGCGGTCTGCGGGGTCCGGCCGCCTGGGTGCCCGCTGAGGAGCTGTCATGAACGCCTTCTCGGATGTCGACGGCAGCGGGCGGGACCGGGAACTGATCGACTACCTCGATCAAGTCGACCGTGCCCTGCGCGCGCCGCACGGGCCCAAGCAGAGGCTGCGTGCGGGGCTCGTGCCGACGCCCGGCGGCCGGGTCCTGGACCTGGGGTGCGGTGCCGGGCACGAGCTGGTGCAGCTGGAATCCGACGGCATGCGCGCGTACGGCGTGGATGCCAGCGCCGCGATGCTGGCCGCGAGCCGGGACCGCCTGCAATCCCTGGGGCACCCGGCGAGGCTGGTCCGTGCCGATGCCCAGCGCCTGCCCTTCGCGGACGGGTACTTCGACGGATGCCGGATCGAGCGCGTGCTGCAGCACGTGGCCGACCCGGCGGCCGTACTGGCCCAGGCCCACCGGGTGCTGCGGCCCGGCGCCGTGATCGGGATTCTCGAGCCGGACTGGGCCTCCCTCACCCTTGCCTCCCGCGACCGTGAGACGGCACGGGCAGTGGCCGACCAGGCCGGCCGGCACATCCCCCACCGGGACATCGGAAGGCACCTGCGCAGACTCCTGGCCCACAGTGGCTTCGACCGGATACACGTCGAGGTCGAGCTCATGGCCTACAACTCCGTCGAAGAACTCTCCCGGATCATCTCCCTCGACGACATCACCGATCAGGCCCGCGACACCGGCCGCATCGAACCCTCCCGCGCCACAGCCTTCCTCGACGAACAGCACGCACTGTCTGCAGCCCGTGCCTTCCACGCCACCCTCCACCGATCCACCCTCGCCTGGGCACACCGTCCCTGATTCACCGACCCCGCAGTGCGGCGGCGCGGCGGCACAAGTCGCGACAGGCCGGTCTTCAGCATGGCAACGCTGATCTCGCGTACCAGGCGCAAGTGGGGACCGGCATCCCGGGCGGGACAGAACGACGGAGGCATCCCCCGGGCTCGCCCACGCCCAACAGATGGGTGTTGGCGGCGAGCATCGGACCGAACCCCTCCAGCTCGGGCCTCGTCGGCTCCTCGGCGAACGCCCCCGCGAGATTCAGACCTCGATGTACGCCACGACCACCACGGTGCGCAGCGCTGTGACGAAGTACAGGACGCGGACGGCTTCGACCTCGTCGGCGTACTGGCGCAGCTGGGGGCCCGTGGTGTCGCCGGGGATCGGGTCACCGACGTCCGGGTCTACGGAGATGACGACCAGGGCGCGGTCCAGGGCGTGGATCTCTGCCTCGCTGGTGAGGTTCTCCAGCTGCTTGGCTGCGGCGTCGGAGAAGGCGATGCGGGCGCGGCGGCGTCCGTGTCCCGGCATCAGGCGACGGCGGGACGGTGGGCGGCGAGCCGGACGAGGTGGGCCTCGCGCAGATCCTCCCAGGGCGTGCAGAGCTCCGGGTCGGGCAAGCCGTTGGTGGCGACGTCCTCCAGGACGGCGGCGAACTGGTCGGCCTGGGCGCGGGTCCTGGCCGCGTACGCGCGTACCGCGTCGGCGGCCGCGGGCTCCAGTAGCTGCCGGGAAACAGGATCGGCAGGTGCCGGCTCTTCGCTCATCGAGGACTCCATGGGCCGAACGGGCTTGTCCGACTACGGTATCGCCAGGTGCGCCGGCCCGGGACCACTCCTGGCAAAGCCGGGGCGTGTGGAGAAGTGTCGCCACGGTCCGTAGTGAACGTGCGTACGCGCCGCACAGGCACTTGGCGGCGTCGGACGTGGTGATGAGGTAAGCGCCCTCTTCCCGTCGGCGTGACGCGAAGCAGCACGGCCTCGGTCCCGGCCGAATGCCATGGCTGCAGGCAGGAGCAATCCCCCGCTCACGGCCGGGTCATCATCGGGTTGGTGAGAGGCGGCCCTCCTGGCCGGGGAACGTTGGCGCCGATCAGCCGACAAGTACCCGCAGGCCCCCCGCACATGCCACACCATCAGCTGCCTACAAGCACCGGCGCAAGCGGAGGCGACGCCACCCATGTACTCGATGGCCTTGACCGGCTCGGTGCCCTGTGGGGGTGCCGCCTCAGGGCAGGAACTCGTGTGCGTGCAGGCCGCGTTCGCCGACGGCGACGAGACCGCGGCCGTCGGGCAGCCAGACGCAGGAAATGAGCGGCGTCTCGGCGCGGACGCTGGCGACGGTCCGGCCGGTGGCGGCGTCCCAGACGCGGAGCAGGGAGCCTGCGGTGGCGATCCACTTGCCGTCAGGGGAGACCGCGAGGCCGTTGACGGGGCCGTCGGGGTCGGCGACGGTCGTCAGGAGAATGCCGGTGAGCGGGTCCCACTGGCTCACGTCTCCGCTCAGGGACGCGGTGAGGAGGCGGGTGCCGTCGGGTGTGACGGCGAGGCCGGTGAGTTTCTCGACTCGGTGGATCTGGACCTGGCGGGCGACGCCGGCGCGGCCCCCCGCGAGGCGGATCACCTGCACCAGGGACTCGGCGTCGTTCCGGCCGCGCCGCGGCCGGTGGCGCAGGACGGCCAGCCAGGACCCGTCGGGTGCGACGGTGATGGTGTGCGCCCGGCTATCGGCATCCCACGGACCTGGCACGGTGGCGGTTCGCACCTGCGGCAGACGGTTCCACAGCTGGAGCGCTCCCGCGGAGTCGGCGACGGCGAGCCATCTGCCGTCGGGGGCGACGGCGAGGGCCTGCGCGGTGGTGGACGGGCCCAGTGGGAGGACCGCGGGGTCCACGTCCGCCGGCTGGTCGATGGTCTTGATCTCCACACCGTGAAGGTGGCCCGCCGCGTACCAGCTGCCGTGCGGCGCGAAGGCGACCGGTCCTCGGTACTCCCCGCGACGTGAGGACAGGGGGCTGCTCCAGGTGTCACCGTACGGGTCACACAGCCTGATGCTTCCGTCGCGGTGGGCGACGGCCAGCCGCTCGGCGTCGTCGACGACCGTGACCGTCCGCATTCCCTCGCCGGCGCCGAAGCGGCTCCTCTCAGGCCCACTGCTGTCCCAGACCCTTACCGTTCCGTCCTCGCCGGTGCTGATCACCCGGCCGCCGTCCGGTGTGACCGCGACGGCGTGGACCGGGCCGGCATGGGCGGTGTACCGGGCGCGGCACTCCCGTGTAAGCCGGTCCCAGACCGCGACGGTGCCGTCCTCGCCGCCGCTGGCCAGCCACGTGCCGTCCGGCGAGACCGCCACCGCGGTGGCGGGGCCTCTGTGCGCGGAGATCTGCGACGTGTGGAGGGGCGGCGTCTCGTCCCAGATCTGCAGCACGCCGTTCGCCTCGGCGGAGACGATCCAGTTGCCGTCCCGCGCGATGGCGATGGCGTTCACCGGAGCGCCGGCGGTGGGACCGCGGTCCTGCACCTGGGCGAGGTCCGCGGACATCAGCCGGACTCGCCGGAGGCCGCCGACGGCCAGCCACGCACCGTTGGCGGAGAACGCCACGCAAGTGTGCTCGTCACCCTGCTGGACGTTCTGGGCGAGGTGGGTCCCGCTCCAATCCCAGATCTCCAGAGTGCCGTCCGTGGCGACGGTCGCGATCCGGCTCCCGGAGGCCGCCATGGCCCGCACCGATGCCCCGCGGCCGCCGACCGGCCCGAGGGTTCTCGTCGGCGGGGTGGACCGGTCGAAGGTCCATGTGTGGAAGGAACGGCCCGGCCCGCCGGTGACCAGGTCGGTGCCGTTCGGGGCGACCGCGAGGACCCGAAAGCGGCCGGGGCCCCGGACGTCCACGGTGAACTCGCCGCCGATCTCGGGGTCGAGCCCTCGGGCCATCCCCTCGGCTCCGACGGTGATGAGCGACGTGCCGTCGGGCCGGAGCCCGACGGACCACACGGGTCCGGTGTGGCCGAGGAACGTGCGGAGCAGCGCCGGTTCGGGCAGGTCCGGCGGGGTACTGCGGTTGCGCAAGAGCGGTCGGGCCGCGATCTCGGGGGCGGCCCGCCGGCCCGCGATCCGGTCGCGCCACAGCGGCAGCCACTCCAGGCGGTTGTGCAGGACGTTCGTCAGGAGCTCGGGCGGGTCGGTCGGGGTGAGGAGGTGGGCGGCTCGGGTGAGATCGTCGGCCAGCCGGGTCGCGTGCCGTGTGGGGACGTCGAACAGGTCGGCCCAGGCCGCCATGGGGCCGCGTTGGTGAAGTCGGGTCTCGATCCAGCGCAGGTCGCTCGCGACGCGCTCCGCGTCATCCGTCCGCCCTGCGGCGAGCAGGTGCTCGATCGCGTGGTCCAGGACGTATCCCTCGGACGACTCCCAGGGACGGGGTCCGAAGGCATCGGCGAGCGTGCCGTGCAGCGCGGTCGCGGCCGGTTCGCCCAACTCCTTGTGCAGATAGTCGCGGAGCACGTCGTGGATCGCGACGCGGCCGCCGTGGTCAGGGGTGAGCGAGATCAGGGAGAGCCGGTCGAACGCGGCGCAGAGCGTACGGCTCTCGTCCTCCGTCAGACCGCTCGTCGCCGTCCACAGCCGGGCGATCAGCGGGACGGGGATCGACTCGTCCTCCGCGAAGACGGACAACTCCGCGAGGCGCCGGTCACCACCGGGCGGCAGCAGGGTCCGGGCCGCCTCCACTGTGGCCCGGACGGCCTGGGCGCGGCGGGCCGGATCGTCCAGGTCGAGCGTGGCCGGGTCGGAGTCGACCACGGCTGGGCCGTGCGCGACGAGCCCTTGCAGGGTCTCCGCCGCCGCGTGCTCCGGATCGGTGCCGGTGGCGATGCGGAGGCTGATCAGCCGGTTGGTGAGGCGCAGGAGCAGGGCCCAGCGTCCGGTCGCCTCCAGGAGGTCGCGGACGAGGGGTTCGGGTAGCGCGGGCAGGTCCCAGGTGAGGACCGCGCGGGCCTGAGCGGGGGACATCTGGTCGACGCGGACGCGTTCGGTGCCGCGCGGCAGGGCGCCGGGCACTCGGGTGGTGACGAGGCGGACGCAGCGGGCGCCGCCGCGCAGGAAGGGGTCGAGCTGTTCGGCATCCCAGACGTCGTCGAGGAGGAGGAGCGTGCGGGGGCGGCGGTCGAGGAGCCGGCCGAGGTGGTCACCTGCCAGGCCCGGGTCGTCGAAGGCCGTCGTGTCGCCGGTGACGAAGCGGGTTGCCTCGGCCACCTTGGCGGCGATCGCCGCCCGGCCGCGGACGTCACGGCCGATCGTGATGACGTAGATCCGGCCGCGGAAGCGCCGCCGTACGCGCGGACTCGCGGCCACCGCCCGGGCGAGGACCGTCTTGCCGAAGCCGCCGGCGCCTTCGAGGGCGGTCGTGATGGCGACGGTACGGCTGCCGCGCCGGGTACGGCACACCGCTTTGACGGTGCGTGCCCGTTCGGTGCGGTCGATCACCCAGTCCGGAACGGCTTGCGCGGACGGGGCGGGCGGATCGTCGGCGGGCCGCTCCTGCCTCCAGGCCAGGACGGCGGCCACGAGGATCCCGGCGACGGCGAGTCCGGCGACCCACCACCACGGCTGCTGCCGGATGCGGTCGAGCACGCCGGGCCAACGGTCCTCGGACGTGGCGCCGTTGGCCGCGAGCGAGGCCAGTACGGCCACGGCCGCCGCGAGTCCGGCGAGCGATGCGCCCTTGACGGCACCGCGCACGGGCCACCTCCCTGTCCTGACTGCCCTGACGATAGCCAGGGGGCGGGGCGGGCGTCAGCCGGTGGCGGCAAGTACCGGCCGGGATGCCCGTGCCAGGGCCTGGTCGTAGCAGTGCAGGATCGGCCGGGTGGGGGCCGCTTCCGCAGTTCCCCCGCGGCCGGTGTCCGGTGCGCCACCCGTAGCGGCGCACCGGGTCACGGCCGTAGCAGTCCTTCAAGACCGGCCAGCCGGGCCAGGTACTCCCCCACCGTGAAGGGCGGTTTGCCCGTCATCGCCGCGCGCTCGGGGGAGTCTGCGTAGACATCAGTGGGGGTGGTGGGGTCGTGGCCCGGTTCCAGGTAGAGGGTCACCGTGCCGCCCGGCTCCTCGTTCCACGCCCGGTGCAGGGTCCGGGGCGGCAGGAAGTAGCTCGACCCGGTCCCGTACCGCGCTGTGTGGACCAGGCGCAGCCGCGCCGGTCCGACGGGGGTGAAACACCAGTCGGATCGCGCGGGACCGGGCGCCTCCCGGAAGTGGAATGCGGGCATCCCGCCGTCCGCGCAAGGCTCGTACAGGGCCATCCCGAGCGTTCCGCGCACCACCCGTGACCCCAGGGCGCAGCGGTGGTTGTGGATGTCCTCCCGCGACCGGTCGGAGGCGTCGCCGGGGTGCCAGAGGTGGGCCCGGAGCATGAACGCGGGGCCGCCGTCGAGGAGGAGGAGTTTGTCGAAGCCGAGGACGTGGGGGTAGGAGCGGCGGGCGCGCCCGGCCGGATCACCGCCGCCCTCGGCGAGTTCGGCGACCAGGGGCCGTAATCGGCCGGGGGTTCCCCAGTGGTCGACGAGGTCCTTGACCATCGCGCTCGACTCCCCTTGGGTCCCCTCCTTGCCGAGGGCGGCCAGTACAGCGCGTCGCACCCGGCGTGCCACAGGACCGTCGGGGGCCGCAGGGCCTGCGGGGCCGGTCATGGAACGTTCCCGAACGCGCACAGCAGCGCTTTGTGGTCGGAGAAGTTCGTGATGGCCTCGGCCCGCAGCGGCCGTCCCGCGTCGGCCGTGTGCAGCACGTCATCGACCGCCCCGCGCGGGTAGGTGACCCGGCCCGCCGTAGCACTGGACAGGGGCAGGGAGCCGCGGTCCAGCACCAGCGCCCGGTCTCCGGTGTTGAAGTCCCCGCAGACCAGAGCGGGTCCGCTGCGCGCACTGACGCGAAGATCGGCGGCGAGGGCGTCCCAGATCCCCTTGAACTCCGCTTCGCCCGGGTCACGGCCGAACAGGTAGAAGGGGAAGGAGTGCAGCGAGGTCACTCCGAGGTCCCGGTCGCCCCAGCGGCAGGTGGCGTGGACCAGGCCCTTGTCATGGCTGTGGATCTCGTTTCCCCCCACGACCGTGCTCAGCCCGGGGTTGGGCAGCAGGACGCGGCGCACGTCCCGCCAGGGGAAGCGGCCCGCGAGGGCGACTCCGCCGAGCCGCCCGGGGAAGAAGGACGAGGCGTGCAGGGGGAAGGTGACGACGTGCCGGAGCGCGGTCGTCTCTTGTACTCGGGACAGGAGCTCGGAGAAGCCCTGGGCGTCGAAGCCGACTTCCTGAAAGGCGACGACATCGACCCTCCGGTCGGTGAGCAGTGCGGCGACCTCGGCGAGCACCGCCGGGTCGGCCGGGCCCGCGTCCGCTCGCGCACTCACCCCCTCGTGCAAGTTCCAGCTGGCCACGACGAGTTCGTGGCGCTCCGCATTTCCTGCCCCTACAGCCATGTCGTGTTCCTCAAGGCGAAGTCCCGTAGGACCGTTGCTCCCTGGTAGGTCATCCAGATCGGCCGCGTCTGGTCGTGCCACCGCCAGGTCCCGTTGTCGCATCCTCGCAGAACCTCCGCCACGGCGGTGCGCAAGCGCTCTTGACTGGAAGGGAGTTCGTGGGTGATCGGCAGCATCAGAGCCCGGGCGACCCATGCGGCCGTGAAATGTCCGATCACCAGCACGTCCACGGTCCCGTCCCCCACCGGCCGGCGCAGTTGTTCGTCCGTGGTGCGCAGATCAGGATCCTCCTCGCACAGCCAGGTGAGGCCCGCGCGGATCTCGTTGCCGAGGAGGGCGCCCGCGGCCGGAACACGGGTCGCGTAGGCATGCAGGGCGCACACCGCGCGCGCCGTGTGCGCCACGGACCGGCCCGGTCCGCGCGCGCTCTCGCCCCAGTGCTGCCGCGCTCCGGCGCCGGTGCCGTCCCGGTGCCCGGCCCCGAGCAGGCGCTCGGCCAGCACGGGCAGCGCGGGTG
Organism: Streptomyces sp. NPDC056883; assembly: GCF_042788835.1. Classification (NCBI taxonomy): domain Bacteria; kingdom Bacillati; phylum Actinomycetota; class Actinomycetes; order Kitasatosporales; family Streptomycetaceae; genus Streptomyces; species Streptomyces sp. NPDC056883. Next base: position 105,603 of record NZ_JBHUBS010000018.1, on the reverse strand, counting down.
AGGCCGGTGCCACTTCCGCGAGCGCGGTGAGAGCGGCCGTCACCACGGTGGTCCGATCCATGCCCATGGGGTCGTTCTCCGGGTCGAGCATGTCCTCCAGCACCCGGACCAAGGCGGAGCGCGTCGCACTGTCGACGAGTCCGGAACGGACCATGGCAGCAAGTACCCATGCGGTGATCTCCGGCCGTCCCCGGTCCCGCTGGGTGCTCGCGGCCCAGCCACCGCCCGGTTTCTGCAGGGCCAGCAGGGAGCCCAGGACGCGCTGCCGGTCTGCCCGTGGCTCCCGCACGTCGAAGGCGGTCAGGACGCGCAGCCCGTACGAGGTACCGACGGCGGTGGGCGGGACCTGGTGGTCGTCCAGGTACTGCGACCACCCGGCCAGTTCGGCGCCCTGCCGGGTGACCTCCCGGTACTCGGCCAGGACCCCGCGCACGGCGTCGCCGAGTACCTCGCGCGCGTCCACCGCGGGAGGCCTCCCGTCCGGGAGCGGCGGGGCGGGCGGCGGAGCGGGGGCCAGTCGCTGCCCCCAGACGTGCAGCAGCAGTCCCACGCACAGCGAGCAGAGCCCCGCGAAGACGATCCGCAAGGCCGAGGAGGCGAACCAGTCTTCGGGGAGCAGGTAGTCCAGGGTCGTCTTGAAGGCGACGAGGGCAGCGGTGAAGGGGGCCAGCGAAACCGCGGCCCTGGCCAGCCGCCGGGCGGGCCCGTCCGCCGTGGTCGCAGCAGCGAGACCCGTACGGCCGGTACCGATCAACGTCGCCCCCCGGTGACAGCGCCCCCAAGACCCGGCCAGGGTAGCCCCGCGCCGTCGGGCTCCACTACCCCCCGATCAGGTGCGGGGCAGTAGCCCGAGGAGTACGTAGGGAGGACTACGTAGGAGGGGGCGGGGGCCGGGGAGGCCGGCGGGGACCACGGCGAGCCAGTCGCGGCCGACGGTGATCCCGACCCTGCCTTAGGAGGCGGCCCGCCGAGCGGATCGCCTGAGCCGCCGGAGGGGGCACCGGACGTGCCGCAGCCCTCCTCGCCGAGACCGTCGCGACGCCGGAGGCGTGCGTCGTGGTTCCGCAGCCGTGGCCGGACAGCGCGGGTACCGCGTGCGCGGGGGCGACAGCCTCGCCCGCAGCGCGGGCGAACAACTCGGCAGCGCCGAGCGACATCACGTCCGCTCCGACCGCACCGGAGCGCCACGGCATCGACTCCGCCCTACCGCGGCCCCGGAAACCAAGCCGGGGACGTGCCGGGCCTCCGTCCTCGGACGACGGGCGGATCCGGGAAGCGAACGCCGCAAGCGATTTCTGGCAGTCGACCCCACCGACCGGCTGGTTCCAGCCAACCTCCGGGAGCCGCCGCCCCAGCAGCACGGCGGCTCCCCGACATGATCAGCGCCCACAGCAAGGAGGCCGCCAGCGCGAGGTCGGCCAGATCCCGCTGCTCCGGCACCCGGACTGCGCTCTACTCACTCACTCCAGTCCCCCGCCTCTCGCGTCCGGCTCACCTCACCGTGCAGACGCGCTTCCTCGTCATGCGCGAGAGCGGGCGAACTCGGCTCCACAGCTCGCCGGTTGAAGGAGATATCGCGTGTCCGAGCAGCAAGACGTGAAGCAGAAACCCGTCGCGGCCCCCGCACCACCGGAGTTCAAGTACACCTGGGGCCAGCACAACGAGACGATGGAATCCCTGTCGCTCCGGCAGATGGCCCGCCGTGTCCCGGCCGCCCTGAAGCAGACCTCGCGGCTCGCCCTCGCCGTGAACCGCAGCGCCTTCTACGTGCTCGTGGCCGCCCAGATCCTTGGCGGGATCTGTACGGCCGCCTCCCTCGCGGCGATCTCCAAGGCGATGGTCCCCCTGCTGGCCGGCGACGGCGTCCATGAACGCATCTCGGCCGCCGCCTGGCCGCTGGTGATCGCAGCCGCGATGACCGCGCTCGGCGCGCTCTCCTCGATCGCCTCCGGCAGCGCCGCCCGCCGGCTGAACCCCGGCATGGCCACCCTCGCCGACCTCGCGATGGTCGACGCGCACATGGACGTCGAGCTCGAGGCCTACGACGCCCCGGACTTCACCGAGCGCTCCGAGGCGGCCGAGACCGGATCCGCACGATCGGCGATGCTCCTGCAGGATGCTCTGGGGTTCACCGGCGGCTTGATCGACATGGTCGCCGTCGCCTCCGTGCTCGCTCTCGTTCATCCCGTGCTGCTGCCGCTGCTCCTGCTGTCGGTGGTCCCGCGCGGCCTCGGGTCCGTGTACGCAGCACGCCTGGACTACCGCCTGCACAACGCGACGGTCGCCTCGCGGAACATCAAGCACATGATGCGGTGGCACCTGACGACGCCGAAGCTTTCGGAGGAGCTGCGCGGCAACAGCATGCGGCCGTACGCGCACGCCTGGTACGCGGCCGTCTGCGAGCGCATCGACTCCCGGATGGTGTCCTCCGCCCCCCAGTACCTGGTCGTCTACCTGATCGCCGCCGTGTGCTCCGGGGTGTTCGTCGTCGCGACGTACGGTGCGCTCGCCGCGCTGGTGGTCGGCGGGTACATGGCCATCGCCGCGGCCGGCACGGCCATCGTCGCCATGCGCACCTCGACCGCAGCGCTGTCGCAACTGGTGGTCTACGGGGCGGCGATGTTCCAGCACGCCCTGTACCTCGGGGACTACACGACCTTCGTGAGGGAGGCCGCCGTGAAGTCGGGGCCCCGCGGCCCTCAGGTCATCGAGGGCGGGCCGGAGAAGATCCGGCTCGAGGAGGCCACGTACACCTACCCCGGCAAGGACGAGCCCGCGCTCGGCCCGGTCTCCCTCACCCTGACCCGCGGTGAGGTCATCGCCGTCGTCGGCGAGAACGGCGCCGGCAAGTCCACGCTGATCCGGCTGCTCACCTCCCTGACCGTCCCGAGCTCCGGCGCGGTCTCCTGGGACGGCATCCCGACCACCGACTGCGACCAGCGCACCGCCTGGCAGCATGTCGGCCTGGTCACCCAGTCCTACGGCTACTGGCCGTTCTCCACCCGGGAGAACGTCACCCTCGGGCAGCCCGATCCCGTGCGGGGTGAGGAGGCCGTGTGGGATGCCCTGAACGCGGTCGGCATGCGCGAGGCCGTCGAAGCGTTCCCGCAGCAGCTGGACACGCTCCTTGCGCGTTCGATCTGGGGTGGCCATGAGCCGTCCGGCGGGCAGTGGCAGCGGCTTGCGTGTGCGCGGGCGTTCCACCGGCGGCCGCGGCTGCTGGTCATGGACGAGCCGACCTCGGCGATGGATCCTCGCGGTGAGCACATGGTCTTCACCGGCCTGCGGGACATGAAGCAGGACCGGATCACGGTGATCGTCACGCACCGGATGGAAAACTGCCGCCTGGCCGACCGCGTGATCGTCCTCGACGGCGGCAGGATCACCGAGCAGGGCACCTACGACGAGCTCGTCGCCGTGGAAGGGGGGCGTTTCAGGGAGCTCGTCGATCTTTCGCAGGATCGATGACCCGCTAGCCAGGGCCTCTGGAGGTCTCCGCCTTCGGAGACCTCTTCAGACACCACCGCCACCGCCACCGCACGGCTGACAGGCCGGCACCCGCCCGAAGCAGGCAAGCCGCCGATCGGGTGCCGCTCCACCGGCTCCACTCGAACGCGTGAGTTCAAGACCGCCCAGCCCCGCGCGATCCGCCCCGCACACCGCAGCCGCAAATTCGTTCTATGAATCATCCGTTCCCGGCCGTTACGACCCGGGGATGAGCGCGTTTTTAGAGCACCAGTACCATCCCGCCACCCAGTTGGAGGACGCCGTAGGAGCTGACATCGACACCGGGCAAACGCCTTTGGGAATCGAACACTCCTGGGCGGTGAGCCAGGTCCCGAACCCACGACAGTCCGCCTGATGGCCAGTGCCTCGGCTCTGCGCCCCGCCGGCAGCTCCAGCCCACCGCTCCCCTCATCCGCCATCTCTGTGAGGTCACCTTGCCGCCCTCCACCGCCCACATCCGCGCTCTCGTCACCGCCTACCTGGAAGAGCACCCGGTCGAAGCGCCCGCGCTCGCACCTCTGTTGCGGATGCTGGACGAAGACGCCGAGCCCACGAGCCGCTCGACCATGCCCGGGCACATCACGTGCAGCGCGGTCGTCGTCGACCACGACCGCCGTGTCCTGTTCATCCACCACAACGTCTTCAGGCTGATGCTGGCACCAGGCGGGCACGTCGAGGCAGGTGATCGCTCACTGCTGGAGACGGCGCTGCGCGAGGTCCACGAGGAGGCCGGCATCCCGCCCGGTGCCCTGTGCGCCACCGCCGCCTACGGCCCCCTGCCCATCGACATCGACGTCTTCGGCGTCGACGCCAACCCGGTCAAGGACGAAGGCGCTCACCAGCACTGGGACTTCCGCTTCGTCTTTCAGCTGGTGGACAGGGACGTCGAGGTCACCGTGCAGACGGAGGAGGTCTCGGCCGCCGAGTGGCGCGCCTTCGACGAGGTCAGGGCCCCGCAACTGCGCGCGAAGCTCATGGCCTCCGGTCTCAACGGCCGCATCGAGCCGGTCAACGCCTCCACGCTGATCCATGACGGCCGGGGAAAGTACCTTCTTCATCTGCGTGATGACGTCGAGGGGATCTGGGAGCCGGGTGCCTGGGCTCTGCTCGGTGGTGGCCGTGAGCCCGGGGATGTCTCGTTGGAGGCCACGGCCCGCCGCGAGCTGTGGGAGGAAGCCGGACTCGCCCTGCCGGTGCTCGAGCCGTTCGCCGTGGAGGTGGTCACCGGAACCAACGGCATGGCTGTCCCGGTCCAGATCTTCTGCGGCCTGTGGACCGGCGATCCGGCCGGCGTCGACCTCCGGGAAGGGGTCATGGTCGCCTGGTTCAGCCCCGAAACGATGACCCGCCTCAGGCTGAGCCCCTCCACCCTCGACCTCGTACGCCGGCACGCGGCCGGACCCGCCTCCAACACCCACTCCGATCCGGAACTGTTGGCCGTTGCGGAGCAACGGCCAAGGTCACGGGGAGGGAGCAGCAGCGCCCCGCACATCGTGGGTGTCCATCTCTACCTCCAGCGCGAGGACGGGAAGGTCCTCCTCGGGCTGCGCCACCCCACCTCCGCGTTCGCCGCCTCCACCCATCACCTGCTCGCCGGCCACTGCGAGCAGGAATCCGCGGTGAGCTGCGTGGTCCGGGAGGCAGAAGAGGAGGCGGGACTGCTGATCGACCCGGACGAGGTGGAACTGGTCCACGTGGTGCACATGGTCGACGCGCCCGGGGCCCAGCCACGGATCGGTCTGTTCCTCCGTGCCCGGCGGTGGCAGGGCACACCCGAGGTCCGCGAGCCGGACCGCTGCACGTCCTGGGACTGGCACGACCCGACACGGCTTCCCGAGCGCGTCGTCCCGTACGCAGCGGCCGCCATCGAAGGGATCCAGGCCGGCCGCGTCTACACCGAACTCGGGTGGTCCTGAGCTGTTCCCGGCGCCGTAGCCGCCTCGCGCTCCGTCTCCGACTCCCTGAAGGAACCGCCCATGAACCGGTCTGCCGCCGACCGCGCTCAAGCCCTCGTGCCACTCCAGAACAACGGCCCGGAACCACAAGCCGCCCGGGCCGCGATGATCGCCCGCCTCGAAGAGGAAGACGTACTGCACCCAGGACGCGTGCGCGACGCGTTGCTGGCCATCCCGCGCGAGGTGCTGATGCCGCAGGCGTACGTACGCCGCACGGAGGACGACGTGACTCCGCCGGAGTGGAAGCTCCTGGACTGGGCGCAGTCGGCGGACCGAGCCGAGCTGCTCGACGTCCTGCACTGCGGGGAGAGCGTGCTGACCCAGCACGACGGTGAGCCGGTCCTGGGCAGGGAAGCCGGGACATGGAGGAAGGGCGGCGAGATCACCTCTCTGTCCAGCGGCATGACCATGACCGCGGGCCTCATGGAGCAGCTCGGCCTCCAGCGGGGCATGCAGGTGCTGAACCTGGGCACCGGGCCCGGCGTGACGTGCGCGGTCACCTCGACGATCTGCGGCGCGCAGTACGTGGTCTCGCTGGACAGCAGCGCACACGTCACCGAGGCCGCACGTGTGCACCTGGCCCGCCTCGGGCTGTATCCGACGCTGGTCACGGGGCAGGGCGAGGACGGCTGGCCGGACCTGGCACCGTACGACCGGATCTTCGCCTCGTACGCGGTCCCCGCCGTCCCGGCGCCCTGGCTGGAACAACTCGCACCCCAGGGGCTCGCGCTGGCCCACATCACCTCCGGGTCCCCGTCCTGGCCCGCGCTCGCGGTCATCACCAAGACCGCCGGCGGCACGGTGACGGGAGAGCTGCGCCCGGCACGCTACGGGCACCGGGCCGGCCACGGGCTGCCCCGCCTCTACCTGTCCAAGCCGTTTCGGGACCGGATCGACGCGGGTGAGGGCGCCGTCGTCACCCGCAGCCGGCAGGAGGTGCCGGCATGGACCGAGCGTGGCTTCTGGCTCGCGTACGACGCCCTGCACCCCGGAGCGGTCCGCCGGGGAGGCGTGGAGCATCTCGTCATCGGAGCGCCGGCCTGCGGATCCTGGATGACCGCCGAGCCCGCGCCCGACGGCGCGTGGACGGTAGGCAGCCTCGGGCCACGGGACATCTGGGCCGAGATCCAGGACACCGCCTCGCGCTGGCGGGCCGCCGGATCCCCCGACTCCTACCGGATCCACCTCGCCCCCGACGGCACGCAACGGGTCAGTGCCCGCTCAGGGTCAGGGCCCGGGCAGCTGTCCTGGCCCCTGCCCATCGCCACCCCTCCGGCACCCGGGCCGGTCCCGGCACCGGACGCCGAGGAACGACCGAACCAGGAGATGACCGCATGACCCCCACCCCCTCCAGCGAGCCGCGCACCGGTGGCTGCATGGGCCGCACCATGGGCACGGCATGAGCGGCAAGCAGTGGCTTCCACTGGAGGAGTTCGCCGCGAGCCTGCCGAAGGCGAGCATCTTCGGGGCCGTGTTCTTCACCGACGAGGACGACCGGCCCGTCCAACTGCGCGCCACCTACTCGAGCGCCCACCCCTGGCAGTGGCCGGGCGGTGTGGCCGATCCGGGCGAGCGGCCCTGGGAGACGGCCGTCCGGGAGTGTGCCGAGGAGACGGGGATCATCGTAGCCGGGCCTCCACGGCTGCTCGCCGCGGTCTTCGGACTCCCCGGGAAGACCTGGCCCCTGGCCACCGTCGGCTACGTCTTCGACGGCGGGTGCCTGACGGCCGGGCAGCTCGCCTCGATCGTCCTGGACCCCGATGAACACGACGAGGTCCGGGCCCTGCCGGTGGCCCGGTGGCGGGAACTGATGCCGGTCCGGGACCATGACCGCCTCGAGGCGGTCATGGCCGCCCGCCGGAGCGGCGTACCCGCGTACTTCGACACCTGGGACTGGGAGGAGTAGGCGCCCGCCCGCAGGTCACCGGGTCTCGGCTGCACTGCCCGCGATCACCTCGGTGCCGGCTGCTCCAGATCGAACTGTCGACGGGCCCTGACGGTCCCGGCGAACCGGCACGTTTCCGCACTGCTGCCCGCAACGACCCACGAGGAGCACTCCGTGGCGTACACCCGGACCGAATGGTCTGAGACGTTGCCGAGGGCGCGACCCAACGGGCCCGCGTCTTCGTCCGGGACCGCGGGCCGGGGTCCTGCCGGGCTCGATCCGGTCCACTCCTACGCGTGCGTCGGCGCCGTGCCCCGCCGACGTCCGGGCGCAGCCCGGCGAGGGCGACCGGTATCGAGTCGACACCGGGCGCTCCACCGTCGAGCTTCTCGAGCCGGCGGTCGACGTTCCCGCGTATCGGCATGGCGAGCAGCACAGCGCCGGACTCGGACTCCTGAACGCGGGCGAGGAGCGTCCGTCGGCAAATTTTCCCCCTGCTGACCGGCTCCCGGATTGCGGGCCTCTGGTCATGCAATCCCCGCCCAAAGCGCTCCGGCGCCGCACCGGAGCACGAACCTCGGACCTCGGACCTCACTGGAGAAAGCCATCCCAACGCCATCCGTAATGGCCATCTTTGCCCACCCCGACGATGAGTCCTTGGCTGCTGGTGGAGTCCTTGCGCAGCACGCTGCAGCCGGCTCCCGCACCGCCGTCGTGACGGCCACCTGGGCACCCGGCACCCATCGCGCCGAGGAACTCGCCCAGGCGCTTGAGGCCCTCGGGGTCGGCGCACCCCGCCTGCTCGGCTACGCGGACCACCAGGTGCCGGTCTCCGCCCCCGGACAGCCACGCCTGTGCGATGCACCGTTCGACGGGGCGATCGGCCGCGTCGTCGCCCACCTGCGCGCATTCCGGCCCGACATCGTCATCACGCACGACCCGACCGGGGCATCCGGCCACCCCGATCACGTTCGGACCCACCACATCGTCCTGCTGGCCACCCATTCCGCAGGGATCGAAGAACTCCACCCCCAGGCCGGGCCGGCCTGGACCCCGAGCAGCCTCTGGCTCTCCGTGTACCCGGCCGCGGGCGCCCGGGCTCTGGGCGACCTTGTCGCCACGGCCGGGAAACGCCTGCGTACGGTCCCGGACGAGATGATCACGAAGGCGGTCGACGTCCGGCCGTGGATCGACCGGAAGCAGGCCGCGATCCTGGCCCACCGGTCCGAAGTGGCGCGGCCCCGCTCCCTGCCCGCCCTCCTGACCGGCCTCCCCGACAGCGAGCGGGCGCACATCCTGGGTACCGAGTGGTTCGTCTGCTACGACCTGGCCCCCGGCCGAGTCCCTGGGCACCGTATCCAGGAGCTGCCCCGGCCGGCGACGGAGCGAAGCGCGTGAAGGCGCCACGGCAGTACCCGGCCGAGCTGGCAGGGTGGGTGGAGCAGCGCCTCGGGCCGGTCTCGGCCGTACGGGACACCTCGCACGACCGGCCTTCCTCCCGGGTCTGGCAGCTGGAGACCAGCAAGGGCGTCCGGTACTACCTGAAGGTCTCGCCCGATGGTCTGGCGTTCACTCGCGAGACCCTGGCCTACCGATCCGCCGTGCCGACCCTTGGCCACAGCCGGGCGCCTCAGCTCCTCGACTGCCGCGCCGAAAGCCTCGCCCTGCTCCTCACCGCCGTGCCCGGGACTCCCGTCAAGGGTCTCCGTTTGAATGCGGTCGAGCAGCGGAGCGTGGGCTGGCAGGCCGGTGCGCTGACCGCCCGCCTCCACGAAGCCGGCCCGGCCGGGGGGCCAGTCCGCGCTGTCGCAGAAGCGGCCTTTTACGCGGCGGCGAACGCGGTGGAGGAGCATCTTGTCCGAGCCGGAGCCCAGATGAGCCTTGCCGAGCAGAGCCTGGTCCGCGGGTACGCGGAGCGGCTCCGGCATGTCGCCGGGGTGCCGGTGGGCCTGATCCACGGTGACAACAGACCTCGGAAGCCACCTGAAGAAGATCGGCACACGCTGGCGGGCCCTGCCCGCCGGGGAGATCGCCGGGATCGTGTCGGCGGTCCTGCGCTGTGACCAGCGCCCGGGCGACCTGGCCGGCGACAACGGGGTCCACCGCACCACCGTGGGCCGGTGGGTGCGGGAGGTCGTCGGCCTGCTGGCCGCCCGCGCCCCACGACTGGACCGCGCGTTGAAGAAGATCGCCCGGAAGGGTGGCGGGGTGGTACTGCTGGACGGCTCGCTGATAAGTACCCGCCGCCGCACCGGGGCGGCGAACCGGAAAAACTACTCCGGCAAGCGCAAATGCCATGGCCTGCTCGTGATCGCACTCGCCGACGACAAGGGCCGGCTGGTCTGAGCCTCGGCGCTCCGGCCCGGACGCACCTTCGGAAATCACCGCCTGCCGTCACGACAAACTCACCACCCATCTCCGCGAGGCCGGGCTCGGCGCCATCGCGATTTCACGATGCACACTGCTCAATGGGCTACCCGGAAGGGGTAGCCGGTGGGGTCTGGTGGATCAGAATTGGAGGGAAGCCAACCAGCCGTAGAAGCCGTCCGTGACCCTCGGGCCGAGGATCGGTTGCAGTAGGCACAAGAACATGATCAGGGACATGGCGACTGTCATCGGCGTACCCATGGGGCGTCTGCCTCGGCGTGCCACGGGGAGGGCGAGCAGCATCCCGAGTACGACAAGCAGGTATCCGAGGGGGCTTCCATACGCCATAAATGTGTGGAAGACGATCAGGAGTGCCAGTGCCGTGAGCAGCCTCAGCCACCGCAGGGCCAGGGTCACCCTCGGTCGCCGCGCCGCGGACGGAGCGCCCCCGCCACCCGGGGTGGGGGGCAGCGGAGTTGCCGTAACCGGACCAGCCGTCGGGAGAGCTGGGGAAGTCAGGGAGGCCGGGGAACCAGGGAACGGCACCAGTGGAGGGGCGGAAGGCGGTGGCCCGAACGGTTGCTTCGGGACGTTCAGGGCAGTCGGCGTCGGGGCGGCCCCGGGGACCCGCAGGGCTGCCCTCATGGCGTGGGCATCGGCATACCGTTCCTGCGGTCCCTTGGCCAGCGCACGCGCGAGCACGGTCTCCAGCTGGGGCCGGCCAAAGATCCCATGTGAGGCCAGCGTGGGCGGCGGCTCCGTCACGTGCCGGTAGCCGATCACGTAACCGTCCTCGCCGTCGAAGGGCACCCGGCCCGTCAGCATTTCGAAGAGCAGCACGCCTACCGCGTACAGGTCCGAGCGACCGTCCACCTCCAGTCCCCGTACCTGCTCCGGAGACATGTACTGCGGGGTCCCGACCATCATCCGGGTCCCGGTCAGCGGCACGTCATCGCCCACCATGGCTCGTACGATCCCGAAGTCCGCCACCTTCACCGTGTCCTCGGACCCGGCGAGCAGTACGTTCGCGGGCTTGATGTCCCGGTGGACCATGCCCCGCTCGTGGCTGACGGCCAAAGCTGCCAGCACCTGGTCCGCGATCCTGGCCGCCTCGGCCACGGGAAGGGCCCCTTCGGTGCGCAGTCGGTCGGCCAGTGAGCGTCCGGTGACCAGCTCCATGACGAAGTACGGCACCGGCGGCCCGTCGACGCGCGGCTCCTCCCCAGTGTCGTGGACGGTCACCACGTTCGGGTGCGCGAGCGCGGCCATGGCCTGCGCCTCCCGCCGGAACCGCAGCGAGTATCCCTCGTCGAGGCTGAGTTCGGGCCGCATCGTCTTGACCGCCACGGCTCTGGAGAGGCGCGTGTCCCACCCGTGGTAGACCAAGGCCATCCCGCCACTGCCGAGCGTCCCATCGATCCGGTAACGCCCACCCGCCAAGGTCTCACCCTGCTCGAAGATCTCCCCCATGTGCGCATGGTAGGTGCAACACCCTTACGAACTAAAGCACTTGTCTTCCTCGCCGTCGCCGACGAGACCGCTGCTGCGACGCGCCTGCGGGGACCTGGCGAGGCCTTCGGGTACGTGGCCGTGGCACCCGTGCCCCGTACGGCCCGCGTACGGACGGCCGACCGGCATTGGAGGGCTGGGCTGCCCCCGCCCACCAGGTGATGCCGGAACCACCCCAGTCGCACGGTCAGAAGATCTTCACCCTGGACACCCGACGCCGGCCAGCGCGAGCACGCCGACATCCACGCACACCAGCCCACCTGACCATGGATTTTCACGATGCACACTGCTCATTGGACGGGTCCGCTCCACTCCCCCACCCCGGGCCTTCCAGCTCCGCCACCAGGACCAGCCGCAAGGCCCTTTCGGTATCGGTCAGGCGTCCACGATGGGGAGTTCGGCGAGCGCTTTGCGGACCCGCTCCGCGAAGTCGCAATGCCCCACCTCGTGGTGCGCGGCCGGGAAGGTGTTCGCTCGGGGCTTCTCCCGCCACTCGTACGTGGACCGGGCAGCGCGGCGGACGTACACCACGGCTCCCACCCTGTTCTGGTGGAAGATCACCTCCAGCTCGCTGAACCGACCGGTCGGGCGAACGCGGTCGGTCAGGAAGAAGATCTGGTGGGTGCCGCGTTGGGCTTCCACGTCTGGAATGTACGCGTCGATCAGTTGCGACCCGTCGACGAAGTAGCCCTCCTGCGCGAAGGCATCAAAGACCGCTTCGTACAGCGGCGGCGCCGCGATATGCAGAAAGTCCAGGTCACGGACGGGGGAATCGGAACCGTAGGTGAGTCGGGTGGTGAGCGAGACATCAACACCCAAGGCTTGGCCGTAGAGTTCGGTGACCGGGCACTCCCAGGGCAACCGGCCGCTGAACGCGACTACGGTCTCCTCGCCAGGAGCCAGCTGCAAGTCGTACCGCTTGGCGCTCAGAGAGGTGATCTCGTCGTCGTTGAGGGACCCGTTGTAGTAATAGGCCTTGGCGACGACGGCGAGGCTGGGGTGTTCCGCCTTGAGTCCCTTGCTGCCACCCTTCAGGACGATCTGGCCCTCGATCGTCTGCCCGGGCTGCGGAGCAACCGTGGTGATCTGGGTGTCGATCTCCGACGGATCCTGCTCGTCGTCCGCGATGCCGAACAGCCTGCGAAAGCCCATCAGTAAACACTCCCCCATAGGTTAAGAGCATCATCCTTCGAACTACTGGGTGGCTTGGTTCGTCCGGTCGGGGTGGATGATGTGCCAGCCCACTCCGCCCAGCGCATCCAACGGGGCGCACCCTCGCGGAAAAGGCACCTCAGGTCCAGCCGAGAACACCCTCTGCGCGCCTCCGGCGGGAGCTTCACGCTGTTCCGCTCCCAGCCGCGGCCCTCGAGACCGGCGAGCGCGGCCTGCACCAGATGGTGTTCGAGGTCGTCACGTATGCCGTCGACGAGCACCTTGCCGGCCACGCCGACACCATCGAGGTCACGATCACCGCGGACGGCGGCATTCGCGTCAGGAACAACGGGAGGGGCCTGCCCGTCCAGGTGGAGGAATCCACCGGTAAGCCGACCGTCGAACTCGAACTGACGGAACTGTCCTTCGGTCTTAGGGCACGTACCGGCTACTGGGTGTCCGGCGGCATCAACGGCCTGGGGCTGTGCGTGGTCAATGCGCTGTCGAGCCGCCTCACGGTGGAGATCCACCGCGACGGCCACCGCTGGACCCAGGCGTACGAGAAGGGCACCCCGATCACTGCCTTGAGGAGGCACGAGGAGAGCAGCGGACACGGCACCGCGATTGCGTTCCTGCCCGACGCGGACATCTTCGAGACCACCCGCTACTCGTTCGCCACGCTGTCGGAGCGCCTCCAGGAACTGGCCTTCCTCAACGGGGGGCTGGCCATCTCGCTCACCGACGAACGTCCGGAGCGGCCGGTTCGCTACCACCACTCGGACGGGCTTCGGGCCTACGTCGCCCATCTCAGCCCCTACCCTCCGAGGCTCGTCCACTCCCCCGCGATCGCCTTCGAGTCGGAGAATCAGGATGCGACGATCTTCGTGCAGGTCGCCATGGAGTGGAACACCTGGTCCACGGGAGGGTTGCGCTCCTTCGCGAACAGCACCCGCACCCCTGAGGGCGGCAAACACGAACAGGGCTTCCGTAGCGCACTCACGAACATCGTCAACGACCACGCGCGCCGTCAACGGCATCTGCGCGCGGACGACGAGGACATCACGACCGAAGCGATCTACGAGGGCCTGACCGCGGTGGTGTCCGTACGACTCGCCCATCCAGTCTTCGAAGGCTCCACCGGAACGAAACTCGGCAATCCCGAGGTGAACGCCTACGTCCAAGAGGTCGTCCGCGAGCACCTCACCGACTGGCTCGACCACCACCCCAACGAAGCCGCGGCCATCATCCGCCACATCCTCAACGCCTCCACCTGACGAGGGTGCACGCCGACCGGATCTCCTCCAGCAGCTCCAGGTAGTGCTCGCCGTAGGTGTTCACCGCGGCCCACACCGCGTCCAGCGCCGCCTTCAGCGGGTCGGGGTCGGCGGCGGCGAGCACGGCGGGAAGAGCGATGTACGGCTGTGAGATGCGGAGAGGGCCGTGCGGGGTACGGGAGGTGTGTACCGCCATCGTGATGTGGCCGCCGCCCCCGGTCGGTGTCGGGCCGTCGTCGGCGGGGGCCGGTGGAATGAGCGCGCCCAGTCCCCGGCCAAGGGGCCACCCCGCCGGCCTGTTGTCCCCCGGCTTCTCGGCCGGGAGCGGCGCCAAGCCAGCCGCCTCCGGGGACGTCGGCGGACGGTATGGCGGCCGCTCGGACGGTATCGCCTCGAGCACCGACCGGCTCGGGACCTGTGGATCGGAGCTCAGGGTCTCCCACATCCGGTCCGGGTCATCGAACGGTGGCGGCAGCGTCCGTCCCTCCGCCAGCGCCGTGAGCGCCTGGCCGATCCACGAAACGCCGAGCAGGCCCGCCGCCCCGCAGGCCCTCCGGGCGGCCAACAGGGCCACCGCGCGCTGGACATCGGAGCCCACGGTATCAAGCGCGTGGTTCGGTCTCGGCTCGCTGCTCCGGTGTGGGGGGGGTGGTGGAAGCTCGCGCGCGTAGTCGTGCCAGTAGGCGGCGTGCTGCGAGGTCTGGCGGATCACGCGGTCCGCGCGGGGCGGTGCGGGCCAGAACTGCAGGAGATAGCTGTCCGCCTGTGGCTCTCCTGACGCTCTGGTGTCGAGGTTCCGTGCTTCGTCCATCCCCTGGGCGCAGTACCGCACCCGGTAGTCGGTCCGCGTGAGGTTCAGGTCCCACGCTGCCTCGCCCGCCCACTCCGCCAAACCGGTGCTTTCCGATACCGGGTGGAAGGACACCTCCACGACGTCTTCCCAGACCGGGTCCAGCGCGGGTTCCTCGTCGTGGACCTCCACGTCGAAGGCGATGTTGCCCGTGTGCAGCCCGGTGATCAGCCAGAGCACACCCGGGACCGCCGCCCCGCACAGCCCCACGCTCTGGCCCGCGAACGCCTCGGAGAGGCCCGGGAAGCCGTTGTCCTGATCGCTCTGCACGTAGATCTGAGCGTAATGAACGTGTACCTCGCCGGTGACCGGCCTGCGCACAGCACCCTCCCTCCGTAGTTGACGGCCTCGAAAGCCCTCGGTCGGACGGGCCGTCACATGCCCCGCATCATGCAGCAGGCCACTGACAACCGGTCCGCTACTCCTCCTGTTGTCCGGAGGCCAGCAGGGCGATGCCGCCCTGCTCCGCCGACCCGGCACCTGGGGCGACTCCGTCGCCGGCCGGGGCTCGGGCAGGATGGCTCCGTGGAGACATCGGAGCTGATCGTGAGGGCCGGCCTGCTGGCCGAGCGGGGCTCCCGGCGGATCCTCGGCATCGCCGGACCGCCCGGAGCCGGGAAGTCGACCCTGGCCGCGCTGATCGAGGACGCGCTCGGGCCGGAGCGCGCCGTCGTGGTGCCGATGGACGGGTTCCATCTCGCGCAGGCAGAGCTGGAGAGGCTCGGGCGGGCCGAGCGCAAGGGTGCCCCGGACACGTTCGACGTGGCCGGGTACGTCTGCCTGCTCCGCCGGCTGCGGCAACCCGGCGGACCCGCCGTGTACGCACCGGCCTTCGATCGCTCGCTCGAGGAGCCGATCGCGGGCAGCATCGCCGTCGCCCCGGGCGTCCCCCTGGTGATCACCGAGGGGAACTACCTGCTCCACGAGGCGCCGGAGTGGGCCCCCGTACGGCATCTTCTGGACGAGGCCTGGTACCTGGCTCCGGAGGAGACCCTGCGCGTGCAGCGCCTCGTCGACCGGCATGTCCGCCACGGCAAGGACCCGGCGTACGCGAGGGCGTGGGTGGCCCGGTCGGACCAGCCCAATGCCCGCCTCGTCGCCCTGGGCCGCCACCGCGCCGACCTCGTCGTGGACGCCGGCTGACGCGGCCCGGACTCCCTCAGGGGGCCCGGGCCTGAACCATTCCCTCAACACGTCCCCGGTGGCCATCGCGGTTTTGTGAACGGGCTCGGGCCGGGGTGACAGGCCGGAGTCAGGAAGTGTGGGTCTTGAGGCCGTCGAGGACGAGATTTGAGGCCGAAGTCCAGGGCGGGTCTGACGTTGCCGTCGTCTTCCATGGCGCCCGAGGTCATCAGGGATGCGAGGGTGGGGAACTCGTCGGGCTGGACGACCTGGGCGAGCAGGTTCCCGTAGTCGGAGCCGGACGGGACGATCTCGGTGGCGATCCGGGCCAGCTCATTCGGACCGGTCGGGGCCCCGGTGGTCGCCACGCGCAGCATCCAGGGGTGGGCAAGGTAGAAGTCCCAGGCTGCATCGGCCCAGTTCAGGATCTCGGCGCGCCACTCCTTCCCCGGGCCGGGGGTTTGCCTTGCGCCCGGTCGGCCATCAGGGCGACCAGTTGATCCTTCCCGGGGACGTGCCGGTACAGGGCCATCGCGGTGTAGCCGAGTTCGCCGGCGACCCGTTGCATCGACACCGCGCCCAGGCCTTCGGCGTCGGCCAGCGCGATGGCGGCCTCGACGATGCCGCCGACGCTGAGAGAGGACCAAGCGCTCTCCTTGGTCTCCCACAGGAGTCGGAAGGTAGCCGCCGCGCTCTTGTCCGCTGACACTTCCACCGCCGATTCTCCGAGGCCCATCCCGGGTGCCCAGGTTGATTCAGGGCGACGACGTAGGCCGACCGGGCGGCCCACTGGGACAGCAGGCCTGAGCGAACCGCGGCATATCCGGCTGCGATCAGGAACACCGCCGTGAGGATGCGGCCGATCGAGCCGTACAGCAGATAGGAGCCCGCGGCGGTGATCGTCGGATCGACCGGTTCTTCGGCGGCAATGACCTCCCCGGCCTGGAGGGAGTGTGCAACGAAGGTGACCGCAATGTAGGCCAGTGCCGCGCCGTAGGCGAAGTCCGCGACCCAGCCGCAGGCCGGGTCCGCCTGGCGGACGAGTTCAAGGACCCCGGTGACGAACCCTAGGAGGAGTACGAGGACGACAAGGCTGAGCCCGCTCAGGTTCCGGGGAGGATGCGGCGCGTTTCGTAGGCCCACATCGCGATCTCGACCCGGTTGCGGGCCCCGAGTTTGGCCATGAGGCTGGCCAGATGCGTCTTCACCGTGCTGAGGCTGATGTGCAGCGCATCGGCGATCTCGGTGTTGGTCAGCCCGCGAGCGACGGCCAGGAGCACCTGCTCCTCGCGGGCGGTGACGGGGGCGACCGGCTGGGCCGCGGGCCGGCCGGCGGGAAGGTCCGCGAAGGTCTGGAGCAGGCGGACGGTGACGCTGGGGGCGATGAGCGCCTCGCCGTCGGCCGCCGACCGTACGGCCTGGGCCAGAAGGTCCGGTCCCGTGTCTTTGAGGAGGAATCCGCGGGCGCCTGCGCGCAGCGCGCCGTAGACGTACTCGTCGAGGTCGAACGTGGTGATGACGACCACGGTGAGTGGGTTGGCGACGCCCGGGCCGGCGACCAAGCGGGTGGCCTCCAGCCCGTCGATCAGGGGCATGCGGATGTCGAACAGGCAGACGTCGGGGCGTAGTTCGCGGGCCAGGCGTACCGATTCCTGTCCGTCGGCGGCCTCGCCGATCACCTCGATGTCGGGCTGGGCGTTCAGCATGATCCGCAGCCCGGTGCGGATGATGGTCTGGTCGTCAGCGACGAGGACGCGTATGGGCACCGCTCTCGGTCCTCCCTCTCGGCAGCTCGGCTTCGACGTGCCAGCCCTGGTCGGCGCCGGGGCCGGCTCGTAGTGTGCCGCCCAGCAGGGCAGCGCGCTCGCGCAGTCCGGCAAGCCCGTATCCGGCACGGCCCCGACCGGTGCGTTGGCCGTTGTCGCGCACGCTCACCCGTACCGTGTGCCGTTCGGCGGCGACCCGGACGACGACCTCGGACGCGTCGACCGCATGGCGCATCGCGTTGGTCACCGACTCCTGCACGATGCGGTAGACGGCCGCGTCCACGGCCGGGGGCAGCGCGTCCAGCTCGCCGTCGAGTCCCAGGTCCACCCTGAGACGGCCACCCGGGGTCCGCACCAGGCGCTCCAGATCCGCTACGCCGGCGGGCGGCGCCAGCTCGGCGCCGACGCCGCGGTCCCGCAGCGCGGCAACCATGGCGCGCATTTCCTCCAGCGTGCGCGCCCCTTCCTCCTCGACTCCCTCCAGCGCCTCGACGGCGGCGGACGGGTCGGTGCCCGCGAGTACCCGGCCCGCCTGGGCGATGATCACCATGGCCGACACGTGGTGGGCCACCGTGTCGTGCAGTTCCCGGGCGAGTTGCTCGCGCTCGCGGGAGCGCACCTGGTCCAACTGCCGCTCGCGAGCGGTCACCCGGAACCGCACGGCAGCCCCGACCACGCCGTTCAGCAGCAGGAAGGCGAAGCCCGCGACCTTTTCGACGACCGGGGTCTCGTCCGTGACGGTCGCCAGGGTGCAGGCCGCGATGATCACCGCGCCGCCGAGCACGATCTCCCGTCCCGATCCCCACCGGGGCAGCGCGTACACCAGCACGAGCACGACCGCGCCGGTGTCCAGGCCGACCGACTCGCGCGGTGCGGCGACGAGCGAGGCCACTTGAACCAGGATCACCGAGCCGAACGCCAGCTTGACCATCGTCAGTGGGCGGGTCCGGCGCCACAAGGGCAGCAGGCACAGCCATACGGCGAACACCACCGCCACCGGCCGCCACACGACGTTCTCGCGCAGGGTGGCCTCCAGGACCACACCGCCCAGGCCCACGGCGAGCAGCGCCCAGTCCCGCCACACCCGGGCGGGCGCGTCGGGCGGCCGGGGTTCGGTCCACAGGGTTCGCAGGTCGTCTCGTAGCACGGTTCTCAGCCTAGGGGCCGCGCCGTGCCGCGCATCGGCCGAAAGGACGGGGCGTCACTCCGCCCTGGGGCCGACGGATCGGCGGCCCGCGAGCCGATGCCGCGGAGCGCCGTGGCGACGAGCCTTGGCACCGGCGGCCGTACAAGGACGGCCGCCGAGGTGGTTGGAGGAACCGATGCTCTCGAAAGCCCTGTTGCGCCTGGGCACAAGCGCCGCACGCCATCCCTGGCGGGTGATCGCGGCATGGCTGATCGCCGCCACGCTGGCCGTCCTCGCCGCGATCGCCTTCGGCGGGCGGACCGCGGACTCGATGACCGCTCCGGGGCTGGACTCCCAACGGGCCGCGGAACTGATCGAGCGGGCCGGCACCGGCCAGGAGGGGATGACCGCCCAACTGGTCGTCACCCCCCTCGACGGCGGTGCGACGTTCTTCGACCACGGCAGTGCGCGCACCGCTCTCACGCGGCTGCAGACCGAGGTGCAGCGGCTGCCGCACGTGCTCGGCACGAGCGACCCGGCGGGGGCACTGGACGCACCCGGGGACACCGCTGTGCGCGGCGGCCTCGTCTCGGCCGACGGGCGGATCGCAGTCGTCCGGGTGCAGTACCCCGACCAGAGCCGGCTGTCGGCCGAAGACCTCGACGCCCTCGTCGATCTCGGCGGCCGGCTGCGCGCCGAGCTGCCCCTGCGCATCGAGATGGGCGGGAGCCTCTTCTACGCCTTCTCCGACCCCGACGGCGGCGCGAGCGAGCTGATCGGCATCCTCGCCGCGGCCGCGATCCTGTTCCTGGCGTTCGGTTCGCTCGTCGCCGCCGCGCTGCCGATCGGCATGGCGGTCTTCGGGCTGACCATCGGGGTCGCCACGATGACGGTACTGGCGGGGGTGACGGACGTCCCGACCTTCGCCCCCGTCCTGGGCAGCATGGTCGGGCTCGGAGTGGGCATCGACTACGCGCTGTTCGTGCTCGCCCGGCACCGGGAGTACCTCGCTCGCGGGCTCGATCCCCACGCGGCGGCGGGGCGCGCGGTGGCCACGGCGGGGAGGCCCGTGGTCTTCGCCGGCGGCGTCGTCGTCGTATCGATCCTCGGCCTGGCGGTCGCGAACGTGCCGTTCATGACGGTGGGCGGGCTCGCCGTCTCCATCGTCGTCCTGACCATGGTGGTCGCGTCGGTGACGCTGCTGCCGGCCTTCCTCCGCGCCGCCGGCCCACGCCTGGCCCGGGCCGGCCGGATCGGCCGGGCCCTGCAGACCTGGAAGCCGGGCCGACTCGCTCGGCGGCGGGACACGGTGGCGGGCGCCGCTCCCGCCGCCGGTTGGCGGCGCTGGATCGGGCACGTCAGCCGACACCCGGTGCCGTACGCGATCGGCGCCGCGGGGCTGCTGCTGACCGCGACGCTGCCCGTACTCGGCCTGCGCGTCGGCCTTCCCGACGACGGCTCACAGCCCCACAGCCGTACCGAGCGCCGCGCCTACGACCTCGTCGCCGAGGGGTTCGGCCCGGGCACCAACGGTCCCCTCGTCATCGCCGCGGACCCCGCCGGTGATCCGGGAGTGGTCGACCGAGTCGTCGGGGCGGTCGCGGCGGATCCGGGCATCGCATCCGTCGCGCCGACGCACATCGATCGGGCCACCGGCATCGCGACCCTCGTGGTGTTCCCGACCACCAGCCCTCAGGACAAGGCCACGGCCGACACCATCGCCCGGCTGCGCACCGAAGTGCTGCCCACGGCGATCGGGCACGGCCCGGCCAGGGCCCACGTCGGCGGCGCCACCGCGAGCCTGTCCGATGTGGGCCGACGCACCAGCCAACGCCTGCCGGTGCTCGTCGCCGCCGTATTGGCGATGTCGTTCCTGCTGCTGATGCTGGTCTTCCGCTCGATACTCGTACCGCTCAAGGCGGTACTGCTGAACCTGCTGAGCATCGGCGCGGCCTACGGCATCATGGTCGCGGTCTTCCAGTGGGGCTGGGGAGGCGCACTCATCGGGCTGGAAGCGACGGTTCCGATCGTGTCGTTCATCCCGATGTTCCTCTTCGCCATCCTGTTCGGCCTGTCGATGGACTACGAGGTGTTCCTCCTCTCCCGCGTACGCGAGGAGTACCTGCGTACCGGCGACAACGGCACGGCAATCGTCGAGGGCGTCTCGAGCACCGCCCGGATCATCACCTCGGCCGCCCTCATCATGGTGGCGGTCTTCCTGTCCTTCGCCGTCGCCAATGACCCCTCCACCAAGATGTTCGGGCTCGGCCTGGCCACGGCGATCTTCATCGACGCCACGGTCGTACGCATGGTGCTGGTACCGGCGACCATGACCCTCCTCGGCCGGGCCAACTGGTGGCTGCCGAGGTGGCTGGACCGGATGCTGCCCCGCGGCCCGGTCGACACCGACGGCACCGACGCGTGCGGTCTCTCTCCGGCGGACCGCCCGGCGAGCCGGAAGTAGAGGTCGTCTACGCGACCGTTCACCGGGGTCCGGGGTCCGGCAGACGCCGGCTCCGACGACGGGCGCCGAGCAGGAGAGCACCCCGGACCGGGATCCGGGGTGCTCTCCTGTACCCGAGGGCGCCGTCGATCGTGTTTATGCAAGGGACAAGAACAGCTTCTCCAGCTCGACCTCGGTGAGGGGTGGCGTCTCGCCGTCTGCGGCGTTCATGCAGTCCCGCATGCCAGAGGCGATGATTTTGAAGCCGGCTCGGTCCAGGGCGCGGGAGACGGCAGCGAGCTGGGTGACTACGTCCTTGCAGTCGCGTCCTGCCTCGATCATCGCGATGACTCCGGCCAGCTGACCCTGGGCGCGCCGCAGCCGTTTGAGGACGGCGTCCGTCGCCGCCGGGTTTGCGTTCATGAGCGCAGGGTAGCGCGGGCCGCGTCCAGTGCTCCGGGCGCGGGACGGTTCAACGGCAGCTTGGCCAGGAGCGCCGCCATGCCGCAGGTGTTGCTCAGACCGGAGTAGACCAGGCCGGAGGCGACCCCGGCGGCCAGCAGACGGGCCTTGGGAGCGCGGCGGCCGAGAAGCATGCCGACCAGGATGAGAGAGCCTGCGGCGAACCGTACCTGGCGGTCCATCGCCCAGACCGCACGGCCTTGGTGCGGGGTGGTGTCGACGGGCAGCCCCACGGCGCTCCATGCCTGTGTGCCTCCGGTGAGCCCGACGACCTCGATGCCGGCCTCGGCGAGCTGTGCGCAGGCTGCCGTCGAACGGTGTCCGGCCGCGCACACCAGGACGATGCGGCGCCGGTTCGCGGCGGCCCGTAGGTCGGGCAGGAGGTCGTCGAGGTGTTCGGCCGGCACGTTGATCGCGCCGGGCACGTGCCCCGCGGCGTATTCGCCGGGGGTGCGTACATCCACGACCAGGGTGTCGGCTGCTGGGCGTGCGTGCAGTTCCGCGGGGGTGAGGCGGGTGGTCATGCTTCTCCAAGGTGGGTGGCGGACAGGGCGCTGATCTGCGCTGCCGGCTGTCGTGCGTGGGGGTTCATGCGGCCGATGCCGCGGCCCAGGTGGCGTAGCCGCCGTCGAGGTTGGCGGCGTCGCGGCCGAGCCCGGCGAGCAGACGCAGGGCCGTGTGCCCGCGCAGGCCCACCTGGCAGTGGACCACGAGGTCACCGTCGGGCAACTCGGCGCTCCGCTCACGCATTTCGTCGAGGGGTATGTTCACGGCGCCGGGGATGGCGCCCCGGGCGTGTTCGGCTGCCGTGCGGACGTCGACGAGGGTGGCGCCCGCGTCCCGTACAGCCGCCAGTTCGTGCCACTGAACGGTCCGGTCGGTGCCGGTTGCGAGGTTCTCGGCGATCATCCCGGCCATGTTGACCGGGTCCTTCGCCGACCCGTACGGCGGTGCGTAGGCCAGCTCCAGGTCGGCGAGTTCGGGGGCGGTCAGGTTGCCCGCGATGGCCGTCGCGAGCACGTCGATCCGCTTGTCCACCCCGTCCGCGCCGACCGCCTGGGCTCCCAGGATCCGGAGATCCGACGGGTCGTACAGCACTTTGAGGGCGATCGGCGAGGCGCCCGGGTAGTAGCCGGCGTGCGAACCGGGGTGCAGGTGCAGCGCCTGGTGGGGGCGGGCTGCTGCGCGCAGCAGCTTCTCGTTCCACCCGGTGGCCGCCGCGGTGAGGCCGAAGACCTGGACGACCGCGGTGGCAGTGACGGGGCGGGCCTTCACCGGGCGTCCGGCGATGGCGTCGGCGACGAGCCGGCCGTGCCGGTTGGCCAGGTTCGCCAGCGGCACGAGCGTGCTTTCCCCGGTCAGCGCGTCGAGCTTCTCCGCGGCATCACCCACGGCGTAGATCGCCGGATCGCTGGTGCGGCCGGTCTCGTCCACGGCTATGCCGCCGCGCGGGCCGATGCCGAGTCCGGCAGCGCTCGCCAGGCCCGTGTCGGGACGTACTCCGACAGCCATGAGGACGAGATCGGCGGGGACGCTCCGGCCGTCGTCCAGGACGACGTCGTGAGTCCGGATCTCCTTCACCTGGGTGCCCAGTGCGACGTCGATGCCCGCCGCGCGCAGTTCGGCTGCGAGGGGCGCCGCCATCTCCGGGTCGAGGGGCGGGAGAACCTGGTCGGCGAGTTCTACGAGGGTCACCCGCAGTCCGCGGCGGCGCAGGTTCTCGGCTGCCTCCACGCCTATGAACCCGGCGCCGACGACCACGGCCGTGCGCGCGCCCGTGTCCAGCTCGGCGGAGATGCGGTCGGTGTCCGAGACGTCGCGCAGCGTGAATGCCCGGTCGGCGCCGGGCACGTTCGGCACGAACGGCCTGGCGCCCGGGCTGAGGACGAGCCGGTCGAACGACTCCGCATACTGCTTGCCGGTCTCCAGGTCTCGTACGTTCACGGTCCGTGCGGCTGGGTCCACGGTGACGGCTTCGTGCCGGACCCGGACGTCGATTCGGAAGCGGGTGCGCAAGGCCTCCGGGGTCTGCACCAGCAGGGCCTCCCGCTCCTCGATGACCCCTCCGAGGAAGTACGGCAGTCCGCAGTTGGCGTAGCTGACGTGCGGGCCCCGCTCGAGCACGACGATCTCCGCCTCCTCGTCCAGGCGGCGCAACCGCGTCGCGGCGGACATTCCGCCTGCCACTCCTCCGACGATCAAGACCTTCACGAAGAACCTCCTAGTACATCCCCCTGCCATCCAATACCCCCCAGGGTATCACTCAATACCCCGGGGGGTATCCGTTTGGCGATCTTTGGCGGTCAGAGGAGACCAGGAGGCCGACGGTGAACGGTCGCGCCATCATCCAGTGGCTGCGGGTGACCGGCGGGCCGGCCCGAAGGGAGCCCCCTCCACGCGGGGCGCTCACCCCGTTGCACTGCGGCCCCGCTGCCGGGGTACCGCGTTCGGGCGAGCCCCGTGTACGCGCCGCACGGGCCGGGCACAGTCTGTCCGCCGGGCAGCCACAGCGGCAGCCCGCGAACACAGGAGGAGCCGTCATGGCCGACAAGCCGGATGAGGGATCACGCAAGAGCGTCGAGGACATGTACGACTACACCACCAGCATCCTGAGCGGCTCGGAGGACTACACCCTCATGAACGAGGGCGTCTTCCCCGGCTGGTACGACGCCGACGGCAACCCCTGCACCATGCGGAAGTACAAGTTCGGCCCGGGCGACGCACCCGTCCCCATCGACCCCAAAACCCCGCCGCCCGTCCACCGGCCCTAGCCCGCCTCACCGGGGGGCCATTCTGCTCTGGGGGAATCTTGACCACCCGCGGCACGGGCGCGCCGTTCCGGCGCGTCCGTTCGCCGCGCACCGGACCAGGACCAGGCGGTCTGCGCAACACCGCCGGCGCTCTGGCGCTCGTCATGGCGGTGTCCAGGCTCTTCGGAGCCGAGGCCGCCATCGCGTCCGGCACCGCGACGGCCGCCGACATACCCTCCGCCGGTCCTCGATACGGATCCACGTCGAGGACCGGCGGCGGGGCCGTTCGTGCGCCGGGCCGGGCGTCAGGGCGGCATCAGGCCGGTCTGGTAGGAGATGGCCACCGCTTGTGCCCGGTCACGGGCATCGAGCTTCGCCAGGATCCGCTTGACGTGGGTCTTGACGGTGGACTCGGCGAGGGAGAGCAGCTCGGCGATCTCCGTGTTGGACAGGCCGTGCGCGACCTGCCGCAGTACCTCGCGCTCCCGGGCGGTGAGTCTCTCCAGGCGGGCATCGGACGGCGGCGGGTGAGTGCCGGGGTCGGGCTGGGCTGCGAGACGGGTGAAGATGTCGCGGGTGACGGCCGGGTCCAGCACGGCCTGGCCTGCCGCGACGGTCCGTACGGCGTCGATGAGGCGTTCGGGCGAGGCGCGTTTGAGGAGGAAGCCGCTCGCCCCGGCCCGAATCGCGCTCCATACGTACGCGTCGTGGTGGAACGTCGTCAGGACCAGCACCCGGGTCGGCAGACCGGCGGCCGCGATCCGCCGCGTTGCCTCCACCCCGTCGATCCCGGGCATCCGTACGTCCATCAGGACGACGTCGGGCGCGAGTTCGTGACACAGACGGACTGCTCGGAGGCCGTCCGTCGCCTGCCCGACGACCTCCAGGTCGTCGTCGGTCCCGAGGATCAGGGCGAGGCCCGCTTGCAGCAGGGTGTCGTCGTCGGCGACGACGACCTTGATCCGGCGCTGGTGGGAGTCCGGGCCCGGGGATGCCGCGGGCCCGATGGCGGGCCCCGTCATCGGACCGGGAGCCGGACGCGCAGGCGGAACCCGCCGTGCTCGCCCTGCCCGTGTTCGAGCCGGCCGCCGAGGATCGAGACCCGTTCTGCGATGCCGAGCAGCCCGCGTCCGGGCGCGTAGCCGTTCCCGGCGCCGTGGCCGTCGTCGCTGACCTCGATGTCGAGAAGGTCGCCGACGCGACGGACCGTCACGTCGGCGGACTCGGCGCGGGCGTGCTTGACCGTGTTGGTGAGCGCCTCCTGCACGATCCGGTACGCGGACATGTCGATGCTGCCGGGAAGCTCGGCTCCGCCCGGCTCCACGCGCGCCGCCACGGTGATCCCGGCCTGCTCCATGCGCGACGTGAGCCGGCTCAGGTCGCCGAGCCCGGGCTGCACGGACGGGGAGGTGGAGCCGTGGCGCAGCAGGCCGAGGACCCGGTCCAGTTCCTCCAGCGCCTCGCGGCCGGAGTCCTCCAGTTGTGCGAGCACCTCGCGCGCCCGCTCCGGGTCACGGCTGAGGAGCCGTCTGGTGGCGCCGGCCTGAACCAGCATCACGTTGACGGTGTGGCCGATGAGGTCGTGCAACTCGCGTGCCATGCGTGCTCGTTCGCTCGCGATCACCTCCGACCGCAGTCGCAGCTGGGTGGCGTCGCGCTCTTCCAGCCGCCGGGCGGAGCCGAAGCCGATCGCCCACACGAGCAGCCACAGGAAGAGCACCCCGGCGGGCACCGCGGCCCAGAAGGGGCGCTGCTCCTGCCCGGTGAAGTAGGCGATCATGCCCAGGAATGCCGCGAACGGACCGCACCAGGCGCGGATCCGGCTCGCGTGCAGGCCGAGGGAGTACAGCCCGATCAGGTTCGCGTACGGGGAGACCGCGTTCTCCAGACCCCACAGGGCTTCGGCCGACAGGGCTGCGGTGCCCACCAGGTACGAGGCGAGGGGGGCCGTCCTGCGGGAGGCCAGCGGTCCGGCGACCGCGGCGCACAGCAGGACGGTCCGCGTGGTCGTCCCGCTGTCCGGGCGTCCGTCCGGCCCCAGTTGTTCGACGAGCATGACGGCGAAGAAGACCGAGGCGAGGACGGCGTCCGTTACCACGGTGCGCGTGAACGGGGGCCGGCCTGCCGGCAGCGGCCGGGCGCGGGACGGCCACCAGGTGGTCGGGTGGGGCACGTGTCGGTGCATCGGAGCCGAGGTCCTTCCAGCCGAGGGGTGTGCGGGCGCGGGAAGCCGACGGCCCTGTCGCCCGCACGCTAGCCGGGGACCGCGGGGTGCGCATCGTCCCAGTGGGGTACTTCGCCCCGGTCAGGCACCCCGTCGGGGGTGCTGTGGATGCCCCCGGCAGAGGACGCAGCCGAGGAGCCGCCCTTCCTAGCCTGGCGGCCACTCACCAGCGCCGGCCTCCGGAGGACCTGTGAACCACGCACCGGCACGACTACGCACCTGGCATCGCCCATTGATGCTCAACGCCGCACTGATGTTTGCCATTTCGCTGGTCGCCGCCGTCGGCATCCTCATCGACGACCGGCAACTCATGGGCGAGTCCGTCTGGTTCAAGCCCATGAAGTTCGGATTCGCCTTCGGCGTGTACGGGGTCACGCTGGCCTGGCTGTTGAGCCGGCTGATCAGGGGCAGCCGGCTGGGCTGGTGGACCGGCAGCGTCATCGCGGCGGCAGGGGTGATCGACGTCTGCGCCGTCGCCTACGCCGCCGCCCACGGCACGTACAGCCACTTCAACGAGAACACCGACGCCGTGGCCCGCACCGTCGGCACGGCGTTCTCCATCGGTGTCATGCCGCTCCTCGCGGCCACCCTGGTCATCGCGGCACTGGTCCTGTTCCAGTCGGACGAGGACCGCGCGCTGCGCATCGCCCTCGGCGCGGGGCTCGCGCTGGCCGCGGCCGGGATGGCCGTGGCGGCCTGGCTCAACACCCTTGCCAGTGAGCCGCGTACGGTCGCGGACGCGGCCGGGAACCCGGTCGTCCTGAGCGGCGGCCACGGCATCGGCGATCCCGACGGCCACGGCATGCCGCTCACCGGCTGGAGCCTCACCGGTGGAGACCTCCGCGTGCCGCACCTCGTCGGCATGCACGCCATCCACGTCCTGCTGCTGCTCATCGTCCTCGTGCAGCTGTCCGGCACCCGCCTCGGCCGACCGCTCGGCAGCCGCGTCCGCACGCGGCTCGTCGGCGGCTTCGCCCTCTGGTACGCGGGTCTGTTCGCGGTCCTCACCTGGCAGGCGCGACGCGGCCAGTCCGTGGCCCACCCTGACCTGCACACCCTGGCCGCCCTCGCCGCGGTGACGCTGCTCGCCCTCGTCGTCACCTCGCTCGGCCTCGCCACCGCCCGGCGCCCGTAGCGGCCCCGAGCAGCCTGCTGACGGGCTCCCCCGGCGCCGCTGCCCTCACCGTTCCTGTTGCCATGCCGCCGCACACAGCGAGGTCTCGGCAGCCTCCGTGTACAGGGCCGCGCCCAGCCAGGCGCGGGCGAAATCGGTCGGGTCGGCGGGGAGCAGGCGGCCGAAGGGGTCGCGGGCGCGCCGGGTGGCGGTGCGTTGGAGTCCGGCCAGGAGATCGGCGGCGGTGGGAAGGGCCGAGCGGCGCAGTTGCCCGGCGTCGGCCGACAACGATCCGGGGACGGCCAGGAAGGGGCGTCCGGCGGCGACGGCCTGCTCGAGGCGGCGGCGCAGGAGGTGGAGGGGGGCCTGGTCCGCCTCCCGGCCGGTGGGGACCTGCGCGACGGGCGGCGGCGGGGCCGAGGGGAGGTCGGCACGTTGCAGCCGGTCCAGGCCCAGGTCGACGCGCCGGGCGGGATCCGTCGGGTGGGCGGCCGCCAGGAGTCGGAGGCTGGGCCGGGAGCCCGGGAGGAGGCGGCCGACGACGCGCAGGCGCGTACCGGGCAGGGCCGCGAGCATCCGGAGGTTGTCGCGGTACGCCAGCGCGGGATGGTCGTGGGCCGCGGTGAGGCGGAGCGTCAGGTCGCCGCACGTGGCGAGGAGGCAGTCGCCGCCGGTCTCGCGGGCGGGGCCCAGGATCGTCACGTCGAGGAAGAGCAGGTCGGCGCCCGGTGCCCGGGAGTGCAGGGCGCGCGCGATCTGTTCGGCGGCGGGCGGTGCCCACAGGGCGGCGAGGGGTTCGTCCGTCCAGGCCGCGCCCGCCGCCTGGACCGCCTTGACCCCGGTGCCCGCTCCGAGGCGGCCGGTGGGCGAGACCGTGGCCCCCGACAGGGCCAGCCCTGCGTGGGACAACTGGCGGTGGGTGAGCGCGGTGTCGCCCAGGCGTACGGTGCGCCCGGCTGCCGCCGTGGCTCGGCCGGGGCCGCCCGGGGCGATGTCCGAGACGGTGTAGAGGCGGCCGTCGGCGGCGGCGGTCCAGGTGATGGCGCCCGCGTAGCCGCCGGCGGTGATCAGGGGTTCGGTGAACAGGCCGTACAGGCGCAGGGATCCGTCCGGTACGTAGGTCTGCCGCGCGGTGCCGCGCAGGGCGGCCAGTTCAGGTCCGGTGGCGTCGGGCAGCCGGTGGGCGGTGCCGAGCAGTTCGAGGACGGCTGCCGTGAGGTCGGCGAGGCGGTAGGCGGGGTCTGCGGAGCGGGCGGAGCGCAGCGTGGTGACGACGGAGACGGCGGCCGCGGCCGGGCGGGGCAGGCCGGCGAGCTTGGCGGTGTGGGCCGCCCGCAGCAGTTCGGACTGCAGGACGGCTCCGGCGCCTTCGATGCCCGTGTCGAGCAGGGCGGCGCCCGCTGCCCACAGGTGGCCGGCCGCGGCACGCTGCTCGGGGGTGGCCGTGCTCTCTTCGGCCTCCGGCGGCTGAGGGGCTCCGGGGGCCTCGCCGGGGGACGGTTGGCCGGCGTCCGGGTCGGAGGACGGGGCGGCCTCGGGGTCGGCCACGGGCGCGGCGGACGCGATCGCCGCCCGGTGCAGGCAGCCCGGGGCGAGCAGGCAGCCGCAGCGGATGGCGTCCGCCGTGGTCACCACCCCGGCGGGGGCGTGGAGTTCCAGGTCGGTCTCGTCGTCGACCGTGATCCGTACGGTGTCGCCGTCGCGGATGACGGGCCGGTCGGCGATCTTGGTGATGGCGGCGTCGAGCCGCTTGCGCAGCCTGGGCGAGAGCGCGCCGACGATCTCGGCGGTCACGGCGGGCGCGACGGCGGGCAGGTGCTGGCTGTCCTGGCTCATGCGATCTTCTCCCCTACCCAGCGGGCGAGTTCGAGCGGGCTGAGGGCGGCGACGGGCATCCCGGCGGCGACGAGCTGCCCGGCGACACCGGTCGAGTACCGGGGGCGGCCGGTGTGGTCCAGGCTCGCGCAGCCGAGTACGTGGCACCCGGCTCCGACGAGGGTGCGCACCTCGGAGAGGAGCCCGCCGACCGGATGTCCCTCCTCGAAGTCGCTGATCACGACGACCAGGGTGCGGGACGGCACGGTCACCAGGGTGCGGGCGTGGCGCAGCCCGGCGGCGATGTGGGTGCCGCCGCCGACCCGTACCTCCAGCAGCAGGGACAGCGGATCGTGCACGTGGTCGGTGAGGTCGATGACCTCGGTGGAGAAGGCGAGGAAGTGGGTGGAGACGGTGGGCACCCCGGCCAGGACGGCCGCGGTGAGGGCCGACCAGATGGTGGAGGCCTCCATGGAGCCCGAGACGTCGGTGACGAGGATCAGCCGCCAGTCGGCGGCGCGCCGGGCGCGGGAGCGGAACACCGGGTGCTCGGGAACGACCTGGACGCTGCCGTCGGGGGCGCGGCGTGCGGTGGCGAGGTTGGCGCGCAGGGTGCGGGCCAGGTCGAGCCGGCCGCCGGGGCGTCGGCTCGGGCGGGGCAGCGTGATGCCGGTCAGGGCGGGGCGCAGCCGGGTGGCCAGCTGCCGGGTGAGTTCGTCGACGAGTCGGCGGACCAGGGGGCGGAGTGCGCCGAGCCGGGCCTCGGGGAGGCCGCCCGCGTGCTGGAGGACCGTACGCAGCAGGTCGACTGAGGGGCGGACGCTGTCGGGGTCGAGTTCGCCCAGGACGTCGCGGCGGCCGGACGCGGCGGCCGCGGCGAGGACCTCCTCGCGGATGCCGGGGCCGAACAGGGCGGACAGTTCCTCGGACCATTCGCGGACGCCGGGGTAGGGCGCCTCGCGGCCGCCGCGGTTGCCCGCGCCGAGATCGCCGCGGGAGCCCTCGCCGCGGCCGGTGCCGTACAGCTCGTCCAGCGCGGTGGCCAGCGGTGCTGCGGATGGGGGCAGTTGGTCGGTGCGGCGTCCGAGTACCAGCCGCCAGCGGTCTGCGGGGGCCAGGACGCGGTCCGGCGCGGGTGCGGCCCGCCCCGCCGCTCCCCCGGATGCGGCGGGCGCTGCCGGGGAGGCTGCCGGCGGCAGGCCGGGCCGCTGCGCGGCCGCGGGGGCGGCGGTGTCCGGGGCCGGTGGCCGGCCGGGGGCGTGCGGTGGCGTACCGGTCCGGTCGGAGGTCGCAGGCTCCGCCGGGAGGGCCGATGACGATTCCCGGGGGCGGTCGTCGCGGTCGTGCGGGGGCGTCGCGGAGGGTCCGTAGACGTCGACGTCGGCTTCCGCCTGGGGAGCTGGTGACGGTTCGGCGGGGCGGCCGTCGCGGTCGTGCGGCGGTGTCGCGCTCGGCCCGCGGAGGTCGGGATCCGGCTGGGGGGCGGAGGGCAGCAGGCCCAGTCGGTCCAGCGTCGCGCGGGCGGCGAGGTCGGCGCGGGTCCACAGCGCCAGCGCGGCCGGGTCGATGCCGTCCGTGTCGGTGACCCCGCCCGCGGCGTCGCCGAGCCGGTCCTCCACCGCCGCGAGCAAGCGGTCGCGGGAGGCGGGGCTGAGGGTGTCGAAGCCGCCGCGCAGTGCGGGCAGGCGGTCCAGGAAGGCGGTGTCGCCGAGGTCGGTGACACGGTCCAGCACCGGGTCGAGGACGGGCGCCATGGTCTCCAGGAGTGGGCCGGCTGCGGTGAGCAGGCCGGTGAGGCGGGCGGTCAGCGCGGTGCGGGTGGCGGCGTCGGTGGCCGCGTCCACCCAGGACGCGGTGCGGGTCCCGAAGGCGTGGGCGTCCTCGTGGCCGAGCAGGACGCGGATGGCTCCGGCTGCGGCGGACATCAGCGGCGAGCCCTCGGCGGCCAGCCGGGTGAGGGCGTCGGTGAGCCGGATCCCTCCGAAGACGTCCGCGCGGTGGGCGAGTTCGAGCAGTGCTCGGGCGTCGTCGGGGTCGTCGGAGCCGGTGAGGCCGTCGACCTGGCGGACGGCGGCCGAGGTGAGCAGTTCACCGACGGCCGCCGATCGCGCGGCGCGGTCCGGGTCCGGGCCGAGTCCGGCGATGTGGCCGGCCCGGATGCGGTCCAGCAGGGCCAGGGCGGCCAGCAGTTGGGGCAGTGTGCCGGTGGCCGGTACGCCCTCGCCCAGTTCGGTGAGGCGTTCGTCGGCCAGCGCGGGCAGTCCGCAGGCGGCGGCCTGGGCGAGGCCGTCGATGCTCTGGGCGGCGGTGGGCCCGCCGTCGTCCTGTTCGGCGCGGCGCCGTTCGCGCAGCAGGCCTTCGGCGGCCTGGGCCGGGGTGACGCCGCGTACTCCGGCGGCGGTGAGCATGGCGGCGGTGGCCGGAGTCCACCGCACTTCCCACCGGGTGGTCACGGCCTCGCCGGCGCCCGCGCCCGTCACGGGCGTCGACGAGGCGTAGGGGATGCCGCAGACCGTCAGCCGGCGCAGCAGGAGTTCGCGGCGGCGGTCGAGGTCCGAGCGCAGGGGGTCGAGCCGCAGGTCGCGGGCGGCGGGGCCGGTGTCGGCGGGGCCGGGCAGGCCGAGGGCCTCGACCGCGTCCTCCACGGCCGGGGCCAGACCGCTGCGCGGGGCGGCGGGTGCGGGCCGGCCGGAGCGGGTGCCGACCAGGACCCGTTCCAGCGAGCGGGCGACGGCGCGCCCGCGGCCGAGCGGTTCGCCCTGGGCCAGTACGGTCTGGACGGCCTCGATCAGTTCGCCGCGGCCGGGTGCGGGCAGGCCGCGCAGCCGGGCGAGGTCGCCCGCCAGCCGGACGATCTCGCGGGCGTCCGCGGGACCCGAGGGGTGGTCCTGCGCGCGCAGTTCGCCGCAGATCCGTACGGCCGTGGTGAGCAGTGCCTCGTCGATGGCGGCGGGACGGCCCGCCGCCTCCAGGACGAGGTGCTGCCATTCGGGGTCGCGGATGCCGGCCGGGTAGCCGGACCGCTCGTCCAGCAGCGGATAGGTGTACGGGATGAGGGAAACGGTCCAGGCCGGACCGTTGGGGAGCGCGTCCGCGGGCGGCACCGGGCCGGTCCCGGGGCCCAGCAGCGCCGGGGTGTGGAAAGCGCCCACGACCACGGCCGCCCGGCGCCCGGAGGCCGTGGCCTCGTGGATCCGGGCGCGCATCCAGCGCTCGCGGGCCAGGTCCGACGCGGCCACCGCCCCGGCCCGTTCGGCGTCGTGCCGCAGCGCCCAGCCCGTGAGCAGGGCGGCGCGGCGCAGCGCCTCGGGCGGGGAGCCGGGGGCGGCGGTCTCCACCAGGCGGTCCCACAGGTCCTCGCCGGGACGGCCGGTGAGGCGAGCGGTGAGCGCCTCGTGCAGTCCGGGGCCGTCGTGGCCCGCCGCGGCCGGGTGCCGGGGTTCGTGCCGGGGTTCGTGCCGGGCCGGGTCGGACAGCGGCAGGTCGCAGGCGATCACGGGGATGCCGTGGCGGGCGGCCCAGCGCACGGCGACGAGTTCGGGAGAGAAATCGGCGAACGGGTAGAAGGCCGGCCCGCGCCCGGCCCCGCCGCCGGCCCCACCGGCCCCACCGGAGGTGGCGGGGACGGCGGCCAGGGCGACGGGGGCCCGGGTGTCGGCGTGGGCGAGCCAGGGCAGCCACTCCTGCAGATCCGCGGGCAGCTCGACGAGCAGCACCTCGGGCTTCGCCGCGTCCAGGAGTTCCGGCATGACGGCGGCGAGCGACGGCGCGTGGTGGCGCACGCCGATGAGGTACGGGGCGGTGGGGTCGGTCAGGGCCTCCACCGCCTCGTCCGGAGTCATGGCCGGGGTGGTGAAGTCCGACGGGGCGGTGGCGGCTTCCGCCGTGGTGGCGGCTTCCGCCCTGGTGGCGGCTTCCGCCCTGGTGGCGGGGGCCGCCGTGGTCAAGGCTTCCGCCGTGGTGGCGGGGGCCGGGGGCGCAGCGGTCATGGTGTCAGCCCTCCAGGGCCGGGCGCAGGTCCCACAGGGTGCGCCAGGTCGCCGAACCCTGCTCTGCGCGGCGGCGCACCGCACCGTCCCAGTAGCCCAGCAGCCGGGCGGCGTCGGCCGGGTCGTCCTTGCGGACCACGCCCAGCAGGTGCCCGGGGAGCAGGGACAGCACGTCCCGGTCGCCGGGGAAGTACGCGGCGGCCAGGGCCAGCGAACCGGCTACGGACACCGCCTCCGCGGTGCTCATCACCGTCGACGGGCGCTCGACCTCCCAGCCTTCGGCCGACCGGCCGTCCCGGAGGTCACGGAAGGCCGTCACGAGTGCTTCGAGGATCGCGTCGTCCACCTGGAAGGGTGCACCGGCCCGGGTGACGGCCGCGTGGGCCTGGCGGCGTACCAGGGCGGTCTCGGCGTCCAGGTCGCCGATGGGGCCGACCGTCTCGAAGTTGAAGCGGCGCTTGAGGGCCGCGGACATCTCGGAGACGCCCTTGTCGCGGAGGTTGGCGGTCGCGATGAGGGTGAAGCCGGGGGCGGCGTGGGCGAGGGCGTCGGCGCTGCCGGCCAGTTCCGGAACGGCGATGCGCCGTTCGGACAGGAGCGAGACCAGGGCGTCCTGGACCTCGGGCAGACAGCGGGTGATCTCCTCGACCCGGGCCACCGCGCCACGGGTCATGGCGGTGAGGACCGGGGAGGGCACCAGGGCCTGCCGGGTGGGGCCCTGGGCCAGGAGCAGCGCATAGTTCCAGCCGTACTTGAGCTGGTCCTCGGTGGTGCCCGCGGTGCCCTGCACCACCAGGCCGCTGGTGCCGCACACGGCGGCGGACAGCAGCTCGGAGAGCATCGACTTGGCGGTGCCGGGCTCGCCGACGAGCAGCAGCCCGCGTTCTCCGGCGAGGGTGACGACGCAGCGTTCCACCAGGGCGCGGTCGCCGACGAACTTCTGCTCGACGACCAGCTTGCGCGGGACGCCGTCGGGGGCAGCAGCGCCCTCGGGCAGGCGCAGGGCCTCGCCCGCGCTGCCCATCACGAAGGTGACGACGGCGCGCGGGGTCAGCAGCCAGGCGGGCGGGCGGGGGCCGTCGTCGTAGGCGGCGAGGAAGGCCAGTTCGGCGGCGTGCCGGTCCTCCGGCGGGCTGACCTGCCGGGCGGCTGCGATTTCAGACGGAGGTGCGGACGGGGGTGCGGAAACGGTGGTGTCGGTGGTCATCGGCGGCGGCCCTTCCGGGTGGCACGGGTGGTGAGTTCTTCGAAGGCGGGGGCGTCGCCGTCCTTGACGCGGCCCCATGCGCGGGCGAACAGGGCGGGCACCGGCAGGTGCGGCACGGCCCGGGTGCGGTCACGGAGCGGGTAGAGGGGTTCCTTCCAGGTCTCCACCGGCAGGGCGGGGGCCTTGAATTCGTGCCAGCCACAGGGCAGGAACAGGGTCCGGCCCGCGCGGGACCGCTTGGCCTCCAGGACCAGGCCGGTGGCGGCCAGTTCGGTCCTGGCCTTCTTCGACCGGCCCGGCGTCCACCCGGTCCAGCGGGTGCGGTCGCGGTCGGTCGGGTCGGGCAGTGCGAGCAGTTGCAGGTAGAGCACGGCCGCGTCGTCGCCCAGTCCGTGGGTCGCGGCGACCTCGGCGACCAGCTCCGGGACCGAGCGGGCGGGGTCCTGGGCGTAGCCGGTGAAGCCGCCGGGAACCGAACCGGCCAGGACGGCCTGTTCGAGGTCGTCGCCGAGCAGGGTCCGCACCGCGGCCAAGCTGTGGGCGCGGCCCGTACCGACCAGCCCTTCGAGCAGCCCGAAGACGGGATCGTCCGCGCCGGTGAGCCCGGCCGTACGCACCAGCGTCATCTCGGTGTCGCCGTACCAGGGGCGCAGCACGAGGGCGTCCCCGAGGCGGGTGAGGCCGTCGGCTCCCGCCCCTCCGGTCGCGGGCATGCCGTACGCGGTGCGCAGCGGGAGCGCGGTCGCGGTGCCCTTCTCCGTCCACTCCACGTCCAGGTCGAGGATGAGCCCGGGGTCGGCGAGGCGCCGGCGCAGCGCGGCGAGCCCGGCCGGCAGGTGGGCGCGCAGCGGATGGCCGTACGGCAGCCCGTACGCGAGCCCGCTGAGCGCGGCCACCGCGCTCGTGAGGTGGCCGCGGCCGGGGACGGCGGCCGGGTCCTCGGCGACGAGGTCGCCGTCCTTGTCGAGCCGCATGACGGTGGTGCGGCTGAGCCACGTGGTGCGATCGGGGTTGAGGACGGCTTCCGCCGACGCGATGGACACGCCGGCCAGGACGTCGCCCAGGTCCTCCGGGAGCCGGACCAGTGACCCCAGGTGCTCCGCCCAGGTCTTGGCGGCCGCCGTGGTGTCGGGGCCGGTCTCCCACAGGTCGGCGGGGTCGGCGGGCAGCAGTGCGTCCAGCAGGGCCAGCCGGTTGGCGGCGCCGAGCGCGCTCAGCCGGTCGTGGGCCCGCTCGGCCTGCCGGGCCTTGAGACCCGTCAGCGTCAGTGCGTCCGCGTGCGGTTCGCCGGTGCCCGCCGCGACCAGCAGGGTCGCCTGTGCGGGCCCGATGCCGGTGGCGGCGTCGAGGGTGGCGGGCGCCTCGGGCCGCCACGGCGCGGCGCCGCGCTCGCGGACGAGGCGGATCAGCGGGAGCAGGCGCTCGTGCGGGAGGGCGGGGGTGTACCGCCGGTCCTCGTGGTGGGTGAAGTCGGCGATCTGGCCGAACTCCCCTGCCGGGTCGTGGTCGAGGGCGAGCCAGTGGACCCGGTCGTCGCGCTGGGTGTACTCCCGGCCGAGGATCACCACCGTGCGGTCGCCTCGGCGCAGCACCTGGCCGATCCGCTGCTTCTTGTTCTTGTCGGCCCGGTCCTCGCCGTCCTCCTCGCAGAGCAGGACCTGCCGCAGGGCGCCGACGGGGTGGGTGAGCGGGCCGGTGGCGACCGCTTCCAGGAGGAGCAGCAGCGCCTCCCGGTGTTCGTCGGTGGTGGTGGGGGCGGCGGCGCGGTAGGCGAGGGGGCCCAGGGCGTCCAGGAAGGGCAGCCAGGCCAGTTCGATGCCGGGGACGGTCCGGGTCTCGCTCGTCCAGCCGTCGCCGAGGGCCGGCAGCGCGGTGGAGTCGGGCAGGGGCTTGCCGTCGGCGGGCTTGCCGGACAGGACCTGGTTGACGGAGAGGATCTGCTGGAGGCCGCTCCACTTCTCGTCGCGCCCCCAGTACCGGTATCCGCCCGATGTGGCGATCCCTGCGACGGCGGCGGTCAGGGTGGCGTCGTCCCCGTGGACGGGCCGGTGGTCGGCGTACATCCCGTCGCCGTACGGCTTCCCCCCGTGCTGCGGGTCCTGCGGGGGTGTGGCGTACGCGGCGGTGGCGGCGCGGTGGTGGGCGGCCGTGCGCACCAGCGCGCTCACGCCGGTGAGCAGCCGGGCGTCGGTCAGCGCGGGGAGCGCCGCGGCGACGGCGGCCTCGACAAGTTCGTCCGCGGAGGGGCCGACGTACGACGTGTCGGCGGCGACCGCGGCCTTCCGTCCGGCCAGCGCCGTGGCGACGGTGTCGAGGAGGGTCGCGATCTGCGCGTCGGTGACCGTGCGCAGGGCCGCCGAGCCCTGCTCGTCGCGCGGGCGCAGGGCGTGCCAGAAGGCGGGCGGCGGGACGTACCGGGTGCCGGCGGCGTACTCGCCGCCCCGTTCGCCGAGGGGGACCGATCCCAGTGCGTCGGTGGTGACGGCGTCCTCCGGATACAGCTCGACGGTGCCGCCGACGAGGGCGGCCAGCGGCGCGGCTCCGCCCGGCAGCCTCAGGGCGCCCAGCGGTACGGGGTCCCGGCGGACCGGCTCGGCGGGCAGGGTGAAGGTCCGCCCGTCGGGGGTGCCGGAGGTGATGCGGCGGTCGGGGTCCTCTCCCTCGGTGCGCACCCAGCGGCCCAGGACGGTGCCGTCGGTACCGAACGGCGTGGTCTCCAGGCCCGGGAGCAGCGGCAGGACCTCGCATTCCTCGGTCACGAGGCGGGCGCCGTCGCGGATTCCCGACTGCAGGAAGGCGGGCAGCGAAGCACGC
This sequence comes from Streptomyces sp. NPDC056883, assembly GCF_042788835.1. Taxonomy (NCBI): domain Bacteria; kingdom Bacillati; phylum Actinomycetota; class Actinomycetes; order Kitasatosporales; family Streptomycetaceae; genus Streptomyces; species Streptomyces sp. NPDC056883. Next base: position 68,272 of record NZ_JBHUBS010000018.1, on the reverse strand, counting down.
CCGTGGGTGCCGCCCGCCGGGTCGTACTCGACCCAGCAGTGGTCTCGGCCCTGCTTGCCCTGGCGCCAGTGTCCGGTGCCGTCGCCCAGCACGGGGCGGGTGGACGGCAGGGTGGTGTCGCCCGCGTGCAGGGTGCGGCCGCCGGTGGCGCGGCCGCCGCCGGGCAGCGGCAGCGACGGGGAGTCGACCTCCTGCCCGTTCCACCACTGCGGGAGCTGCTCGCCGCCGAGGGTGAAGGGTTCGGCGGGGCGGGTCGACCAGTACGCGCGCTGCTTGCCGTCCTGCGTCCAGATGACCAGCAGTTCGCCGTCGGTGTAGCGGAAGTGGGGGCGGCGCCAGTGGTCCAGGTCGGCGGGCAGGCGCAGTTCGTGTTCGAGGAGCACCCCTTCGGGGCCGACCACGACGGCCGTGTGGCGGTTGGCGAGGACCAGGGCGGGCCAGGCCTCGGCGACCACCATCCAGTGGTTCTGGTCGGCCTGGTCGGTGTCGAGGCGCCGGTAGGTCTCCTCCAGGGCGGGCCAGCCCAGTTCGTCCAGGACGCCGGCGCGCAGGGTGGCCGCGAGGACCGGCGCCAGGTCGTACGCGGCGATATCGGCGACGGCCCGCGGGTTGACCTGGCCGGCGACCGCGCGGAAGGACGACAGGCGCCGCAGCGCCGCCCGTGAACCGGGCAGTCCTGCCGCACGGGTGAGTTCCGCGGTGCGATCGCGCAGCCAGTCGTGGAGCACGGCGCCGAGCACCGGGTGGGCGGCGATCGCGGTGAGTACGGAGTCCCCCGTGCGATGGCCGTTCAGGCCGTTCAGCGCGTCGTACAGCAGTCCGCGGAAGCGGGGACGGCCGGCGACGGCCGTCAGGTCGCGGCGGCCCGGGGTGTCGTCACCGATCCAGCGCGCCAGCGGGAGGTGGACGTTGGCACCCGGCGCCGGTTCGGTGACGGGGATGCCCCAGGCGACGCAGGCGTCGAGCAGGTCCAGGTCGGCGCCCGCGTGCCAGCGTCCCTGGAAGAGGTCGGCGGGACGGCCGTCGGCGCGCAGCCGGGGGGCCATCCGCTCGACCAGGGCCAGGGTGCGCGCGCACCGCTGCGAGCTGGACGAGCCGTGCTTGCGGTGCAGGGCCCAGCGGCTGAGCCAGTCCGCCGGGTCGACGCCGTCCGTGCTCCGCACGTCGGTGAGCAGGGTGTCCGCGCCCGTCTCGGCGAGCAGCGACAGCCAGGCCTCGTCGGCCTTGCGGTCGCCGCCGAGGCCGGCCGGCATGATCTCCAGCAGCCGGATGCGGATCTCCGGTCGTGCGGCGGCGAGCGCCACCAGGGTCGGGCGGTAGGCGGTCCAGAAGGACGCGGGGGCCCGCACGATGCTCGGCGAGGCGATCAGGTCCGCGACGAAGGTGCTCTCGGCGGTCTCCCGGTCCAGGCCCGCGGCCTTGATGAGCGCGCGGGCGTCCTGGGGCAGGGCGGCGTACGGTGCCATGCCCGCGCCGCAGCGTTCGACGGCGAGCTGGCGGAACTGCGCCCAGGCCTCGGCCGGGGCGAGGCGGCGCGACAGGTCCTGCGCGTGGTCCTTGAGCGCCTTGACGGTCAGGGCTCCGGCGAAGGCGAACTCCAGGAAGACCGCCCGCTGCCGCTCCTCGTCGACAGGCAGGCCGTGGACGCGCTCGGCGGCGCGCGCCTTGCCGAAGAGCGTCGCGCCGTAGGTGCTGTTGTCGTGCTGGAGGAAGACGCGCGCGGCCTGCTCGTAGAACGTCGGCAGGAAGTGCGGTACGGCGCGGCCGAGCCGGGTGGCGAGTGCCTCGAAGCCGTCCTTGGCGGCGCCGGCCCGCGACTTGGCCTGGCGGGCCAGCCGTTCCATGTCCTTGACCAGGGCCAGCGCGTGGTGGCCGTTGGCCGGATCGTTGACCAGGGCCCAGGCGGGGAAGCCCAGCGTCTCGCGGCGCACCTGCCCCACCTCGGGCGCATCGGGCTCGCGGGCGAGTCCGAGGAAGTCCAGGGCCAGGTCCTCGGCCTCGCCCAGGGTGCCCGCCACCAGGCGCACCACGCGCCGGTCGTCCAGGGCCGGGTGGGTGTAGGTCCGGGCGGTGAGGGTGTCGGCGTCGTCGCGGGCGACGGAGCCGACGCGCAGGATCGCCCCGGCGTCCAGCAGGGCGGCGGCCCGGGTGATGTCGTCGGTGTTCACGCCGGTGTTCATGTCGGTGTTCATGCCGCCTGCTCCTCGTCCTCGATGTCGCGTCCCGCGTACAGGGCCGCCGCCATGCGCATGCCTTCCGACCAGGCGACCGGGCCGACCTGTCCTGCGGTCAGGGCCCGGCCCGCGGCGTCGGTCCAGGTCAGTGAGCCGGTTTCGGTCCGCTCGTAGCTGTCGTAGTCGCCGATCCAGATGCGTGCCTCGACCGCCCGGCCGTCCTCGACGACCGGGCAGACCGCCTGGCCGCCGCGGGCCCGGTAGCCGAGCTGGGTGGTGCGCCCGTGCAGGAACCGCAGTTCCTTGAAGGCGCCGCCCGCGTAGTCGTCGACCGAGGCGGTCTCCGGATCCAGGTCCGCCGGGCGGTGCCAGACCTCGCGGAAGAGCTGCTGCACCTGCTGGTCCACGGTGAGTTCGACCGCGAACTCGCGGAGTTCTTCCAGGTCCGCCAGCAGCACCGGGTGCGGGATGCGGACCAGTTCGGGGCTGATGCGCACCGTGTCGCCGTCGAGGTCGACCAGGCCGAGTCCCCGGACGGGGTCGGCGTCGCGGAGGAATCCCGCGACCTCGCCGTCCTCACCCGTGACGACGAGGTCGCGCAGCGCGGAGCGCCAGGCCGTGTCCTGCCACACCTGGGCGACGACCGCGACGGGCACGGGCAGCGAGCGCACCATCCAGCGCTCTACGTCGGCGACGCACTGGCGTTCGTGCCGGTCCAGCCACTCCACCAGCTGGCGCAGTCCGACCACGGCCGGGTCGTCCGCGAGTTTCCCCGGGACCGACTTCAGCCGGCGACCCGCCGCGTTGCGGCAGACCACTTTCCCGTCGTCGAGGGCGACTTCGTAGTCGCCGGCCGGAACCCACCCCATGTGCTGTCTCCTCGGTAAGACGGCCTGGTCCGGGGCATGGCACGGCATGGCACACCCCCGGTCGCAGCGCCGCCGCGATCACGTTGGGGCGACTCTAGGGGCAGGCTCGGACAATGCCTCCGGCAGCATCACCGGGAGGGCGGATCGTGGTCTGCGTGAGCAAGTTCGGTTCCCTCGGCTCAGTGCGCGCCGGTGTGGCCCTCTCGGGGTCATGGCCGAGGTGGGAGCTCGAGGATCCGGCCGTCGACGGTTCCGATGAGCAAGTGTCCTTGGGGCGTGACGGCGAGGGACAGTGCGGCGGTCGGTGCTCCTTCGACTTCGAGCTCGGTGTGCCAGCGCACCGAGCCGTCGTCGGCGTCCAGCGCCGTCAAAGCGCCGGAGTTGTAGGCCACGTAGACGGTGTCCCCGTCGGTGTCGAGGGCAGTGGCAGGGTGATCGGTACGGTGCTGCCACCGCACCGAGCCGTTGAGGGATCGCCGCACGACGTAGGCGCCACCGGGTTGGAGCCCCTGACCGTGGTGGACGGCGCCGGCATAGACCAGGGACTGCGCGAGTTCGACCGCGGGGCCCCCGAAGTGATGCTCCTCCGGAACCCAGGAGTGTGCGAAGAGCCACCGCAACGTCCCGTCGGCGCCCAGCGCGGTGACCCACTTGCCCCTGTGCGGCATGTCCGGATCAGTGCCCACCAAGACGTACGGGCGGCTCGCGCGACGGACGGCGAAGGGGTGATTGAACAGGTCGAAGTGGCCGACTTCCGGACCGTTCTCCGGACCACCGTCGAGGTCGATCATCATCAGCCGTTCGGGATGCTTGCGGCGGCCGCCCAACTGCCTGAGGACCGCCCTCTGGCCGCCTGCGACGAGAACCGTCAGCACCCCCGGACTCAAGGTCTCCAGCACCTGCCCCGTATCGACGGCGATCCGGGCGACCCGGGGGGCGTCCGTCTCCCAACGCCTTCCCTTGAGGCGACTGCGACGTTCGGCATTGGTCCAGACCGAACTGCCGTCGGAGGCCGGCACCAGCTGCCGACCGCCCGCCTCGTCCTCGACCGCCCATTGCAGGTCTCCCGATGGCAGCCACGACTCCGCCAGGACCCCGTCCAGAGCGGCCAGCACGCGGCCGTCCTCGGTCCCTTCGACGGCCCACACACGGCGCCGTACGGACCACTGCCGATCGGCCGACGCCGCGAGCTCCGTAAGGATGCGGCGGGCCTCCGGGCCGTGATCCGGCCGGACGACCGGTTCCGCAGGGGCGGCCAGTTCCTCGCCGCAGATCGCTCCCCGCCCGACGGCGCCCCAGTCCGAGCGGGCCACAACGACCGCATGACCCTGCTCGTGTGCCTGTGGGTTCTCCCAGTCGTCGAACGGCGCCAACACCAGACGAAGCGCCGTCTCGCTGCGCCACTCCACGTCGAGCACCTCCCGCCGGAACGGCAGGGCGGACACCACGTCGCCGGAGTCCAGGTGGATCAGCAGCAGCTCACCTTCGAACGAGTAGCCGCCGTCGTAGCACCCCGTGCCAACGGCCAGCAGGGGGAGAACGGGGTGGAAGGCGAGTGCGCCAACGGGGTACCGGGACCGCACGAGGTGCCGACACCGCAGCCCGTCCTGCTCGTAGACACCGATTCGGTGCCCCGTCCACCGGGAGTCCGCGGTCCCGCTGCCCATCCACTGGAGATGTCCGAGGTCCCCGCCCACAGCGACCGTCCGCGAGCGCTCGTCTACGACGGCCAGGGCGGGTTCTCCGATCTCGGCGAACGGGCCGCCGCCGAGCACGCGTCGGACTGTCGGCACAAGGGTCATGCAGGGTTCCTCCCAGGTCGGCACATGAGTGACCGCCGTCCCGGCTCGGAACGGCGGCAGCTCATGGTCCTGGGGCATGGCGGGATACACCAATGGTTTTCATCCGGGCTGATGGTGGCCGTAGGTGCGGTGATGGTTGTTGCCTGCGACTCTGCGGCCCAGCCGGTGTTTCCGGGTCGGTCAGTCGACCATTCGCTCGCGCAGCTTGATCAGGGTGGGGATGTCGAGGCCGAGGCCGTTGGTCAGGAAGCTGCCGAAGCTTCCGTAGTCGGCGACGGCCTGGTCCCGGAACGCGGCGAGGTACGGGCTGCGGACCTCCTGGAGCGGGATGAGCAGGTCCGGGTTCTGCATGTACCCGCCGGCCTTCACCTGATCCCGAAGGGCCTTGTCGGAGGCGGCACGCAGCTGGTTGGAGAGCAGGTAGTCCTGTTCGGAGATGGTCGCCGGGACGCCGACCGCGCGCAGGATCGTGTCTGCGAGGACGCCGGTGCGGTCCTTGCCCGCGGAGCAGTGGAACGCCACCGGCTTGGTGGAGTTCGCGACGGACCGGATCGCGGCGCCGAGCGCGGAACGGTTCGCCGGGTTGGTGACGAAGCCCCGGTACAGCGCGCTCATCCGGGCTTCCGCCGCGCCGTTGCCGAGTTGGGCCTGCTGGTAGGCGGGGTCCTTGCTGCGGACGATCTGCCCGATGAACGCGAACAGGTTGGTGTCGTCGACCGGCTGGGCGATGGAGGTGACGCCGGCCGGGAGGCGGTCGAGGCCGTCGACCTGGACCTCGAGGCCGGTGCGCAGGTCGATGACTCCGCCGAGCCCGAGCTGGCCGAGCGCGGTCACGCCCTCCGGCGGGAGCTTCGACAGGGTCTCCGAGCGGTACAGCACCCCCCACCGCGTTCTCTCACCGTCGTACGTGAGGTACCCGCCGGTGTCACGGAAGTTGACCGTGCCCGGTATGGCGAGGACACGGCTGGAGGTGCTGGAGCCGTAGCCGGCCCGTACGGAGGCCCGGGGCGCGGCGTGAGCGGCCACGGGGGCCAGCGGGGCGGCGAGGGCCAGGGCGACGGCGGACGCGCCGAGGGCGCGGAAGAGGGATCGCACGACGAGGGTTCCTTCCTCAGGGAGGACCGGAACGTAACCCTCTGATCGTGGGATCTGAAGCCTTCACCCAGACCGCTTGGGCATCGACCCATGCCCGGACCAGCATCTTTTACGCGGAGATGGGTACGTGCGCTTGCTCGGGATCAACCTCGGGATTTCGGCGAGCCGTCGGTGTGACCGCTGCCGACGCCGTGTAATAACGTTGCCCCGTCGCCTTTTGAGTGAATTCCTGGTCCGGGGTGGGGGAAATCGGTGAGTGCACGCATTCTGGTCGCCGAGGACGACGAAAAGCAGTCACGGCTCGTCCGGATCTATCTGGAGCGGGAGGGAAACGCGGTCCACGTCGTGGCCGATGGGCGGAGTGCGCTGGAAATGGCGCGGGCCAACCGGCCGGATCTCATCGTTCTGGACGTGATGCTGCCGTACGTGGACGGGCTCGACGTGTGCCGCATTCTGCGGGCCGAGGGCTCCGACGTTCCCATCCTGCTGCTCACCGCCCGGAGCACCGAGGAGGACCTGCTCCTCGGCCTCGACCTCGGCGCCGACGACTACCTCACCAAGCCCTACAGCCCGCGCGAGCTCACCGCCCGGGTCCGGGCGCTTCTCCGCCGGTCCCACACCGGCGGCGCGGGCGCCGCCAGGCCGGGGCCGTTGCGGGTCGGCGCCCTCGAACTGGACCCCGCACGCTTCGAGGTGCACGTCGCCGGGCGGCCGGTGATGCTCACCGCCAAGGAGTTCGCCCTCCTGGAGGTCCTCGCCCGCGAACCGGGACGTGTCTTCACCCGGGCCCAGCTCATCGACCACGTCTTCAGCCTGGACCGGGGCGTCCTGGAACGGACGGTCGACGCCCATGTGATGAACCTGCGGCGGAAGTTGGAGACGGACCCCGGGCGGCCGCGGCTGCTCGAGACGGTGTACGGGCGGGGGTACCGGCTCGCCGACGGCACGGGGGCGGGCGCGTGAGCTTCCGGGTCCGGGTGTTCGCGCTCTTCCTCCTCGTCGTGGTCACCGCCACCGCGGCGACCGCGTGGCTGACCCTCGCACAGGTCACCCGACAGGTGAGGGAGTCGGCCGCAGCCGATCGGCAGGTCGTCGCGGGGATCACCGAGGAGCTGAGGCAGTACGCACTGGGCCACGGGACCTGGGACGGTGTCGGCGGGACCGTACGGGCGCTCGCGCGGGACACCGGGCAGCGGATCCGGATCACCGACGCGGGCGGCGCCCAGCTCGCCGACTCCGACGTGCTGCTCGGCCGCGAGCCCAGGGCCGGCGGCACCGCGGCCCCGCTGTTCGTCGATCCGCGCCCCGAACCGGTCTTCCCCGGCGGCGGATTCGTCCCCTCGCAGCCCAAGATGACGGCGTCGGCCATCGACCAGTACACGCGGAGCGTGACGTACGCGGGCTGTCTGACCCGGGCCGGCCGGGCCGTCACCATGAGTGTCGGCTCCCTGGGCGTACCCGACTACGCGGACGCGGGCACGGGCCCGGCCGAGAGCAGTGGGGCCTGCACCCGCCCGGCTGCCGTCGGCGACCCCGCCGAGCTGCGCGAGAACGGCGCCGCCATCGAGGCCGCCTGCGGCCGCCAGGAGGGAGCCGCGCGCACGGACTGCCTGCGCCGGCTGTTCGCCGAACGGACCGCGAAGGTCGCCCCACAGCCGCTCACCGTCCGGCTCGGCGCGCTCGACGGCACCGGGCGCTCGCTGGCCGTCGGTCCTACCGTCGCCGTCGCCGTCGCAGTCGCCGCCGCGGCCGTCCTGGGGGCGCTGCTGCTGAGCCGGACGGTGCTCCGGCCGGTCCGGGCGCTGACCGCCGCCTCCCGCGGGCTCGGCGAGGGGGACCTGGCCCGTCGGGTACCGGAGGCCGGAAAGGACGAGATCGCCGAGCTCGGTCGCTCCTTCAATCGCATGGCCGGCTCGCTCCAGGCCAGCGAGGAGCGGCAGCGGCGCATGGTCGGCGACATCGCGCACGAACTGCGCACGCCGCTGGCCAATCTGCGCGGCTATCTGGAGGCGCTGCGCGACGAGGTCCTGACGGCCGACGCCGAACTGCTCGACTCGCTCCACGAGGAGGTGCTGCTCCAACAGCGGATCGTGGACGACCTGCAGGACCTGGCACTCGCGGAGGCCGGCGTCCTCACGTACCACCGCGCGGGCGTCGACGCGCGCGTGCTGGCCGAGGCGTGCCGTACGGCGCACGGCGCCCTCGCCGCGGCGGCCGGGGTGGAGCTCTCGGCGGCCGTCCCGCCGGTGCCGGTACGGCTGTACGGCGATCCGGGGAGGCTGCGACAGGCGCTCAGCAACCTGGTGGGCAATGCGGTGCGGCATACGGCTCCGGGAGGCAGCGTACGGATCGAGGTGACCGAGCGGGACGGGCTGGCGCGCATCGCGGTGAGGGACACCGGCAGCGGAATCCCGGCGACCGATCTGCCCCACCTGTTCGACCGGTTCTGGCGGGCGGACGCGGCGCGCGGCCGGGCCACCGGAGGCAGCGGGCTCGGGCTCTCGATCGCCCGTCAGATCGTGGCGGACCACCAGGGCGGGATCGAGGTGGAGAGCGAAGTGGGGGCGGGAACGGTCTTCACGGTCGCGCTGCCCGTGCGGGGCGGGGCGACCCCGTGACCCCGACCGGTCCCCCGGTCACGCGACGGACCACGTGACCAGGGGACCGGGTCACGTGGTCCGTGGACCGGTCACCGGCGGGCCGAAAAGCGGGGTCAGCAGTGGGCGCTGGCTCCGTTGCCGTTCAGCAGGCTGTCCTTGATCCAGCCCTGGTACCCGGTCGCGTAGTCGTAGATGTGCGACCAGGTGCCGTTCTCACCGCTCACCCAGCAGTCGTAGCGCAGGGCATGGCTGATCTGGGCCTGGCCGAGGGCGGTACAGCCGGTGGACGGACCGGAGCGGATGTTCACCGCGTTGGAGGTGGTGCCGCCGGTCTTGCCGTCGTAGACGCCCCACCCGGGAATGCTGCAGGCGGTGGCACCGGTCGGCGCGGCAACGGCCGTGGCGGGCAGGACCAGGCCGCCGGTGGCTGCGATGACGCCGACGGCCGCCGCGGCGACCTTTGTCCGAAGATTCATTTGTTCTCCCTGAACTCGTGGATTTCCCGCCGGGCTTGTGTGCCGGGCGGGTCAGTTCGTTCGGGTACAGGGAGAAGACTTGCCGTGAGACGTGCTTTGTTCAATGCCCTACGGCGAGCCCGGTCGCTTTTCAGAAATGGCCGGTACATATCATTCCGGACTCCGCAGAAGCAGTCCGGCCATGGTGGCCAATTCTCTGCAGAATTCCGGTTGGGGCAATGCCCGGCACCCCGGGGCGAGAGGGGAACCATCCGCTTCGCAGGACCCCTCCATTCCGGGCGGCCGCGGGCGGAACCGGGACGGCAGACGGTTCCCGGGGCATGTTGGCCGCTTCCGGACCGAGGTGGGGCGGGTTCCGCACGGGGGGCGGGACGTACCGCGTGACGGTGGGGCGGGTTTCGTACGAGGGCGAGGCCCCGACGGGCGGCTCCCGGGGCCGGGCGAGCGGCCCCGGAACGGCGGTCAGGTGCCGGACAGAGCCTCCGTCGGGGCGAGCCGGCTGGCCCGTACCGCCGGATAGAGCCCCGCGATCATCCCGATCACCAGCGTCGCGGCGACGCCCGTGGCCGTCGCCCACACCGGCACCACCGTCGGCCAGCCCCGCGAGAGCGCGTACGCGGCCGTGATCAGCGTTCCGAGGACGGTGCCGCCGAGGCCGCCGAGCAGCGAGAGCAGCAGTGACTCGGTCACGAACTGGATCCGGATCTGGCCCTTGGTCGCGCCGAGCGCGCGGCGCAGGCCGATCTCGGGACGGCGCTCCAGGACGGAGATGACCATGGTGTTTCCGACCCCGACCCCGCCGACGAGGAGCGCCACCCCGCCAAGGCCGAGCAGCAGTCCGGTCAGCGCGGACTCGGTGGCCTCGCGGGCCGCGAGCGCGTCGGAGGGGCGGGAGACCTGCACCTCGCCCGGGGTCTCGGGGTTGGCGGTGGCCGCGAGCACCGACCGTACGGCCGCGACCTGCCGGTCCTCGGCCCTTACGTACACGGTGGACGGGTGGCCGTCGAAGCGCAGGTACGTACGTGCGGCCGGCCAGCCGACGAGTGCGGCCCCGTCCAGTTCGGGAGCCAGCGCGACCGGATCGAGGACGCCGACCAGCGAGAACCAGCGGCCGCCCAGCCACACCCGGGTACCCGGGGTGTGCACGTCGAGGCGCTGGGCGGCGGTCGCGCCGAGGACCACGGCCGGGTACTGCTCGGTCGTGGCGTCCAGCCAGCGGCCCCGGCCGAGCCGCCCGCCGACCACGGGGAGCAGCTCCCGCCCGGCGGCGAGCACGGTGAGCGAGCCGGTGCGGCCTACGGCGATCCGCTCGTTGCGGTAGACGTGGGCATCGGTCGAGCCGGTGGCGGCGACACTCTGCACGGGCGGGATCCGCCCCATCATGGCGGTCGCCTCCTGCGGCAGCCGCGTGGTGCCGCCCCCGAGCCGGCTGCCCGGGGTGACCCGCAGGAGATTGGTCCCGAGCGCGTCGAGCCGCCGGTCCACCTCGGCCTGCCCGGACCCGGAGATCCCGACCACGGCGATCATGGCGGCGACCCCGATGGCGATCCCGAGCGCGGACAGGAACACCCGCAGCGGGCGGGTCCGCAGCCCAGTGCTGCCGAGTCGCACGATGTCGGCGGGGTGGAGGCGTGCGGCCCGCAGCCGAGCGCCATCGCGCCGGGCCGGAGCGGGGAGGAGCGTCATGGGGTCGCCTCGGGACTGAGGGGCGCGAGCGGGCCGGAGGGCGCGTGCGCCTCTGAGGGCGTGTGGGTGTCGGTATGGGGGTCGGCGTCCGGGACGGGCGCCGGAACCGGATCCGGATCCGGGGCAGGAGTGGGGGCCGCGTGGGCCCGCCCCGAGTCCGCGACCACGCGGCCGTCGCGCATCTCGATGCGGCGCGGGAGCGCGGCGGCGATCTCACGGTCATGGGTGATGATCACTACGGTCGTGCCGGCCGTGTGGAGTTCGCGCAGCAGGGCGAGTACGGCGGCGCCGGAGGCCGAGTCGAGGTTTCCGGTCGGTTCGTCGGCGAGCAGGACCGCGGGCTCGCCGACCACCGCCCGTGCCACGGCCACCCGCTGGCGTTCGCCGCCGGACAACTGGTGAGGAAGGTGGTGGACGCGGTGGCTGAGGCCCACCCGGTCGAGGGCCGCCGCCGCGATCACCCTGCGGCGGCGCGCCGGGACGCCCGTGTACAGCAGGCCGTCGGCCACCGCTTCCAGGACGGGCACGCCGATCGCCAGGTGGAACTGCTGGAAGACGAAGCCGATCCGGGTCGCCCGCAGCGCCGAAACCTCGCGGTCCGACAGCGCCGCGACGTCGTGGCCGTCGACCAGGACCCGGCCGGCGGTCGGCCGGTCCAGGCTGCCCATCAGGTTGAGCACGCTGGACTTGCCGGAGCCCGAGGGGCCGACGATCGCGATGAATTCGCCGCGTCCGATGGTCAGGCTGACGTCCCGAACCGCCGCCACCCCGCCCGGGTACGTCTTGGAGACCGCATCGAAGCGCACGACCTCGGGGAGGCCCCCGGGACTGATCTCCGTAGGAGTCTCCGGGCGGGCCTCGGGGTGTACCGGGCTCACTCGGGGACCCTCACCTTCAGGCCCTCGCGCACGGCGGGCCCGGAGACCTCCACCTTGCCGTCGGCGAACAGGCCCGTCTGCACCGCTACGAACGTGCCGTCGGTGGTCTCCAGACCGTGGCCGCCCTCCGCGAGCGCAACGAGCGCGGCGACCGGGACGGCGAGGACACCTCGGCGCTCCTTGCCCACGTACGAGACGCCGACCGGGCCGCTCTCCAGGCGGCCCAGGGCCTCCTGGTCGGCGATGACGACGGTCACCGGGACGGTCGCGCGCGCCGCATCGGAGCCGCCGCGCTGTCCGCCGCCCTCCTCCCCTCCGCCTCCGCCGCCGTCGTCGGAACCCGCGGTCGCGCTGGTGCCCACTGACGCCACCTCGCCAGGTGCTTCGCGCCCGTCGGGCAGCGTGACGGTGACCGCGGTGCCGCGGACCGCCCATGACGCCTCCTGCGCCGAGGCGTTGACCACGACCTTCCGGGCCGTTCCGGTGTGGGTGAGCGCGTTCTCGCCGACCGCGGAGCCGAGCCGGACGGCGGCGTGGCCGATCCGGACCTGGCCGGTGGAGTAGATGACGTCACCGATGCCGACCCGGCCGGTCTGGGGCAGGCCCAGGGACTTCTGCCAGCGCTTGACCGCCGTGGCGGTGCCGGTGGTGAACTCCTCGTCCACGGTGAAGCCGGTGTAGCCGAGCGCGGCGAGGTTCCGCTCGAACTGCATGACGTCCATGCCGCGCAGGGGGCGGGTGGGGGCGCCGGAGGCGGAGGCGGCACCGGCGGTCGTGCCCGTACTTGTGCCCGTACCCGTACCCGTGCCTCCGCCCTTGCCCGAGCTTCCGCTCGATGCCGTACTGCCACCCTGGCCGTCCCCTCCCCGACCGCTCCCCGGCGTCGCCGTCGGCGTCGGTGTCGGCGCCTCCTGGCCCAGGCCCAGTTCGCGGAACATCGGCAGCGCGCCGTACAGCAGCACCACGGGGCGGTCGTCCACGCGGAGCAGCTCCCCGCCGCGCTCGACGGTCTTGCCGGGCTCCGGGAGCCAGGTGACCGTGCCGGTCGCCTTGACCGGCAGGGGTATTTCGGCTCCGTAGCCCAACTGGCCTTCCACCTGGGTGCGTTCGACCAGGTTCTCCTTGGTCACTTGGACGGTGGAGCCCGAGCGGGCCGGGGCGACGGGGTCATCGGCCCCGCCGCCGAGGCCGAGGGCGCCGACGACCGCGACCGCCGCGACGAGTGCGACTGCGCCCACCACGAGGACGGTGCGGCCGCGGCCGGCGCCGGCGGCCGGGGCGGCGATCCCCTCCGCCACCGCCTCGGCCACACGTTCCGGCTCTCTCGACTCCTGCTCTGTCGACCCCTGCTCCGTCGGCTCCGGCTCTCTCGGCTCCGGCTCCGTCCGCTCCAGATCCGTCATGTCCGAAGTCCTGTCCATACTCCGCCCCGCCTCACTCCCGACCCCCGAACCCCACCCCTGCTCCAGCCCCTGGTATCAACCCTTGCCCGGGCCGGTGCCGACCGGGTCGCCGATGATCGAGGCGCAAGCGCGGGTGGCCTGCTTGGCGCCGGCCGAGTTCTGGTCCCACATCGCCTTGCCCGAGTTGTCGTCCTCGGCATAGCCGTCCGGGCCCGGGTCGGGGAAGTCGGCGGCGCCGTTCTTCTGCATGCAGTCGGCGTAGTCGCGCTGGGTCTTGACCTGCTCGGGCGTGAGCTTGGGGCGCAGCAGCCGCTCCACCGCCTTGGGCACGGTCACCTTGAGGTCGGCGCACTTCTGGGAGGCGGTCAGGAACTTCGGGTCGTTCTTCAGCGCGCCGACGTCGCCCGTCTCGACCTGGCCCTTGGCGTCGGGGTCCGGCAGGTCGACGCCGTTCTGGCGCATGCACCCGACCCACTTGCGCTGGGCGTCCACGTACGCTGCGACCTCGCCCTGCGCGCCGCCCTGCCCGCCGCTCCCGCCGGTGTTCTCCCCGCCGGCCTGCGACGCGGCGGGCGACGAGGTGCCGTCGCCGGCGGTCGGGATCTCCTTCGCGTCGTTCCCACTTCCGCAGCCGGCCAGCGCGAACGCCAGGACCGGCGCCACGAGCGTCGCCATCAGCAACCGGTTCGTCCTCATGGGTTCTCCCACTCCTCACCTCGGGTCGGACACGACCGTAGGGCGGGGTGATGAAGAACCTTTGAAGAACCTGTCAGGCGATCATGGGGTCACCTCGACGGTCCGTCCAGGTGAAGAAAGGCCAAAGGGGACGCCCTGTCCGCACGGTGCGGACAGGGCGTCCCCCTGTTTATGGACCAGCTCGGTCAGCCCACGTACAGCATGGGGTCCGTGAGCCGGAATTCCGGGTAGACCACGGCCCGGAGCTCACACTTGAAGCCGGGAACACGGGATTCCACGATAATTCCACGCTCCCCGTTCCCTGCGTACAGCATGATCCGATCCACCTCTTCCCGGTAGATCTCGATTTCGTACTTTTCTTCCGAGCCTTTGACCAGCCGGACCGATCCGGCTCCGATATCGAAGGTCAGAGTGACGACCTGGGCGTCGCCGATGGGCGTGTCGACCCGCCAGATGTCCGGGTCATGCTCCATCGGTTCGGGGGCGGACCCCAGGATCTCGATGAATTCCGCATCGTCTGGAATGTCCATGACCCTACTTCCCGTAGCCCCTGCCCCCGATGGGGATCATCGTGGTGAGCCGGATACCGGCATCGGTTACTTCGAAATTGGCGCGCACCAGGAGAGCACCCTTCGGCCCGTAGAGGAGCGATTCAGTTCGGAGGTTCGTCAGACCGTTCTTCTGGTTCACGTAGCCTTCGACGACGCCGCTTCGCTTCGCTTCGTCGAAGAGCTCGGTCAGGATCTGACGCCCTGCTTCGTTGTCGCGGATACCGATCGACTCCAACTGGTACGCATTCTGAGCCGACCGCTCCGCGTTCTTCAGGCTGGAGTTGACCCGCCCGAAGAAGTAGTCCCACTTGCCGTCGTCGATGATCACATCACAGGGAGTGTTGTGAACGAGGACGGCCGTCCTGCCCGCCATCACATAGTACGTGTGGAGGTCGTTGACGGTGAGGTTGTACGCGGGCTGGAGACCCGTCCAGTGCCGCACCTTGCCGATCTGCGCCGCACCGGCATCGGGGGTGCGCAGGGTGTCCTGCGGGGTGAGGTCGGCCGCGTTCTTCCACGTCTGGGCGCTCTGGGACCAGATGGGGTGGTGGTCGGTCGTGGTGAGCTGACCGCCGCCGCTGTTCCCGTTGAGGGTGATGTCGGTGAATGCGCGGTCGTCCGGGGTGTAGATCGTGGCGTCGACCCGGCGCGGGCCGGTGACCCCGGTCTCGGGGTCGGTGGCGAGGACCTGGTCACCGATCCTGAGCTGCTCGATCGGGCGGGTGGTCCGGTCGCCCATGAGTACGCGGGTTCCGGCCGGGAAGCTGTGCTTCACGCACGGAGGGAGTTTGGCGTACTTGGACGCCTTGGCGACGCTCTCGATGCCGTCGAAGATCTTGCCGGCGATCTTGATCTTGCCGACCGGCAGGACTCCGGCCGCGGCCATGACGCAGCCGCCGAGGGACGGGTCCTTGATGCACTTCTCGATGTCGGCGGCGCCGGACAGCTCCCACGCGACCTTGCCCAGGAGCTTGGCGAGTTCCGCGTCGGGCTTGCCGATCACGATCTCGAAGTCGTCCCGGTTCAGCGCGCACGGCGGGAGGTGGTCCCGGTTGTACGGGATGATGCAGGGCTTCTTCTTGTTCTTCTCCGCGTCCGCCTGCTGCTTGCGCAGCTCCTCGGCCTTGCGCTGCGCTTCGGCGAGCTCCGCCTCGCGCTTCACCTTGACGTCGGTCCATGCCTGGGCTGCGGCGGTCTCCGCCTCGGCCTTGCTCTTGCCGGCCGCGACTGCGGAGTCGCGCGCTCGAGCAGCAGACTCATCGGCCTGCCGGGCCGACTGCCGGGCATAGTTCGCGGAGAAGGCGGCCTGGGCGGCGGATGCCTCGGCTGCGTCGGCTGCGTTGTTGGCGTTGTTGGCCGCGTTGCGTGCGGTGACGGCCGAGGCCTTGGCCCGGTCGGCGCTCTTGGTGGCCGCGGCGGCGGACTTCTGGGCGTCGGCCGCGTAGCCGTTGGCGAGGACGACGGACTTGTCGGCCTCGGCGGCCCACTTCTTCGCGTCGGCCTCGGCCTGGTTGGCGCGGGCTGCGGCTTCGGCCGCGCGCCAGCGGGACGCCTGGGCATTGGCCGCGATGATCTCGCCCTCGGAGAGCATCCGGCTGATCTGGAAGCGGTGGTGATCGGTCAGATCATCCTTGCGCGCGGCAGCGTACTGGCCCGAGATGACGAACTCGTGGAGCTTGGCCGGTGTGCCTGCGAGGGCTGCCTTCGCGGCGGCCCTGAGCTCGGCATTGGTCTCGCTGCCGTCGTCCGCGTCCTTCTTGTTGGCCAGGGTGGAGACGATGACTTCTTCGTCACTGAGACGGGCCCCGTACTGGCCGACCTCCAGGAAGGTGGCCAGCGCCTTGCCGGAGCCGTCGGCGAGGGCGGCCTTGGCGTCCTTCTTGACGCTGGCGCCGCCGTCGTTGTCCACCTTGGAAACGGCGACCGCCAGGTCGTCGGCGCCCACCGCGTACTGGCCGGTGGTGTAGAAGCCGGCGATCTGCTCGGGGGCACCCTTCAGGGCCGCCGTGGCACCTGCACGAATGGATGCGTGCGGGCTGCTCACGCTCAGCTGGACGACACGGTCCCGGATCTCCTCCGACCCGGACTTCTTCCACCCGGTGCGCAGGTATTCCAGTACCTCGGCGTCCGTGCCGCCCAGGGCACGCGCCGCGGCTTCCTGGTTCCACGGGCCGCGGAGGTTGTAGGCGTCCAGGGCGAACTTGCGGCCCTTGGCGGCGGTGGCCGCGACGTTCACGTCCGGCTTGGCCGCTTCGGCGGCCAGACTCTGGGCCGTGGTGTCCAGGGCGCGGGCATCGCGGGCGACTTCGGCGGAAGCCGTGATCAGCCGCTGGCTCTGCTCCTTCTCCGAGCGGGCCCGCTCCAGAGCGGCGTCGGCGCGCGAGGCCAGCTCTTCCTTCTCGGCGTCGAGGGCGACCTGGTGGACCTGCTTGGCCGTGTTCACCGCCGTCGTGGCGGCCTCGGCGGCCACGCGGGCCGCGTCCGCCCAGGTGCGGGCATCGGCGGCGGCCTGCGCCGCGTTCCCCGCGTACTTCGCGGCGAGCTCGGCGGCCGCGGCCGCCTTGTCCGCGTGGTTCGCGGCGGAGCGCGCCGCGTCTCGGGCGTCGAAGGCCTGCTGGGCCGCGCGCCGGGCCAGTGCCCCGGCGTTGTTCGCGGCGCGGTTCGCAGCGTTCGCGTGACGGCGGGCCTCGGCGGCGGCGTTGCGGGTCTCGGCGGAGAACACACCGGCGGCCTCGGCATGCCGGTTGGCCTCTTCCGCCGAGGTCGCGGCCGCGTTCGCGTGGGCACCCGCATTACGGGCACCGTCCGCGGCAAGACCGGCGGCCAGCGAAGCCTCGCCCGCCTTCTGCGCGGCGTCGGCCGACGTCCTCGTCAACAGCGCGGCATCACGCGCGTCCTTGGCGGCGCGGTTGGCCGCCTCCGCCTTGCTCGCGTCGCCGGCCGCGGCGATCGCCGAGTTGTAGGCCTTGTTCGCCGCGGTCGCCGCCAAGGAAGCGGCGTTCGCGGTCTGCGCGGCAGCCAGCGCGGCCGTGCGCGCCGCACGGTTCGCAGCATTCGCCGAACCGATCGCCAGCTGCGCCGCGGACGCGGCCTCCCGCGCCGACTGCGCGGCCTGCTTGGACTTGTAGGCGGCCCGGCCGGCGTCCTTGCCGGCCGCCTCCGTCTCCTTCGCGGCCTTCAGCGCGGCGTTCTTGGCATTCTCGGCAGCGCTGACGGCCTTGTCGGCAGCCGCCTCGGCCTTCTTCGTCGCCGCTTCCGTCTGGATGCCGGCCTGCTTGGCCTGCTCGGTCAGCTGCGCGATCGTCGCATGCTCCTGGTCCCGGTTGCGGGCGACGAACTGCCCCACCTCCAAGAACTCCGCGATGTCGTCCGCCGACCCCCGCAGGGCGTTCTTGCCCGCGAGCTTCACGTTCGCGCCACCGGAATTGATCAGCTTCGAGACCTCGACCTCGTTGTCGACCTCCCGCGCCTCGTACTGACCCGAGTCGAGGAACTTCGCAACGGCGTCGGGACCGGCCTTCAGCGCGGTCTTGCCCGCCTCCTTGACCCCCGGGCCACCGAAGTTGATGACCTGCGACGCCTCGACCTCACGGTCCTCGGCCAGCGGCTTCTGCCAGCCGCCGCGCATGTAGGTCCGCAGTTCCTCCGGGGTGCCCTTCAGGGCCGTCTTGGTGGCGGCCCGTACCGCCGGTCCCCCCGTGCCGAAGATCCGGCTTCCGTCGATGTAGTCGTCGTCGTACTGGATGGCGTCTTTGCCCTCGAGGAACTTCTTGATGTCCTCGTCCGACCCCAGCAGGGCTTGCTGGGCGGCTTGCTTGATGCCCGCGCCGCCCTCGCTCCAGAGCGCGAGGACATAGGCCCGGTCGGTGGCGGGCTTGAGGCCGCCGTCGATGTCGAGGTCGTCCGCGGCGGCAGCCGGCCACGCACCCAGCAGGCCCGCGGTCAGCGCTCCGGTCACGGCCACGCCACAGAGGCGGCCGAGCGCTCTGCGCACCGTCCCGGACGGTGCCGCGGAGCCCACGGCTCCCGATATGTGTGTTCGCCGTCGCATACGGCGTTCCCCCTCGTTGGATATGTCTTCGCTTTTGCGTGGACATGTAAAGACGCGCTCCGCCTCACATGACGGGGGAGCGCTCTGAGCTGACTGCAAGAAAAGTCCCGATCTGACCGATTTTGATCAGCGAGATGACCCCAAAGAGGCAGGTCTGGCCAGGTCTTGGGGATCTGCAGAGATCTTACATGTGCTTTACTTACGCGAACTTACCGGGGGGTATCGCAACCTCCCGCCTCCATGTACTAAGGAAAATCGTGGCGATATCCCGTGCCCGCAAGGCACTCCTCACCGGTCTCGTCGGCACGGCGGCGGCCGTCGCCGGGATCGCGAGCCTCGGCGTCGCACATGCCGGCCCCCAGGCCCCCGCGGCGGTCGCGGCAGCCGACATGCCGATCGCCCTCGAGGACTTCTCCTACCCGGACGCGGCCCGCATCCTGGCCGACCAGAAGATCACCCTCAAGCGGGGCGACGGCAACATCGTCTTCGTCGACTGCGCCGCCGGGACCCCCGACATCACGGTCAAGTCCCGCATCGCCCAGAAGAACTTCTGCTTCGATGTCATCGGCAACAAGGGCTGGCTCACCCTCGAGCTCCCCGACGCGTTCGGCATCTGGACCGAAGCCCACCCGGTCCAGGCCAAGATCACCGCAGACGGCCAGGAAACGGTCGTCGACGCACCCGCCAACGACTACAAGCCGTTCGGCGAAGCCGGCGACTCCGGCACCCCCTCGGTCCTCGTCGAGCTCCGCGTCACCAGCTGAGCCCGGCCCCAAGGCCGGCCGCAAGGCAGACCGCCCCTGCGGCCATCCGCGGCACGACAGCCCATGGCGCACGCCGCCCACGTTCCCTCGAAGCTCACAGAAGACCAGGAAGACCCATGTCCCACATACCTCGGCGCACCACCTGGATGGCCGCGGCCCTGACCCTCGCAGGCGCCTCCGCGCTCGCGCCCGCCGGCAGCGCCCTGGCAGCTGTCGGAACCCCCGCCGCCGCGGGGCAGTACACCTACACCGCCAAGCTCACCATCGGCGACGAGGCCAACAGCCGCGCCTGCTCCGCCGTCCTCGTCCACGCGAACTGGGTCCTGACCGCGACGAGCTGCTTCGCGAAGACCCCCGGCGCAGCGGTCACGGCGGGGAAGCCCGCCCTGAAGACCACGGCCAAGATCGGCACGACCACGCTCGACGTGGTCAAGCTCGTGCCGCGCAGCGACCGTGACGTCGTGCTGGCCCGGCTGTCCAAGCCCGTCTCCGGCATCGCCCCCGTCAAGGTCGCCGCTGCGCAGCCGGCCGTGAACGCGGCGGTCACGGCGGCCGGGTTCGGCCGTACCAAGACCGCCTGGGTGCAGGGCAAGGTTCACACCGCTGCGTTCGGTGTCACCTCCTCGGACGCCACGACGCTGGCCCTCACCGGCAAGGGCACCGACTCCATCTGCCAGGGCGACGCCGGCGGCCCCCTGGTCAACGGCAGCGGCGAGCTGGCCGGCATCAACAACCGGTCCTGGCAGGGCGGCTGCCTGGGCACCCCCGCCACGGAAACCCGTACCGGCGCCATCGCCTCCCGCGCGGACGGCCTCCAGGACTGGATCCGCAAGACCGCCTTCCACGCCCCGGGCGACATGACCAACGACGGCATCGCCGACCTCGCGGCGATCTGGGGTGACGGCGGTCTCTACCTCTACCCCGGCGACAAGACCAAGGGCCTGGCCGGCACCAGCACCGCGCAGCTCGGCGGCACCACCTGGGGCACCTCCAAGCAGCTCGCAGCCGGCGACTTCAACGGCGACGGGATCTCCGACCTCCTGTCCGTCTGGAACGACGGCACCCTGCACCTGTACAAGGGGGACGGAAAGGGCAAGGTCACCGACGGAGTCACCGTCACCGAGGGCGCCAGCAGTTGGGGACCCATCAAGCAGTTCACGGCCGGCGACTTCACCGGTGACGGGGTCGCCGACCTCATGGCCGTCTGGACCGACGGCACCCTGCACCTGTACAAGGGCAAGGGCGACGGCCAGCTCGCGTCCGAGACCAAGGTGAACACCGGCGCCAACACCTGGGGCACCGTGAAGCAGCTGCCCGCCGGCGACTTCAACGGTGACGGCATCGCCGACCTCATGGCCGTCTGGACCGACGGCACCCTGCACTTCTACCCCGGTGACGGCACCGGCCAGATCGGCGGCGAAATCCCGGTCCCGCTCGGCGGCAGCACCTGGGGCACGATCCTCCACATGACCGCCGGCGACTTCAGCGGCGACGGCATCGCCGACCTCATGGCCATCTGGACCGACGGCAGCCTCCACCTCTACAAGGGCGACGGCAAGGGCGGCATCACGGACGGCGTCACCATGATGGGCGGCACCAGCTGGAAGACCATGCTCCATCTCAGCTGAGCGCACACCGCCGTAGAAGCATGCCGCTGCCGGGCCCGGGAGATCTCCCGGGCCCGGCGGATGTCCGGGTCCGCACGTACCGCGGGGCGAGCCGGGGCACGCCACTCACACGATGCCGGTGAACCTGTCTTCGACATAGGCGTTCCTCGCCTCGTCGTCGCGCTCGGAAGCCAAGTACCGTGACCACGCTTGCGCTTCGTGCCAGACGGCACCCATCTCCCACACGCAGAACGTGCCCCGGTGGTTGCCCGGCCAGGTATGCAGCCGGAAGGGGCCGTCGTTCTTGGCGAACACCGTCTCCCAGAGCTCGTTCTCTCCACGCCAGGTTTGCACCAGCAGGAACGAGAACGTCGGGGTGCACTTGTGGAGGATCACGAAGCCCAGCTCGTCGTCAAAGGGCAGTTCTGTGGAGACGAGGAAATCGCGGGCCTGCCGACGTTCCTCCTCGGAAAGTTCCAGATCCGCCCGGCGCAGGTCGTACCACTTCAGATGGGCGCCTGGCAGGCGCAAGTCGTCGGCAGGAGTCACCAGTTTCGAGACGTGGCGATAGGTGTCGGCGACACTGCCGCCGCCAGGAAGACGAGTCATACCGGAAACCTAGCCCGGCCGGTGCTCCGACGCCCCTGGTCTTCGGCCGGAGATCGGGACGCCCGCCTATCCGTAGCGGCTCAGTTCGTGGAAGAAGCCGTCGATGACGTTCAGTTGCCCGGTGCGGGCCGCCTCGTCGTAGACGTGTTTGCCGACGGCGAGGTCGAGTACGCCCAGGCCGAAAGGTGAGAACACCACCGGGCGGTCCTGCGGCAGTACCGCGCGGCCGGTCGTGACGTCGTGCAGGGTGCCGGTGAGGAAGTCCCGGTTCCCGGTGAGCTGTTCGGCCAGGTGGGGCGAGGTGTCGGCCTTCAGGCAGTGTTCGATGTCGTCGACGATGTTGGCTGAGGCGAGCAGGATCTCGGGGGCGAGGTCGCGCAGGGACACGTGCAGGACCAGGGGGTTGTGGTCGAACCATGCCGGGTCGGTGACGTGTGGCCGGCCGGCGACGGTGGCGAAGACGAGCAGGTCGCTGGAGCGGATCAGCTCCTCGGGACTGTCGTGCACGGTGATCCGGGCGGCCGCAGGGGTGTCTTGAAGGTAGCTGTGGAACCCGGCTGCGCTGTCGGCAGAGACGTCGTACACCCCGATGTCGTCGAAGGACCAGCCGGTCGCGGTCAGGAAGGTATGGATGTAGCGGGCGATGAGGCCCGTTCCGAAGAATCCGACGCGGGCCGGTCGCGTGCGGCGGCCTCGGCTGAGACTGTTGGCCGCTGATGCCGCCATCGCGGCCGTTCGGGTGGCGCTGATGATGGAGCTCTCCAGGCAGGCGAACGGGTAGCCGGTGTCGTGGTCGTTGAGGATCAGCACCGCTGATGCCCTGGGGATGCCGGCCTGCACGTTGTCGGGGAAGCTGGAGATCCACTTGAGGCCGTCCACCCGCGCCTGTCCGCCGATCGATGCGGGTAGCGCGATGATGCGGGCGGTCGGGCGGTCGGGGAAGCGCAGGAAGTACGACGGCGGGTTCACCGACTCCCCGACAGCGTGGAGGTGGTAGGTGGCCTCGATCAGCTCCATGATCTGCTGTTCCTGGCCCTGGAGGGTGTGCTGGACCTGGGCTCCGGGGATCACGGCGAACGGTGGCACGGAGATCGGGGACTGGGCAGAGGTGGGACGGTCCGTGGTCATCGGGTGCTCCCCTCGTATGCCGAGGCCGGGGGTTGTGGGGCGGCCATGGCGACGAGGATCTCGCGCGGCGGCTCGAAGGGTTCCCTGCTGTGTGCGGTGCGGATGTTGTCGATGAGCATCAGGTCGCCGGACTGCCACGGCTCGCGGATGGTGTGGTCCGCGTAGACCGTGTTGATCAGGTGGACCACGTCCTCGCCGATCGGTTCGCCGTCTCCGAAGCGGGTGTTGAACGGCAGGGCTTCGGGACCGTAGACGTCGACGAGGTACTCCCGTACCTCGGGCGCCAGCGTCCACTCGTTGAGGAACGCGATCTGGTTGAACCAGCAGCGCCTGCCGGTGCCCGGATGACGCACCACGGCGGGGCGGTGCTGGCGGGTGCGCAAACTGCCGTCGGTCTGCCAGGCGAACTCGATGGCGTTGGCGTGGCAGTAGCTCTCGACGGCCGCCCGGTCGTCGGTGCCGAACGCCTCGGTCCAGGAGGCGCCGATGTCGTCGTTGTAGGTGCGGGTGAGCAGCCAGCCGTGCTGTTCGAACCGCTGGACGAGCTCCGGCGGCAGTGCGTCCAGGACGGCGGCGGAATCCGCGAGGGCGGTGGCTCCGCCCGTGGTGGGCGCCGTCAGGCAGGCGAGCAGCAGCAGACCGGGCGGGCTGTGGGTGTAGCTGAGCTCGTGGTGCATGCACATGGGCTGGTTGGCCGGCCAGGCCGTGGAGGAGTACACGCCGGGGGTGTAGGTCTGGCGGGGGGCGAAGGCTTCCGTGTCGGCCATCAGGGTGGAGGTCAATTGGCCGAAGACGGAGGCCACCTGCCCCGTGTCGCACAGGCCGAGCCCGCGGACGAGTACGGCGCCGTGCTCGGCCACGAGGCCGTGCAGGGTGTGGCGGTGCTCAGCTGCCCAGGCCGGTGGATCGGCCTGGTCGGGGGTCGGAACATGCAGTATCGGGGGCTTGCCCGGGTGCAGGTCTGCTCGGGGCACGGGCACGGGCACGGAAGTGAGTACGGGACTGGGGCTCATCGGGGCGGAGCTGGTGAATGACATGGTCCTTGTCCTTTCGGTGGTGGTGGTGGTGGTGGTGGTGAGGAGAGGCCGGTGATCAAGGGGAGGCCGGCTGTGCGATGGGGAGCTGGTGGGATGCGGTGTCCAGGAACCCGGCCAGATCGGTGAGGACGGGGTGGCGCATCACGTCCGCCGGGGACACGGCGCGGTCCAGGGTGATGGCCAGTTTCACGGTCGACAGGGAGGTGCCGCCTCGGTCGAAGAAGTTGTCGCGCCGGTCGATCCGGCCTTGTGGAACGCCCAGCACGCTCGCCCACGCGGCCGCCAGCCGCTGTTCGGTGGGCGTACGGGGCGTCTCGACGTCGTCCTCGGTGGTGTGAAGCCGAGCGGCCAGGGCCGTCAAGGCTTTGCGGTCGACCTTGCTGTTGGGGGTCAGTGGGAGGCTTTCCTGCCAGTGGATGGCCGAGGGAACCATGTACCCGGGCAGTGACGTGCCCAGCCGGTCCAGCAGGATGCTGGTTTCGAGCGGGTGCGGGGCGGTGTAGAACGCCACCAGGTGGGTGCTGTGGTCGGGCCGTTCGGTGACCACCACGGCGCTGTCGCGGACCCCGGGTGCTCGTAGCAGGGTGCTCTCGATCTCGCCGGTCTCTATGCGGAAACCGCGGATTTTGACCTGGTTGTCGCGGCGGCCGAGGAACTCCAGCTTGCCGTCGGGCCGCCAGCGGCCGACGTCGCCGCTGAGGTACAGGCGCTTGCCCTCACGGTGTGGATCGGCAAGGTACGTCGGCGCAGTGCGCTCGGGGTCGTTGACGTAGCCGCGGCCTACGCAGACCCCGGAGAAGGCGATCAGGCCGGGCGCGCCCAGCGGCACCGGGTTGAGATGCTCGTCGACGACGTAGAGGTGCACGTTGTTGACGGGCCGGCCCAGCGGGACCCGGTCGGCGTCGGGTGCACGGTCCATGACCTCGTGGTTGGTGTCGTCGCTGGTCTCGGTGAGTCCGTAGGCGTTGACGAGTTTGATGTGGGGCTGGGCGGTGAACCAGCGCTGGGCGAGCTCCTTCTTCAGTGCCTCACCCGTGACCGATACGTACCGCAGGTGCGGCAGCGTCCGGGGGTGCTGCTCGAGATGGGACACGACGACGTCGAGGTAGGAGGGGACGACCTGCAGCACGGTGACCTGCCCCCGGGCGACGGTGTCGACGAACCGTGCGGCGTCGAGGATCGTGTCCTGCTCGATCAGCAGGGTCCGCCCGCCGGCCAGCAGCGGGGCGAGCAGTTGCCACAGTGAGATGTCGAAACACTGGGGCGCGGTCTGGGCGACCACCTGTCCTTCGCCGATCTCGAGGTCGTCGATTTTGGCGTAGAGGTGGTTGAGCATGCCCTGGTGTTCGCACATCGCGCCCTTGGGCTCACCCGTGGAGCCGGAGGTGAAGTAGATGTAGGCCAGCTGGTCGGGTGAGACGTCGATGCGGAGATCAGTCCCGGCGTGCTCCTGGCCGTAGGCGGTGTCGACGAGAAGCAACTGCACCGCGGGCTGGGAGGCTACGGCCGACCGGAGCGTGGTGGCGGCCGGTTCTGTGATCACGAGCCCGCATCCGGCACGGGCCAGCATGGCTTTGATGCGTTCGGCCGGCAGGTGCGGCTCGACGGGCAGGTACGCGCCGCCGGCTTTGAAGACGGCCAGGACGGCGGCCAGCCAGTCCAGGTTCCTCTCCATCGCCACCGCAACCACCCCTTCGCGGTGGAGTCCTCGGGCCCGCAGGGCACGGGCCAGCCGGTTGGCGCGGGCGTTGAGCTCCTGGTAGGTCCACTTCCGGTTGCCGTGCTGGGCCGCGACGGCGTCCGGGTGCTGCCGTACGCGCTGCTCGAACACCTCGTGCACTCGGTGCTCGGGCAGGTCCCGTCGCGGCCCGGCAAGGCCATGGAGCTGGAAACGGAGCTCTTCGGCCGACAGCAAGCCCTGACCTGCGTGCTCGGCATCCGGGTCGGCGGCGATCGAGGCGAGCGCCGTCAGGTGGTACCCGGCGATCCGGGCGGCGCAGTCCGCGTCGAGGACGTCGGTGCGGTAGCGCAGCCGCAGCGTCAGCCGTCCGTCGTCGTGGTGGGCGATGCCCGTCCACAGCGCCGTGTCGGCGGGCAGAATGCTGCTGTCCGGGGCCTGGTTGGCATCGGCATCTGCGTCAGGGAGGGCGCCGGCGATGCCGGTGGGGTCGAGTACGGTCTCGAAGGGCGCCTCGGTCAGGCCCAGTTCGTGCCTGAGGTCGTCGACGGAGAAGTCCTGGTTGGCCAGGAGGTGCGCGATGGTGTGGTGGGTCTGCCGCAGGAGGGTCCGCCACGAGCCGGGGCCGGTCGTCAGTCTGCACGGCAGGGGTCGGCCCCCGGCAGTAGCCACGTAACCGGTGCTGATCTCCTGTTCACCGCTCAGCGCGGCCAGCACCTTCGCGTGGGCGGTCAGCAGCACGCAGTTCAGCGACACCCCCAGGTCGTCTGCCAGTCGGCGCAATGCTGTCGCTCGGCCGGCGGAGACCTGCGTCTCGTACTCGGCCACGCCCGCGACCGGCGCCGGGTTCCAGCGCGGAAGGGGCGCGAAGCCGCTGCCGGCGGCCAGGACGCCGTGCCAGAACTCTCTACTGGTGGATGCGTTGAGCTCCATGAGGGGTGTCTCCTGTCTGGTTCCGATGTGGGGTGGGTGTCAGACGTCGCCTGGCAGTTGTCGGGCCGGGTTTCCCGCCCACCGGGCCCGCTGTGGGACCTGCTCGCCCTTCATGAGGAAGGAGTCGCAGGCGAGCTGGACCCGGTCTGCCAACGTCACGCCGTAGTGGACGAACGCGCCGACACCGAGGGTGCAGCCGTCGCCGATCGCGGTGCGGTCGGACTTGAAAGCGCCGTCCTCCTGCGAGTGGCATTGGATGACCGTGCCCGCGTTCAACGTGCAGTCGTCCCCGATGCCGACGAGGGTCCGCTCCGGGAAGAAGCAGCCGTCGTCGAAGACCCGCTTGCCGATCCGTGCACCCAGCAACCGCCAGACGACGTTCTTGAACGGAGTCCCGTTGAAGAACTGCGCGTAATCGACCGACGCCATCTTCCAGAAACGCTCGTGCCGCCAGAACGACGGCTCGTAGATCGAGCAGTACAGCGGCTGCTGCGCCGTGAATCCGGTGACGGCCCGTTCGATCAGCGCGAAGTAGACGACGCTGAACAGCAGCGTGAGGACACCGGCCAACGCGAACGCCGACGCTCCCAGCGAGGGGTAGAGGGCTGTGGCGCCCAGGGCGACCAGGGTCACGGCGAAGAAGTGGATCCACCGCGCCGTCAGGTACAGCCCCGCCGTGACGGCATTGTGCCGGTTCTTGGCGGCCAGGCGCCGGCGCAGCTCGCTCCCGCTCTCCAGGTCCTGGAACCGGGTGTCCCGCATCACCGTGCGCGGAATGGCGAAGGGGGGCGAGCCCAGCAGGCCCACGTTCTCCCGTACCTCTCCGTCGACCGGAACCATCACCTTCGTCGCCAGCAGGCAGTTGTCACCGGTCCTGGCCTGCGCGGGGTAGGCAATGTGGTTGCCGAGGAAACTGTGGGCTCCGATCGAGACCCGGGACAGCCTGAACGACGTGTTGGAGAACTCCGCGTTGATGACCGACAGGCCGTCGGCCACCATCGTCCTGCTGCCGACCGAGGTCAAGAACGGGTTGTCGTGCTTCACTTCGCTGCCGAAGTTCGAACCGGTCTGTGTGACACGGAACAGGTCGTAGCCGAGATAGCGCAGGTAGTGGACGATCGCGGAGCTGTCTCCGAACAGCGCCGTGAAGAACTTCATGTTGGTCAGACGGGTGACGGCCCGCTGCAGACCGTAGTGGAGGCCGTAGAGCGGATAGACCGTGTCCGGCTTGAGCGCCAGATTGAGCAGGCGCGGCACCACGCCCTGGATGGCCAGCGCGGCGAGAGCGGATCCGAAGAACAGCACGAAGGATGCGGCCAGCACACCCAGGTAGAACGTCCCGCTGGTGAACGTCGAACTCCCGCCCTGAGGCGTTGCGTTCAGCTGCGACAGTGGGGCCAGCAGCACCGTGACGCAGCCGGCGGCCAGCGGCAGGTACACCAACACCAGGGCGAGCAGCTGCCCGACGGTGTAGCGGAGCTTCCTGGCCGTGGAGCCGTCGACGGCACCGACCGTACGGAAATCCGTACCGGTGGGCTCGGCCGGCGACCCGTGCCAGCGCTCGCCCGCGGGGACGGTCTGGCCGGCGTGCAAGCTGGAGGCGTGCCCGAGCTGGGCCTGATCGCCCATCGAGGTGTTGATGTCGAGGACGGTCTGTTCGCTGACGTGGACGTTACTGCCGAGGGTGACGGGACCGGTCTGGATGAGGCCGTCGTGTGCCCGGTAGCAGGAGAAGAGCGCATCCTTGCGGACCACCGTTCCGTCACCGATCGTGAGCAGATCGGTGCAGACGGGGACGTGCGTGGAGAAGATCGCGACATCGCGCCCGATCTTCGCGCCCAGCGCCCTGAGATACGCCGCGTACAACGGCGACCCGATGAACAGGCGGACCGGACTGGTGCGGATCAAGGTTTTGACCAGCCACCAGCGCACGTAGCCGAGGCTCCAGACGGGGAACTCGCGGCTCGTGAAACGACCGATGAGGGTCCACTTCGCCACGATCGGCACCACGGACAGGCCGGCGAAGCCCACGCTGCCCACCAGTACGGATCGCAGGTAGACATCGAGCACACCGGAGCCGGCGCCGACCCACTCGAAGCCTCGGACCGTGGCCAGGGCGGCGAGGTAGGAATAGCCGAGGAACACCAGGAACTGCAGCGTTCCGCACAGCAGGTACTGCGCTGTGCCCGCCCGCGCCGCCATGCTGCGCGCCGAAGCAGGCTCCGAAGGAGACGCCGGAGAAGACGCCGGCGGTGCTGCGGGCGCGGCCTGGGTGGAGGCGGAGGCCGTGGGCGCGGCCTCGGTGAGCGCGGAGGCCAGGCCGTTGGCCGTGGGATGCCGGTAGACGTCCTTCATCGATACGGACGGCAGGTCGGCCCGCTTCCTGACCCGGGCGCAGAACCCCGCCATCACCAGCGAATCAGCACCCAGGTCATCGAAGAAGTTGCTGTCGCCCGCCACCTGCTCCACACCCGCGACATCGGCCAGCACCTCCGCAAGGAGCCGCGCGGTCTCGGCCGCCGGGCTGCCGGATGTGCCGGCCGGCCCGTTTTCGGGCCTGCTGCCGGAAGGTGCTGGGGTGCCGGGCGGGCCGGCCGTCCAGGCATCTGTCGATTCTTCTAGCATGGTCGCTCCTCCAAAGGGGCATGCGCTTCTTCCGTCCGCGGAAGGCCTCGGGCCCTCAAGAACGGCCTCGCGATGCCGCCCCTCCAGTAGGCCCGGGAGGCGCATGTCCGTCATGCCGCTGGATGTCGTGACTTGACGCCACGCATGTGCAGCGGTAGGCGACCGCTGGTGACGGCGAGGGGAAGCGGACGCGTCGTCCCGCGGGGGGCGTCCCACACCCCGCACCATCACGGCCGCCCGGGCCGCTACCCCTGACTGCGACCGGTGTCAAGCCACGACATTCGGTGGCATGACAGGCCCACGGCCAGCCCGCGTACTGGAGGGGTGGAGTCCCGAAGACGTGGCACCAGGCGACACCTTCCCCGAGCCGCCCCCACAAGGGCCGGCGGCACCCGACGGCGCCGTGAGCGCATGCGAGGAGGTAACCATGCCGGTCATTTCCGCCCCCCAGGAATTCAACCAGGACGACCTCTACGTCGACCTCGAGGAGATCACCGGGCACCGGCTGTTCCTCAAATGTGAAGGCTTCAACTTCGCGGGATCCATCAAGCTCAAGGCCGCTACCGCGATGGTCGAGGCCGCCGAACGCGACGGCCTGCTCACTCCCGGCTCCATCCTGGTCGAATCCTCCTCCGGCAACCTCGGCGTGGCGCTGGGCATGATCGCGGCCAGCAAGGGTTACCGGTTCGTATGCGTGACCGATTCACGCTGCAACCTGGCGACCCGGCTGCTCCTGGAGGCCCTCGGCAGCCAGGTCCAGATCGTCACCGAGCCCTCCCCCACCGGCGGACTGCTCGGCGCCCGCATCGACCGCGTCCGCGCCCTGTGCGCCTCCGACGACCGCTACGTATGGCTCAACCAGTACACCAACCCCAACAACCACAGCTCTCACTACCGGACCACCGCACCGGCCATCGCCCGCGCCTTCCCCGACCTCGATGTCCTCTTCATCGGGGCCGGTACCACCGGGACCCTCATGGGGTGCGCCCGCTACTTCCGCACCTGGCACCGCCCGGTACGCATCGTCGCGATCGACCCAGAGGGCTCCGCCACCTTTGGACACACGCTCGGTCGCCGGATGATCCCCGGCCTCGGCACCAGCATCCGCCCCCCGCTCCTCGACACCACCTACGTCGACGAAGTGGTGCACGTCAGCGAAGCCGAGACGATTCGCGCGTGCCACCAACTGGCCCGCCACGGCTTCGTCTTCGGCGGCTCGACCGGCACCGTCGTCAAGGGCGCCACCCAATGGCTGTCCCAGCAGGAACAGCAGGTCACCGCGGTCGCCATCGCCCCCGACCTCGGCGAGCGCTACCTCGACACCGTCTATCAGACCGGCTGGGTGCAAGACCTCTACGGCGAGGACGCACTCGAGCCCCAGACCGTCACCGCCGCCGGCCCATCAAGCTGAACCGTCGCATGCTCCCCCGGCCACACATCCCGAGTGTCGTGGTCACGCACGGCGAAGGATTGATTGCGCTCTGCGTCTGGCAAGGGTCGGGGCGGGCCTACGGCGAGGCGACCATCCGCATCTCGGCCGGTTAGTCTCGGGGCATGCGGATCTCCGTTTCCTCGGACATGGACGAACCCGTGGCTCGCGCGCTTCTCGGGCTACTGCGCGACCGCGGACACGACGTGGTGGCGTACGGGGCGCTGAGCCCCGGCGACGATCCGCAGTGGGCAGCCTGCTCCGAGGCGGCGGCGCGCGAGGTCGCCGCCGGGAACGCCGACCAGGCCGTCGTGTGCTGCTGGACCGGTACGGGCGCCTCGATCGCCGCGAACAAGGTTCCCGGCGTACGCGCGGCACTGTGCACGGACGCCTACACGGCGGACGGTGCGCGCCGCTGGAACAACGCCAATGTGCTGGCGCTCAGCCTGCGCCTGACCTCGGAACCGCTGCTCAGGGAGATCCTCGACGCCTGGTTCTCCGCCGAAGCGAGCACGGACACCGAGGACCAGGAGAACGTCGCCCGCATCGCACTGCTCGACCAGGCCAGAACCACATCCTGACTCCAGCGGAAAGCCGTCGATCCGGCGCGAGTGGGCCCCGGTCCGCGAGAACGGGCCAGACTCTCCGACCTCGTGTAGGCGTTCCAGCCCCCGCGTGACGGCCCACGATGCGGTGCCTCCTTGATGCCCGCATCGATGCTGGCCCCGCGCGGCACGTAGACGAGACCGCAGTAGGCCGTCGTCGCGTCCGCCGCGTTGGCCGCCGCCGAGATCACCGGATCGGGTGTCGAGTCCTCGGCCGGAGCGAATCTGCCCGCAGGGACGGAAGCAGGGGCTGGACCGGGTGCTGAGCGGGTGCTGAGCGGGTGGCCGGAACTCGCCCGAGGCCGGGGAACGGGTGCCTACCTACTGGTAACTTGCACGAGTTGATCATGCTCGCAGCCCTGGTCGGCCATCCCTCCCGGCCCGAGCCGCCCCGCCCCTCTGTCAAGGAACCACATTGGCACGCACCGCCCGGACGACATCCCTCGTCTTCACGTCCGCCCTCGCCCTTTCCCTCCCCGCCGCCGCCCCCGCGTCCGCCGCGGACGCGCCCACGCCACACCTGGATTCGGTCGAGCAGACCTTGCGTCAGGTCTCGCCGGGTCTGGAGGGCTCGGTCTGGGAACGTACGTCCGGCAACCGGCTCGGCTCGTCCGAGCCCGGCGGTGCCGACTGGCTGCTCCAGACCCCCGGCTGCTGGGGCGACGCCACGTGCGCCGACCGGCCCGGATCACGCCGTCTTCTGGAGAAGATGCGCCAGGACATCGCCGACGCCCGGTCGACGGTGGACATATCCACGCTGGCGCCCTTCCCCAACGGGGGCTACCAGGACGCGATCGTCGCAGGCCTCAAGGAATCCGTCGGTAAGGGCAACCGGCTGAAGGTGCGCATCCTGGTAGGCGCTGCACCCCTCTACCACTCCACGGTGATCCCGTCGTCCTACCGGGACGAGCTGCTCGCGCGGCTGGGCCCTGCCGCCGCGGCCGGCGTCACCCTCAACGTGGCCTCGATGACCACCTCGAAGACCGCCTTCTCCTGGAACCACTCCAAGCTCGTGGTGGTGGACGGAAGTTCGGTCATCACGGGCGGCATCAACAGCTGGAAGGACGACTACCTGGACACCACGCACCCGGTGAACGACGTCGACCTCGCGCTCTACGGGCCCGCGGCGGGCTCAGCCGGCCGCTACCTCGACTCCCTGTGGGACTGGACCTGCCGCAACAAGGCGAGTTGGAGCGCGGTCTGGTTCGCCGCTTCACCCGGCGCGGACTGCATGCCTTCCCTGCCCCGGCCCGCCTCTCCGCAGGGCGGGGGCGACGTACCCGCGCTCGCCGTCGGCGGACTCGGCGTAGGCATCCGCCAGAACGACCCCGCCTCCTCGTTCCGCCCGGTCCTGCCGACCGCCGGCGACACCAAGTGCGGGATCGGCCTGCACGACTACACCAACGCCGACCGGGACTACGACACCGTCAACCCGGAAGAGAGCGCCCTGCGCGCCCTGGTCTCCAGCGCGAACTCGCACATAGAGATCTCCCAGCAGGACGTGCACGCCACCTGCCCGCCGCTCCCCCGCTACGACGTGCGCCTCTACGACGCCCTCGCCGCGAAGCTCGTCTCCGGCGTGAAGGTCCGCATCGTCGTGAGCGATCCGGCGAACCGCGGCACGATCGGCAGCGGCGGCTACTCGCAGATCAAGTCGCTCTCCGAAGTGAGCGACGCCCTGCGCGGCCGGGTGACGGCGCTGACCGGTGACGGCGCCCGGACGCGGACAGCCATGTGCGAGAACCTCCAGTTGGCCACGTTCCGGGCTTCCGATCGGCCGACCTGGGCCGACGGCAAGCCGTACGCCCAGCACCACAAGCTCGTCTCGGTCGACGGCGCGGCCTTCTACATCGGCTCCAAGAACCTCTACCCGTCCTGGCTGCAGGACTTCGGCTACGTCGTCGAGAGCCCGGCCGCGGCCGCACAGCTGAAGAGCGACCTGCTGGACCCGCAGTGGCGCTACTCCCAGGCCACCGCGACGTACGACCACACCCGCGGGCTCTGCCAGGGCTAGGGCCAGGGCTAGAGCCAGGGCCACCGAACGCTCCCGTTCACGCCCCCGGGCTGACCAACCCCGATTCGTAGGCCACGATGACCAGTTGTGCCCGGTCCCGTGCCCCCAGCTTGCCCATGATGCGGCTGACGTGGGTCTTGGCGGTCAGGGGGCTGAGGCCGAGGGCCTCGCCGATCTCGGTGTTGTTGAGGCCGCACGCGACGAGGGTGAGGACCTCGCGCTCGCGCTCGGTGAGGCATTCGGGGCCGGTCTCGGGCGGCGCCGCCGCGGGGCTGCGCAGGAAGCGGGCGATGAGCCGGGAGGTCGGGCCGGGCGAGAGGAGGGCCTCCCCGCCGGCCACCGTGCGGATCGCCTCCAGGAGTTCGGCCGGGCGCGTGTCCTTGACCAGGAAGCCGGAGGCCCCGGCGCGCAGGGCCTCGACAATGTTCTCGTCCGTGTCGTAGGTGGTGAGCACGAGCACCTTCACCCCGGCCAGATCCTCGTCCGCGGCGATCAGCCGGGTGGCCTCGATGCCGTCGAGGTCGGGCATGCGGATGTCCATCACCACCAGGTCGGCGCGTTCCTTACGGGCCAGTTCGACGGCCTCCCGGCCAGTGCCGGCCTGTCCGACGACCGTCATGTCCGGGGACGACTCGAGGAGCATCGCGAACGCGGCCCGTACGAGCGCCTGGTCGTCGGCGAGCAGAACGCGGATGGTCACGGGTTGCCTCCCAGCGGCAGTACGGCACTGACCTCGAAACCTTTGCCTGGAAGTGGCCCGGCGTCCAGCGTTCCGCCCACGCTGCGCGCCCGCTCGCGCATGCCGACGAGCCCGAACCCGGGCGCGCCCCCGCCCGTGCCGGTCCCGTCGTCGGTGACGGTGACCCTCAGGGAGCCTTCCCCGGCGCGCACGCCGACCCGGATGCCGAGGTTCTGCCGGCCGCCGTGGCGTACGGCGTTGGTGAGGGCCTCCTGCACGATCCGGTAGGCGGCCGCGCCGACGGCGGCGGGCGGCACCTCGTCGGTGGTGACCGTCAGGTCCACCTCGGCCCCGGAGACCCGGGCGGCCGCCACGAGACCTTCCAGCCCGTGCAGGTCGGGCAGGGGGTCGCGGGCCTCGCCGGCACCGTGCTCGCGCAGCACCTCCAGGGTGGTGCGCAGTTCGCCGCGGGCGGCGCGGCAGGTCTCGGCTATGTCGTCGAGGGATTTGGCGACGGCCTGGCGGTCCAGGCGTTCGGGGTCTGCGTTCAGGATGTGCGCGGCGACGGAGGTCTGCACCCCGATCAGGGTGATGCTGTGCGCGAGCAGGTCGTGCAGGTCTCGGGCTATGCGCAGCCGTTCCTCGGCGACCCGGCGGCGGACCTCCTCCTCACGCGTGCGTTCGGCTCGTTCGGCGCGCTCGACGACGGCGGCGACGTACTGACGGTAGAAGCGCATGGCGATGCCGATGAAGACCACGGCGAACACCCAGCCGGAGATCCGCAGCGCCTCGGCGGCCTGCTTCTTGTTGACGAACATCATGACGCTCAGTGCCACGGCCATGGCCGTACTGGTGGTGAGCAGGGTGTACAGGGGCCGGCGGGTGACGGCGAGGCTGTACAGCACGACGACCGCGACCGGGAGTGCGGCGGTGTGGTTGTTGTCGAGGGCGTGGTACGGCAGGAGCAGGACACCCTCCGCGGCCAGCGCGGCCAGGGGGTGGCGCCGCCGCCACACGACCGGCAGTTGTCCCGCGAGCAGCAGGAGCCAGCCCAGCGCGTCCGGACGCCGGCCCGGGTCGGTGACGAGGGCGAGGGTCACGGCGAGGACCGTGACGGCGAGGGCGAGCAGGACGTCCTTGCGGGTGGCGTGCAGGGCGGTGCGCGGGTCGCGGTTGATCACCGCCATGATCCGCTCGCTGAGATGGGGTTTGCGTTCTGCTTCGGGCACGGGCTCATCCTCCGTCACATGGGCGCCCCTCCAGTACCGGAGGGGCGCCCATGGGCATCGCACAGGGTCGGAAGAAGGGGGGTCAGACGCGCTCCGGCTCCCGGATCAGGGCTTCGGGCTCCGGCGCCTTGGCCATGCGGCCGGGCCACCACACCTTCCGGCCGAGGGCGACGCTGGCGCTGGTGACGAGGTAGGTGCGCACGAGGAAGGTGTCGAGGAGGACGCCGACCGCGATGACGAAGCCGAGCTGGACCAGCGAGACGAGGCCCATGTTCATCAGCACCGCGAAGGTGGCGGCGAGGACGAGGCCCGCGGAGGCGATGACGCCGCCGGTGGTGCGCAGGGCGGTGAGCGCGGCCTCGGCGGGTTCGGCGCCGCCCAGGGATTCCTCCCGCATGCGGTGCATCAGGAAGATGCCGTAGTCGACGCCGAGCGCCACCAGGAACACGAAGGACAGCAGGCCGAGGGCGGGGTCGGTGCCCTGGAAGCCGAACAGCGGCTCGAACACCAGGCCGCCGATGCCGAGGGAGGCGCCCCAGACCGCGACCACGGCGGCGACCAGCATCAGCGGGGCGACGAGGGAGCGCAGCAGGACGATCAGGATGAGCAGGACGGCGAGCAGGACGATCGGTACGACGACCTTCTGGTCACGGGCGTTGGTCTTCTCCAGGTCGATCTGCTGGGCGCTGGGGCCGCCGACGAACGAGCCGTCCAGCTTGTCGCGCAGGCTCTTGATCGTGCGGGTCTCGGCGTCCGTCTGCGGCAGGGCGGAGGCGTTCACGGACACCTCGGTCCAGCCTTCTCCCGTCCTGCCCATGCGGGCGGAGGTGACGCCCTCGGTGGAGGTGGCCGCCTCGAGGGTGGCTTGGGCGCGGTCGGCCGGAGTCATGACGGTGATGGGCTGGCTGGAGCTGTCCGGGTAGGCGCCGGCCAGGGTCACCATGGCGGAGACGGACTCGGGCCGGTCGACGAAGGCGTCCTCCTGCTTGAGGTCGTCGGGCAGGTTCAGGGCTCCGAGGGCGAGCGCCCCCAGGGCGAGGGCGCCGGCGACGAGGACGGTCACCGGGCGGCGTCCGGCGGAGCTGCCCATCGCGGAGAACAGCGAGCGGCGCTCCGTGGCGGTGCTGCCGAAGGCCGGGATGAGCGGCCAGAACACGCGGCGGCCGACCAGGACCAGGATGGCGGGCAGCAGGCTGAGCATGGCGATCAGCGCGCACAGTACGCCGACGGTGCCGAGGGGGCCCATGCCGCGGTTGGAGTTGAGGTCTGCGGCGAGCAGACACAGCAGGCCGATGGCGACGGTGCCGGAGGAGGCGATCACGGCGGGCCCGCAGCCGCGCAGGGCGGCCTTCATGGCGTCGTACGGATGCTCGATGCGGCGCAGTTCCTCGCGGTAGCGGGAGACGATGAGCAGGGCGTAGTCGGTGCCGGCGCCCAGGACGAGGATGGTCATGATGGCGGTGCCCGCGCCCGAGATGGAGGTGCCGAAGGCCTGGTTGAGGCCGTAGGCGACGCCCATGGACAGGTAGTCGGCGATGCCGGCCACGATCAGCGGGATCAGCCACAGCACGGGACTGCGGTAGATGAGGATCAGCAGGAGGGCGACGACGGCGACGGTGGTGTAGAGGAGGGGGCCGTCGAGGGAGTCGTACACCTTCTTGGAGTCGCGGATGACCGCGCCGGGGCCGCCGACCTCGACGGTGAGGCCGTCGGCGGAGCGGGCGGTCTCGCGGACGTCGTCGACGAACGCGTTGCGCAGTTCCTCGTCGGCGCCGGGTTCGTTGCTGCTGACCGGGTACATGAGCGTCGTGCCGTCCTCGGAGGGCACGCCCTTCGGGGTGTCGGTCAGCTTGTGCTCGGCGGCGATCTCCCCGACCTGCCGCTCGGCGGTCGCCCGGTCGGTGGCCGTGAGGGCCCCGTCGCGCCGGTACACGAGGACGAGCTCGGTGCTCTCGCCGCCCGGCAGCAGCTCCTGGAGCTTGGCCACCTGGGTGGAGTCGGCGTTCGCGGGCAGATAGTCGGTGACGCCGTCGCGCGTGACGTCGGCGAGCTTCCCGGCGAACGGCGCAGCGACCGCGAGCACGGCGACCCACAGCGCGAGCACCAGCCAGGGCCATGCTCGTCGCCGACTCTGTGTAAGTCCGGCCCCCATGTGCGGGCCTCCCTCCGGTCCGGATGTCTTGGTGTGCTTCCAAGACTCCTGGCAGGCAAAGGCCGGATCGTCGCGCCTGAGACCGAGTTCACCGGTACTGCCGGGGGTGGCCCGGGCGGGCGGATTACTCCCGCGGGAGTAGGGCCGCCGACTGTCGTCGTCGCCGTCACGTCAAGACGACGCACCCGAGCTGCTCCAGCTCGCCGAGGAGCGGGAGAGCAGGATCGACCTCGTTCCAGCGCAGATCCAGCTTCTCCAGCGATGGCATGAGGGCAAGCCAGTCGGGCAGCCGGCCGAGGCGGTTGCTCCGCAGGTCGATCTGGCGCAGTCGTGGGAGGCCTGCCAGTGACTCCGGTACCCCGGTCAGGGAGTTCTCGCGCAGGTCCAGGTGGCGCAGTTCGTGCAGCTCGGCCACTGACGACGGCAACCGCCGTTGAGGCCATCTCCCCTTCGTCGACCGTCCTGGGCTCCGATTCTCCTTCGGGCCTTCTCTCGACGGCGACAGGGGCCCCTCGCGGTACGGCCACGGGCCCCCGCATGGCTCCGTCGACTGGGGCGCCGCAGGCTCGGAGATGTCAGAACCCTGCGGCGGCGGCGCTGCCGTAGACGGCGGGGTTCTCCTGGCGGGGCTCGGGGAGGGGCCGCGGTTCGGGCCCGCGGCCCTGGTGGGTGGCGGGAACGGGCAGCACGCCGCGTACGCCCTTGTACGCCCACGGCGCGGTCGTGGGCGGGAGCGAAACGCTGATCGTACGGCCCCCGGCCGTCCATGTGATGTGCTCCATGACCGCCTCTTCCTGAAGTCTGATGCCTGATGCCTGGAACCTTCAGCTTCCGGTCACCGCGGCCCCACGGACAGGGGTCCAACGCCCCCTTGCACCCGGTCATGGGTCCTTCGCACCATCGAGATCCGCTTCGGGCATGCGGGTATCGGCCCCCGAGGGGCGCGCGCGGACACCGTCGGGCGTCAGCCGGCTGTCTTACCGGGCCGGTGTTCGCGCAGGTCCGTGGCCCGTCGGCGCAGGTGGGCGGCGAGGTTGGCTGCCGGGTCCTGGGGTGGTCCGCACGGAGGGTCGCTGTGGCCGGCCACGGCCGTGGTGGTGAGGCCGGCCATGACCTGCTCGGCGTGGGCGAGGTCGTCCCGCCACGTTTCCAGCGCGTCGCGGTGGCGCGGATCGGTGTGCAGGCGCGTGAGTTCGGTCTGTACGGCGGCCAGGTCGCCGTGGATGCGACGGCGCAGGGTGTGCAGGGCCCCGGCGTCGCCGGCGGAGATGCGGGTGTGGTCGGCGTACTCGGCCATGGCCTCGTAGGCGCGGGCCAGCCGGTCGGGGACCCGGGCGCGGGTGTCCTCCGGCCAGAGCAGGTAGCCGCAGACGAGGGCGACGGCGCAGCCGGCGACGGTGTCGAGCAGGCGGGCTGCGGGGACGGCTGAGCCCGCCAGGCCCAGCGGGTCGGCGAGCAACAGCATGACCGGGGTCAGGAAGAGGGTCTGCAGGGCATAGTTGCGGCGGGCGTACGCCTGGAGCAGGCCGGTCAGGACGACCACGGCGCCGATGCGCCACCAGCCGGCGGGCAGGACCGTGATGGCGGCGAGTCCGATCAGGACCCCGGCCGTGGTGCCGAGGGCGCGGGTCATCAGCCGGGCGGGCACGGTGCCCAGGGCGGGCCGGACGACGAGGGCGACGGTCAGCACCAGCCAGCCGGAGCGCGGCAGGCCGCTGAAGGAGGCGACCGTCTGGGCGACCGTCAGGCACAGGGTCAGGCGGAGGGCGTAGCGGCGGGCCGCCGGGTCGCGGAACCTGCTCGCCACGGCTCCGGCGAACCGGCGCAAGGGTGCGGGGTGCGTCGGCAGCAGGCGGGTCCTGCCGTCCGCGGGCTCCTCGCCGGGCGTGGCGAGTGCGGCGACGGCGGCGCGCAGGGCGCGTCCGGCCCGGTCCGGCGGGGCGGGCGGCAGGGCGATCGGGCCGGGGGTCCTCGTCTCGACGGCGTCGGCGACCCGGCGTACCGCGTCGGCGTACTCGGCGGCCGACTCGCGGGCCCGCGCGGTGCGGACGGCGGGGGCCGAGGCGATCACTTCGATCAGCCGGTCGAGGTGGGCGGCCAGTTGCGCGGCGGTGCTGCCCCGGCGGGGTGGGGAGAGCCGGCGGATGACGACGGTGTCGTAGGCGGCGTCCATGGCCCCGGTCGCGTGGTGGCGGCGCTCGGTCCAGGTGTCCTCGTCGGCGTCGAGGAGGTCGGCGACGGCGCGCAGGGCCCCTGCGACGGCCTGTCGTTCGGCGCGTCCGGGGTGGCGCAGTGCGTCGGTCAGGGAGAGCAGCATCAGGGGGATGCCGCCGAGCAGGAACAGCAGCGGTACCTGCCACCAGGGCGGGGCGGTGGGCAGTCCGAGGCCCATGGTGGTGGCGAGCAGCAGGACCAGGGCGGCCATGTCGCTGATCCGGCCGATGGTCGACAACAGCCCCGAGACCAGGGCGACTACGGCGACCAGCAGGATCTGTGCCCACGCCTGGCCGCCCGTGATCCGGCCCAGGGCGAGTCCGATCGCGCCGCCCAGCTGGGGCAGGAGGAGGGTGAGGGCGCGGGTGCGCCAGGGTGCGGCGGTGTCGTCGACGGCCGCACCGTACGCGCCGAGGCCGGCCGCGGCGCCCAGGTCGGGCCGTCCGGCCAACTGGCCGATGGCGAGCGGCACGAGCATGCCCAGGGCGCCGCGCGTGACGAGGGCGCGGTCGACGGGGACGGCCCGGATCTCGGCGGTGTGCCGCAACCATGCGGTGCCGGGCATCAGTACGCCATGCCCATGGCGGCCCGGACCTCGGCGAGGGTGGTCTCGGCGACCGCGTTCGCGCGCTCGTTGCCGCGCCGCAGGACGTCCCGTACGTGCCCCCGGTCGGCCGCGAGCTCCGTACGACGTGCCCGCAGCGGGGCGAAGTGTTCGTTGACGGCCTCGGTGACGACCTTCTTCAGCTGGGCCGCGCCGCCGTCGCCGATCTCCTCCGCGACCGTCTGCGGATCGCGGTCCTGGCACAGCGCGGCGAGCAGCACGAGGCTGGAGACCTCGGGGCGGCCGGCCGGGTCGTAGGTGATGCGGCGGACCGCGTCGGTCTTGGCGCCCTTGATCAGCCGGGCGGTCTCGTCGGCGGTGGCCGACAGGGTGATGGCGTTGCCGCGGGACTTGCTCATCTTGGTGCCGTCGGTGCCGAGCAGCAGCGGGGCGGCGGAGAGCAGGGCGTCGGGCTCGGGGAAGACCGGCCCGTTCGTCCCGTAGCGCTCGTTGAAGCGGCGGGCGATGGTGCGGGTGACCTCCAGGTGCGGGAGCTGGTCCTGCCCCACGGGCACCACGCCTGCCTTGCAGAAGAGGATGTCGGCGGCCTGGTGCACCGGATAGGTGAACATCAGCCCGCTCACCGAGGCCTGCCGGGAGTGGGCGATCTCGTCCTTGACGGTGGGGTTGCGGCGCAGTTCGGCGACCGAGACGAGGGAGAGGAAGGGCAGCAGGAGCTGGTTGAGGGCGGGCAGCGCGCTGTGCGCGAAGATGGTGGACCGTTCGGGGTCGAT
Organism: Streptomyces sp. NPDC056883; assembly: GCF_042788835.1. Lineage (NCBI taxonomy): Bacteria > Bacillati > Actinomycetota > Actinomycetes > Kitasatosporales > Streptomycetaceae > Streptomyces > Streptomyces sp. NPDC056883. The sequence continues at coordinate 27,950 of NZ_JBHUBS010000018.1, read as the reverse complement.
GCCGGCCGCGAGGTAGTCGAGGACGAGTTCCTCGACGTGCTCGGCCAGGTGTTCGGCGACGTCCCGGTCGGTGAGGACTTGGTAGTCGGCCACGATCACGAAGGTGTCCACGCCCAGGTCCTGGAGCCGTACCCGGCCCTGCAGGGTCCCGAAGTAGTGCCCCAGGTGCAGCCGTCCGGTCGGCCGGTCGCCGGTCAGCACCCGGAACTGCCCCGGATCGGTGGCGATCAGGCCCTTCAGCTCGGCGCTGCGCCGCCGGGCCACCGAGAGGTCGGGGGCCGGGGGCGTCACCTGGTCGTGCGTGCTCATGTAACTCTCCTGCTTCTTCGTCGTGGCGGGCGGGTACCGGAACCGGGCGCCCGCGTCTGGGGCGGGTCGGACGGTTCCAGGCGTGCGCACCGAAAGTCATGATCTCCGGTGTTATGGGATAAATGGTGCCGACCTGCGCGAGGTTGCCGATCTGCGGCGCACGAGCGCGTCGGCGGCCGGTGTGGTGACGGGGCTTCATCCGCCGGTCGGCTCGGACGGGCTCGGTGTCCGTCCGGTGGGGAAGGCGTGCGCGCGTGCGGTGATCACGACGGCCAGCGCCAGGGTCAGGAGTGCCAACCCGGTCCACGGGAAGGAAGCGGGGCCGAAGTTGTCCAGGAGGATGCCGCCGATCGCCCCTCCGCCGGCGATGGCCGCATTGCAGACGGTGACGAAGAGGGCCTGCCCTCGGTCTCCTCCGGCGTCGGTGACCGCCGTCTGCAGCAGGGTGGCGACCCCGCCCCAGCCCAGCCCCCACAACGCTGTTGCCCCGTAGGCCGCGAGAAGGCTTCCGGCTGAGGTGATCAGCACGACGGACGCGGTCATGAACAGCACGGTGGCGGTGATGGTCAGGGTGCGCAGCCTGCGGTCGACCAGAGCTCCGGTGACGAAGACGGCGGCCATGGAGGCGATTCCGAAGACCAGCAGCACGCTCTCGCGGGACTCACCCAGGCCGCGGGCGTCGAGGAGGGCGGTGATGTAGGTGTAGAGGATGGTGTGGGCCGGCACGTGGGCGGCGGTCACCAGCAGGACGGCCGCCACTCCCGGAAGGCGCAGGGCCTTCAGAATGGGCCGCCCGTTTCCTGGGCGCTGCCCCGGGGCGTCGGGGACCGCGCCGGCGATCCACCCCAGCAGGGCGAGGGCTACCAGGCTCACCAGGGCGAACGTCGGCCGCCAGCCGATCAGGCCTCCGAGGAAGGTGCCCAGGGGGATGCCCAGGGAGAGTGCGAGCGGGATTCCCGCCAGGGTGACGGCAATCGCCCGGCCCTGGAGGTGGGGTGGTGCCAGGCGGCGTGCGGAGCCGACCAGTTCGGTCCAGACCGCGGCGGCCGCGATGCCGGCGAGGATCCTGAACACCAAGGTGAGGGGGTAGTTGGAGGAGATCGCCGTGACCGTGTTGGCGACGGCGAAGACTCCCACGGCCGACAGGAGCAGCCTCTTGCGCCGCCAGGGCGCGGTCGCCTTGGACAGGGGGATGGCCGCGAGCCCGGTGGCGATCGCGTAGACCGTGATCGCCTGGCCCATCGCGGGTTCCCCGACCGACAGGTCGCGGGCCATTTCCGGCAGGACGCCCGCGGGCAGCGCCTCGGTGAGCAGCGTGATGAACGCGGCCGTGGACAGTGCCAGCAGCGGGGCAAGGGGCAGCTTCCCTCCTCTTGCCTCCGGCACGACCGCTTCGGCGGTGTCGCCGGCGTCGGTTGCGTCGGTGGTCGTGGTGAGGGGTGGCTGCGTCGGGGATGTTGGCATGGGCGTGATCCCGGAACCTTCGGATCAGTGCGATCGCCGAGCGGGCTGGTCGCGAGGGAGGGGCAACAACTGCGGATCGGGGCGTCGTAGCGCACCGCATTCCCTCGAACCGCTGTGTGCCGGCACGGGCCGGTCCGGGCACGGCCGCACGCCGCGTACGGGATACCAGCCGCTCAGAGTCGGCAGCGAGCAAGCCGCACGCAGGAGCGTGTCCGTGTGATGTTCGGTGAGGGGTGGCGGCAGACGGCGGGAGGGAAGACTCCCTCAGGCGCCCTGCACGGTGCGCGGAGCGCACAGCCATCGCATGCCGTTGACCTGGCCCCGCTCGGAGCCGATCGCGTACCGCACCCGGCGGCCGTGCACACGCCGCGCGGGCGCCCGGCAGCCGCGAGGGCGGCAGCCGGGAGCGAGGCGGGCGTGAAGGGGCATAACCGCAGCCTAAACCTGCCGCGGGACAGCCGGCGGCAGACCAAGGACCCGAATCCGCAGCCAGAAGACCCGGGCAGCCGACATGGAGGTTCGGTGTCGGCGTTGCCGATCGGTCAGCCTGCGGTGGCGGTCATGGTCCAGGCCGAGTCGTGGCGCTCGAAACCGATGTGCGGGTAGTAGTCGACGGCCGCGGGGGCCGAGAGCAGGATCACCTTGGCCTGCGGCGCGGCCTCGCGGGTGGCGCGGATGAGGTCGCGGCCGACGCCCTTGCCCTGCCAGGCGACGTCGACGGCCAGGTCGCCGAGGTAGGTGGAGTACACGCCGTCGGTGAGGGAGCGTGCGATGCCGATCAGGCGGCCCTCGCCGTCCCGGGCGGTGACGACCAGGTTGGCGCCGGCCAGCATGCTCGTGAAGCGGCCGGTGTCCTCGACCGGGCGGCGCTCGGCGAGGGTGGAGGCCCGGTAGAGGGCGGCGGCCTCGGCGACGTCGAGGCTGGCTCCGATGACCTGTTCACATGTCCACATGGCGGTGGTGCTCCTTCTTGAGGGTGTCGAGTCGGGACTTCAGGTGGTCGCGGTTGCCGAGGAACCGGCGGGGGTCGAACCACGCGTCGGGGGCCTGCACACCGCGGGCCGAGAGCGCCTCGGCCAGGGAGGACCCGGACGTGTGCGCGTCGTCGGCGGCGGCCTGTACGAGGCGGTAGGCGCTCTCGCGGTCGGTGCCGTCGGCGGTGAGGCCGAGGAAGACCTCGGAGGAGTGGACGAGTCCGCGAGTGGCCTGCAGGTTGCGGGCCATCCGTTCGTCGTCGACCGTGAGGCCGGCGAGGAGCTCGGAGGCGGAGACCAACTGGTAGTGGGCGACGGCGAGGCTGTCGGGGAGGACGACGCGCTCGACCGAGGAGTGCGCGAGGTCGCGCTCGTGCCACAGCGCGATGTTCTCGTACGCGGCTCCGGCGTTCGCGCGCAGGATGCGGGCCAGGCCGCACAGCCGTTCGCTGGTGGTCGGGTTCCGTTTGTGCGGCATCGCGCTGGAGCCCTGGTAGGCACCGCTCCGGGGTTCCTCGACCTCCCCGACCTCGGTGCGCTGCAGGAGCCGCATCTCGAGGGCGAACTGCTCCACCACCGCGCCGGTGATCGCGAGGGCTCCGAGCAGCTCGGCGTGCCGGTCGCGGGCGACGACCTGGGTGGGGACGGGCTCGATGCCCAGGCCCAGCTCGCCGCAGACGTACGTCTCGACCTGCGGGGAGATGTGCGCGTAGGTGCCGACGGCTCCGGAGAGGGTGCCCACGGCGACGGCCCGACGGGCGGCGGTGAGCCGGCCCGTGCAGCGGTGCAGTGCGTGGGCGTGGACGGCGACTTTGTGGCCGAAGGTGGTCGGCTCGGCGTGGACGCCGTGGGTGCGGGCCACGCAGACCGTGTCCCAGTGCTCCAGGGCCCGGTCGATCAGCAGCCCGGTCAGCGTGCGGGCCGCGTCCAGCACGAGGTCCACGGAGCGGGCCAGCAGCACGCCCTGCGCGGTGTCGACCAGGTCGTAGCTGGTCATCCCGTGGTGGACCCAGCGCGCCGATCCGGCCGGCATGGTCTCGGTCCAGGCGGCGAGGAAGGCGAGGATCTCGTGGTCCCGCTCGGCCTCCAGCTCCCGAATCCTCGCGACGGCCGGTACCGGAGCCCGGCGGACATCGGCCAGGGCCGCCGCGGGCACCACCCCCAGGGATGCCTGCGCGGTGCTCGCCAGCACCTCGACGCGCACCCAGGTCTGATACTTCGTCTCCTCGCTCCACAGCGCCGCCATCTCGGGGCGCGTGTACCGCTCGATCACGACACACCTCTCCTTCGGACGTCCGCGGGCCCGTTCCATACGGACCGGGGCGAAGCGCCGAAGGCAGCATACGGTAATAGTCAGAGGGGCTATTGACCTATTACAAACGAGGTCCAGGGGGTTGTGGTGGGCCGTCGAAGTGGGGGCAGGTTCCCGACGTACGGCGGCGCGGGCAGCCATCGGGACGTGGCGGCCCGCGCCGCGGCGATCCGGGAGCGGTCGCCCGCCCCGCCCCCGCGGACCGTCTGCCAGAGGCCGGGTGTTATCGGCGGAGGTAGTCCTGGCGGAGGGCCTCCAGGATGCCGGCGGCCTCGGGGAGGTCGGCATTGCGGCAGCGGGCTGCGGCGGCGGTGAGCCGGGCCGTCGCCTTCTGGAAGTGGCCGAGGCCCTTCCCCTCGATCAGGGCGGCGATCCGGACCGCTTCGGCGCGCGGCACCTCGCCGTGCTCCCCGCCCTCCTCGTGCGCCGCGATGGCTGCCTCCGCCTCGGGCAGGGCCTCCTCGAAACGCTCGACCTCCGCCAGGACACAGGCCCGGCGGTAGTGCACGGCGCCGCGCTCGTACCAGTGGGCGAAGTCCTCGGCGTCCTGCGGTACCCCGGCGCGGACGGCGTCCGCCCGTGCGAGGTGCTCCTGCGCCGCTTCCAGCCCCTGCGCGCCACGGGCCTTGACCGTGAGGCGCGCGAACTGGCACATCATGGTGATGATCAGCGACGGGTTCGGCGCCTCGGCGTGCGCGGCGACGGCCCGCTCGTAGGCGGTGTCCGCCGCGTCCCACCGGTCGGCCATGGCCAAGGTCATGGCGGCCTCCGCCGCCACCAGGGTCTGGACCGGGCGGTCGTCTTCCCACCCGGCGACGGTGTCCGCCAGGCGCAGGAACTCCTCCGCCGCGGGCAGGTGCTCGCCGAGTTCCCGCAGCCCGCGGGCCAGGGACAGGCGGGCCTGGGCGAAGGCGCGTTCGTTGTCCGGGGCCTGCGCCTCGTCCGCCAGGAGGGATTCCAGGACGGCGACCGCGTCCTCCGGCCGGCCACCGCGCCCCAGCACGTCCGCGAGCTGGAGGCGTACGTCGACGGCTTCGGCGAGCTCCCCGTCCTGGTCGAAGAGCGCGGCCGCCTCGGAGAGATGGCGTACGGCGCCGCCCAGGTCCCCGAGGTGCGAGGCCGCGTGCCCGAGCAGGGAGTACGTGGGGGCCAGCGCGAAGTCCGTGTCGTCGTACCGGGCCGCGTCGGCGAGCGCCCGGTGCAGGAGCTCCGCCGCTTCGTCCGGCTCGCCCTTGGCGAGCAGGAACTGCGCGAGTATCGCGCGCGGACGTGTACCGCGCCAGGGCCGCGTGGAGGCGTCCACGGCGTCGAGGGCCGCGCGCAGCAGTTCCTCGGCCGCGTCCGTGTCTCCCCCACGACCGGCCAGGTCCGCGGTGAGCTGCAGCGCGTTGGCCACGTGGTGCGGTACGGAGAGCCGCTCGGCCTCGGCGCGCAGTGTCCTGGCCTGCTCGTGGAACCGCTCCGCCGCGGTCCCGTCGGTCTCCGGCAGGTCCCGCAGCGCGTCCTGGTAGGCGGCGTAGGTGGCTGCGTACCGTACGGCGAGGTACTCCAGCGCGGTCTCCGCCGTCAGGGGGGACCGGGTCTGGAGGTGCTCCGCCTCGGCCAGGATCCCGTCGAGGCCCGCGCTGTTCGCGGCGTGGTCCGAGTCCTCGGAGCTGCTCAGCCAGGCCAGCGACCGCGAGCGGGCGTTGAGGGCGTGCCAGGGCATCCCCAGACCCGCGTACAGCTCGGTCGTCCGCTTCAGCTCGACGACGGCCTCCTCGTCGCGGTCGTCCTTGGTCAGCTTGTAGGCCCGCCGGTCGGCGAGTTCTGCCGACAGCAGGTCCTGCGGGCCGAGCTCGTCGTCATGGGCGGTGCTGCCGTCGGCCAGGTGTTCCTCGATGCGGTCCCAGAGCCGGTTCTCCCCGGGGTGTCCCGCGGCGGCCAACCTGCGCGCTTCGCGGACCAAGGTCGCCAGGTCCTGGGAGAGGTCCGCTCCGGCGGTGGGTGTGACCGCGAGGGACTGCGCCGCGGCGACGGGCGCGGACGCGGCGGGGCGGGTGGCCTTCGTGCGCAGGCCGAGCGGCAACGGCTCGTCGAGGAGCGGGCGCTGCGCGAGGCGGGTACGGAACCGGTCCCCGACGGTGCCGGTGTCGTTGCGCGCGTCGAAGGCGGCGGCGAGGCGGCCGGCTGCGGAGTGGACGTGGGCGAGGAGCGTACCGGCGGTCCAGTCGCGCCCGGGTGGTCCGGCGACGGCGGTGTCGGCGTGCCCGTCCTCGACGAGGCGGGTGAGCAGCACTCCGGCTCCGGTGAGGAAGCCGAGGTGCGCCAGGGGGGCGCCGGTCGCCTCGAACAGCGGGCGGTTCTCGGCGAGGATCTCCAGCCCACGGCCCTCGTTGCGGGACAGGGCGCAGAACTCCAGGTGGAGGCCCACGGCGTCCTGCGTGCCGGTGTTCCCCCGGACCTGGCGGTAGCCGCTGAGGTGGTGGGAGCGGGCCTCGTCGGCGCGGCCGGCGCGCAGCAGCGGCAGGAGCGAGCGCGACCGGCTCAGCTGCGGTTCCTCGGTGCACCCGGTCTCGCCTTGGAGGACGGGACCCCAGATCTCCAGGGCCCCCGCGTCATCGCCCGACTCCACCTGGTGCTCGGCGAGGTGGCGGATATCGCATGCCTCGCAGTCGCTCAGCTCGGTACGCGCGCGGGTGGCCCAGAGGTCGTAGGCGTCGGCGAGGCCGGTACCCGTGTGGTTCGCGACGTGGTAGCGCATCGCCGCGACCGGCTGCATGCCGTGTTCGGCCGCCGCGTAGCGGCCGCGCATCGTGTCGATCCAGCCGTGGATCGCGGCCAGCGGTACTTCGGGTACCTGCAGCAGCGAGGTGGCGACCCACTTGAAGCGCCAGAAGACCTGATGGGCCTCCCACTGGCTGAAGGTGTCGGGGACGGTGTCCCACAACTTGAGCAGCCGGGCGAAGACCACCGGCGACTTGCGGTGCTCGCCGGTGAACTCGTACGAGGTCATCAGCTCCAGCAGCGCCGTGACGAGGGTGTCGGGCTCGTCGAGGAGCTCGGCCGCATCGACGATCTCCTCGGCGGTGACGGTGCGGTGCAGGCCGTGCGGACGGTCGTGGTTCTCGCGGAGCGCCTCGACCACGGCCTCGGGGGTGTCCAGCATCTACAGTTCCTTCCGGGGCTCGGAGCCGGGTGCAGCGGTGCCGCTGTGGTGCATGGCGTGGGTGAGCAGGCCGATGAAGGCCCGGTTCAGCAGGGCGCTCTCGCTGGCCCGGAGCGGGCGGCGGCTGAGCAGCAGCGCCTGGCCGTAGAGGGCTTCCGCGGTCGTGACGGCCAGCCCGCGCTCGGCGATGGTGATCGCCTGGCGCACCAGCGGGTTGAGGTGGTTCAGGACGAGCTGGGCCCGCGGCGTCTCGTTGCGCAGGGACCCGAGGATGTCGGCCCACACGCCGTCGCTGTCGGCGGCCAGGCTCGACCTGGTCCGTTCGTGCCTGGCCTCCCGGTTGTCGAGGAGCAGCGCGGAAGCCGTGACCGGCTGGAAGTCGCGCAGGACGACGTCGCAGTCGTGAACGCCGACGGTCTCCCGGGCGACCGCGAGGAAGGTCGCGGCTCGGAGCTCGGCGGACGGGTCCACGGCGTCGAGATGGGCGGTGACCGTGGCCGGGTCCAGGTCGGTGACGGACGTCCCCGGCCGGATCTCGGGCAGCCGGAGCACGAGGTCGCGGTCGTAGGTGTAGCCGCCGTTGACGACGCCGAGACCGGCGGCCGAGGCGATGGGCGCGACCTGGCGGAACTCCTCGACGCTGCGCGTGATCAGCAGGGCCGGGTGGGTCCGCGCGAACTCCTCCAGCGTGACGTTTCCGTCGGTGGTCTCGAACGGCAGCCACGGCAGCACGATGCGCAGCAGCTCGTCGTCGTAGCGGGCCAGGGCCTTCACGGCGAGGTGGTGCGTTTCGATGAAACGGTGCAGCAGGGAGGGGTTGCTCGCGGCGAGGCCGGTGAGCCAGTCGCGGATCCGGTCGCCCAGGGCGTCCCGTACGGCGGACAGGGTGCCGTCCTCGTACAGGGCCTCCCGGGAGGCGGTCGGCCGCAGGCTCGTGGTGTCGACGATGCAGCGGACGAAGAACGCCCATTCCGGGAGCAGTTCGGGCGCCTGGTCCGTGAGGAGCATGCCCTTGAGGTGGACCCGGTGGCCGGCCCGCTGTGCCGGGCTCATGGCCGTGGGCAGGACGTAGGCAACCCCGCGCAGCCCGGCGGCCGGCAGGTCGAGCTCGATGGTGTCGAGGGGCGTGAAGCCGAACAGGCTCCGGCAGTACGCGGTCATCGCCTCGCGGCGGGCAAGCGGAGAGCGGTGGGCCTGCTCCCAGGGGGGTGTCTCGTTGATCTTGTCGATCTCGCCGCGCGGACCTTCGACGGTGACCTCGTGCCGCAGGAGACCGCCGTAGTGCCGGGCCAGTTCGACGACCTGCTGCGGACTGGTCCACTCGGCGTTGTCGGCGCGCGGGGTGAGGTGCACGGTGGTGCCCGGCTCCGGCACGGCCGAGGCGGGGAGGGTGCGGATGGTGTAGCGGCCGTCGGAGTGGCCGCGCCATTCGACGGCGGGTGCCGAGGGGTCGGCCGCCGAGCGGCTGAGCACGGTGATCTCGTCGGCGACCACGAAGCAGGCCAGCAGCCCGATGCCGAACTGGCCGATGAAGTCCCCGCGGGCGGCGTCGAGCCCGGCGCCTTCCAAGGTCCGCTTGGAGCTGCGCCCGATGGTCGCGAGGAACCGGTGAACGTCGGCCTCGGTCAGTCCGATCCCGGTGTCCGTGACGGTGAGGGTCGCGCCGGTGCGCACCGTGATGGTGGCCGGGGACCCGGGCGCCAGGGTCTGGCGTGCGGTGATGGCGTCCGTGGCGTTCTGCAGCAGCTCGCGCAGGTAGACGCGGGGGCTGGAGTAGAGGTGGTGGGAGAGCAGGTCGACCAGGCCGCGCAGGTCGACCTGGAAGGTGTGCGACGTCTCGGAATCGGGCACCTGGCGGCACCTTTCGGTGGGTCCGCCGACGCCTTGGGCGGCGCGGGCGGAGGCGGAAGGGAGGAGCTCGTGGGGTGTGGCGCGAGGGGGTGTGACCCGAGGGGTGTGGCCCGAGCAGAGCGCTGCGCCGCATCGGTCGCCCGGCCGGGCGGAGCCCATGGGAACGATCCGTCAGCAGCCGGTACGTGGCTGCGGAGCCGAGAGCGGCCGGGCCGGGCCAAGGGCCGGGCCGCGACCGCGACGGCCGCTGCTCGTGGTGGGCCGTGGAAGGCCGGCGGCCGTCGGGTCAGCGTCCGGTCGACGCACGCTGCTTGCGGTAGGCCGCGGCGGGGTTGGAGCCGTTGATGTAGTACCAGGGGAACTCGGTGACGCGGCCCTGGGTGGCGTGGAAACACTCCCGTGCCGCCTCGCGGTCCCCCGCGAGGGAGAACGCCATGGCGAAGGTGTTGAGCACCTGGGCCCACCCGGCCCGGCGCTCGAAGTCCGGGTGCCGGAACGAGTGGTCGGCCGCCTCCCGCAGGGACGCCGCGACCTCGGGTCTGCGCATGTACGCATCGTCCGGACCGGAGTCGGGGGAGAGCCACTGCTCGATGTGCGCGATGGCCACGAGCTGGCCCAGCTGCGTGCCGGCGGGGGCGCCGAACGCGGAGTCCCGGGCGAAGGCGTGCGCCTCCTCGTGGGAGCCTCCCCACTTCTCGCAGACCTGCTGCAACTGCTGCTGGTGCGCTCCCAGGTGGTGCGGATCGCGGCGGACGGTCGCCTCGAAGCGGCGGCGTGCGGTGGTCGCCCCGACCTGGAGGCCGCGGCCGGTGAGCTGGAGGCCGTACCAGGGCGAGGTCCACCGCGGCTCGCGCTCAGCCGCCTCGTAGAGCCACTCCTCGGCGCTCTGCAGTCGCGAGTGGAACACCTCGAACTGCTCGCGCGAGACGTCCGACGCCCTGGCGCCGGTCCGGGCTTCCCAGCCCCAGCTGATGTGGCGGACGCCCGCCACGAGCCGGGCCAGCGACGCGTCGGGGTCCGCTTCGAGGACCGGAACGATCCACCGTTCCACCCCGGCGGTGTCACCGACGGCCCAGAGCAGTTCGGTCCGGTCGTCGCTCTCGGGACGTGCTTCGAGCACCTCGCGCACACCGGTCCAGTCCGAGGCCGCGGCGGCCTCGCGCACCCGTCGCACGTCCGGATCTCCGGAGTCCTCCTGGACCCGTGCGAGAGGCCTGCCGCCCCATTTCCCCAGCGCAAGCCCCCATTGACGGAGCACCGCCATCTCCCCACCCCTTGCTGTGTCCTCACGGGAAGGCATGGAGCACCTCCCGTGAGACATGTGACTATCACGCACGACCGACCATCGCACGTTTGTTTCTGCGAAGACCCCGAGACCCGGCGGGCGTCAGAGGCAGTGGTCGCAGCACGACCGGTGTGGTGCTGCGACCTCCCCCGACGATGGTCCGCGACCGTGCCGGCCCGGGTCCGGGAAGTACGTCTAACGCGCCATCCCGTAGCCCTGTGCCGTCGGGGTGGGGCGTGCCCGGGACAGTTTCACGGCCCTGCCGCGAGCCGTTTCGAACGCCATGACCGGGTTCCCCGCCTTGCGCCAGGGTTCGGCTCCGCACCACGGCCCGATCCGGCGGAACTGCTCCAGGGCGGGGCCGTACATCATCGCCTGGAGCATGTAGTGCGCCAAAAGGTGGCGCAGGACCGGCAGGCGCTCGTCGTCGGGGGCGACCTGGTCGAACGAAGCGGCGGTCCGCTTCAGCAGGCTCCTCGTCATGGGAGTGACGGGCAGGGAGGCAGCGGAGGAACGGTCGGCGAGCTCGCTCAGCGCGTGCAGGTAGATCCCGGCGAGCGGGCTGCCCGCCGGTGCCTTGCGGACCGTCTGGCGCGCGAATCGCATCATCCGCCGGTTGCTGCCGAACCACTTGGCACACCAGTACTGGAGGGCCTGCCAATGCCCCTCGTAGTGGTGGGGGGCGCGGGCGACGAGCCCCTTCCAGAGGGGCTCGAACTGTTCGTGGCCGTACTGGGCTCCGCGCGCCGCGGTGACCATGACCACCCAGGGGCCCGGGTTCGCGGGGTCGAGCAGTGCGGCCTCGCGGGCTTCCTCGATCGCGGCCGGGAGCATGGCGCGGAAACGCTTCATGTCCGCGTCCGGGACCTCGTGGGCGAAGGCGCTGCCTCGGATCTCCCAGGCTCGGTGGACCATGAGGCTGGCGTGGAGGGTTGCCGCGTCGCAGTCGGCCGGCTCGGCGGTGCGCCAGACGTCGAGCCAGGCGCTGTCCTCCCGGGCGACGTGCTGCAGGAGCGCCAACCGGTCCCAGCGCGCGTCCCAGTCGTCCCCCGCCGCCCGGACGTACCGCTGAGCGGTCTTCCAGTCCCCTTGCCATGCAGCGTCGGCGACGTCCTGCCTCTCCTGTGCCCGGTGTGGCGCAGGCGGAGGACCGGGGCGTCGGTGGTCGAGCGCCTCACGGGGCGGAAGACCGTAGGCGGACGCAACGAAGTGCTTTTCGATCCAACGGTCGGCACCGCCAGGGATGGTGGAGCGGAGGAGCACGAGGAGGAACACGCCGAGTGCAGCGGCGAGAAAGATGGTCACGGCGGGAGATCATTCCCGAACCGATCGCTCTCCGCAATAGTCCAGGCCAACGATAAGCCGAGGTCAGAGCAGGCGGGCGGGCGGAACCGGGTGTCCCGGCGTTTCAGCCGGTTTCCAAGGCCTTCTTGAGGTTGCGCAGGGTCGTGGCGATGTTCCTGCGCTGAAAATCGGCGAAGACGCTGCCGCCCGTGGCCACCCGGTCGAAGGCGTTCGCCACGAAGTCCGGCCACGACCGGCGGTCGTCGGTCCACGTCTCGGTCACCCGGGTCCCTTCCGGGACGGGCTCGAAGCGGTACTCCCAGGTGGCGATGGAACCCGGCAGCCGTGGCCGCGTGACACCGATGGCATGCACGCGGAAGCGGAACAGCCTGTCCGGCTCGAGCGCCGTCACGGTGCACCGGGTGGTCCAGCGGAAGGCGCCACGTTTGTTCCGGCCGTCGAAGACCATGCCGACGCTTGGTTCGCGGGCACCCCCGCGCACGGTGGCGCCGAGGTTCTCCGGGCTCCAGTCCCCCATCCGCGCGGGATCGGATATGCGCCGATAGACCTCTGCAGGACGGGCATTGACGACGATGCTGTCGGACACGGTGAGCGTACGAGACATGCTTCTCCCCTCGAGAGGCCCGACGTTACCGCCTGGCTCACCTTGCGGCTACCCCTCAGTAACTTCATGGCGGGTCAACCCACCTGCCCGCCGGAGCGACCATCAGGCCCCGCCCCGCCGCGGTCACCCGTTGCGCGAGGACTCCCAGATCGCGCTGGTGCCGAAGTAGGAGTCGTACAACTCCTGCACCTCCAGAAGGCTCTCGGGCGGGACCTTCCCGTACCGGATTCGCTCCAGGTGCCGGAAGTACTCGAAGCGCTCGACCCCCGGCGTGATGATCACGAGCATGTCGGCGATCTCGCCCGGAGCGGCACGGAAGGCGTGCTGCTGACCGGGCGGCACCACGACGACGTCGCCGCGCTCGGCCGTCACGACCTGGTCGCCGGCGAGCAACTGCGCGGTGCCGTCGAGGACGTAGAACATCTCTGCGGACTTGCGGTGAAGGTGCGGACGAGCCCCGTTCGCACCCTTGGCCAGCGTCGCGCGCATGGTCGAGAGCGCGCCGCCCACCTGGGCGCTGTCCACGAGCAGGTGGTTCTGGACCGGGGCGTCGCCCCCGATGAGCTCGGCGTCGGCAGCGCGTACGACGACGGAATCATCGAAGTCGGGAATGAAGAAGGACATGTTCAGGAGCCTGTTCTGTGCTTTCACGTCGGGGAGGCATTGAGGTGCCGGCCACGCACGCCCTCCCCTCGCTCGTGCGCAGTCCGTCAACTCGCGGCCGATCGGCTGCCTTTCATTGGTTGGCGTCGCGGATCTTCCGCAGGATGGGAATCATCGCGGAGATCTCTTCGGCCGTCAGCACGTCGTGAATGTTCCGTTGGGTCGACGCGAGGGCCATGCCCCCTCGTTCGCGCGCTTCCTCGAGGCCCTCCGGGGTCGGCGTGACGAGAGTGACGCGCCGGTCGGTCGGATGGGCCCCCCGCGTCACCAGTCCGCGCTTCTCGGCGGCGTCCAGCAGGCGAGTGGTTCGCGTCGTGCTGGTCGCGAGAGCGCGCGTGATGTCCACGGTGCGCAGAGAGTGCCCGGGGGTGCGCGCGAGGCGGAACAGCAGGTCCGAGATCGACGCTTCGACGTCACCGCCCGGGCTGACCTCCACGTCGATGCGCCTGGTCACGGCCAGGTACGCCTCGCGCAGGATCCCGTAGGCCTCCCAGCGGGGGTCGCCGAAGAGCTCGCCCATCGCATCGACGGTCGCGTCTTCCGCCGGTTCATCCATCTCAGCCGTCCCATCCGGTCTCGCCCATCGCATTCGCCACCCTGTCGCCCACCCATCCCTTGCGGGACCGTCCCGATCGGTAGTAAATTCGGGACTGTCCCGAACGGGACAATGTTGTCACAGTCGCGAGGAGATTCACATGACCGCGTACGCCCTGTTCGACAACATCGAGGTCAGCGACCCGGCCAAGCTGTCCGAGTACGCCCGGCGCGTGCGCGCCGTGGTGGAGCGCCATGGCGGCCGCTACCTCGTCGTCGGAGGCCGAGTCGACTCGGTGGAGGGAGAGCCGATGCTGACCTACCCCGTCCTCATCGAGTTTCCCGACCTGGCCGCCGCACGCGGCTGGTACGACGCCCCCGACTATCAGGAGCTCAAGGCCCTGCGGCAGTCGGGATCCAAGGCGAACGCCACCCTCTTCGAGACCGGCCCTTCCGATCTCCTCGAAGCCTGAGCAACTGCCAGGCAGCGTCAACGGCAGGTCCCGGCAGAGCCGGTATGCCGAAACCGAACGACAGGAGCGCACGATGTCGTACCCGGAACGCCCGCAGTACCCCCAGCCCCGCTACCACGGAGACGCGGGAGAGGTGAACGCGTCCTTCCGTACCGCCGACACCCCGCCGGAGCTCACCTCTCCCAGCGGTGACACCTACAGCTACCTCGCCACGCACGAGTCGACCGGCGGCGAGTACGGGCTGTACAAGGTGGATCTGGCGGCAGGAGCCGCCGGCGCCAAGACCCACTTCCACAAGGCGATGTCGGAGTCCTTCTTCGTCCTCGCCGGGGAGCTGGAGCTCTTCAACGGCGAGAAGTGGGTGACGGGCCGCACCGGTGACTTCCTGTACGTGCCGGTCGGCGGCCTGCACGCCTTCAAGAACGTGACGGACGAGCCCATGTCGATGCTCATGCTCTTTTCACCGGGCGCCCCGCGCGAGGAGTTCTTCGAAAGGGTCGCGGAGATGTCGCAGCGCGGCGGCGAGGAACTCAAGGAGTTCCGTGTGCGGCACGACAGCTTCTTCGAGGAGGACTTCGAGGAGGACTTCCAGGCGGGGGCGGGGGCGGCGACTAGGTAGGAGGGAGGAGTTCGGCGACGAGGGCGGCGAACTCCTCGGGGTCGAGGATGCTGATGCCCAGTTCTTCGGCCTTGGTGCGCTTGGATCCGGCCTTCTCGCCCGCCACCAGGAGCGTGGTGCGCTTGGACACCGACGACGATGCCTTTCCGCCGGCCCGCTCGATCAGCTCGTTCATCTCGTTCCGGGACAGCACCGCAAGGGGGCCGGTCATGGATCCGGTCACCACCACGGCCTGGCCGGCCAGCGGGCCGCCCGCCGGGTCCTCGCCGTCCTGCGCGTCGGTCGCGGCCCGCTGCGGCTCGGTGACCTGCGTGCCGACCTGCTGGGCCTGGAGCTTGTCGAGGAGCGGGGCGAGTTCGACGAGTTCGGCCGCAATGACGCGGGCCTTCTCGCTGCCGATGCCGTCGACCCCGGCCAGCGTGTCCGCGTCGGCGGCCCGGATCGCGGCCATCGAGCCGAAGTGCGCGGCGATCCGGCGGGACATGGTGCGCCCGGTGCCGCGGACACCGAGGGCGCAGAACACGCGGCTCAATGCGGACCCGCGGGCAGTCTCGATCGCGGCCAGGAGGTTGGCGGCGCTGGTCTCGCCCATGCGCTCCAGACCGAGGAGCTGCTCCCGGGTCAGCGTGAACAGGTCGGCGATGTCCTTGACCAGACCGGCCTCCACCAGCTGGATCGCGCGCGTGCCGCCGAGACCTTCAATGTCGAGCTGGTCGCGGCCGGCCGCGTAGATCACCGAGGCCACGGCCTGGCAGTTCCGGCCGCGCACGCACCGCCAGCGCTGCTCGGAGGTGTCGATCGCGTCGCCGCAGCGGGGGCACGTCTCGGGGAAGACGATCGGGCTCTCGGCGCCGGTGCGCTGGTCGACCAGCGGTGCCTCGACCCGGGGGATCACGTCGCCGGCCCGGTAGACGAACACCTGGTCACCGATCATGAGCCCGCGACGGGTGATGTCGGACGGATTGTGGAGCGTGGCGTAGGTGACCGTCACCCCGTCGATGACCACGGGCTCCAGGACTGCGCGCGGGGCGATGATCCCGGTCCGGCCGACGTTCCACTCCACCGCCAGCAGGCGCGTCACCTTGTGTTCGGCCGCCAGTTTCCGGGCCACCGCCCACCTCGGGGCGCGCGAGCCGTTGCCGGCCTGACGCTGGTCCTCGGCCGAGTCGGCCTTGACGACCACACCGTCGATGCCGAAGGGCAGGTCCGCGCGCAGGCCGGCGATCACGTCGATGCGTTCCTGTACCTGCTCCACGGTCTCGCACCGCATCGGGGCTACATCCGTGGCGGCGGCCGTGTTCGCGCCGAGCGCGGCCAGGTTCTCCAGCAGGGCGACGTGGCCGAGGTCGTTCAGGCCGATCGCGCTGTAGGCGAAGAAGGTCAGCTCGATCCGGTAGGGGCGGTCCTTGGCCCGCAGGGTGCCGGCCGCTCCGCTGCGCGGGTGCGCGAAGGGCGTGGCCTCGTGGGTGAGCCGGATCCGGTTGGCCTCCTCGAACTGTGCGGTCGTCAGCAGTACCTCGCCGCGCAGCTCGACGTCGATCGGCTCGGTCAGGATCGGGGGCAGACCGAGGACGGCGTCGGCGGCGTGGGTGATGTCCTCGCCGGCCAGGCCGTCGCCGCGAGTGAGGACCTGAACGAGCCGACCGCCCCGGTACCGGGCGGCGACCGCGAGTCCGTCGAGCTTCGGCTCCACGCACCACCCGGCCACAGGATGCCCGAGACGCCGTTCCAGCCCTGCGGCCCACTCGGCGAGCTCGTCGGCGTCGAAGACGTTGTCGAGGGAGAGCATCGGCACCGAGTGCGGCACGTCGCCCTGGACGGCCCCGCCCGCCACCTTCCCGGTCGGCGACTGGGCCAGCACCTCGTCCGGGTGGGCCTCCTCGTAGGCCGCGATGGCGCGGAGCAGCCCGTCGTATTCGTCGTCACCGAGCGGGGTGGTCCCGTCGCCGTAGTACGCGGCCGACGCCGCCACGGCGGCGGTCACGGCCTCCGCGTAGGCGGCAGGGGAAAGCAGGGCGGTGTTTTCGGTCATGCAGGTCATCTTCCTGCCCCGCACTGACAACGCCGCCGGAGCTCGCCCTGCCACAGCGCGCATCCGAGCCGCTCGGCGGCACGGGGAGGAACGGCAAGGGCGGTGAGCTAACCTGCCCGGATGCGCAGACAGTTCACCGGCTGGCCCGAGCAGGCCATGGACGTGCTGTGGGAGCTCCGGGGCGAACCGGCCCACGCGACGCGCGAGCGCTGCCGTGCCGACCGCGAACGCCTGGTGCGACAGCCGATGATCGACCTGCTCAACGAGGTCGCGGACGCGGATCCCCGATACGAGGACTTCTCCGTCTGGCACTACCGCACGGACTCCTGGTGGTGGCAGAACCAGAGCGCCGTGATCCGCCTCGACCGCAAGATCGAGATCGGTCTCCGATTCTCCCTGGACGGCCTGCGGATCCAGGGCGCCTGGTGGTACCCCGATCCCGGCCAGGTGGACAGGTTCCGCAGGGCGGTGGCCTCCGAGGGGAGCGGCCGCGGACTGTCCGCCATCGTCGAGGACGTGCGGGAGAAGGGCTACGACATCTCCGGGGACGTGATGAAGCGTCCCCCGCGGGGCTATCCGACGGACCACTCCCGTACGGACCTGCTGCGCCACCGCTCTCTGATCGCCGCCCGCCCCCTCGGCTGCGAGGAGTGGCTGCACACCCCCGAGGCGGTCGACCGGGTCCTCTCGGCCGCCGCCGACCTGGACGCCCTGCTGATGTGGCTGGTCCGCCACGTGCAGCACGCCGCCTGACGGAGTCCGGTGGTCAGCCGTCCGATCCGTCGGCAACCGGCGAGACGTAGTCCCAGCGAAAGTCCTCCTGGTGCGTCGCACCGCCTGCACGGGTGGTCTGCGTGGCGGTGACGGCGACGAGCGTGGCGGCCTTGAGACGGCTGGACATGACCGGATTCCCCCGAGTGGTGCGGCGTTTGGCTGACGTGATCAAGGTTGCCGCAGGTGAGGGGGGTGTTCCAGGGTTCCCGGGTGTCCGGGACGTGCCATGTCCTCCACAGGACAGAGCACCCTCGGGCGCCTCCGACCAGAAGCAAGGGAGGGCTCCTGTCAAGTAACGAACAGCCGGGGCTACGGGCCCGTCCCCGGACGGGGCACGGTGGAAATCCGCCGTTCTGCACCAGAGCAGGACGGATCGCCACCTGGATCGGAGACCTCGATGTCCCGTCGTGCAGGCGTCCTCGTGACCCGCCGTCCCGGGCTCGTCCTCTTTGCCGCCCTCGTGTTCCTCGCGCTGTCCGTCGTGTTCGGTGCGGAGGCGACCGGGCGGCTCAAGACGCAGGGGTACGACGATCCGCGTTCCCAGTCCAGCCGCGCCGCCCGTGCGGCCGCCGAGCGTCTGGGGGCCTCCCCCAACCTGGTCCTCGTCGCCGAGGCCCGCGACGGTTCCGTCGACGGCCCGGCGGCCCGGAGCGAGGGTGAGGAGCTGACCCGCCGACTGGCCGCCCAGCCGCACGTGAGCGCCGTGGCCTCGTACTGGACCGGCGGCGCGGCGGAGCTGCGCAGCCGGGACGGCCGCGCGGCCATGCTGGTCGCGCACGTGGACGGGGACGGCGAACAGCTCGGTGCCCGGGTCGAGCGGCTGAGCGAGGAGCTGACCGGCCCCGGCGCTCCCGCTGCGGCGCTGACCGTGCACGTGGGCGGGTCGGCGCTCACCGACGCCGAACTCCAGGACATCGCGGAGTCCGACCTGAAGCGGGCCGAGGCCGTCGTGCTGCCGGGCACCCTGATCCTGCTGGTCCTGGCGTTCGGCAGCGTCGTGGCCGCCGCGCTGCCGCTGCTGATCGGAGTCCTCGCCATCGCCGGGACCCTGCTGGTCCTGAGCGTCCTGGGCTCGGTCACCGACGTGTCCGTGTTCGCGCTGAACCTCACCACGGCGCTCGGCCTGGGGCTGGGCATCGACTACGGGCTGCTGATCGTCTCGCGGTTCCGCGAGGAGCTCGCCGCCGGGTACCACCCGCGGACGGCCGCCATCCGGACCGTGCGCACCGCCGGCCACACGATCGCCTTCAGTGCCGCGACGGTCTCCGCCGCGCTCGCGACGCTGCTGGTGTTCCCGCCGTACTTCCTGCGCTCCTTCGCCTACGCGGGCATCGCCGTGGTGGCCATCGCCGCCGTCAGTGCCGTGACCGTGCTGCCCGCGGTGCTCACGCTGCTCGGCCGGCGTGTGAACGCCTGGCCCGTGCCCTGGCGCCGCGGGGCCCGTACGGGCTCCGGATCGCGCTTCTGGGAGGGGCTGGCGCGGATCGTCGTACGCCGCCCGCTGCTCGCGGCGCTGCCGGTGATCGGGCTGCTGCTGGTCCTCGCCGCACCGTTCGCGCACGCCGGTTTCGCCAGCCCCGACGACCGGGCGCTGCCGACGAGCGCGGCCAGCCGGCAGACCGGTGACCTGGTGCGCGAAGCGTTCGACGTGAGGGGCGCCGACGCGCTCACCGTCTCCGTGACAAGCACGGGCACCGGGACGGGGGCGGGGACGGCGGACCGGGCCGCGCTCGATGAGTACGTGCGCAGGCTGTCCGCGCTCCCCCAGGTCGCCCAGGTCGCCCCGGCCGCCGGAACCGAGGGGGACGGCCCGGCCCAGCTCTCCGTGGTGCCGCGGGTCGACCCCCGCTCGCGGGCGGCCCAGCAGCTCGTGCACGACGTACGCGAGACCCCCGCCCCGGCGGGCACCGAGGTCCTGGTCGGCGGGCCGAGCGCGGTACTGGTCGATGCCAAGGACACGGTGGGCGACCGGATTCCGCTGGCGCTCGCGCTGATCACCGGCACCACGTTCGTGCTGCTCTTCGGCTTCACGCGCAGCCTGCTCCTGCCGCTCAAGGCCATCGCGCTGAACGCCCTGAGCCTGACGGCCGTCCTGGGAGCGATGGTGTGGATCTTCCAGACGGGCCATCTGAGCGGCCTGCTCGGTTTCACGCCCGCACCGCTCACCACGACCATGCCGGTGCTGCTGTTCTGCATCCTCTTCGGGCTCTCGGTGGACTACGAGGTGTTCGTCCTGGCCCGGATCAAGGAGGCGCGCGACTCCGGGGAGGACAACACCGAGTCGATCGTCACGGGCATCGCCCGGACGGGCGGCATCGTCACCACGGCCGGCGCCCTGCTCGCGTTCACCCTCTTGGGCTTCGGTACCTCGCAGGTCTCCCTCCTGCAGTTCTTCGGCATCGGCGCCGGTCTGGGCGTCCTCCTCGACGCCACGCTCGTCCGGGGCGTCCTCGTACCGGCGCTCATGCGCCTGGCGGGCGGCCTGAACTGGTGGGCGCCGAAGGCGCTGAGGGCCAAAGTGCCGCAGCCGGCGCCCCGGCCGCCACCGGCCCCCGCGAGGCGGTGCGCCCCGGGCCGTTGCTCCCCGATCCGCACCGTCGTCCGTACCCACGCCCACGCGCGCCGCTGACCACCGGGCGCTCCCCCTCTCCCATCCCATCCAGCCCCCGCACCATCCCGCCCCTCCAGCCCGACCCTCCAGCTCCGCCCCGCCCCGGACGCCCTCCGTCCAGGGCACTACGACAAGGAAGATCCATGACTGACATCGCCATCGTCGGACTCGGCTGCCGCTTCCCGGGTGCCCCCGACATCCGCACCTACTGGAAGCTCCTGATGAGCGCGGAGCGTCAGTTCTCCGCCGTCCCGGGGGAACGCTGGAACCACGGGACCTTCCACGAGCCGGGCAACCGGTCGGCCCCCAACGCCGCGTACACCGACCAGGTCGCCTTCCTGGAGGACCTGGACCGTTTCGACGCGGCGCACTACGGCGTACCGCCCGCCCGCGCCCGGGCCATGGACCCGCAGCACCGGCTGATGCTCGACGTCACCCGCGAGGCGCTCGCCGACGCGGGGCTGGGCCGCGGCGACTTCGACCGCGAGAACACCGGGGTGTTCTTCGGGATATCGGTGTCCGACTACAAGGACCTCATGGCGGCTCCCCTCCGGGCCATCACCCTGGCCGAGGACGCGCACCCGGCGGACGGGGGCGCCGACGCCGCCAAGGAGCGGGCACGGCAGCTCGGCAGCATCGATGCCTTCACCCTGCCGGGGAGCCTGCTCAACATGGCGGCCGGGACCGTCAGCCGCCACTTCGACCTCGGCGGTCCCAGCTTCGCCGTCGACGCCGCCTGCTCGGGTTCGCTGGTCGCCCTCGACCAGGCGATCGCCCAGGTGCGTTCCGGCAGCTGCCGCATCGCCCTCGTCGGCGGCGTGTACCTCAACCTCACCCCCGACAGCCTGGTCGGCTTCTCCAGGCTCCGCGCCCTGTCGGCCGCCGGGGTGTGCCGCCCGTTCGACGCGGAGGCCGACGGCTTCGTACTCGGCGAGGGTGCCGGTGTCGTCGTCGTACGGCCGCTGGCCGACGCTCTGGCCGAGGGCGACCGCGTCTACGCGGTGATCAAGGGCATCGGCTCGGCCAACGACGGCGCCTCCCCCGGACCGCTGGTCCCCACCGCCGAAGGCCAGCTGCGCGCCATGCGCCGGGCCTACGAGGACGCGGGCGTCGCGCCCTCCTCCGTGGGCTTCCTGGAGGCCCACGGCACCGGCACCGCGGCCGGCGACCGGGCCGAGTCCGAGGCCCTGCGCCGACTGCGCACCGAGTACCCCGACGACGACCCCGCCCTGTGCTACCTCGGCGCGGGCAAGGCCCTCATCGGGCATTCCCTGTCCGCGGCGGGCATCGCGGGACTGATCAAGACGGCCCTGGTGGTCCACCACCGCACGATCGTGCCGCAGCCGCAGACCGCACCCCACCCGGACCTGGGCATCGCCGCCGCAGGCCTGCGCTTCGCCGACAGCCCGCGGCCCTTTCCGGAGACCGGCACCCCGCGCCGTGCGGCCGTCAGCTCGTTCGGCTTCGGCGGCACGAACGTCCACGTGGTGCTGGAGGAGCGGCAGCCCGACACGGCCCCCGGCCGCCTCCCGGTCCGCACCGGCGACGCCGGGCAGCCCCAGCTCGTCTTCCTTTCGGCCGGCAACGCCGACCTGCTGGACCGGCACATCGGCGACGTACTCGACGCGCTCGACGCACCCGGCACGGAGGACCGTGCCCCGCTGGCGGCCGTGGCCCACACCCTCGGCTCCCGGGAACCGCTGACGGCCCGGCTCGCGGTCGTGGCCACCGACACGGACGCGTTCGTCGAGCGGCTGCGCCGCGCCCGTGAGCAGCTCCTCGCGGGAGCCCGGGGCGACCTCGGCGACGGCGCCTTCGCCGCGGACGCCCCGCTGCCTGCCGCGCAGCGCCGTACCGCCTTCCTCTTCCCGGGTCAGGGCAGCCAGCGCCCCGGCATGATGCGGGACCTCTACGCGAGGTTCCCCGCCTACCGCTCGGCCGTCTGCGTACTCAGCGCCGTGGCCCGGTCCGGCCTCGGCTTCGACCTGGCCGACCTGGTCTACGGCGATGAGGCCCGGTCCCACGGCGACACCGCGGAGCTCAGGAAGCGGCTCGCCTCCACCGAGGTGTGCCAGCCCCTGCTCGGTACCGTCCAGATCGCCGCCACCCGCCTGCTCGCCGACTGCGGCGTCCGGCCCGACCTCGCCCTCGGGCACAGCGCCGGGGAGTTCGCCGCGGCCGCGGCCGCGGGAGCGCTCAGCAACGTGGACACGGTCCGGCTGCTGGTCCACCGGGGTGCGACCCTCCGGAAGGCCGAGTCCCGCTTCACGGGCGGGATGCTCGCCGTACAGGCCGACGAGGAGACCTGCCGCCGGCTCACGAACGGGATCGAGGGCGTCTGGCTCGCCTGCTTCAACCAGCCGCGGCAGATCGTGGTCAGCGGCACCCCGGAAGGTCTCGCCGCCCTGCGGGAAGCCTGCGCGCGAGCCGGGGTCGTCACGGCGACGCTCGAGGTGTCCAACGCCTTCCACTCGCCGCACCTGACCGCCGTCGAGGACACCATCCGCTCGGGCCTCACCGCCCGCGCGATCGCCGGCCCCGTCCTGCCGTTCGTCTCGTCCGTGAACGCCGAGGTCTGCACCGACCCCGAACGGCTGCGCGAGCTGTGGACCCGTCACGCGTCCGCGCCGGTCCTCTTCGGCGACGCGGTCCGTACCGCCTACGACCAGGGGGCCCGCGTCTTCCTCCAGGTGACGGGCGGCAACTCGCTCCTCACCTCGGTCCGCCGCAACCTCGGCGGCCACGACGACGTCCACGTCGTCCCCGTCGAGGGGACGGCCGACGGCGGGCGCGCCTTCGCCCTGGCCCTCGCCCGGCTCGCGGTCCTGGGTGTTCCCGTCGACCCGCGCGCCCTGATCGCCGAGGAGGACCGCCGGCTGCTGGACCTGCCGGTGGCCGGGCTCGCGACCCAGTCCTACTGGGTGCCGGCCAGGCGTGCCGCGAAGCAGGACCCCGCCGCCGCCTCGCTCCCGGCGCAGCCCGCGCGGTCCGCCGAGTCCGTAGAGCCCGTACAGCCCGTACAGCCCGTACAGCCCGTAGAAGCTGCACAGGCCGTGGAACCCGCACAGCCGGAGGAGACCTCGACGAACGCCCCGACGGACGACCCGGCGAACACCCCGGTGGACGAGCTGCTCCAGCTGGTCCGGCAGCAGGCGGAGCTGCTCGCCCGCCTCGCGGGGACGCTCCCCGAGCCGGTGCCCGCCGCCCGGGCCGTACCCGCTGCCGCGGCTCCCGGGGAGTCCGAGGCACCCGTCGCCGCCCCCGCGGACCCGCCCGCCCCGCGCGCGGCGGCAGACGAGGTCACCGGCGCGGTCACCGACGAGGTCGCCGAAGCCGTGCTCGCGCAGGTGGCCCGGATCAGCGCCTTCCCGGTGGAGCAGCTGAGCTGCGACCAGCTGCTGATCGACGACCTCGGATTCGACTCGCTGATGCTCACCGACCTGTTCACCTCCCTCTCCCGGCAGTGGCCGCAGTGGACCTTCGACGAGCGGGCCGCCGACCGGCCGACCGTCGCCCGGCTCGCCGCGCTGATCACGGGCGCCTGCCCGGACGCCACGCCGGCGACGGCCGTCCCCGGGCAGCGCGCCGGACACGGTGACGGGACCTCGCCTGCGACGCCCGCCGAGCCGACGCCGGTCGTGGTGGCTCCCGCCCCGTCGGCAGCAGCGGGCACCCCCCGCCTGGGCGTGGTCCCGACTCCCCCGGAGCAGCCGGCGGACGATCCGGCCGCGCCGGAGGAGCACACGCGGATCGACCGCTTCCCGGAGGTCGCCGCCCACGGTGAGCGGATCGGCCTGCTCGCCGGGCTGGGACTCGCCAATCCGTACTTCCTCGTCCACGAAGGCGGCATGACGGACACGACGGTCGTCGGCGGCCGGGAACTCGTCTCCTTCTCCAGCTACAACTACCTGGGCATGGCGACCGACCCGAAGGTGAAGGCGGCCGCCAAGGAGGCGGTCGAGCGCTACGGCACGTCGGTGTCCGCCAGCCGGCTGCTGTCCGGCAGCCGTCCGCTCCACGTGGAGCTCGAGGCGGAACTCGCCGACCTGCTCGGATGCGAATCCGCGCTCACCCTGGCCAACGGACACGCCACCAACGTCACGGTGATCGGGCACCTCGTCGGCCCCGGGGACCTCGTCCTCCATGACTCCCTCGCCCACGACAGCATCCTGCAGGGCTGCAAGCTCTCCGGCGCGACCCGGAGGCCGTTCCCCCACGACGACGCGGCCGCACTCGACTCCGTGCTCGGCCAGGTCCGCGACCAGTACCGGCGGGTGCTCATCGTCATCGAGGGCGTCTACAGCATGGACGGCGACATCGCGGACCTGCCCGCGCTCGTCGAGGTCAAGCGCCGCCACGGCGCGCTGCTGATGATCGACGAGGCCCACAGCATCGGCACGATCGGCACCACGGGCAGGGGCATCGGCGAGTACCACGGCATCGAGCGCTCGGACGTCGATCTGTGGTCGGGCACGTTGTCCAAGGCGCTGGCCAGTTGCGGCGGCTACGTCGCCGGGAGCCGCGCGGTCGTCGAGTACCTGCGCTACACCGTTCCGGGGTTCGTCTACAGCGCCGGCATGACCCCGGCCGACACCGCCGCCTCGTTGGCCGCGCTGCGCCTGCTGCGCAGCGAGCCGGAGCGCGTCACGCGTCTCGCCTACAACGCCTCGCTGTTCGTCCGGCTGGCCCGCGAGGCGGGGATCGACATCGGGGACAGCCACGACACGCCGGTCGTCCCCTGCATCGTCGGGGACTCGCTGAAGACGATGAAGCTCGCGGAGGCCCTCTTCCGGCAGGGCATCAGCGTCAACCCCATCCTCTACCCGGCCGTACCGGAGGAAATGGCCCGGCTGCGCTTCTTCGTCACCTGTGACCACACGCCCGACCAGATCCGGCAGGCCGTGACCGCGCTGGAGCGCGAACTGCGGCAGCTGGACGCGGAGACGGCCACGGAAACGGCAGCCCCGTGCACCCCCGCCGCCGCGTGACCCCTGCCGCCGTGCACACCGTCTTCCCGCCGATCGCGCCGGGACAGGTCCACCGATGGGGCGGAGCCGGGGTCCTCGTGGCCCGGCGCCCCGGCCACCACCGGGCCGTGCCCCTGGCGCACCTCTCTCCGGCCGAGCGGCAGGTGGTCCGGGCGCTGCCGGCCTGGCGGCAGGCCGAGTGGGTGGCGGGACGGCTGCTCGCCAAGCGTCTGGTCGGCGAGTTCCTCGCCGCCCCGGCGGCCGAGGTGGAGGTCCTCCCGCGCGACGACGGCAGCCCCCAGGTCCTCGTCGGCGGCGGCCCGGTGCCCGCTCTGCACGTCTCCATCAGCCACACCGCCCACCACGTCGCCGCGGCCCTGGCACCACGGCCGGTCGGAGTGGACCTGTGCGAGACCGCCTCGGCGGAGGCGGTGCGGCGGGTCGCGGACCACGTGCTCTCCCCCGGGGAACTCTCCCTCGTGGGTACGGACCGGCCCGACGCGCTGGCCGGCGCCTGGGCGCTGAAGGAGGCGGCGGTCAAGGCCGACCGGACCGGGATCTTCGGGACCGCCGCACGGGGCATCCCGATCCTGGGCCTGCGGCCACCCGTCCTCGGCGGACGCCGCCGCGCAATGGCCTGGCAGGCGGGAAACGCGGTACTCGCCCTCGTCCTCGCGGCACCGGCGTGACGGCACGGCAGGTGGGTCTGACCGACCATCTGGCAGCCGCAACTCGCAGGAATCTTGAACCCCGCTCCGCCGGGCCTGGGCCCTGCTCCTAAAGTTGAACGCCCGGTCAGCGGGTTCGAGCTGGGCTTCTCGGCCCGCGAGGTCGCCGACCTGCACAGCTGCACCGTCGCCTCGGCCAACAGTGCCCTGCAACGGGCCCGCGCCACGCTGGCCGACCGGCGCCAGACGACGGACGGGGCGGACGCGGCGACCGCCCGGCCGTCCGACGGCACCGTCCACCGGGTGCTGGCCGATCGGTACGCCACGGCCTTTTCCCGCTACGACGTGGAGGAGCTGAACATGCTCCTCCACGTCGACGCCACCTTGTGCCTGCCCCCGTACGCGAAGTGGATGCGCGGGGTCCCCGATATCCACGCGTGGCTCACCGGACCCGCGATCGGTTGCCGCGGCTCGCGTCTGGTCCCGACCACGGCGAACGGCTCCCCCGCATTCGGCCAGTACCGCCCGCACCCGGACGGCGCCGGCTACGTGCCCTGGGCCCTCCAGGTCGTCGAGTTCCGCGACGACCGGATCAGCGGCATTGCGGCCTACCGCGACACCGACCGCCTCTTCCCGCTCTTCGGCCTGCCGGACCGCCTGGACGAGGTGTAGTCCGAGGCGGTGGTCGAGCAGCAGCCGGCGTGTCCAGCGGGCTCGGGCGGTGCCGGTGTCACAGCTGGGGGACGTACGGGGCGAGGCCGACGATGAGGATCGATCGCTCGCCCGGCCCCGGCGCGGAGCCCGTGCGCACCGGGCCGACGTGGTGGCTGACCCGGTGGTCGTGGACGGCGTAGCCCTCCAGTGGGTCGGTGAGGGTGAATCTTGCGTGGACGTCCGCCCACGGGTCCTCGGGCTGGAGGCCCGCACTGCCCGGCGTGGCGATGACGTTCTCCCCACCCGTGACGTTGGTGCGGCTGATCAGATGGGCGAACGTGAACGTGCTGGCCGAACCTCCGTCCTGGTGCAGGCAGTTCGGGGAGGAGACGGCATCCTGGCCCGGAAGGTCGACGCCGAGCCTGATCAGGTGGACCCCGGCCCACAGCGGCCGTCTCGTCAGATCCCTCAGGGACAGGACCTGCTCGATGTCCCACCGCAAGAGCCGCAGCAGCAGGGCGTTGCCGCGCAGCGCCTCGGGGATGTCGGGGAGCACCCGGAGCTTGCGCGGATGCTCGGGGTCGTCCTCGCCCTGGGAGAAATTGGTGACCGTGCCGTGGACGGGGTCGGGGATACCGGGGATCCAGGACAGTTCGTCCTTCCACGGCAGGTACACGGCGTGGGAGTAGCGGCGGAACCGGTTCGTGCCCGGAGCGTACGGGTCGGCCGGCAGAGCCGCGAAGCCCTCCTGGAGCCGGGCCAAGTCCCTCGCCGTGGAGCCGTCCGGAACGATGCCGAGCTGCTCGGCACCGTAGCGGGCAAACCCGTGCTCACGCAGACCGTCCACTCCTACTGCGCCAGGACCCCCCGCATCAGAGTGCGACCGCCGCCGCAGTTCAGCATTTCCCACGTGTTCCTCCACCAGGTCGGCACGGCGGCCGATGCGCCGACGGCCGTGCCGACCTTACGCACCCCTTCTCCCCAGGCACGCGCTGCGCTCGGCCAGCGCCCCGCCCCCTCTACCAAAAGTGCCGATCTCGTGAAGAATGGGGGCAATGATGACCGTTCTGGTGACGGGTGTGGCGGACGGTACCGAGCTGGAAGCCCTCCGTGCGTGCATCCACACGGGGCCGCACTTCCGCATCGTTGCCCACGCTCACGATGCCGACGTCGCCCTGGCACAGGCCCGCGTGCTGCTTCCGGACATTGCCGTGGTCACCCTCCACCGTCCCGACGCCCAGGGAGAACACGACCGTCGGGCCCTCGTTCGTGCCCTGCGGTCCTTCGACCCGCCCACGGGGATCATCCTGCGTCGCGACCCGCACGAGGCGGGCGAGGCGATCAGCCCGGGACTCGAACCGGTCCACGGGGCCATCCATGAGGTCCGGCGTGGCGACCTCGACGCCCTGCACCACGCTCTGGTCACCATCGGGCGCCGCCGAGCCAGCTGCAACATCGACCCCGCGGCGCACTGACCGTCCGGTGTCTACGGGACGGGTATGCAAAAGCGCCCGGCCGGAGGGATACCGGTCGGGCGTTGCGTGTCTTCGTGTTCCGCTGGTCGGTTTAGTACCAGTGGTTGTTCTGCCAGAACGTCCAGGCGCCGGCGGGGCTGCCGTAGCGGGAGTTCATGTAGTCCAGGCCCCACTTGATCTGGGTGGCCGGGTTGGTCTTCCAGTCCGAGCCCGCCGAGGCCATCTTCG
>NZ_JBHUBS010000017.1:181662-186217 GCF_042788835.1 Streptomyces sp. NPDC056883 | reverse complement strand
CGGGGCATCCGGCGCGGAGCCCTCCCTCGCCGATCTTCTTTGCTTGCCTGGTGCCCCCGCCCACGAAGCCCCGTACCGCCACCACGGCGGTACGGGGCTTCGTGGGCGGGGGACATGCAACTCCTAGGCCCCCCTGGCCGTGGCGTACTCCGGGTACTGCTCCGGCTCGGGCGCGCCGACGAAGCGGCCCATCTCGGCTGCCGCGATCCTCACGGCGCCGATGTACCGCTCACGCGGTGCGTGGACCTCGTCGGCGGGCTTCAGGACGACCACGGCCCCGAGGACGGTGCCGGCGCTGAAGACCGGCACGGCAAAGGAATTCCACCCCCGGACGCACTCCTGGACGCCCACGGCGTACCCCTTCGCCCGGATCTCGACCAGAGAGGCGAGGAGCTTGTCCCGGTCGCGGTACACACCCGGGCCGGCGCCCCTGGGGACCGGTTCCGCGACGATCCGGCGCTGCACCGGCCCGGGCAGATGAGCGAGGATCGCCCGGCCCGCGGCCCCCACCCGCAGGGAACGGTTGACAGTGAGCACGTCCCGTACATTGGCGCCGAGTTCGGACAGGTCGGAATTGCCCACCGACATCTCGATGCACTGACGCTGCGCGCGACCGAAGTGGTTCAGCCCGAAGAGGAAGGCCAGGCCGCCATCGGTGTCGTGGTGGAGCCGGTCCAGGACTTCGGGAAGCTCCTCGCTGCCCGTCGAATCCATCTGGTTCATGAGGGCCTGAGTGCCGATCTGGGCCGCCGACGGGCCGAGCCGGTAGCGCCCGCGCCCCACTTGCAGGAAGGCCCCGGCGGTCACGCCCGAGCGAAGTATTCGGTAAACCGCCGAATCATCCACTCCTGAGGCCCTCGCCAGCTCGGCCAGACCATGCACCTCGCCCCCGAGTTGCGTGAACGCGTGCTGGACCCGGAAGACGCGCTCGGCGTGGCTCGTCCCTCCCGATTGGACGATCGAGGCAGCCGTGTCACCGGCTCTGCGCGTCGCGGGTCGGGCCGACAGGGGTCGAGCGGGCTGGGTAGGGATGGACATCTTCTTACCTCCACGAGAAACAGGTGGGGGGCGGGATGTCGCGGCTCCCAGGTACCGCAGAGAGCACGTAAGGGCAGCGGGTGCCACGACCACGCGGGACCCGCCTCGTTCCCCCTGACCGGGCCTCGAACTGCAGGCAGCACGATTCCCCTCCCCCGTACGGCCAGTTGGCTCTGCCAAAATCTTCTAATGGCATCAGTGCCCTCCTCACGTTATACCCGGGACCGAGGGCCGCGACTGTGGCGGCCCTCACAGGGGGCGAGCAGCACCCTCCGACAGAGGTGACGGACCGGCAGTTCCGTGCCGCCCCGCCCCGACGGTTCCGGTGGGCGTGCGGCCCGCAGTGCGGGAAGCCTCTCCCGCCGTGGCCGAAATCGACCGTCGGGGACGGGTTCCCCTGCGCGCGTCCGAGCGTTTTGCACACTCCTGTCGGCGTATCGACCCAGGCATTCCAACCCAACGGGAGAAGGTATTCCCGGCTACGCCATCGACTACCGGCCACTAATTCTTCTCGGCAGGCGAGAAACCACTTCGTCTCGCCTGCCGAGAAATGGCCAAATTCTCCTCCCGCGAGAAGTGCAGCATTTCTCGCCCAGCGAGAAGCCGCAGGTCAGAGGCGGTTCAAATCGCGATTGACAAAGGCTTCGATCCATTTGTTAGGCTGCGACTGCCGGATTTGATCCCGGCGATTGTCTTTTATGTTCATGGCCAACGGGGGGCCTTCGTGTATGACGCCATTGTTGTCGGCGCTCGTATTTCCGGTGCGTCGGTAGCACTGCTTCTGGCTCGTCTCGGGCACCGTGTATTGCTGGTCGACCGGGCCCGTTTCCCGAGCCCCACGTCGTCGTCCACCAATTTGATCCACCCGCCGGGCGTGCACCGGCTTCGCGCGTGGGGAGTGCTGGACCGGCTGAACGGCCACACGATCCCGCACATCACCAGCTACCGGCTGCAGAGCGGCCCCGTCGGCATGGAAGCGCCGCTGCCCGCGGTCGAGGACGTCGACTACGCACTGTCCCCTCCGCGCCTCGCCCTCGACGAGGCGCTGGTACGGTGCGCGGTCGACGCCGGCGTGGAACTGCGCGAGGAGACATCCGTACAGGAACTCCTGCGCGACGAAGACGGAACCGTCGTCGGGGTCCGCGGCACCACCAAGCGATCGCAGCCCTTCTCGGAACGCGCTTCGGTCGTCATCGGCGCCGACGGCAAGAACTCCAAGGTGGCCCAGCTGGTTGCCGCGGCCAAGTACCGCGACCAGCCGGTGCTGAGCAAGAGCCTCTGGACGTACTGGGACGGCCTGCCGCAGCCCTCCCTCGTCCGCACCTACCGCAAGAACCGCCGGCACCCGTTCACCTGGCCCACCCACGACGGCCTCACCATCATCGGCGTGGCCTGGCCGACCGAGGACTTCCCCTCGCCCGGCTCCGATGAGGCCACGGACCGGACGGTCATCGACGCCCTCGCCGATGTCGACCCGGAGTTCGCCGCACAGGTACGGGACACCAAGCGCGCGGACCGATGGCTCACCGGGTCCGTGCCCAACTTCCTGCGCACGCCGACCGGCCCCGGCTGGGCCCTGGTCGGCGATGCCTCGGCAACGCGGGACCCCATCACCGCATCCGGTATCACCTATGCCGTGATGGGCGCCGAAATCCTCGCGGACGCCGTGACCAAGGGTCTGTCCGGCCAGGTCCCGATGGGCCGCGCGCTCGCCGGATACGCCCGTGAGCGGGACCGGCTCGTCATCGACCATTACGACTACACCCGCGACTACGCACGCATCGCCGACCACACTCCCGAGGAGCGCGCGCTCATCGAGGCGATGAGCCGCAGCCCCTGGCACGCACGCGACATGATCGGCCTCTTCGCCACCGTGGTGCCGCCCGCCGACTTCTACTCGCGCGCAAACTTCCGCGCACTCTTCGACTATCTCAACGACGAGCACGGGCTACCGCCCAAGGTCCGGCTCCTGCGCTGGCTGCTGCACGGCGTGCCCGGCCGGCCCGCGGCCCCCGCGGGCCTGGCCGACCGGCTCGTCGCGGCCAGCCTCGGCCCCATGGGCGACCTGTTGTTGCGCAGCGCCAGGCCCTGAGCCGCGCCACGTCCGCACGCTCGAGCGATCTCGCCAGCACTCACCACCGACGGCGTTCCACAGCTGCCCCGAGGGGTTCAGCCCAGGCACCGCCTTGTTCTGAGGGGAACTCACAGATGTCCACCACTCAGCCCGCCTCCGGGCCCGTACTTCTCTTTCCCGGACAAGGCGGCTTCGACGGAGTCGCGTTCCATCACGCGGTCGACGGACACCCGCAGATCCGCGCGGTGTTCGAGCTCATCGACCCGGTGGCGCAGGAGCTCTGCGGACGGCGCCTGACGGACATCCTGTTCCGTGAGCCGCCGGTGGAACTCGCCCAGCTGCTCAAGGACGAGCCCTGGGTCTCACAGCTCGCCATCTACGGCACCGGCCTTGCCGCGCACCGCATCCTGACCGACAACGGAGTCCGGCCCTCCGTGCTCATGGGCCACAGCCTCGGGGAGATCGGCGCGCTGGTCGCCGCCGGTGCGTTCTCGGTGGAGGACGGCGCCCGGATCGTGCTGTGCCGCACGAGCGCCATCGCCGGGCGGGACGCCGGCAACGGCGCGATGATCGCGCTGGCCGCGTCCCCCTCCCGCAGCAGGAACCTGGTCGCGCTCCTCGAGAACGAGGCGCTGGCCGTGGCCACGGAGAACCACGACGCCCAGACCGTGCTGAGCGGTCCGCGGGAGGCGATCGCACAGGTCAAGGCCGTTGCCGAACAGCTGGGCATCGGATTCGCCGGCCTGGACGCCTCGTTCGCCTTCCACAGCCCCACGCTCGCGGGAGCGGCTCCCGAATTCGCCGCGTACGTACGCGAGCTGCCTCAGCTCCCGATGACCGTGCCGGTCTATTCGCCGATCATGCAGCGGTTCTACGAGGACGACGAGAGCCTCGCGGACCGCCTGGCGGACCACTTCACCCAGCCGGTCCGCTTCTCCACGGGCGTACGGTTCCTCCACGAGCGCGGGGAGCGCACCTTCGTGGAGGCCGGCGGGCGGGCCACCCTGACATCGCTCGTACCCAAGGCGCTGCTCGGCATCGCCGCCGACGACGTCACCGTGCTGTCGACGCTGTCGGTCGGGCGGGGCAACGCCCTGCGCCTGCCGGACACCCTGGCCACGCTGCGCGAGGCGGGGCTCGCCACGCGCGACGGCCTCGAGGCGGTACGGCGGCACCTCGCGCCCGGCCTGTCCCCTGACGAGTTCAGCGTCTTCTGGGCGGAGGCGGGACCTGAGGTCGCGGACCTGGTGAACCAGCGGCTGTCCGCCTTCCGGAGCTCGGCCGCGGGCGCCGCTGCGGGCGCCGCCTCGGTGATCGTGGCGCCGGAGACGGCTGTGGCCGCGGCTGCGGTCCCGGCTGCGGCTGCGGTCCCGGCTGCGGCCGCGGGCCGACCCGTGCGCGCCGAGGTCTTCGCGACCGTCCGCTCCCTGTACGCCGAGGCAC
>NZ_JBHUBS010000017.1:166067-181564 GCF_042788835.1 Streptomyces sp. NPDC056883 | reverse complement strand
ACTCGAATACCCCGAGGAAGTCTTCACCCCCGAAGCACTCCTCGAAGCCGAACTGGGCGTGGACTCCGTCAAGCAGGTCGAACTCCTCTCCCGGGCGTCGGCCCACTACGGACTGCCCGCCCGCTCCTCGGACTTCCGACTCGGCGACTACGAAACCCTCGACAAGATCGCCGGCCTCATCGAGGAGGAGCTGCGGTCCCTGGCGGGCTCCGCCGAGCCGGTGCCCGAGCAGCAGCCGTACGCGGCTGCGGTCCCGGCTGCGGCCGCGGGCCGACCCGTGCGCGCCGAGGTCTTCGCGACCGTCCGCTCCCTGTACGCCGAGGCACTCGAATACCCCGAGGAAGTCTTCACCCCCGAAGCACTCCTCGAAGCCGAACTGGGCGTGGACTCCGTCAAGCAGGTCGAACTCCTCTCCCGGGCATCGACCCACTACGGACTGCCCGCCCGCTCCTCGGACTTCCGACTCGGCGACTACGAAACCCTCGACAAGATCGCCGGCCTCATCGACAACGAACTCGGCCGTCTGCAGCTCGAGAGCGCCGCGGCGTGAGCGGGCGGACCGGAGGAGAGACCCCCATGAAGGACTTGAGCGGCAAGATCGCCCTCGTCACCGGTGGCGCCCGGAACGTGGGCAAGGCCATCGCCACCACGCTGGCCGAGCGCGGAGCCCACGTACTGATCAAC
The DNA here is from genome assembly GCF_042788835.1 of Streptomyces sp. NPDC056883. Classification (NCBI taxonomy): domain Bacteria; kingdom Bacillati; phylum Actinomycetota; class Actinomycetes; order Kitasatosporales; family Streptomycetaceae; genus Streptomyces; species Streptomyces sp. NPDC056883. The sequence goes on along the minus strand of NZ_JBHUBS010000017.1, from coordinate 180,880 downwards.
TACTTCCACTCCCACGAGCAGGCCAAGCAGACCCAAGAGGAGCTGCGGGCGCTCGGCGCCGAGGTCGACCTGCTGCGCGCGTCCGTGGCGCGACCCGAACAGGTCGCCAAGATGTTCGCCGAGGTCGAGCGCCGCTTCGGACGGCTCGACATCCTCGTCAACAACGCGGCCAACGGCGCACTCGTACCGGGGCCCGAGGTCACCGACGAACTTCTCGACAAGGCCCTGGACACCAACCTCAAGGGCGGTCTGCGCTGTGCCCGCGCCGCCGCCCCGCTGATGGCGCGCACGGGGGGCGGCTCCATCGTCAACGTGTCCGCGCTCGGCGGCTCCCAGATGGTCATGGCGAACTACCTCGCCTGCGCTCCGGCGAAGGCAGCCCTCGAGGCGGCCGCCCGCTACCTGGCCGTGGAGTTCGCGCCGTTGAACATCCGCGTCAACACCGCGTCGGCGGCGATGCTCACCAGCGAGGTCGCCGACGCGTTCCCGGACTCCGAGGACATGCAGGCCGCGATCATCGCGGGCACCCCGCTGGGGCGCCTCGGCACACCGCAGGAGTTCGCGGAGGTCGTGGCCTTCCTGGCATCGGACCGGGCCTCCTGGATCACCGGCCAGGTGATCCTGGCCGACGGCGGCCTCACGCTGGGGGCCCCGCTGCTCTCCCCGTCGGCAAAGGCAGCCGAGGCCACGACGAGGGGCACGGCCGTCGCGGCCACGACGGCGACGCCGGGCGTGGAGCAGGCGGAGGCGGGAGCGGGAGCGGCCGGACAGGATTCCGAAGCGGTGGAGACACCCGCGGAGGCGACGGGCTCAGACCCGGCCGAGTCCGTCGACGGGTACGCCGAGGGGTTGGACGAGGCGTACGACGACAACGACATCGCCGTCGTCGGCATGGGTCTCGCGGTCAGCGGCGCCAGCACCCCGGAGGAGTTCTGGCAGCTGCGCACCACGGGCCGTGAGCTGTTCATCGAGGTTCCCGAAGACCGCTGGGAGCGGGCGAACTTCTCCTCCCGCGAGCGGACCGACGAGGACAAGTCGTACCAGGACACATGCGTGTTCATCACCGACTTCCACCCCGAGCGGGCCGCACTCGAGGGGTTGTCCGACACCCCCGACGAGACCGAGCTCACCACCCTGTGGCTGCGGCACTCGCTGGTCCAGGCGCTGGAAGGGGTCCGGCACGATTCCTTCGACCGGTTCTCGTTCCACGTCGGTTACACGGCCGACGGCAGCCAGCACCTCGAAGAGGCCGGCGTCCTGGCCGCGGCCCGGCATCTGACGGCCGAGGTCGCCGCGGGCATGGACATGTCCGACGATGCGCGGACCGGTCTCCTCGGCCGCGTCGACGAGGTCCTGTCCGGGCGCTACCACCGTGGTGCCACGACGACCCCCCGCTTCCTGCCGCACCAGGTGGGTCGCCAGGCCATGGCCGGAGTCCTGCCGGACTCCACGCAGATGCAGATGGTCGACACCGCCTGCTCCTCCTCCCTCTACGCCATAGACATCGGCATCAAGGGCCTGCTGATGGGCAAGCAGGACATCGCGGTGTGCGGCGGGGCCTTCGCCCTGGCGCCTCGCGGGACCGTCCTGTTCTCCAAGCTCAAGGGCCTGTCCGAGCGGGGGGCGGTGCACGCGCTGGACGCCGAGGCGGACGGGGTCATCTTCGCCGACGGCGCAGGAGTCGTCGTACTCAAGCGCATGAGCCGGGCCAGGGCCGACGGGGACCGCGTGCTCGGCGTGCTGAAGGCCTTCGGGTCCTCGTCCGACGGCAAGGGCAAGGCGATCTACGCTCCCAGCTCGACCGGGCAGAACCTGGCCGTCCAGCGGGCGCTGGAGGCCGGCGGCATCGACGGCTCGGACGTCGACTGGGTCAACGCGCACGCCACCGGCACCCCCGCGGGCGACCTTGCGGAGTTCACCACCCTGCGCCAGCACTACGGCCTCGACCGGGCGACGGCGGTGACCTCCAACAAGTCCCTGATCGGCCACACCGGCTGGGCGGCCGGCGTGGTGTCGCTGATCGAGTCGATCCTCGCCATGCGGGAGGAGACCATCCCGGGCCAGTACCGGTTCTCCTCCCCGCCCGGCACGTTCGAGCTGGAGAGTTCGCAGCTGGAGATCTCCAGTAGCGCGCGCCCCTGGCCGGCCGTGACCGGGAAGGCCCGCACGGCGGCGATCTCCGGTTTCGGATTCGGTGGCACCAACGCCCATCTCATCCTGACCGAACAGACCACACGGGCCGCACAGGCGGTACGGGCCGACCGGCCCGCACAGGCCGCACCCGCAGCGCGGGCCACCGCCGGAACCTCGGATCCCATCACGACCGCGGACCGCATCGCCGTTGTCGGCTGGTCGGCGAAGCTCCCCGGAGTGGACGCACGCGAGCAGGTGCTCGACTGGCTGTCGGGCTCCCGGGAAGTGCCCAGCGGATTCGGCGACAAGTACCCGACGCCGCCGTTCCAGCAGGTCCGGATGCCTCCCGCGACCGTACGGACCATCGACCGGTGCCAGTTGATGATCCTGGCCTGCGCCCACGACCTGCGCGACCAGCTGCCGGAGTTCTGGCAGCGCCACTCGAAGCGCACCGGCGTCGTGATCGGGCACATGGGCCCCACCCGCGCCGCCATGCTCTACGCCAACCGCTGCTACCTCGACGACATCGAGCGCGGACTGCGCGAGGACGGCGAACTCGCCTCGACTCCCGGGCTCAACGGCCTCCTCGACGGGCTGCGCGAGCGGGTCCGCTCGATGGTCCCGCCGTCGAACGAGGACTCCTTCCCGGGCATGATGCCGAACGTCATCTCCGCCCGGGTGGCGAACTACTTCGACCTCAACGGCCCCAACATCACGCTGGACGCCGGTCTCGCCTCGACGGTGTCGGCCTTCGCGACCGCCGCCCGCTACCTGCACAGCGGTGAGCTGGACTTCGTCCTCGCCGGCGGGATCAACGGCAACAGCCTGCCCGAGTACCGGGACCTGCTCGGCGAGGTCTTCGAAGAGCCGGTCGACCCCGCCGAGGGCGCCTTCCTGTTCGGCCTCACCACCGAACGGGCAGCCGAGGAAGCGGGCCTGCAGATCCTCGGCTTCGTAGACGAGGCCGAGTCAGGGGCCCGGACACCGGCCGTCCGCACGGACGGGGGCCGCTCCGTCATCGACTGCGGCTCCCGAGGGGAGTACAGCCGCTACCTCGGCGCCGCGGGTGCGGTGGACATCCTGCGCGCCCTGCAGCGGACCACCGGTGCCACGGAGATCCGGTGCCGGGAGAACGGCCACGACGTGGCGACCCGCCTGCTGGTGACCGGCCCCGAGTCCCCGGAGCGCACCACCGCACCGGCCGTGCTCCGGGCGCAGCCGCCCGCGGACGTCACCGGGCTCGTCGCACGCCATGCCGTCACCCTGCGGCCCGAGCCCGCCACCGTGCACGGCGCCGTACCGGCCGCCGTCCCCGACGGCGCCGTCGTCCTCACCGACCGGCCCGCGCTCGCCGAGCGGCTCATCGGAGCGGCCACCGGCTGTGTGGTGCTGACCACCACCGAAGCGGGTACCCCGCGCCCCGGACTGCACTACGTCCAGGGCACTCCCGAGAGCGTCGCCGAGGCTCTGCGCACGGTCCCCCACCCGGTCCGCCACCTCGTCCTGGTGACCGACCTGTCGGCCTCCGCGCCGCCTGCCTCCGCCCTCACCGCGGAACACCCGGGCCTCACCGCCCTGCACGACGTGGCCTTCCTGGTGGTCAAGCAGCGCTACGAGGAGCTCGGCCGTGCTTCGGCCTCCGTGGTGTTCTCCCTTCTCGGTGCCCTGCCGGACGGGGTGGCGCATCCGCTGGCCGGGCTGTTCACCGGGCTCGTCAAGTGCGTGCGCCTCGAACTGCCGGACGCTCAGGCCTTCGCCCTCCTCGCGGCCACCGCGGACACGGACGCGGCCGCGGCGCTCCTCGGTGCCGAGCGCGTGAGTGACCGTACGTTCCCGGTCGTCCACCACGACGGCGCGCGCCGGCTCGTCCCCGCGCTGGCCCGGCAGAGCGCCACTGCCCCGGCCGCGGGCGCCCCCGCGGCAGCGCCGCTGGAACGGGAGTCCGTCATCGTCGCCCTGGGCGGCGCCCGGGGCATCACCGCCGAACTCCTGGCAGCCGTCGCGGAGCGGTACGGCAGCCGGATCTACGCCCTGGGCAGCAACCCCGTCGACTCGTACCCGGCGGAGACTTTCGAGGGTACGGACGAGGAGTTCGCGGCCACCCGCGCCGCGTACATCTCGAAGCAGCTGAAGGCGGGCGGACGGAGCGTCGCCGAGATCAGCGGGAGCTTCGACCGGATGGCCGACGCGCGCGCCGCGCGCCGGAACCTGGAGCGCATGACCCGGCACAGCGGCGCGGGCCGGGTGACCTACCTGACCTGCGACGCCCGTGACGAGGACTCGGTGCGCGCGGCCGTGGACACGGTGTTCGCCGAGCACGGGCGGATCGACCTCGTCATCAACGCACCCGGTCTGAACCGGTCCGCTCTGATCCAGGACAAGGACTTCGGCGAGTTCCGCCGGATCCGCGACCTCAAGGTGGCGGCGCACCGCAACCTGCACCGTGCGCTCCGCGGACGGCCGCCGCGCATATGGTGCGACTTCGGCTCGCTGCTCGGCTTCTTCGGCCAGCGCGGCGAAGCCGACTACGCCTCGGGGAACGACTACCTGGCGACGGCCGCGGCCTACGCGGCGCAGGCGGCCGGCATCGACGAGTTCGTCATCGGCTGGACCCTGTGGGACGAAGTCGGCATGGGCGCCAACGAGCTGACCCGCGAGTACTTCAAACGAGCCGGCTCCTACACGCACATGCCGGTCGCCGAGGGCGTCCAGCATTTCCTGTCGGAACTCACCACCCCGCACCGCGTGCCCTCCCTGGTGCACCTCGGCACGGCGGAGCGCGCCACGGTGGAGTCCTTCTACCCCGGCTACCTCGACCGGCCGACCCACGCGGCAGACCCCTCCGCCGGCCGCGGGCGGTTCTACCTGCGCCGCACCGCCGAGGCAGGGGAAGGCGGCGACACGGTTCGCTTCGAGTGCCCCTTCGACCTGGACGCGGACGGATACCTCGCCGGGCACCTGGTACGCGGTGTGCCCACCCTGCCCGGCACCTTCGTCACCGAGATCGCGGCCGAGGCCGCTCTCAGCCTGGTCCCGGGCGGGTGCGTCGTGGCCTTCGAGGACGTGCGCTTCCTGCACTTCCTGCAAGTCCGGGAGGGCGTGGCCCAGAGCCCGAAGAAGATCACCGCCCGCATCACCGAGCGGCACGGCGACCTGACCACCGTGAGCGTCTCCATCACCCACGACGTGGTGGCCCCCACGGGCGTCCTGCTCGTCTCCGACAAACCGCACTTCACCGCCCGTGTCCTGGTCAGCGGGTCCTTCCCCGCCGCTCCGACGTGGGAGAAGTGGGACGCCGAGGGCGAGTACGCCGTCACCGACCCCTACCACGTCCCCTCGGCTCCGGTGCTGCTCAGCGGCGCCTTCCACGCGACGAGCGGCACCCGCAGGCACCCAAGGGGAGCCCGGTCCCTGTACCGTCCGCGCCTCGACGAGCGGACCGGTCCCTGGGGCGAGTTCCTGATGCCGGCCGTACTGCTCGACGCGATGGCCCGTACGGGCGTACTGGACCCGGTCGACGGGCTCGTCCCGGTCGCCGCACCTCTGTCGATCCGACGGATCGACCTGTACCAGAGCGCGAACGACATCGAACTCACCCGGCAGTACGGGGCCTTGGACCTGTACGTCACGAATCCCGGTTTCTCGGGAGAGCGGCAGGAGGGCAACCGGTTCGTCGCCGTGGCACCCGACGGCCGGGTCGTGGCACAGATGAAGGATCTGGACGCCACGGTGATCGGGCACCTGGACCCCGCCACCGGCGTGATCCACCCGCCCGCGCAGGTCCCGGCCGGCCGAACGGCGGCAGCGGTATGACCGTACGGACCGAGCCCGAGGCCATGGCCCTGACCCGGGCTGTGGCGGCCGCCCCGGAGGCGGGCGCCGACCCGGCGACCCGGCCGGTGCAGCGCATGCTGTGGCGCCTGACTCCGGCCCCGGCCGAAGGGCCGACGCAGCCCCTCGCGGGCCGCCGGGTCCTGGTCGTGGGCGGCGACGGTGCCACCGCCGAGCGGGTACGGGCCGCGCTGCGCGACCGGGGCGCGACCGTCGCACCGGATGCCGCTCCCGGCACGGCCCCCGACACCATCGTGGACCTGACGCTGGCCGAGCGCTTCGCATCCGGGTCCTCCGGGCAGTGGCAGGGCGCCCTGCTGCGCACGTTCGGGGTGCTCCGGGACTGCTACGCCGCGTGGAGCCGGGAGACGGCAGCCGACCGGCTGACGTACCTCGCCGTCACCTACCTCGGCGGCGGCATGGGCTACCACCCGGACGACGACCTGGCCCAGCCGCTGGGTGGACTGTGGGCCGGACTCGCCAAGACCCTCCACCGGGAGATCCCCAACTGCCGCGCACGGGCACTGGACATCGCCCTCGACGCCATGGCCGAGCTGCCCGAGCTCATCGTCTCGGAGCTGTCGCGTCCCGGCCTCAGCGAGATCGGCCACCGGGACGGCCGGCGCTGGACGCTCTCCCCGGAACGCGTGCCTGCGGGCCGCCCGGCGGTGCGGTGGAGCGCCGCCGACACGGTCCTGGTCAGCGGCGGCGGACGGGGCATCGGCATGGCCCTCGCCCGGCAGCTGTGCACCGAGTTCGGCCTGCGCGCGGTGGTCACCGGCCGGGCCGGGATGCCCGCCGAGGACACCTGGGAGCAGTACACCCCTCGTACGCTGGCGGAGCGCCGGGCCGAGCTGTGGGCCGGACACCGCGAGGGCCGCAGCGTCTCCCGGATCCGCGAGGACATCGCCCGTGCGGAGAACACCTGGGAGCTCGTGGCCCAGCTGCGCTCGGCGCGCGCCGACGGGCTGCGGCTGGAATACCGGCCGTGCGACTTCACCGACGGCGGGCAGGTCCAGGCCCTCGTGGCCGGGCTCCCGGAGCTCACGGCCGTCGTCCACAACGCGGGTGTGGACCGGCCGACCAGGCTGCCCAACAAGTCGGACGAGGACATCACCGCCGTGGTGTCGACCAAGGTCGACGCCTTCGTCCACCTCGTCCGGGCGGTACGCGACCGGGACCTGAAGCTGCTGTGCACCGTCGGCTCGCTGACGGGCCGACTGGGCGGCATGGTCGGCCAGTTCGACTACGCGGCCGCCAACGAGTGCCTGGCCCGGCTCGGCATGTGGGCCGAACGGCAGGTCCCCTTCCCGGTGATGACTCTGGCCTGGCCGACGTGGGCCAAGCTGGGGCTGATCGCCAACTTCGAGGCCAGCCTGCGGTACATGGCGGCCATGGACGTCGCCGAGGGGCTGGCGCACTGGCGGGCCGAACTGCTCGCCGGCAGCCGGGGCGAGGTGTCCTTCGTCGGTCCCCTCGGCCGTGCGCTGGATCCCGTGCAGGCCGTGGGCTACCCGATGCCGCACTCCCTGCCCGGCTACGCCGAGACCTACCCGAAGGTGTTCCATCTCGGCGTGCCCGAGGTCTTCCGTGCCCACGACCGCCTGTGCTCCGTGGTCGAGTTCGACCCGTCGACGATTCCGGCGATCGGCGACTTCACCGTGGGGGGCGCGCCCGCGCTGCCCGTGGGTCTGCTGCTGGAAAGCGCCGTGCGCGGCGCCGAATGGGTGGTCCCGCAGGACCTGCCGGAGCAGGGCCTCCAGGCGGTGGAGGACCTGTGGGTGCCCTGGCCCCTGCTGCGGTGCCCCTCCGAGGGCCCGTTGCGGCTGCGCCGGGATGTCCAGGCGGTCGGTCTGCAGGACGGGCGGTGGACGGTACGGGTCACCTTCCGTCCGGTGGACGCCTCCGGCGCCACCGCCGAGGACGGCGCCACGGCGCGGATGCGCCTGGTGTTCTCCGAGTCCCCGGCGGCGGGCGCGGCGGACGCCGAGGCCCCGCTCGCCGAACGGCGGCCCGACCGCGCGGCGGCCTCCTCGGTGACCACCCTGCTCACCGGTGCGCCGGTACTGGGCTGGCGGGGCCTGGTGATCCCCATGGCGGGCTGGCTGCCGGCCGGACCGCACGGGATCACCGCGGAGGTGGGCCGCTGCCATCCGCACGACCTCTGGGCGGTTCCGCAGCCTCCCGGCTGCGTCCTGCCGATCGCCGCGATCGAAAACCTCGTGCGCGCGGTCGTCGAGCACACCCCGGGTCTCTACGCCACGCCGGATCCCCTGGTCGTCCACCGGCTGACCCTGCACCGGGCGACCCCCGAACGGGTCCGTCTGACGGGCGACCCCGCGCTGGGCGTCTGGCGCATCGACGACGCCGCCACCGGGAGCACCGTGGCCCGCATCCGCGGGCTCGCTGCCCACCGCATATGACCATCCCGACCATCGACCACCAACCACCGAGACCGCTAGGAGTCATCATGACCACGACCGAGCCCACCCAGGTCAGCGCCAACCGCCGCCTGCTGGAGCACTACTACGAGGACTGCCTGAACAAGGGCGACCTCGACGCCGTCTACGCGAAGGCGATCCCGGACCACATCAGCCACGGCACGCGGGCGGACGGCTTCGACGGCGTCGAGCACCTCCGCGAGTGGGTGCGGATCCAGCGCGACTCCTTCCCGGACCTCCACGTGGTCGTGGAGGAATGGATCGAGGAGGGCGACAAGATCGTCCAGCGGTTCACGGCTCGCGGTACCCACTCGGGAGCGGACTACTACGGCATCCCCGCGAGCGGCAAGAAGATCGAGATCTCCGGCATCGTCATCGACCACTTCGTCGACGGCAAGATCGTCGAGAGCTGGTTCTCGATGGACGGCATGGAGCTGGCCCAGCAGCTCGGGATGCTCGGCTGACTCGGCCGACTCGGCCGACTCGGCTGACCACCCTCGCGTGGCCTTGGCCCCGAGCCTGATCCGGACTGCCGGGGGCGCGAACTTTTCGTCGATGCCGCGTCCCCGGCGGTCCGTCAGCCACAGCGATCGACCACCCACAGACCAGGCACCACCGACAGGAAGAGGCAGGGGCGATGACACACCCGCCGACCGCTCTCATCACCGGTTGTTCGTCGGGCATCGGACGTGCCACCGCACTGCGGCTGCACGCCGCCGGGCACACCGTGTACGCCACCGCGCGCAAGCCCGAGACGCTCGCCGACCTCGCCGACCTCGGCATGCGCGTCCTGGCGCTGGACGTCACCGATCCCGAGTCGGCCCGTAGCGCCGTGGAGCGGATCGAGTCGGAACACGGCGCGGTGGACGTGCTCGTCAACAATGCCGGATACGGGCTCTCCGGCACCTTCGAGGAAACCGGGCTCGACCAGGTGCGGGAGCAGTTCGAGACCAATGTCTTCGGCCTGGTCCGGCTGACCCAGCTGGCACTGCCCGGCATGCGGGCACGCGGACGCGGCACCGTGGTCAACGTATCGTCGATCTTCGGCAAGTACGCGGTGCCCGGCGGAGGTTACTACCACGCCAGCAAGCACGCGATCGAAGCCCTGAGCGACGCCCTGCGGCTGGAGGTGGCCGGCTTCGGCATCAGGGTCGTGGTCGTCGAACCCGGTCCCGTCCGCACCCCGTGGGGCCAGACCTTCATGGACCACCTGCCGTCCGGCCAGGACCGCGCGGGCTCCCCGTACCGGGGCTTCCACGAGCGCACGGCCACGTACTACGACGCGATCTACAACGGGACGCGCAAGACCCTCGCGGGCACCTTCGCCATCGGTCCCGAGCAGGTCGCCGAAACCATCGACAAGGCCGTACGGTCCCGACGGCCACGAGCCCGCTACCCGGTCGGCTTTCTCGCCGCCAGCACCATCGCGCTGCGCCGCCTGACCCCGGACCGGATCTTCGACAGCGCCTTCATCCGGCGCCAGTTCCCCGTCCCGTGACCCGCGTACGCGGGACCGGCAGCAGCGCTCCAAGGCCAATCAACGAGGTGACGAGACCATGACGACGACGGCGCCGACCGCCGCGACCACGGCGCGCGGGAAGACCGCGACCGGACCGCGAGGCGTTCCCCTCCTGGGCAACCTGCCCCAGTGGAAGGGCGACACCGCCGAGTTCCTGCTCCGCGCACAGCGCGACCACGGGGAGGTCTCCCGACTGCGCCTGGGTCCGTACACGGTCCACCTGGTGACCGAGCCCGACGCGGTGGGCCGGGTCCTGAAGGAGAACAGCGGCAACTACGTGCGCGGCACGCTGTACGAGCAGTTCCGCACGGTCATGGGCGACGGTCTGCTGACCACCGACGGCGACTACTGGAAGGCGCACCGGCGGGCGGTCCAGCCCGTGTTCCTGCGGAAGGCGGTCGCCGCCATCGAACCGGGCGTCGTCCAGGCAACCACCGAGATGCTCGACGAGTGGGAGGTCAAGGCCCGTCGCGGCGAACCCGTCGACCTGGTCACCGAGACGCTGCGGCTGACCCTCGTCACCCTGAGCCGCTCGCTGTTCGGATATGACATCCGCCCCGCCACCCCCGTGCTCAAGGACGTGGTGAACAACGTCATCGAGGTGATGTTCAAGCACGGCTCGGTCGGCGAGATGCTTCCCTCGTGGCTGCCGACCCGCCGCAACCGCCTCATCGCACGGGACCGCAGGATCTTCACCCGACTCGTCACCGAGATCAGGGACAATCACGCGGTCACCGGCGAGGGCCCGCTGATGGAACTGATCGAGGCCGCCACCGACCCCGTGACCGGAGCCCGGTGGAGCGACGAAGAGATCCGTGACGAGATGCTCACCATCTATCTCGCCGGACACGAGACCACCGCCGTCTCCCTGCTCTGGACCCTCGTGTCGATCGCCAACCACCCGAGTGTCGCCGAGGAGATGAGCGAGGAGCTCGCCCGCGAGCTCGGCCAGGCGGCCCCGACCGCCCAGGACGTGGAACGGCTGCGCTACACCAATCAGGTGGTGGACGAGAGCCTGCGGATGTACCCGCCCATCTGGATCTACCCCCGCGACGCCGTCGCCGACGACGAGCTCGCCGGCTTCCACATCCCCGCGAAGTCCTCCGTCCTGCTGTCGCCGCTGGTCTCCCACCGCAACCCGCGCCACTGGCAGAACCCGGAGGCCTTCGACCCGCACCGCTTCGACCCCGACAAGGTCAAGGAGCGCCCGAAGATGGCCTACTTCCCCTTCGGCGCCGGTGCCAGGATGTGCATCGGCAACTTCATGGCGCTCCTCGAGCTGCGGATGATCGTGGCGATGATCCACCAGCGGTTCCGCCTCAGCCTGGTGCCCGGCGAGTCCCTGCGCTACGGGGACACCGCCATCTCGCTGCGCCCGCGGTCCAAGGTCCTGGTCCTGCCCGAATCCCGCGACCGGGGGGTGCGCGGATGACCACCGAGACGCCCGCTCCCCGCCACGAGACGGATGTGACGTCGGGGCCCGGAGCGGTCGGCGCGGCCGTCGCCGCCGCGCGCGAAGCCCAGCCCTGGTGGGCGGGAATCGGCTTCGCCGGACGCAAGAAGGCCCTCGACGCCTGGCGCGTGCTGATCCTGCGGCGCGCGGACGAGCTGGTCGACGTGATCCGCGCCGAAACGGGCAAGACGGCCGACGACGCCCGCCTCGAGGTCATCCTCGTCGCCGATCACCTGCGCTGGGCCGCCGCGCACGCCGGGAAGGTGCTCGGGCGCCGCCGGGTCCCGTCCGGCCTGCTGATGTTCAACCAGTCGGCCACGGTGGAGTACCGGCCGCTGGGAGTGGTGGGCGTCATCGGCCCCTGGAACTACCCGGCGTTCATCCCCATCGGGCCGGTGTCCGCCGCGCTCGCCGCGGGCAACACGGTCGTGCTCAAACCGAGCGAGCTGACCCCCGCCGTGGGCCAGTGGCTCGCCGACACACTGGCCGAAGCCGTCGACGGCCCTCGGGTCCTGCGGGTCGTCACCGGCAGCGGGGAGACCGGGGCGGCGCTGTGCCGGGCGGCCGTCGACAAGATCTCCTTCACCGGCTCCAGCGCCACCGGGCGACGGGTCATGGCTGCGTGTGCCGAGAACCTGACCCCCGTGGTGATCGAAGGCGGCGGCAAGGACGCCATGATCGTCGCCGCGGACGCCGACCTCGACGCCGCCGCCGACGCCGCCGTGTGGGCCGCGATGTCCAACGCCGGCCAGACCTGCGTGGGCCTGGAGCGGGTGTACGTGGTCTCCGAGGTGGCCGACCGCTTCCTGCGGCTGGTCGGCGACCGGGCGGCAGCGCTGCGCACCGGCGACCGGCCCGACGCCGACCTCGGCCCGATCGTGCTGCCGCGTCAGCTCGAGATCATCAAGGCCCACGTACGGGACGCCGTGGCGCGCGGCGCGCGCGTCGTCCTCGGCGGCACGGAGTCGTTCACCCCGCCCTACGTGGCCCCGATCGTCCTGGCCGACGTACCCGAGGACTCCGTCGCGCTCACCGAGGAGACCTTCGGCCCGGTGCTCGTCGTCAACCGCGTGACCTGCGTGGACGAGGCGGTCGACCAGGTCAACGCGAGCGCCTACGGGCTGGGCGCCTCGGTGTACACCGGCGACCGGAGCCAGGGCCGGCGCATCGCCGGCCGGCTGCGCGCCGGCATGGTGTCGGTCAACGCCGTGATCGCCTTCGCGGGCATACCCGCCCTGCCCTTCGGCGGCGTCGGCGACTCCGGCTTCGGCCGGGTCCACGGACCGGACGGACTGCGGGAGTTCACCCGCACCCAGGCCGTCACCAGCCAGCGGTTCCGCCCGCTCATGCAGCCCAATTCCTTCGGCCGGGCCCCGGGAACGATGCAGACCCTGGTCCGCATGATGCGCGCCCTGTACGGCCGGTAGCCGGCGGAAGCGCGCCCCCACCCTGCCCCACCTCAAGACGTCGTTTCCCCACGGAGAACGGACATCGTGACCACATCCCTGTCGCCCGACCTGGCCCGGCTCGCGGACCCGGCTGTACGGCCCGATCCGTACCCGCTCCTGCGAACGCTGCGCGAGGCATCCCCCTACACCGATCCGGCGAGCGGCATCGTCGTCGTGGGACGCCGCTCGGACTGCGAGACCGTCCTCAGGAGCCCCAAGGTCAGCAGCGACCGACAGGGGTCCGGGGTCACCAAGGTCCCCCAGATGCCGAACCTGATGAATCTCGACGCCCCCGACCACACGAGGCTGCGCAGGCTGGCCGGCAAGGCGTTCAAGCCCCGCCTCATCCAGCAGTGGCGGCCGCGCATCGAGGAGATCGTCCGGGAGCTCCTGACGGAGATCGCGGCGGGGGGAGGCACCACTGACATCGTGTCCGCCTTCGCCTACCCGCTGCCCGTGCGCGTCATCTGCGAGATGCTCGGCGTCCCGAGGGAGGACCACCCCGTCTTCGAGAAGTGGGCGCGGTCCATCGCCTACACCGTCGACCCCCAGCTGGTCCCGGGAGAGCTGTCCACCGAGGTGGTGCAGGAGGTCGAGGAGGCCCGCGCGGGCTTCGTCGGCTACTTCGGCCGACTGATCGCGGAACGCAAGCAGACGCCCCGCGCCGACGTCCTGTCCGAACTGATATCGGCCGAGGAGCAGGGCGATCAGCTCACCGAGCGCGAACTGATCATCACCTGCACCCTGTTGCTCGTCGCCGGGCACGAGACCACCGCGAACCTGATCCTCAACGGGATCCTGGGCCTGCTGCGGCATCCGGAGCAGCTGCGTCTCCTGCGCGAACGCCCCGAACTCGCCGAAGCCGCCGTCGAAGAGGTCCTGCGCTACGACGCCCCGGCCCAGATGATCACCCGGATCGCGCGTGAGCCGTTCACGATCGGGGACACCCACGTGGCGGCCGGCACGCCGCTCCTGGTCCTGCTCGCCGCCGCGAACCGCGACCCCGAGGTACACGAGGATCCCGACACCTTCGACATCACCCGGGGGGACCCCGGGCACCTCGGCTTCGCCGCCGGGCCGCACTTCTGCCTCGGCTCCGTCCTGGCCCGACTGGAAGGGGGGATCGCGCTCAACGCCTTCGCGCAGGCCTTCGTCGAGCCCCGCCTGGACGACGAGAGCCTGCGCTACCGCCCGCACGTCTCGGTCAGGGGTCCGGACCGGATGCAGGTCTCCTACGCGGAGATCCGCATCGACGCCGTCCGTGCGGCGGGTACCGCGGCCGGGAGCGGGGCCTCCGGTGAATGAACAGCGCTGGGCGCTGTCCGTCGAGAGGACGCAGTGTCAGGGATCCGGGGTGTGCGTGTCGATCGCGCCCGGCCACTTCGAACTGCGGGGCGGACGGGCCCAACCGGTGCGGCCCCTCGTCGAGGCCGACGAAGCGGTACTGGAGGCGGCGGAAACCTGCCCGATGGAAGCGGTCTTCGTACGCGAGTCCACCTCGGGAAGACAGCTGGCCCCGCCGGAATGACCGACCACGGACCGGGCGGGCGGGACGGGGTGGTCACCGTCACGCATCCGACGCACCCCTTCCGCGGGAGGCGGCTGAACGTGCGGGCCAGGCGTGGGCGGGGCCCGACCGAAATCCTCGTCTGCGACGGCCCGGACGGCGGGCGGGTGAGCGTACTGCGGTCCTGGACGGAGTGGCCGGCGGCGGAGCCCGTCGCCGACTGCGGACGGGCCCACCGCGCCCGCCGGCCGGAGGCCGGCGGGCCGGCTTTCCAGGTGTCCACGGCCGCGCTGCTCCGGCTGCGCACCTCGGTCGAGGAGACGGTCGGTCTGCTCGCCGGCATCGAAGCGCCCGCGGACCGGTACTCCGCGGAGGCGTAGCGGGGCAGGGGGGGCGGGGGAGCCCAAGAGGTGTGCCGTACAGGGTGCGCCACACACCAAGAAAATCTCCCTCGCTCCCCACCCCCCCCCCCAAACCCCCG
>NZ_JBHUBS010000017.1:0-166057 GCF_042788835.1 Streptomyces sp. NPDC056883 | reverse complement strand
GGACGCATCGGGGGCTGGGTCCTCGGGGGGGGGGGAGCGCCTGGGGGATCCGGGGGACCCGGGGCCGCTACGCGTCACGCGTCACGCATCACGCGAAGAACTTCTGAGCCGCCCGCACTCCACGCGCCAGGGCCTCGACCTCTTCGGCGGTGTTGTAGACGTAGAAGCTCGCACGCGAGGTCGCGGGAACCCCGTACCGCCGCATGAGCGGGCGGGCGCAGTGGTGGCCCACCCGGACGGCCACACCCCGGTCGTCCAGTACCTGGCCCACGTCGTGCGGGTGGATGCCGTCCACCGTGAACGCCACGGTGGAGCCGCGGTCGTCGGTGCCGGACGGTCCGATGATCCCGACTCCGGGGATCTCGGACAGCAGGCCGAGCGCCAGCGCCGTCAGCTCGTCCTCGTGCAGCTTCACCCGGTCCATGCCCAGTTCACCGAGATACCCGACGGCCGCACCCAGCCCGACGGCCTGCGCCGTCATGGGCACGCCGGCCTCGAACCGCTGGGGCGGCGGGAGGTACGTGGACTCCTCCATCGTGACGATCTCGATCATCGAGCCGCCCGTCAGGAACGGCGGGAGGTCCTCGAGGAGTTCGTAGCGGCCCCACAGGACGCCCACACCGCCGGGCGCGAGCATCTTGTGGCCGGAGAAGACGAGGAAGTCCGCGCCGAGCGCGGCCACGTCCACCGGCCGGTGCGGCACCGACTGCGCCGCGTCGACCAGGACCCGCGCCCCCACCCGGTGGGCGCGCTCCGCGATCAGCTCGACCGGGTTGACGGTGCCCAGCACGTTCGACTGGTGGGTCAGTGCGACGACCGCGGTGTTCTCCGTGATCAGGTCGTCGATCCCGGACAGGTCGAGCCGACCGTCGTCGGTCAGCGGGAACCACTCCAACGTCGCGCCGGTCCGCCGGGCGAGCTCCTGCCACGGGACCAGATTGGCGTGGTGCTCCATCTCGGTCACCACGATCTTGTCTCCGGCCTTGATCCGCCCGCTGTTGCCCAGGGCGTACGCCACGAGGTTGATGCCCTCGGTGGCGTTCTTGGTGAAGACGATCTCGTCCTGCCGTGCACCGATGAAGGCGGCCACGGCCGCCCGGGCGTCCTCGTAGGCCTCGGTCGCCTCTTCGGCGAGCTGATGGGCGCCGCGGTGCACCGCCGCGTTGTGGTTCAGGTAGAAGTCGCGTTCGGCGTCGAGCACTTGGAGCGGCTTCTGGGTCGTGGCCGCCGAATCCAGGTAGATCAGCGGCGCACCGTTGCTCAGCACCCGCTGGAGGATCGGGAAGTCCGCCCGGATCTTTCCGATGTCCAGCTTCGAGGTCCCTGTTCCTGCCGACGTGCTCACGCGCGTACCTCTTCCTCTGACCGTTTCTAACGACCTTATCGCAGTTATCCGTTGGAACGGGGTGGGGGAGGGCCGGGCCGTCCCGCGCACGCCGCCGCGGCCGGCCCGAGGGGCACGAGGGATCACGGCATGGCCGGCCGGGCGAATTCAACCACCCGGAAAGCCGAAACGCAGTGGACGAAAGTACACGTGACCCACCCCACAATTTGACCGTAAGTCGGCGCCCCTTGCGCCCCGGTACGCATGTGGCACAATGCGAGGCGGATCTTTGCGCCTGGTGCCTGGAGTAAAGCGCGCCACAACGGCCCCTTTCTCATTAGCCACGTGCTCCGAGAAACCACCTTGGGGAGGAACAGCGCGTGACGAGCACCGCGGCCAAGAGAACACCGACGCAGCACATCATTTCCGTATGGCGGCAGCGGGACTTTCTGCTGCTGTGGGGATCCCAGACCGTCAACGAGACCGGTGCGCGCATATCCGGTGTAGCCGTTCCGCTCCTCGCCGCGAGTCAGCTCGGCGCCTCGACCTTCGAGGTCTCGGCCATCACGGCACTCACCTGGCTCCCCTTTCTTCTTTTCTCCCTTCCGGCCGGGGTCGTCGTCGACCGACTTCCGAGGCGCCGGCTGATGGTCTTCTGCGATCTGGCCCGCATGGTGCTCATGCTCTCCCTGCCCGCCGGCGCACTGTTCGGCGCGGCCACGCTGACCCAGGTGTATGTCGTGGTGACGGCCTGCGGAATTCTCACGGTGTTTTTCAACGTGGCATTCCGCACCCAATTGCCCGGCATCGTCGCGGACACACAGCTGGTCGAGGGCAACGGACACCTGGCCATGGGCCAATCGGTCGCGAAACTGGTGGGTCCGGCCGCCGGAGGCGTGCTCGTCGGCGTGGTCGGCGCACTGCGCACCATCCTCGCCGACGCCTTGTCCTTCCTGGTGAGCGCCGTTCTGCTCGGGTCGATCCGGACACCGGAGCAGCATCCGGCGGCCACCGGGCAGGCCCCTCGGCCGACCTTCGCCGCCGCAGTTCGCGAGGGCCTCGGATTCGTCCTGCGGCACCCGGTGCTCCGCCCCCTGCTCGCCTGCAGCAGCGCCACCAATTTCTTCTTCATGGGGATGACCGGACTGCAGATCGTCTATCTGGTGGACGAATTGCGGGCTTCCCCGTCCATGGTCGGCGCGGTCTTCAGTGCGGGAATGGCGGGCGGCGCCCTGGCCGGGATGTTCGCCGGTCGCATCTCACGCCGGATCGGTACCGCGAGGATCACATGGGTGTCCCTCCTGGCCGCCGGGCCCTTGTGTCTGCCGATTCCCTTCGCACAACCCGGCTGGGGCATTTCGCTCTTCGCCTTCGGCCTCACCGCCATTTCCGTGAGCCAGGTCCTCTACAACACGGCGGACACCTCGTACCGGCAGCAGGTATGTCCTCCGGAACTCCTGGCCCGCACGAACGCCTCGGTGCTCTGGGTAGCGTTCGGAGTGATTCCATTCGGTGCGCTCTTCGGGGGATCCCTCGCTTCGGCTTTCGGCATCCGAACCGCTCTGCTCGTGTGCGTTCTCGGCATGTGGGGAAGTCCCCTTTTCCTCCTGTTCTCGCCCCTGCGCAGGATCCGAAATATTCCAATCGAACCTCACGGGAAATGATATGACGCAGCAAGAAAAGGCTCCCGAAGTCCTCTTCGTGGGAGGAGCCGGACAGGCTCCGCTGAGTATCGACATCGTCGCCACGGCCATCGAGCAGGCCCGGTCGCGCGGAATGGTCACCCGGCTCCTGAGCCACGCCGCCGACCTTCCGCACACGCGGCGGGCCGTCGACCTCGCCGACGGGGTCCACGCGATCGATTTCACCGACGCCGGCGCCGTGGTCGCCTGGTCCACGGAGCACGCCGGGAACGATCCCCGGCCCCGTGTCGTGTTCACCGGCCGTGAACCCGCTCTGGGTCCGGCCGCTCGGATGGCGGAGGCGCTGGGCGCCGTGGGCAATCCCCCGTGGTCGGTGGACACCGTCAGGAACAAGGACGCCTGCCGGAGCTTCCTCGCACGGGCCGGCTTCCGACAGCCTGCCGTCCGCCTCTGCCGGGACCGGCAGGAGGCCGAGCAGGCGATGCGGGAGACCCGCGGCCCCTGGGTGGTCAAACCGCGGGTCGGCGGCGGGAGCCTCGGCGTGAGCATGGTGTCGGAACCCGGTGGACTGTCCGCGGCACTTGACCTGCTTCCCGACGAAGGGGCCTTCCTGGTGGAGGAATTCGTCGAGGGCGAGGAGTACAGCGTCGAGGGGCTGTTCCTGAACGGCTCACCCCACGTGCTGGCGGTCACGGCCAAGCGCAAGCTGCCGCCTCCGTACTTCGTCGAGGTGGGGCATTCACTTCCCGCACCGCTGCCCGAACAGGTCACCCGCGAGGTGACGGAAACGGTCGCCGAGGCACTCGCCGCGCTCAAGCTGCGGTTCGGACTGTTCCACGTCGAGCTGTGGCTCACGGCCGACGGCATCGTCCTGGGCGAGGTCCATGCAAGGCTTGCGGGCGGATACATCCACCGCATGCTCGCCCACGCCGTCCCCGGCCTGGAGATGTTCGGTGCCGTCTTCGACGACGCCCTGGGCAGGCCCTCGGCCGCCGCGGACCTGTCCTGCACCCGCGCCGGGGCCTCCCGGTTCTTCACCCCGCCCGCGGGCCGGCTCCTCTCGGTGGAAGGCTGGGAGGAGGCCGCGGCGCATCCCGCCGTGGTGGCGGCCGAGCTGCGGATCGCGCCGGGCGACGTCATCCCCTCGTACCGGCACTCGGAGGAGCGCGTCGGCGCGCTGGCCGTGGGCGCCGACACCGTGCAGGAGGCGGAGGAACTCGTCGGCCGCCTCGTGGAGTCCGTGCGTTTCGTGGTCGAGCCCGTCGCAGACGCGGCCTCGTGAAGGCGGCCGCGGTGACCGGCGTCCGCGCTCCCGCCCCGCTCCCCCGGCCGTACGAGGCCGGCGCCGTGCCGGGCCGGTGGCGGGGCGCGGAGCCGGAGGTGTGGCTCGTCGACGGCCGGGGCGGCGCCCCCTTGCCTCCCGGATCCGAGTTCGTCCTGGACGCCGGGGAGCGCGGCCGCGCCGACATGTTCCTGCGTGCGGAGCACCGCCGGATCTACGTCGCCACTCACGTGGCCCTACGGATGCTGCTCGGCGGCTATCTGGAGGAGGACCCCGCGGCGTTGCCCCTCGTACGGGAAGACTGCCCGGGCTGCGGAGAACCGCACGGGCGGCCCGCGGTGGCCGGTTCTCCCGTGCACTTCTCCGTCTCGCACAGCGGGGGTGTGGCCCTGCTCGCGTTCGCCGGGACCCCGGTCGGCGTCGACATCGAGAGGCCACCGGCCCCGGACTCGCTGACCTATCTCGTCCCGCGCCTGCACGTGGCCGAACGCTCCGAGCTCGCGTCCCTGCCGCCCGCCGAGCGAGCGGCGGCCTGCGCCAGGTGCTGGACGCGCAAGGAGGCGTACCTCAAGGGAATCGGCATCGGTCTGGCCGCGGGGCTGGACCGCGATTACGTGGGCTCCGGCTCCGAGGCGGCGCCCCTGCCCGGCTGGACCCTGACGGACCTCGCCGCTCCCCACGGTTTCGCGGCCGCCTGCGCCGTGCGGGACCGGGAGTCCTGAACGGCGGAGGCCCGGGTGCACCTCCACTGACCGTGGCGGGCACCCGGGCCTTCCGGGACCGGGAAACGACGTCAGGCGGCTGACCCGCCGGCCGGGTTCACCACGGTGATCTCCGTGAACGTGGACACGGAGGGATGTCCGCCATCGTCCTCCAGGGCATACGGCTCGCCCTCGCGCCGCAGTCCGGTCGTGAGCCATCCCGCGGAACGGGCCGCGTTCAGCTCCGCGGTGCGGTCGCTCAGGAAGAGGGTCCGCCCGGCGGACGTGCCCACCGCCCGGGTGATGGCGCGGTACGAGTCGGCCTCCTGCTTCGGCCCCGGGTTCTCGGTGTCGAACATCCCCTCGATCAGCGACAGCAGATCACCCTCGGGAGTGTGGCCGAACCAGGCGCGTTGAGCGGCTACGGACCCCGAGGAGTAGACGTGCAGGCGCACCCCGGCGGCGCGCCAGCGCCTCAGCGCGGGCACCACGTCGTCGTAGAAGTGGGAGACCAGCTCACCGGCTGCGAACCCCTCCGCCCACACGATCCCCTGGAGCGACTTCAGCGGCGTGACCTTGCGGTCCTCGTCGAGCCAGGAGCCCAGGACCGCCTCGATGCGTGCGGCGTCCGCGTCCGGTTCCCCGATGAGGTCGCGGATCCGGCCGACGGCGCGCCGCACCTCGGGCTCGGTGGCGCGCTGCGTCAGGAGCGCTCCGAACGCCGAGCGGGAGTAGGGGTAGAGCACGTCGAGGACGAATCCCGTGGCACTCGTGGTGCCTTCGATGTCCAGGACCACGGACTCGACGTCGTCGTGCAGGATCACGCGTGCTCTCCGGTGTACTCGGCGTGGATCCGGTCGAAGTCGGGGAAGCGCGAGGCGATCTCGCTCCCGGTGAAGTTCCCGATCCAGCCGTCTTCCTCGTGGAAGAAGCGAATGGCCGTGAAGGAAGGCGACGTTCCCATGTCGAACCAGTGGGTGGTCCCCCTCGGAACCCCTAGAAGATCGCCCTTCTCGCAGTAGACCGCATGGATTTCACCCTTCACATGCAAGTAGAATATTCCCGATCCGGCAACGAAGAACCGGACTTCGTCGTCATCGTCATGCGTGTGCTCACGAAGGAACTTCTGACGAGCCGCCTTCGCGGTCGCCTCCCACTCGGGGGAATCCGTCGGGTGGAGCGAGACCACGTCCACCGTGGAGAAGTCCTCCTCGTCATTGAGCTTTTCGATCTGCTTCCGGTACGCCTCGAAGACGATGTCGGCCGAAGCCCCGGCGGCCACGTCGTCACGGACCGGCCACTGCTCGTACCGCACCCCGATCGGGGCGAGAGCGGCGGCGATCTCCGTACAGTCCGAGGTACGGCGGACGACGGTCTCGGGACCGGAGTCCGGCCAGGTGATCAGTAGCGTCATGTCAATCCCCCTGAAAATCCTGGGTACTAGGTGCGAGAAACCGGTGAAGACGTCAACTCGCCATATCCTGGATGAAGTTCGGTGCGGCCGTGCGCGTATACGACTGCGCCACCAGGCCGGCCTGTAACCGCGAGTCCAGCTGCAGCTTGGCGAGCACGCGCGTCACGTGCGCCTTGACGGTGCGCTCGGTGACGAGCAGCAGGTGCGAGATGGCCTGGTTCGACAGGCCCCGGCCGAGAAGAATGAACACCTCGAACTCTCGCTCCGTCAAATGCCGGATGCGGCGCACGGAACCGTGCGACCAGTCGGCTTCGCCATCCCCGATCAGCGACCTGAGCCGCCTCCACGCATCGTCGGGCGTCGGCGCCCCTCCCTCAACTCCGTGCCGGAGTCCACGTCGTGCGGTGATCAATGTTCCTCCTGCCGGCCTTCAGGCACACCTCACCGCGGTGCGCCCAGAACCAGGCCTGGATCGGCGATTCGCTCCCCCATATGCGGGACGCTTTCAGCCGGAAACATCCATGCCATTCCATTGGCGTTCAGCCTAACAGAGAGAGACACCGGCACGGTTTATGAATTAAATTGGACAATTGACGCCCATTCTCGGCACGCGAGAAAGTGACTCGGCCTATTTCTCGCCACGCGAGAATCCACTCCCCAGGCGCCGCACGGCCTCTTCCAGTACCGGGACCTGCTTGCAGAAGGCAAACCGCACAAAAGGAGCGCCTCTGGACGGCACGTCGTAGAACGCGCCGTTCGGAATCGCCACGACTCCCGCCCTACCGGGCAGATCGCGACAGAAAGCGAATCCGTCGCTCGCACCCAGTGGCCGGATATCGGCGGTTACGAAGTAAGTGCCCGCCGGCCGGAACACCTCGAAGCCCGCGCATTCCAGGCCGACGGCCAGCACGTCCCTCTTGACCCGCAGGTCGTCGCGCAACGCCCTGAAGTACGCGTCGGGCATCCGCAGGGCCTCGGCCACGGCGTACTGGAACGGACCGGAGGAGACGTAGGTCAGGTACTGCTTGGCGCTGCGCACCGCCGCGACCAGTTCCGGCCGCGCCGTCACCCAGCCCACCTTCCACCCGGTGAAGGAGAAGGTCTTGCCCCCCGACCCGATGGAGACCGTGCGCTCGCGCATCCCCGGCAGGGTGGCGGCCGGCACGTATGCGCCCTCGAAGACCAGGTGCTCGTACACCTCGTCCATCACGACCAGGAGGTCGCGCTCGACGGCGAGTTCCGCGATCGCGGCGAGCTCGTGGTGACCGAGCACGGTCCCGGTGGGGTTGTGGGGCGTGTTGATGAGCAGCAGCCGGGTGCGTGCGGTGACCGCGTCCCGCAACTCGTCGAGGTCCAGTCGGAACGCCCCTTCATGCGGCCGGAGCGTCACGGGCACCCGCGTGCCGCCCGCCATTTCGATGCACGCGGCGTAGGAGTCGTAGTACGGCTCCAGCGCGATCACCTCGTCGCCGGGGCGGACCAGCGCCAGCAGGGTGGCTGCGATCGCCTCCGTCGCACCCGCCGTCACCAGCACCTCGGTGTCGGGGTCGTAGGTGAGGCCGTACCAGTACTGCTGGTGCTCCGCGACGGCCGCGCGCAGCTCGGGGACGCCCGCGCCCGGCGGGTACTGGTTGCCGCGGCCGTCCCGCAGGGCCCGCACCGCCGCCTCGAGGATCTCGGCGGGCCCGTCGGTGTCGGGGAACCCCTGCCCCAGGTTGACCGCCCCGGTGCGGGCGGCCAGCTCCGACATCTCGGCGAAGATGGTGGTGCCGAAGGCGCTGAGCCGGTGCTCGACCGCCTGCCCGGCGCCTGTCGTCACGGCAGTTCCAGCGGGATGGTCATGCCGTCGAGGACACCGGAGCAGCCGCAGGTGCGCTCTTCGGGCAGCTCCTTGACGGTCTCCAAGATGATCTTCCGTAGCTGCTGGATGTTCTGCGCGAACACCGCGAAGACCTCTTCCTGCGAAACGCTCTCCTCGGGTCCGATGCCGGCGTCGAGGTCGGTCACGAGCGCCACCGAGGTGTAGCAGAGGGCGAGTTCGCGGGCGAGGACCGCCTCCGGGTGGCCGGTCATGTTCACCAGTGACCAGCCGGCCGAGGCGTACCACTGGGACTCCGCACGGGTCGAGAAGCGCGGTCCGTCGATGACCACCATCGCCCCGCCGTCGGTGGCCGGGGTGCCGGAGGCGGCCGCAGCCTTGACGGCGGCGATCCGCCCGTGGGGGCAGTACGGGTCGGCGAACGAGACGTGCACCGCGCCCTGGTCGTAGAAGGTCTGGATGCGGCCGGTGGTCCGGTCCACGATCTGGTCGGGGACGACGACCGTGCCCGGGCCCAGCTCGCGGCGCAGGGAGCCGACCGCGCAGGGTGCGAGGATCTGGCGTACGCCGAGCGAGCGCAGGGCCCACAGGTTCGCCCGGTAGTTGATCTTGTGGGCGGGGAACTGGTGGCCCTGCCCGTGCCGGGGCAGGAAGGCCACGCTGCGACCGCCCACCATACCCACGGTGATCGTGTCCGACGGAGCGCCGAACGGGGTGTCCACCTCGATCCGCTCGGCCTCGTCCAGCAGCTCGTAGAAGCCGCTGCCTCCGATGACGGCGATCTCTGCCATGAGAATTCCTCCTGAAGACGTGTGTCGGGTGTTCCGCGAAGGCGCTGGGGTCAGCCCACGCCGATGGCGAGCAGCTGGCAGATCGCCTCGAAGCACTCCAGGCGGTTGCGGGCCTGGGCGAGATCGCTCCCCCAGACGGTGATCCCGTGGTCGGCGATCAGCAGCCCGGGCGGGCACCGGTCCGCACGGCTCAGGTGGCCGGCCACCTCGTCCGCGATCCGGGGCACGTGCGGCCAGTTGGGGAAGACCGGCACCGCGGTCCGCTCCCGCGCGTCCAGGCCCAGCCCCTTGAGCAGTTCGAACCGGGTGAGTTCCAGCGTCGAGAGCCGCTCGCGGTCGGCCGCCCGGCACGCCATCACCGTCGCGTACGGGGAGTGCACGTGGATCACGGCCCGCGCCGGCGTGGTGCGGTAGACCGCGGCGTGGATGGAGGTCTCCGCCGAGGCGCGCAGGGCCCCGGGGTGCAACAGCTCGCCGGTGGCCGCGTGCACGGCGACCACGTCTCCGGGGGTGAGCTCGCCCTTGTCCCGGCCGCTGGCCGTGATGAGCGCCGTGTCCGCGGCCTCGCCCCGGAGCCGCACCGAGAGGTTGCCCGAGGTGCCGGGCATCCAGCCCCTCTCGTAGAACAGCCTCGAGAACTTGGCCAGTTCGGCCGCCTCCGCAACGAGCCCGGGCCGCATCGAGGTGTCCGGGACAACCGTCATACCGGCACCTCGCACAGCGCCGAGAGCGGGTACGGGGCCAGGGACGCGCGGCCGCCGAGCCCCGTCAGCTCGACGAGGACCACGAGGCCCACGACCTTCGCACCGCACTCCTCCGCCAGCCGGGCCGCGGCGCCCAGGGTGCCGCCGGTGGCCAGGACGTCGTCGACGCAGAGCACCCGGTCACCGGGGGCGAGCGCGTCGGTACGGATCTCCAGGCGGTCCTCGCCGTACTCCAGCGCGTACGCGGCCGAGTGCACCGAGCCCGGCAGCTTCCCGGGCTTGCGGACCAGGGTGAGCGGCACCCCGGCACGGGTCGCCAGGGCTGCGCCGAGCAGGAAGCCCCGGGACTCGACGGCCAGCACCCGGTCGAACGATCCGCCGAAGTCCGCGGCAACCTGGGCCGCGAGGTCCGCGAGCAGGCCCGGCTCGGCATAGACGCGGGACAGGTCGCGGAAGACCACGCCGGGGGTGGGGTGATCGGGAAACTCCTCGAGCAGCCCGGCTATCCGCTCCCCGGCCGGCCCGGAGGGGACCTGGGCGCCGGCGGAAGGGCCCTGGGCGGCCACGGACCGGCCGCCGTCGAACACACGCCGTTCGGTCACGATGGCGCTGATCAGCTCACCGGGCGTGACGTCGAAGGCGGGGTTGAACACGGCGGCGCCCTCGGGCGCGGTCGGCACGCCGGCGAACTCCACGACCTCGCGCGGGGAGCGTTCCTCCACCACGATCTGAGAACCGTCCTCCAACTGCTCGTCCCACGTGGACTCGGGAGCGACCACGATGAACGGGATCCCGTGCCGGGCCGCGGCCACGGCCAGACCGTAGGTGCCGATCTTGTTCGCGGTGTCCCCGTTCGCCGTGATGCGGTCGGCGCCGACCAGGACGCAGTCCACGAGCCCCTGGGACATGGCCGCGGCGGCGGCCGAGTCCACGCAGACCCGGTAGGGGACGCCGGCCTCGCCGAGCTCCCACGCGGTCAGTCGGGCGCCTTGCAGGAGCGGGCGGGTCTCGTCGACGAGTACGTCGGCGACCCTGCCCCGGCGGGCGAGTTCGAGGATGGTGCCGAGCGCCGTCCCGACCGCGGCCGTGGCGAGCCTGCCGGTGTTGCAGTGGGTGAGCAGCCGCAACGGCCGGCCGGGGGTGAGCGACTCGACCAGGCTGGCGGCGCTGCGCACCATGGCGGTGTTCACCGCCACATCCTCGGCCAGCATGTCCAGACCCTCCGCGAGCACGGCGTCGGCGCCCTCCCCCACTCGGGTCAGCGCGCGGCCGACCGCCCAGGCGAGATTCACGGCGGTCGGACGGGCCGCGGCCAACCGCTCGGCGTCCGCCCGGACGCCCGCCTCGTCGAGCGTGTCCCCGTCGGTGTGGGCGTATGCGCTGAGCGCGACGCCGAGCGCGCCGGCCAGGCCGATGGCGGGTGCACCCCGTACGGCGAGCGTGGCGATGGCGTCGATGACCTGGTCGACCCCGGTCATGCGCAGCGGGCGGTGCTCGCGCGGCAGGGCGCGCTGGTCGAGGGTGACGATCGCGCGGTCCTCCCAGGACAGGGAGACCGCCGGCGCCGCAGCGCGATCCTGTGTACTCATGCTGCGACCGCCTTGCGCAGGGCGTCGACGCGGTCGGTGCGCTCCCAGGTGAAGTCCGGCAGCTCGCGGCCGAAGTGGCCGTAGGCGGCGGTCTGGGCGTAGATCGGGCGGAGCAGGTCGAGGTCGCGGATGATCGCGGCCGGACGCAGGTCGAAGACCTGGCCGATGGCGTCCTCGATCTTCTCGACGTCGACCTTGTGCGTGCCGAAGGTCTCGACGAAGAGGCCGACGGGCTCGGCCTTGCCGATCGCGTACGCGACCTGGACCTCGCAGCGCGAGGCCAGACCGGCGGCGACCACGTTCTTGGCGACCCAGCGCATGGCGTACGCGGCGGAGCGGTCGACCTTGGACGGGTCCTTGCCCGAGAAGGCACCGCCACCGTGACGGGCCATGCCGCCGTAGGTGTCGATGATGATCTTGCGGCCGGTCAGGCCGGCGTCACCCATCGGGCCGCCGATCTCGAAACGGCCGGTCGGGTTGACCAGCAGCCGGTACCCCTCGGTCTCCAGCTTGATGCCCTCGTCGCCCAGCTGCGCCAGGACGTGCTCGACGACGTGCTCGCGGATGTCCGGGGTGAGCAGCGAGTCCAGGTCGACATCGGACGCGTGCTGCGAGGACACCACGACGGTGTCGAGACGGACGGCCTTGTCACCGTCGTACTCGATGGTGACCTGGGTCTTGCCGTCGGGACGCAGGTACGCGATGGTCCCGTTCTTGCGGACCTCGGACAGCCGCTTGGAGAGGCGGTGCGCGATGTGGATCGGCAGCGGCATCAGCTCGGGCGTCTCATCGCAGGCGTACCCGAACATCAGGCCCTGGTCGCCGGCACCCTGCTCGTCGAGCTCGTCTCCCTCCTCACCTGCGGCGGCACCCTCGACCCGCTTCTCGTACGCGGTGTCGACACCCTGCGCGATGTCCGGGGACTGCGCACCGATCGACACCGACACGCCGCACGAGGCGCCGTCGAAGCCCTTGGCCGAGGAGTCGTAGCCGATCTCGAGGATCTTGTCGCGGACGAGCTGCGCGATCGGCGCGTACGCCTTCGTCGTCACCTCTCCCGCGATGTGGACGAGACCGGTGGTGATGAGGGTCTCCACGGCGACGCGCGAGGTCGGGTCCTCGCGGAGCAGCGCGTCGAGGATGGTGTCGCTGATCTGGTCAGCGATCTTGTCGGGATGCCCCTCGGTCACGGACTCCGAGGTGAACAGACGGCGGGACATGGAACTCCAAGGAATGTGAGGCCTGTTGGCTCGTTCGCCGGCCGGGCGGGATCCGCCCGGCGGCAGGGGATCCGGCTAGGACAGGGCCTGGACCGCTCCCCGTCGGATGCCTTCCAGCAGTGGCTCCAGCTCTGCCTGCCGCTGCGCGTCGAAGAGCTTGAGGTAGCCGTGGCGCTGCTCGAGCGTGCAGCCGCGGGAGAGCTTCGTCTGCTCGGACTCCACGGCGTAGTCCACGGCCGTGGCGCCCACCCGGGCCGCGTACTCGATCGGCGCGTAGAAGGCGAGTTCGAAGTAGAGCGGCAGCTTCCCGAGCCAGTCGTAGTCGTAGCCGGTCTGGCGCAGGTAGAGGCGCGAGCCTCGGTGCACGAACGCCGAGAATCCACGCAGCACGCCGTCCACGGACCGCGCCGTGATCGCGTACAGGGTGTCGCCGCAGTGCCTGACGTGCAGGTCCAGGGAGCGGGTGAGCGTCTCTTCGGCGTACGAGTGCCCGTACTTGCCGCCGTGCTCGATCATCAGCGGAACCAGCTCGGGGATGAGCTCGCCGGTCAGCGGCCGTACGTCGATGTCGAGACCGGCCCCCTCGAGGAGCCTGCGCTCCTTCACCACCTTGCGGCGGCGCGCGCCGGGCAGGCTGTCGAGATAGGAGTCGAACCCGGGCTTCGGCAGGTGCAAGGTGGCGTAGCGGGCGGTGGGGAACTCCGCGTAGCCACGGCCGCGCAGCACGTCCCGCAGGGGGTCGTCCTCTCCCACGTAGAGGTAGGCCACGCTGCGGGAGCCGCGGTCGCGCGCCTCTTCCTCCGCTGCCGCGACGAGTTGCTCCGTCAGGACCCGTCGCCGCGCCGTCCCGCTGTGCGGGTCCGTCAGCAACAGCGTGTCCGGCACCCGGCGGCTGCCGCCCAGATAGGTCGGCAGGAGGCGGCCGGGGTCCAAGGCCCCGTCCGGCACGGGTGCGTTCCAGCGGTCGGCGAGCAGGCGCAGCACGCAGTCGACCCGCATGAAGGGCCAGGGTTCGGAGGTCTCGTCGAGCGGGAAGCCTGCGAGGGCCGCTTCCGGCCGGCCGCCTTCTTCACCGGCCAGGTGGAACCGGGGAGCGATGTTGGTCTGTTCGCCCTCCAGCGCGAGCCAGTGTGCCGAGTGGAAGAGGTCCCAGGACGGGGACAGGTCCTCCCAGCCGTTGACGCGGGCTTCCGCCATGGTGTCGAAGGTGCGCACGGCCACGTCACCCACGCCCCTTCACGGCGGGGACCACGGTGACCAGCGCCTCGCGCACGAGCTCCTGCACCTGCGGGCGGGCCTCGTTCACGTAGAAGTGGCCGCCCGCGAACATCTCCGTCCGGAAGTCGCCGGAGGTGAGCTCGGACCAGTCCGCCAGGGTCCCGTCGGGCACCAGGGGATCGTCCTTGCCGCCCAGGGCCGTGATGGGGCAGCGCAGCGGTTCGCTCGGCCGCCACCGATAGGACTCGTACGCCGCGAAGTCGGCGCGCATCGAGGGCAGCATGAGCCGCATCAGCTCCGCGTCGTTCCAGACGGTGTCCGGGATGCCCTCGTAGGAGCGCCGCACCTCGGCCAGGAACTCGGCGTCGGGCAGGTGCGCGAACGGCGGCTCCTCCTCCACCCGGTGGGGCGGCGGGGAGGCGGAGGCGAACAGGTGACGCGGTTCCCCGTCCAGCAGGAGCGCGGCCTCGTAGGCGATGATCGAGCCCATGCTGTGCCCGAAGAAGGCGAACGGCAGGTCGAGCAGCGGGGCCATCGCCTCCGCGACGCGGGTCGCGATCTGCCTCAGGTCGGCGAGCGGGGCTTCACGCAGTCGCCCCTCCCGTCCGGGGAGATGGACCAGGCACACTTCCACGTCCGGGGCCATCCCGGGCACCCACCGGGCGAAGGAGGACGGGCCGCCGCCGCCGTGGGGCACGCAGAACAGCCGGGCGCGCGCTTCGGGCAGCACGCGCGGGCGCTTGATCCAGGGGGACTCCGGGGACTCGATCGTGCCGGTCACGCGAACACCCGCTCTCGACGGGTGCCGGCAAGTATGTCTTCGAGCACGCTGCAGAACCGTTCCAGCTCCTGCTCCGAGTTGTAGTAGTGGGGAGAGACCCGGAGCAAGGTGCTCAGCCCGCGTTGTTGCATGTCGACACAGGCCGCGTTCTCCAGGCAGACCCAGGTGTTGATCCCCGCGTCCTTCAGCGCGTTGCGGACCTCGAAGTCACCCCGGCCCTCGAAGGAGAGCGTGATGGTCCCGCACTGTTCGCGGCCGCGGTCGTGCAGGACGACGCCCGCCATGCCGACCAGGTCCTTGCGCAGACCCGCCGCGAGTTCCCGTATCCGCCCGTACGTGCGCGCGATCCCCCAGCCCAGGGCGTAGTCGACGGCCACGCCGAGGCCGATGCGGGCTGCGGCGTTGGTCTCCCAGGTCTCGAACCGGCGAGCACCCGGCGCCAGCCGGTAGGTGCCCGAGAGCCATTCGACCCCGTCCAGGCCGACGATGGCCGGGACCAGCTTGTGAGCTATCTCCTGGCGCACGTAGAGGAATCCGGTGCCCCGCGGGCCGCGCAGGAACTTGCGCCCCGTCCCGACCAAGAGGTCGCAGCCGAGCTCGGCGACGTCGATGGGCATCTGCCCGACCGACTGGCACGCGTCGACCAGATAGGGGATCCCGTACCGCCGGGCCACCCGGCCGACCTCGGCCACCGGGTTGACCAGCGCATCGTGCATCGGGACGTGCACCATGGCGATCAGACGGACCCGCTCGTCCAGCATCGCCTCCAGCCCGGCCACGTCGACCAGGCCGTTCGCGTCCACGGGCGCCACTTCCAGGGACACCCCCAGCCGCTCCGCGAGGTGCAGCAGCGAGAGGTAGTTGCTGCCGTACTCCACCGCGGAAATGATCACGCGGTCGCCGGCCCGCAGGGGAACGGACGACATCGCCATGCCCCAGGCCCGGGTCGCGCTGTCCAGGACGGCGACTTCCTGTCGGCTGCAGTTGAGCAGGGACGCGAGCGCCACGTGCGCGTTGCCGAAGGCGCCCTCGGACCGCTCGGCCGCCTCGTACGGGCCCACTCTGCTCTCCAGCCGCAGGTAGGAGGTCATCACGTCGACGACGGGCAGGGGGACGAGGCTGGCGCCGGCGTTGTTCAGGTGCACCACATGGCCGACACCGGGAGTTTCGGCACGTGCCCTGGCGAGATCAAGAGTCTCGTACATCATCCGTCCAAGTCTGGTGGCGTGTAGGGGGGCGAGGGGCTGCCCGGCGGGGGGGGCTGCCCGGCGGGGCTGTCCGGCCGGAACTATCCGGCGAGGTGCTGGAGCGCCTCCTGGCCGGCGTCGGCCTCCTCCTCGGGCTGCCGGGGCACGCTGTCCCAGCCGACGTCGACGAGTTCGCCGACGGTGGTACAGCCCCAGAACCGCGCGAGAGGCACCTTGACCTGAAGCACCTGCTCCACCCGCGAAACCACCTCGAGGAGGGCGAGGGAGTCGCAGCCGACCGCGAGGAGCTCGTCCTCGTCGGCGACCTCGTCCACCTCGGCGACTTCGGCGACGATCTGCCGTACGACCGATCCCACCTCGTCCTTCGTCGCACGGTGCGCCCCGCCGTGCTCCCCGGCCTCCTCCTTGCGCGCGAAGGTGAGGCGGATGCGCTCGACGCGCTCCTCCAGCGGGACGGTCGACACCACGCACTGGGCCTCGCCCAAGGCCAGGATCGAGCCCAGCAGTTCACCGCCCTGCTCGCGGCGGATCGCGGTACGGGCGGCGGCGGCGCCGATGCGCGCGCCACCGCTGTCGTCGAAGCGCCACGAATCCCAGTCGACACTGACCCAGGGGGCGCCGTGGGCCCGCCGCCAGTGGGCATAGCTGTCCAGGTAGCGGTTGGCCGCGGTGTAGACGCCGAACGCGATGCCTCCGAGCAGCGTGTCGAGGCTGGAGCAGACCAGGCAGAAGTCGAGCGGCTGGGCCCGAGTGGCGCGGTCGAGAGCGGCGATGCCCGGGACCTTGGGGCGCAGTGCGTCGATCGCCCGCTCGGTGGTCATCTCGGAGAGCAGCGAGAAGTTTCGGCCCTCTTCGATGCCGGCCGCGTGGACCATGCCGTTGACGGGCCCCCACTCCTCCGTGATCTGCTTGACGACCTGCTCGAGCTGGTGCTCGTCCGCCACGTCCGCGGCGAACACCCGGACCTCGGAGCCGAGTTCCTCCAGTGCGCGCACCGCCTGGTGCCGGCCGGCGTCTGCCGGGTCCAGGCCGCGACGCGAGACCAGGGCCAGCCGGACGCGGGTGGTCCGGGCGAACCGCTCGGCGATGGTGAGACCGATACGGCCGAGACCACCGGTGATCAGATACACGCCGTCGGTCTGGAGGGGAGCGGGCACACCGGGCTCGGCCGCGATCCGCTCCACCGTGCCCGTCAGGCGGTCACCGCCGCGGTAGACGACCTCGAGCTCGTCCTGGCCCGTGGACATCTCGGCCAGCAGCCGCGGGATCACCTCGGCGGGCGGACTGCCCACCGAGAAGTCGACGCAATGGCAGCTGATCCCGCTGTGCTCCTGCGGGATGACCCGGCACAGACCGATCAGCGCCGAGGCCTCCAGGTCCAGCGTGGTCGCCTCGCCCTGAGCGGGCTGGGCGTTCTCGGTCACGACCCAGATCTCGGGCGTCTGCGCCGCACCGGCGAGCGCCTGAACCAGGCTGAGCATACTGAGCGCGCCGAGCCGGATGGCCTCGTGCTGCCCGGCGGCCCGGCCACCGTACGAACTCAGCCGCACGACCTTGCGGATGGGTCCGCCCTCGGCGACCGCCCATTCCACCAGGCGGACCGCGTCCTCGGCGTCCGCCGGCCGGATGCGGACGTGGCGCCGTTCCCGATCCGCCTCGAACTCGGTTCCCGGCTCGACCAGGACGCAGGTCAGGCCGGCGGCGTCGAGCTCCTCGCGGACGGACTCGGTCATCGGGCGGCCGTCACCGATCACCAGGGCCGTGCCGTCGGTGTCCTGCAGGTCTCCCCGGTGGTACGGACGGGGGAGCGAGGTCCTCGTCCACACCGGCCGGTACAGCCATTCGGCCAGCGGCGCCTGCTGCTCGGGCTCCAGCAGTGCGCCTCCGGCGCTCTCCGCCGCCGAAGGCTCGATCCACAGGCGTTCGCCTTGCCAGGGGTAGGTGGGCAGGGAGACGCGGCGGGGCTCGCGGCCCTCGAACTGGGCCGCCCAGTCCGGATTCCCCCCGGCAGCCCACTCGCGCGCGATGTCCGCGGCGGTGCCTGCCTGGCCGGCGGCGGCTTCGGCCCCGGGTGCGGAGAGGGCCTGCTCCAGCTCCGCGGTAGAAGCCACCACCGCGGCCCACCGGTGGGCCAGCGGCCGGCGACCGGCGGCCAGGGTGAAGGCGAGGTCGCCCGGGCTGGTCTCCGGCCGGGCAGCGACGAATTCCCGCAGCCGCTCCCTGACCTGCGCCAGCGCTTCCCCGGTCCGTCCGGACAGCAGGACCGCGTACGGGCCGTCGGCGGCGGCCCCGTCGGTGGCCGGCTGTGGCTCGGGGGCCTGCTCCAGCACGAAGTGGGCATTGGTGCCGCCCATGCCGAAGCAGCTCACACCGGCCCGCCTGATCTCCGCCTCCCACGGCCTGAGCTCGCGGTTGATGTAGAAGGGGGTCGCGTCGAGGTCGATGTCCGGGTTGAGTTCGTCGATCACGGCCATCGGCGGGATCTCACCGTGCTTGAGGCACAGGATCGCCTTGAGGAGCCCGGCGATGCCGGAGGCGAAGCAGAGATGGCCGATGTTCGCCTTCACCGACCCCAGCGCGACGTACCCGGTCTTCGAGGTGAGGGACTGGTAGGCGCGGGTGAGCCCCCGGACCTCGATGGGGTCGCCGACGAGCGTGCCGGTGCCGTGCCCCTCGATCAGACCGATGGACTCGGCCGGGACGCCGGACGCTTCCAGTGCGGTGCGGATCACCTTCGACTGGCCCAGGACGCTCGGTGCGGAGAAACCCGCTTTGGCGCGGCCGTCGTTGTTGACCGCACTGCCCTTGATCACGGCGTGGATCTGGTCGCCGTCGCGCTGCGCGTCCACGAGCCGGCGCAGCACCAGAACGCCGACGCCGTCTCCCTCGACGTAGCCGGAGCCCTTGCTGTCGTACGCACGGGTGCTGCCGTCCGCCGACAGGATGAACCCTTCCTGGTGCTCGTAGGCCAAGGTGTCGGCCGTCCCGATGCTGGCGGCGCCGACGAGCGCCATGCCTGCGCGGCCCTCGCGCAGCGCCTCGCAGGCCAGGTGCACGGCGACGGCGGCCGAGGAGCAGGCCGACTGGACGTTGACGCTCTCGCCGGTCAGGCCGAGCTTGTAGGAGATGCGGGTCGGCAGGGTGTCCGGGCCGTTGGAGAGCTGGATGAGCATCCGCTCCGCCGCCGAGCGGGGACCGAAGTCGCGTCCCTCGTAGTAGGTGTTGGGGCCGACGGAGGAGTAGACGGCGACGTCCTCCGCGATCCGGTACGGGTCGTAGCCCGCGTCCTCCATGGCGTTCCACGCGCACTGGAGCAGGTGCCGGTGCTGCGGATCGAGCACCTCGGCCTCGCGCTTGGGTATGCCGAAGAACTCGGCGTCGAAGTCCTTGACCCCACCCATGACTCCGCGGGCGTGCACCCAGCGGCGGCCGGTGTCCGCCTCCTCCACGACCCGGGGCGAACCATGGGTGATGGCCTCGCGGCCCTCGCGTACGAGGGACCAGAACGCGTCGACGTCGGGGGCCCCGGGCATGACCGCGGCCATGCCGACGACGGCGATGTCCGGGCGGCCGGTGTTCGGAAGAATGCTCACTGTTCTACACCTCGGAGTTGGCGATCGCGTCGGCCAGCAGCCGCACGGTGGGGTATTCGAACATCGACACGAGGGAGAGCCGGATGCCCAGCTCCTGCTGGATCCGCTGGTGGGCGTGTTTGATCGAGATCGACGTACCGCCCAGATCGAAGTAGTTGTCGTCGACGCCGACGGCGCGGGTCTTCAGCACGTCGGCCCAGATCGCGCTGAGCCTGCCCTCCACGTCCGTGTCCGCGGGGCGGAAGTCGACGCCCAGCTCCAGACGGGTGCCGTTCACCCCGTCGCGCAGCGCGGCGCGGTCGGCTTTGCCGTTGCCCGT
Organism: Streptomyces sp. NPDC056883; assembly: GCF_042788835.1. Classification (NCBI taxonomy): domain Bacteria; kingdom Bacillati; phylum Actinomycetota; class Actinomycetes; order Kitasatosporales; family Streptomycetaceae; genus Streptomyces; species Streptomyces sp. NPDC056883. The sequence goes on along the minus strand of NZ_JBHUBS010000017.1, from coordinate 146,451 downwards.
CAGGGGGATCCGGTCCAGACGGAACAGCTCGGAGGGGATCATGTAGTCGGGCAGCCTCCGGGCAAGACGGCCGCGCAACTCGGCGACGGTGGGTGCCGCGCCGTCCGCGGGAACGACGTAGGCGGCCAGTACCCGCTCGGCACCCTGCTGCCTGTCCACCACCGCGGCCTGCTTCACTTCCGGCGCGTCCAGGAGTGCCGACTCGACCTCGGTCAGCTCGACCCGGTTCCCCCGGATCTTGACCTGGCTGTCGATGCGCCCGATCACCTGGACCAGGCCGCCGGGCAACACCCGTGCGAGGTCACCCGACTTGTACACCCGCTCGCCCGGCGCGCCGCCGAACGGGTGGGGGACGAAGGCCTTCTCCGTCAGGTCGGGGCGGCCGTGGTAGCCGCGCCCCAGGGCGTCGCCGCCGATGTACAGCTCGCCGAGTTCCCCTTCGGGCAGTTCCCTCCCCTCGGCGTCCACGACCCAGACCTCGGTACCGGGGAGCGGGGCGCCGACGGGCGGCGGCGCATGCACGAGGTCGACCTCTTCGAAGACACGGCAGCAGGTGAACACCCCGGCCTCGGTGGGCCCGTAGCCGTTGGAGAACCGGATGTCCGTCGTGCGCATCGCCCGGGCGAGGTGCGGTGTCGACACCACCTCGCCGCCCACGATGACCTGGCGCAGCCCGCTCCCCTCGAACAGGCCCTCGTCCACGATCTGGTTGAACACCGTCGGGGTGAGCCACAGCGCGGTGACCTCGTGAGCGCGTACGGCCTCCATGACCGACTCGGCCGACACCCGGGTGTCCGGGTGGAGCACGAGGTGCCCGCCGTTGGCGAGCGAGCCCCACACCTCCAGCACGTGGGCGTCGAACGAGAGCGGGCAGATCTGCAGGAAGGTCTCCCGCGGCCCGAAGTCGGCGTAGACGCCGGTGCGGACGATGCGGGCGGCGGCCCGATGCGGGACGGCGACGCCCTTGGGGGCGCCTGTGGTCCCCGAGGTGTAGATGACGTACGCGAGGTTCTCCGCCGTGGGCCGCGGACCGACGGGAGCGTCCTGCGCCGGGGACGCGTACTCGGCGTCCACCCGGACCCTCGCGCGGCCGAAACCGGCGAGCCGCTCGTGGGTCGCCGCCGAGGTGAGCACGGTCGCGGCCCCGGAGTCCGTGAGGATGTCCGCCACCCGCTCGGCGGGATCGTCCGTGCGCAGCGGTAGGTACGCGCCGCCGGCCTCCAGGATGCCCAGCATGCCGACGAGCATGTCGACGGACCGTTCGACGTGGAGGCCGACGACCACATCGGGGCCGACCCCCCGGTCCCGCAGGTGCGCCGCCAACCGGATTGCCCGGTGGTGCAGTTCGGCGTACGAGAGGGTCCGGTCGGCCTGCGTGATCGCCGGCGCCCCCGGAGTCGCCGCCGCGTGCGCGGCGAACATGTCGTTCAGGCAGCGTGTGGACGACCCGGTGTGCCGAACCGGCCGCTGGATGTCAACCATTGAACTCTTCCTGTCCAGGAGATCTCGTCACGGGCCTCTGTGGACGGGCCGGTGCCATGCACGCCGCTTCCGTCCACCGCGCGTACAGGTCCGCACCGACTGCCTGACGCGCCCCCTTTCGGAAGGCCCCCCGATCCAGGCAAGATCCAAACACGCCAGATCCGCGAAGACATTGGACCTACGTACACACCTGCGCATGACACAGGTCACCCAACAGACCGAGCCGGCCGCGGGCCTGCGCGAGGCCCTGGCCGGGGAGGCCGCCGAGGCCAATACGCTCAGCCGGGTGAGCCTCCGGGGCCGTGTCGGCGGGTTCGTGCGAAGCGCAGCAGGCGTGTGCTGCCGTAGCCGAGCAGCCAGGGCAGCACCGTGATGGCCCCGACGTACACGGCCAGGTAGCCGAGGAAGTCGTACAGATGCTCCGGCGCCTCCAAGGCGCCGTCGACCCGTACCGGGCGGTCCCATCGGCTCAGCGGGAAGGTCATGACGGACGCCGAGGTCAGCACCGGGACCAGGGGGACCAGCGCCGACCACAGCCGCGCGCGAGGGCCGGGCGCGGAGGCGCACCACGCCCCCAGGCCGGCCATGACGAACGGCCCGAACGGCACCCACAGCACCGCCGGGAACAGCAGCAGCACCCACCACTCGTCCGAGTACCCGAACATCATCGGCGCCACCCCCCGGTGTCTCACCCGCCCCTGACGGTCTCCTCCCCCACCGCGCCCCGGCGCGAACCCTTCGGAGTGGAGGTCGGCTGCGGTGGGTGGTTGCGGCGCCAGAAGGTGGGGAGCCACCAGCAGAGTGCCGAGCGGTCGTCGGGCCAGGGGACGCTTTCGTCCGCGTCCCAGTCCTCGAAGGAGTCGCGCGTCAGGTCGATGGGGCGCCAGGCGGGGTCGAGGGGTTCGTCCTCGGCCGGAGGGCGGACGTACTGCCGGCCGTGCTCGTCGCAGGCGCCGAAGGTGCGGTAGTTGAGCTGGGCCTCGATCAGGGAGACCCGGTTCGCGCCGACGGACGTGGTCGGCCAGCGGAACTGGATGCCGTCGTCCTCCCAGAAGCAGACGGGGCAGATCTCGTAGGAGCCGGGCATGGAGTCCAGCACGCGGTGCCCGCAGCAGGGACAGGGATGGCAGCAGTCGCTCACCTGAGTAGTGTTGTTGCAGGTGCGGGCTGTGCGCCAACGGGATTCGGCGGCCTAGGCCGTCTCTTTCGGATCTTGTCGGCCCGACAAGATCCGAAAGAGACGGCCTAGGCCAGGTGGTTCAGGAGCCAGGTGACCTGGGCGCCGGGGAAGAGCAGGCCGTTCGGGTCCGTGGGGGCCGCGGTGGTGTCGTCGAAGTCGGCGTCGCTCAGGGCGGCGGGGGCCTCGCCGATGGTCAGCTTGAGGCGCTTCGGGATCTGCGGCCAACTGGTGTGGTGGGCCGGGTCCGTGTGCTCCTCCGGGGAGGGCGCCGTTCCGTTGAAGGAGAAGTACGTCCCCGCCCGGTGGTTCTCCTGGCGGTACTCCATCCCGGCGAGGGCGTAGCGGACCGCCAGGGCTCCCCTGCCGATGCCGCCCACGGCGAAGGGGGCGTCGCCCGTCTGCTCGGCCGCCGTGCGGCGGAGGGCTTCCACGACCGTGTCCGCCAGGTCGGCCAGGGGGGCGGCGCCGTCGTTGAAGCCGAGCAGGATCAGGTCGTGGCCGCGGGCGCGCAGCGCTTCGCCGAACGAGTCCGTGGTGGAGTAGAGCCGGGCCCGGAGTGCGGCCAGGTCCGTCTCCCCCGGTCCTGCTTTGCTGGCCAGGACGAGCGGTTTGACGATGCCCCGGTCGCTCGAGGGGCGTATCCACGCGGTTCCGCCGTCGAGCTTCCACTCCTGGTCCGAAGCCGAGTCCGGGTTCGAGGCCGGGGTCGGAGTCGGGTTCGCGTTCACGTTCGGGTTCGGGTTCGGGTTCGGTGCCATGAGTCCTCCAGGGGCGGGTTCTTGATACGTGGTCGCCTCATGTCGGCGCTCCAGCCAAGAGAACCGGCACGGCCGTGGCGGGGGAAAGAGCGAAATCGCGCCGTCAGGCCGAGAGTCGATCATGTGCGGCCCTGCCCCCCGGCGCAGGACGTCTCGTACGAGAACGGCCCCGTACGTGCAGTCTGCGCCCGCGATCGGAGCCCGCCGACGGGGCCGCCGGCCCATCGGAACGGCCCTGCGCGTTTCGGTGTTTTCGGCCATGGTTCGCCACTCAACAATTTGTGTTGGGTGCGGTGAAGAACGACTCCGCCATTGCATTGCCGTTGCTCGATCCGACACCTCTTATGTGCCGGTGTACGCGTGCCGCCGCACCTCTCGGTTGTGATGTACGGTCGGCCGCTCTCCCTCAAGTCCCGCAGTTCCCGGGCGATACGGGAGACACCGCGGGCGCCCTTCGTTTCGGTGGGGATCACCTTCCGGTTCGCGGATCCGGTTGTGCGGACCCTTCGGCCGCTCGCGTTACGGCGACGTCATCAACACAGCGCCACCGCACCCTTTTGTCCACCTCACAATGCGGGGCAATAGCGATGAGAACGCCTCCGTCTCGGATCCCGTACTCCGACCCCCGATCCCGATGAGATGTTGATATATGGGGGCAAAGCCTTACATTCGCGTAGCGCCAATCAACCTGGGCCCCCTCTGCCGGCGAGTCCTTCCCGGGGCGGACGGATGTGAGAGATCGCCGCTCCTCTCGTGAAGAACTCCTTAACGGACGGGTGGCGCGGGGTGTGCCCGACGGCCGATGCGGAGGGATCGAAAGGCCATGTCAACCCCCGCCAGTGACACTCCGGTTGGGTGGATGGGGTGCCAAAGCGGGCGTCCGGGGAGGCGAAGATCCGGTGATAGCATCCCGGCATCTGTGATCTTGATTCATTTGACGCAGATGCTGATTTGGATCGGCGGCATGATCACCGCGCAACACCGGGTGAACCGTGCCGATCAGCTGTGTTGCGGGGCCTCGCGAGGTGTATCTGCAGCCGTCCGCATGGCACGCGCCGGGAAAGGTTTCCATGAATCGAGACGCACTTGTGTGGTGCCTGGTTGCGGTGGCGGCGATAGCCGTGGTCGCGGTCGTGGCACTCGTCGCCCGCAACAGAGCACTGGGGGCGAAGAAGGAACACACCGAGGCCGAACTCAGGCACCAACTGCTCGCGGCGGACAGCCACCTGCACGCATCGCGCGCCGAACTGCACAGGTTCCGGAGCGAGCAGGACGCCACGCTCCGCGAAGCCAAGGAAGCCGCGGAGGAGAACACCAAGGCGGTCCTCAAGGGTGCCGCCAGCCTCCTGCAGAGCCTCGCCGCCGAGCAGACGACCCTCCTGGACGGCATCCAGCGCAAGTACGGCGGACACACCGTCCTGAGCGACCTGTTGGACGTCAACCACGCCAACGCCCAGATGGCGCGCAAGGCTCAGGGCATCGCCGTCATGTGCGGTGCGCCGCTCGGCCGCCGCAACAGGCCCGCCAGCGTCTACGACGTGGTGCGCAGCGCCCAGGGCCAGATCCGCAACTTCCACCGGGTCGCCATCATGCAGCAGACCAGTCTGGCCCTGAAGGCGTCCGCGGTCGCACCCGTCGCCCTCGCCGTGGCGGAGCTGCTCGACAACGCCGCCAGCTTCTCGCAGCACGACGCACCGATCGAGGTGACGTTCCAGCGCGTCCAGAACAACCTGTGCATCGTCATCGACGACGCCGGCGTCAGCATGAACGACGAAGAGCGGCAGCGGGCGACCGCGCTGCTCTCCGGCGAAGTCGCCCCCCGTCTCTCGCAGCTCGGGACCCAGCCGAAGTTCGGCTTCCCGGTCATCGGCCTGATCGCGCGTCAGCACGGTTTCAAGGTCGACGTCACCGGAGTCTCCCGGTACGGCGGCGTCCGGGCCGTCGTCCTCCTGCCCGAGGAGCTGTGGACCATGGAAGAGATTCCGCCCGTCCAGGAGGCCCCGGTCAGCGAGATCCGGCGGGTCGCCGAGAACCGGCCGCCGCAGAGCGCGACCTCGCACGGCACGACGCCGCAGAGCACCGTGCCGCACAGCGCGACCTCGCGCACGATGCACGGGCTTCCCAAGCGCGGCGCGCGTCAGGCACCCATCGCGAGCGTCCCCGATCCCGACACCACCGCGCCGGCGCCACGGATCTCGGGAGAGACGGGCCGCGCCTCCGGGCGCAGCCTCGGCGCCTTCCAGCGCGGCACGCTCTCCGGCCGCAACCTTGACGCCACCTCGTTCGAAGGGCCCGAAGAGGCATGACCGCAGACCTGTCGTGGATGCTCGAGGACATCGTGCACAACGTGCCCCGTGCACGGCACGCCGTCCTGCTGTCCGCTGACGGCCTTCCTCGCGGCGCGACCGAAGGCCTGGCCGAGAAGGACGTACGCACCATCTCCGCGGCCATGGCCGGGATGCAGTCGCTCAGCCGGGCGACGGCCCACTTCGCCGGGCCGGAGGAGGACCGGCAGTGGAACCAGACCATCATCGAGTTCTCGCACGGCTGGAGCTTCCTGATCGGGGCGGGGCAAGGCTCCTACCTCGCCGCCGCGGCCGCGCCCGATGTGGACATGCAGCAGATCTCCTTCCGCATGCACCGCCTCGTCGCCCGGCTGGGCAACAACCTCACCTCGCCGCCCCGGGTGCACACCGAGGACGCCGGAGGGCCGCGCGGGAACGTACCCCGGCAGCCGGGACCGGGTGACTCGGGATTCGTACTCGGCGAGCTCGACCGGGTGATGTCGGAGGTGAAGGGTGCCCGCCACGCCGTGCTGCTGGGATCGGACGGCCTTCCCCGCGGGGCGACCAACGGGATGAGCCGCGACCTCGCGGACACGATCTCCGCGGCCATGACGGGCATCCACGCCTACAGCCGGGTCACTTCCCAGTTCGCGGGGGTCATCGAGGACGCGGAATGGCGTCAGACGGTCATCGAGTTCCAGCACGGCTGGATCTTCCTGATGGCGGCCGGCCCCGACGCCTTCCTGGCGGCCGCCGCCGAGCACGACTGCGACATCGAGCAGTTCACCACGCGTCTGCACGAGGTGGTTCCCAGACTGACCGCCACGGTGACACCGGGGAAGGTGGCTGGCCATGCCTGATGGTCTCGGACACGACGACGAGCTGGAGCTGACGTCTCCATTAGTCCCCCTCTTCGTGATCACGAACGGACGGGCGCTGCCCCCGGACCACGAGTACGAGCACACGACGCTCGTGACGGCGGCGGCGGAGATCGGACAGGTGGCGGCGCGCACGCTGTCTCCCGAAGCGGGGCGGGTCATGGACCTGGTCGCGAACGGCTTCCTGTCCGTGGCCGAGGTGGCGGGGCACACGCACCTGCCGCTGGGCGTCGTCCGCATCCTGCTGGCGCAGTTGGAGGAGGACGAGCTCATCCTCGCGAGGACACCGATACCGCGCGCCGAACGTGTCGACAGAGAACTGGTCAGCGCCGTGCTCGAAGGCCTGAAGAATCGATTCGGAGCGTAACGCGTGTACCTGGATCCAGATGTCTCCCATGCGGTGAAGATCCTCATCGTGGGGCATTTCGGGGTCGGCAAGACCACCTGCATCGGCAGTCTCTCGGAGATCGAGCCCCTGCGGACCGAGGAAGAGATCACCGAAGCCAGCGTGGGTTTCGATGATCTGTCGGGCACGCCCGACAAGACGACCACCACCGTCGCCATGGACTTCGGCCGGCTGACCCTGAGCGACACCCTGGTGCTCTACCTCTTCGGAACGCCCGGCCAGGAGCGCTTCAAGGAGATGTGGGAGGAGCTGTCCCGGGGTGCCCTGGGCGCGCTGGTCCTCGTCGACCCGGAGCGCCTGCACGAGTCCTTCCCCGTCCTGGACCTCGTCGAACGTTTCGGCCTGACGTACGCCATCGCCGTGAACCACTTCGAGGGCACCACGCACTACCCGCTCGACGAGGTGCACGAGGCCCTGAACCTCAGCGCCGAGACCCCTGTCGTGGAGTGCGACGTACGGGACGAGAAATCCTCCGCGCGGGCCCTCATCACCCTCGTGACCCACCTCATGTCCCAACTCGGCTAGGAGCGCAGGAATGCAACAGCCACGTGACCCGCACGAGATACCCCCCGGCTGCCCCGCGCACGGGAACGTCCAGATGTACGGCCCTTCGTTCGGAGCCGACCCCGACGGCCACTACGCCCAGCTGCGTGCCTACGGCCCCAGCGCGCCCGTGGACATCGCCCCCGACGTCCAGGTCGAGCTCGTCACGAGCTACGACGCCGCGCTGTACGTCCTGCAGAACCCCGCCTCCTTCGTGCGCGACTCCCGCCGCTGGAACGCCCTGAACGAGGGCCGCGTCCCGGCCGACAGCCCGGCGCTGCCCATGATGGGGTACCGCCCCAACGCGCTCTTCAGCGACGGTGCGGCGCATGCCCGGCTGCGCAGGGCCGTCACGGACAGTCTCGCCACGGTCAACGAGCACCAGCTCATCCGGCAGACGCAGCAGTCCGCCAACTACCTGATCAGTCAGTTCAGCACCGACATCCGCGGCCATGCGGAGCTGATGGCGGAGTACGCCCAGCCGCTGCCCCTGCTGGTGTTCAGCGAGCTGTTCGGCTGCCCGCCCGAGATCGGCGACCGCGTGATCGCCGGCATCAGCGGCATCTTCGAGGGGACCCCCGGGGCCGACGAGGTGCTGGGCGGGGCGCTCACCGAGCTGATCGCCCTCAAGCGGCGGCGGCCGACGGACGATCTGACGACGCGCCTGATGGAGCACTCGGCCGGGCTGACCGACGAAGAGGTGCTGCACCAGCTGGTCACCCTGCTCTCCGGCGGCACCGCGCCGCTGACCGCCGCCATCGGCACCAGCAGCGCGCTGTACCTCGGGGACGAGTGGCAGCTCAGTCTCCCGGTCGAGGACGCGGTCTCCCAGACCCTCTGGAACTTCGCGCCGATCTCCAACTACGCGGCCCACTACCCGACCCACGACGTCGAGATCGGCGGCCGGGTGATCCGGGCGAACGACCCGATCCTCGTCTCGTTCGCCGCAGCCAACACCGACCCGAAGCTGACCGAGCACCGCGAACAGCTCAGCGCCAAGGCGCATTTGGCGTTCGGAGCGGGCCCGCACGCCTGCCCCGCCAAGGACCCGGCCTTCATGATCGCCGTGACGGCCGTGGAGGCGCTGCTCAACCAGCTCCACGACGTCGAGCTGCGCGTCCCGTTCAAGGCGCTCACGTGGGCGCCGAGCCCGTGGAGCCGCTCGCTGGTCACCCTTCCGATCCGCTTCACCCCGAGGGCCGTTGCCCAGGGGGCCGGGTCGTCCGGTTCGGCCGGGTCGTCCGGGGCGCACACCTCGCACTCGTCGAACGCCGACCAGGCGGCCCAGCACCAGTCGGCCGCGCCCTCGCCCTCCGGTGCCGGACCCTCGCGTCCGCACGCCGGCGCCGCGCCGCAGCCCAAGGGCGGCCTGTTCAGCCGCTTCCTGGCCTGGACCAGGGGCGAATGAGGAACGTGTGATTCTGGTAACTCCCTGAGTACTGACCGGTAGTGGATGCGCTAACGATCATGCGGGTATGCATGGCGGCTGGTTCTCAGAAAGGAGCCGCCATATGGGCGTTGCCGTAACTCCTACGTACGACCGCCGGGCGTCCGCCTCCCTCTTCTCCCGTCTCCGGACGGCCAGAGGGCAGGCCGACCCCTTCCCGATCTACGACGAACTCCTCGCGCGCGGCGAGGTGGTGCCCGCCCCCTGGGGCGGTTTCGCCGTGACGGGGTTCGCCGCCTGCGACCAGATCCTGCGCAACCGGCAATGGCTCGAGCCCGACAAGGCGTGGCGGGAACGCCAGGGGCCCGGAACGCGCTGGAACGCTCCCTCCTCGCGCGAGATGGGCAACACCCTCGCCGCGCTCAACCCCCCGGACCACACCACGGTGCGACGGGCGGCCGGCTCGTTCGACCGGGGCACCGTGGAGCGCATAGGCCACACCGTGAAGCGGACCTCTGATCAGCTCCTCGACGCCTTCACCGAACGAATACGCACCGGCGAGGCGGACTTCTCGCAACTCGTCTGCGAGGAACTGCCGGTGGCCACCATAGGTGACTGGCTCGGACTTCCGCAGGCCGACTGGCCGCGGCTCCGAGAGCTGACGCACGACCAGGTCTTCACCCAGGAGCTGCTGCCGTCGGCCAGCCAACTGGCCCTGTCCGATGCGGCCACGGCGGAACTCCGTACGTATTTCATGGAATTGGTGCGCGATCGGCGTTCCCACCCCGGAGACGACCCCGTCACCCGGTGGATCCAGACCTGGGACGCGATCGAGCCCGACCGGGACAAGGCCGACGAGGCCGTCTACTTCCTGGTGCTGTTCGTCCTGCTGGCCGCCCTGGAGACCACCGCGACCCTCCTCTCCACGATGGCGCTGCGGCTCGTCGAAAGCCCGGACCGCTGGGCCATGGTCGCCGACAACCCCGACCTCGTGCCCGGGTTCGTCGAGGAGACCCTCCGCTACGACCCGCCCACCCACGTGATCAGCAGGGTCGCCTCGCAGGACTCCGTGCTCGGGGGCTTCGAGATCCGCCGCGACGAGATGGTCCACCTCATGATCGGAGCGGCGCACCGGGACCCGGCCAGGCACGTCGACCCGAGCCGGTTCGACCCCGAACGCGCCGCCGACCACCTCGCGTTCAGCGGCGGCATCCACTACTGCCTCGGCGCACCGCTGGCCCGCATCGAAGCCCAGACCCTGCTCCACCAGCTGGTCCGGCGCCTCCCCCGCCTCACCCTCGTACGCCCCCCGTCGATGGCGCCCCGCGTGGCGTTCCGACGACTCCTGAACCTGGACGTAGCAGTCGCATGACCGACCCGACCCCCATCTCCACCCTCTCCCCCGTCTCCACCCCCACCCCCACACAGGTGCGGACCGCTCCCAAGGCGATCAGCACCGAGCAGGACGGCCCCGTACTGCACGTCCGCCTCAACCCCTGGGGGCTGGACGACACCTTGGATTCCGCGGTCCTGGACGATCTCACCAGTTTGCTCGACGATCTCCACGAGAGACCCGACGTCCGGATCCTGACGCTGTCGTCATTGGGTACGGACTTCTGCCTGGGCGCCGACCGGGGCGAGTACCAGGAGGCGTTGGCCGCCGATCCGTCCGGAGTGGGCCTGCGGCGGATCGCCGACAAGGCACACCGCCTGTGCCAGGCCCTGGAGAACACCCACGCGGTCACCATCGCCCGGCTGCACGGACGGGTCATCGGCGCGGGGCTCGCCCTCGCCGCCTTCTGCGATCTGCGCGCCGGCGCCGACACCAGCCGCTTCCGCATGCCGGAGGTCGGCATAGGGCTGCCGCCGGCATGGGGCGGGGCGATGGGACGCCTGGTCTCCGAGGTCGGCGCATCCAGGATTCGCGAGCTGATGCTCACCTGCGACGTCTTCGATGCCGCCACGGCCCACCGCATCGGCCTGCTCCACCGGACCGCCCCGCTCGACCAGCTGGACAAGGTGATCGACGCCTGGACCAGACCGCTCGTCCGGCGCTCCCCCGAAGCGCTCGTCCTGACCAAACGCATGCTGGCAGGCTACGCACGGGCGGACCGGACGGCGGACGTCTCCCTGCTCGACTCCCACCTCCTGGCAGCCAGTCTCCAGCCGCACGCCAGGGGCTGATCCCACCGCGCGGCGAGGTACCTGACCACCCCCCTGCCGGGTCGGGCACCTCGCGGCAGCCGCGCGTTACGCACTGCCCTGCCCGATCTGTTCGAGGACCTCCGTGTAGACGGACCGTTTGTCGGGCCGGGCGTGGTCGGCGGCATGCCGGAGGGCCGGCACCGCCGGGGCGCCCATGACGACGAGCCCCTCGGCCGCAGCCCGGCGGACGACGGGGTGGGAGTGCTCCAGGAGGCCGGTCACCGCGGGGATCGCGGGGGCCCAGGTCGCGTGGCAGAGGGTACGGATCGCCGTGCGCACCAGGTCCGGCTGGGGGTCGTGCAGCAGGATCGAGGTGTGGTGGAGGTAGGTCTGACGGTCCAGCACGGCCCGTGAGGTCCGGTGGGCGTGCAGGCGGACCTTGGGCCTGGGGTGGTGCAGCAAGGTGCCGATCAGGTCCCGCAGGCCGGGGTCGGGGTCCGCGTCCGGGCCGCTGTGCTCCTCGGAAACTCGCGTGAGTGCTCGGCGTACCTGTGCGGGGTCGCCCGTGCGGGCCAGGTCCAACAGCTGCTGCCGGGAGGGGGGTTGGTACGCCGCCGTGGACGCGGCCGGGCCGCGGTCGCGGAGCGCCGCCAGCGCGTCGGCGTCCTGTCGCACGGTGTCCGGGCGGCGCAGCGGACCGTCCACGAGGTGCAGGGTGTCGGCGAGGCCGTCGCGTCCTTCGGCGCGCAGCCGCCGGCAGGTCCGCGTCAGCGCGGGCGTGCGCAGCAGGGGACGTCCGCCGAGCAGGTCGAGGAACCCCCAGGCGCCGGCGTCGAGGCGGTCCGCGAGCCGCTCCGCCAGCACGTCGGCGGGGACCCGGCCCAGTGCCTGCGCGGCCGCGGAGCTGCCGGACGGCGGATCGTGCTCCCACCATTCGAGCAGCAGCGGGACCAGCGGCTCCAGGGCCGACGGATCGAGCTCGCATGCGACGAGGGCGACCCTGTCGTGCAGGATGCCGTCCGCGCGGAGTTCCGCCTCGTCGATCACGCTCAGGGCGCGGGCCAGGCCTTCGCCGACGGGTACGTCGACGCCGCCCCGGAGGTACGCGCGGAGCACGGGGAGAGCGCACTCGAGTTCGGGCCATGCGCGGAGCGCGAGGGCCGCGGTGTGCCGGCGGTCCGGCGCAGGTGCCTGCAGCATGGCCAGCAGACGGTCCCGCAATGCCGCCGAACGGGGCTGGTCGAGGTCGTCGATGCGCACGGTCCGCGGATGCGGCGCCTTGGCCCGGGCGGTTTCGGCGATGGTCCACGGGGGTGCGTCGAGGGGCTGGATCTCCGTCATCCAGTCGACGAGGGCGACGCGGACCTCGGGTCCGGCCGAGGCGTGGACGTCGATCAGCGCGGTCAGACGGTCCCGGGAGCCTTGGGCTTGGGCTTGGGCTTCGCCTTCACCTTGGCCTGGGACGCCCTCGTCATGGCGGCAGCGTCGGCGGAACTCCTCCAGGGCGCCCGGTGTGCGCACCGCGGCCTCCAGCTCGGCGCGCCAGGCTTCGGCTTCGGCCTGCGCGTCGGCCTCCGTGTTCGCGGGAGCGTGCGGGGCGGCGAACGCGTCCCTCAGCACAGCCGCCTCGGCCTGCCGCGGTCCGGCGCCCAACCGGGCGCAATCCATGGCCTGTTCGAGGTCGGCGCGGACCAGTACCGCGCCGAGGCTCCGCAGCAGCGTCAGTGTGGCCGGGCCGTCCGCGGGGGCGCCGGGCAGTGCGCGTACCGCCGCGGCGACGGCCTGCTTCTCGACCGCCGGCAGGGTCGGTGCGATCGCTTCGAGTACCGCCAGGAGGCCGTGCCGGTTTTCCGCCGGGGCCTCGGCGAGCCCGTCGAGCAGGACCGCGGTGGACCGGGCGAAGGCCGCCCGTTCCCCGGCCGTCCACGGCGCGGGGCAGAGCCGGAGCGTGAGCCGCAGGACGGCAGCTCGCTCGACGGGTTCGGAGGCGGCCAGGCGCAGCCAGTCCGGCAGCAGGTGCCGTAGCTCCCGCAGCCGGAAGTCGTGCAGCGGCTCGTGCCGCGCGGTGAGGCGCAGCGCGGTCGGGGCGTGCCAGCCCTCCGCCGCCAGCGCGTCGACGTCGCGTTGCGCTCCGGTGTCCGCCGCCGACCGGGAGACGGCGGCCGTGGTGATCCCGTGCCGGGCCAGGACCGTGGACAGGTCCTCGACCGTCCCGGAGGAGAGGCCGACGCGACCGCTCGCCACCAGGGCGAGCAGGGTCGGGGCGACCCGTGACGCCTGCTCGTCCAGGGCGAGGACCGAGCGCACCGGCAGAGCGCCGTCGAGGCCTGCCAGCAGTAGTTCGCGGGTACGGCCGTGGTCTCCGTGTTCGGCTGCGGCGAGGACGGTCGCCGGGTACGCCTCGCCGAGGACGGCGCGCAACGCCTCGACGAGGGTGCCGCGCAGGCCCGGATTGTCGTGGCGTCCGAGCCAGAAGAGCAGCGCCGGTACCGCCGCGGGCGTGCCCGCGCCGACCAGGACCTGCGCGGCGGTCTTCTTGACGTTCATGTTCGGGTGGCCGAGACATGCGGCGATCGCGGTGGCGGCCCAGCGGGCCCGTGCGTGGCCGAGGGCGAGCAGCGCCTGCCGGACGGTCTGGATGTCCTGGGCGGTGGTCAGCGTGATCAGCGTCGCCGACAGGGCCTGCGCATCGTCCCCGGTGGCCTCCCGGGCGAGCAGGGCGATCACGTGCTTGCGCACGTGACGGTCGCGGTGCCGCAGCAGGCGGTGCACCCGCGCACGGGTGCGCGCGTAGGGGGCTCGGAGCAGCAGTTCGAGCAGGACCGCCTGTTCGCCGCTCGACAGTCCGGGCCGGTCCAGCAGATCGAGCGCCAGGGTCGCGACGAGAGCGTGCCCCGCCTCGTGCGGGGTCTGCGCGTCGAGCAGGCAGGCCGGCCTGATGCGCCCCCGCTCGTGGAGCCGGCGGCCCAGGCCGTGTACGGCGTCCAGGATCTCCTGGGGTAGCACCGGCTCCCCGGGCTGCTGTCGGACCGGCTCCCACGACTGCTCCGCAGCCGGCGCTGCGGCCTGCTGTACGCCGTCGCCGAACGGGGCGGCTGCGCCCGGTTCCCGGGACGCCGCCAGCTCGGCCACGACGCGCAGCAGCAGGTCCGCGATGACCGGCAGCGTGCCCGCGCCGCCGTGTGCGGCCAGTCGGCACAGTGCGGCCACCGGCTGGTCCGGGTCCAGATGGGAGCTCAGGAGAGCCAGTTCCCGCTCGTCCGGACCGCCGAGGTCCGTCGCGATGCGCGTCGGCAGATCGGCGGGATCGAGGCGGACGAGAAGGGCGCGCCGCCCTGACGGATCGTCCGTCAGGTGCCACAGCACCTCGAGCGCGCGGTGACGTACGGCGCGCAGGTGCGGGGCGATCCCTCCCGCGCCCTCCTCGGCGACGAGCCCGAGCCCTTCCCTCAGCGCCGCCGTCGTCCGGTGCCCGCCGATGGCCTCCAGGGCCTCCAAGGCCGCTGCGGGAGCCGAGGGCAGGAGGGCGATCACGGCGTCTTCGGCATCCGCGTGCCGCAGCGCACGGATGGCGTCGAGGAACGGCCCCGGCGCGGAGGCCGAGGGGAGGACCCGGGTGACGGCGTCCCCGATCTCCAGGTCCGGCGCCCCCTGCCCGGCCAGGGCGACCAGCAGGGCGAGTCGGCGCGGCCAGCTCGGGTCGTCTGCGGCTGCGTCGGCCAGGACGCGGAGCGTCTCGTGGCGGCAGGTGAACAGGACCGTCGCGACCTCGTGGGGCGGAATCGAGTGATCGGCCAGCGCCAGGCCGATGACGGACGGGACGTGCGGGGCGTCCGGGAAGTGCCCGCGCCGGTGGAGCCCGCGCAGGCAGGTCACGGCGGGTGCTCCGAACAGCAGCGGATCCCGTGCCGCGATCGCCGTCAGTGCGCCGATGTCGCCGCGGTCCGCCAGGTCGCCGAGCCGTTCCATCGCGCGCCGGCGAAGGCCCGGCGGCAGATCCGGATCGTCGACGACCTGCCGGAGCAGGCCGCGGTGTCCGTGGTGGGCCGCGGCCGTGAGTGCGGCATCGGCGGTCCCGGGCCGTGTGCTCGCCGATGCGGCGGCGAGGAAGGGCGCCAGCCGGCCCGCCGGCAGGGGCTCCAACGCCGCCCAGGGCTCGGCGAGTTCCTCCAGTGCGGCGGCGACGACGGCCGGGCCGGCGCTGCCGAGGAGCCCGATCACGTGGGCGCGTACCCGTACGGGGGCCAGCAGGCCGGCGTGCAGTGCCTGCCGGGCCAGCCGCAGTCCCTCCCCCTGCACCACCGGGTCGCCGCTGGCCACCAGCTCGTTCACGAGCTGCTCGGGCCGGTGTGCTCCGGTGGCGGTCGTCTCCCGCAGGGCCTGGTAGAGCAGTTCGCCCGGGGGCTCCTTCCGGATCACCGCGGGCTCGTTCAGGATCTCGGCGCGCAGCCAGGCGATCCGTACCCGTACCGGCAGCCCGGCCGTACGCCACGACGGCCGGCGGTGCCCCCGGAGGTACGGGCCGAGTCGTTCGTGGAGCCGGGCCAGGAGGAGCGCCTCCTCCGGCGTGCCCTCCACCGATGCCGGCAGCAGCCCCGCCAGCTCGGCCATCTCGTGCTCGTCGCCCGTCCGGCCCGAGGTGACGCGCTCGGCGAGCAGGGCCAGTCCCAGGTACCGCAGCCGGGAATCCTCGTGCCGGACGAGGAGTCCGAAGGCGGCCGGCGGGCAGACCTGCGGGTCGAGGTGGCGGGCCGGCCAGTCGAGGTCGGCTCGACGCACGGCGTCGTGGAGGGGCTTGTCTGCCGGCGTCGTCATCTTCGGATGCTAACCAGGAGGTTCCCGGCGCCACCACCGCGTTTCCGTCCGCCCGGGCCGCCCGGGCCGTCCGGGCCGTCCGGGCCGTCCGGGCCGTCCGGGCCGTCCGGGCCGTCCGGGCCGTCCGGGCCGTCCGGGCCGTCCGCTCGGGCCCTCAGCCCGGGGGCGGGTCAGCGCCAGCCCCGCCGGGCCGCGATGGCCCCCGCCTGGAAGCGGTTCGCCGCGCCCAGTTGGTCGTGCAGGCGGCTCATCCGGCGTCGCATGGTCCGTACCGACCAGCCCAGCTGGCGCGCTATCGCCTCGTCCTTCAACCCGCTGACCAGCAGGGCGAGGAGCAGCCGGTCCTCCTCGCCGGGTTCCGCGGACTCCTCGCCGGGTCCCGTCGGTTCCGGTGACGCGAGCAGCGGGGTCGCCAGGGTCCAGCACAGCCGCCAGTAGTCCGTCAGCGCCTCGAGCAGCGAGGACGGGCGGATCACCGCCGCGCGCACGTCCGTCAGGTCCAGCGACAGGGGCATCAGCGCGAGTGCGTCGTCCGCGATGGCCAGCTTGATCCGCAGGCCCGGCAGGACCCTCGCCTGCTCCCCCTGGGCCACCAGCCGCCGGATGTCGTCCAGCACCCCCGGCCACTCCAGCGCCTCCGGGGCGTACACCGCGCGGTACGCCAGCCCGCCGCGCATCGCCGTCTCCTCCACCGGGTTGGCGGTGGTCAGTGCGTAGGGCGGCCGGTCCAGGGTGCGGACCTGCTGCTTCGCCTCCTGCTGGAGCCGTACGAACCAACGGCCCAGCGCCTCCCGGCCGGAGACGATCTCGACCTCCTTGGCATCGCCGCGCCGGGCCGCCTCGAAGAGTCCGGCGAGCTCGCCCGCTGCCGACCGTACGCGGCCCAGTGCCACCGTGCGCTCCTGGATCAGCGCCTCCACCGCGTGCTGCGGGTCGATGGCCGCGTAGCGCCGCCGGGGGCCGGAGAGCCGCCCGACCAGCCCGCGGTCGTGCATCCGGTCGAGGGCGCGCGCCACCCGCTCGGAGCCCGTGCCGAGTTCGCTCGCCAGCTCGGCGGGCGCGGCCGCCTGCCGGGCGAGCAGCGCCCGGTAGACCTGCTCGTCGAAGGCGTCGATGCCGACGGCCTCCAGCTCCTGGGACATGCGGGCCATCCTGGCCCACCTGTGCCAGCGGCAGCAATGGGCCACGGGGAATCGTTGCCCTGGCCGGACCGGGCCGCATTAGGTACCGCCTATGGGTCACTCACACCGAAGAACTGCGCATACGGGCCTGGTGGCCGCGGTGCTCGGCGGACTGCTCGTCTCGGTCCCGCCCGCCGTCGCCGCCCCCGAGTCCGCGGGCCGCGGCACGCAACGGGTCATCGTCGAGTTCGAGGGCGCCGCGGCGCTGGAGGCCGGGCCCGGCTCCGCGCGGGACGCCACGGGCGACGGGAGCGCCAAGGAATCCAGGGCCGCGCGGGACGCGCGGGCGGCCGAGGTGACGGCGGCGCGCAAGAACCTGACGGGCAGGCACGACGCGTTCCTGGCCGAGGCGAAGGGCGCCGGCGTCACCGCCCGGTCCGTACGCCGGCACACGCTGCTGCTCAACGCCGTGGCCATGACCGTCGGCGCCGACGACGCGGCGAAGCTGCGCAAGCTGCCGGGTGTGAAGGCCGTCAGCGCCGCCGGCACCTCGCGCGCCCTGGACGCCGACGCGAACGGGGTCGTGGGCAACCCGGCCCTGTGGGACCAGGAGGACCCCGGCGGCGTCAAGGTCACCGGCAAGGGCGTCACCGTCGCCGTGATCGACACCGGGGTCGACTACGGCCACCCCGATCTCGGCGGCGGCTTCGGTGAGGGCCACAAGGTCGTCGGCGGATGGGACTTCGTTGACAACGATGCCGACCCGATGGACGACAACGGCCACGGCACCCATGTCGCGGGCATCGTCGCGGGCAAGCCGGCCGCGGCCGGGGGCGTCACCGGCGCCGCGCCGGACGCCGAACTGCTGGCGTACAGGGTGCTCGGCGCGAACGGCAGCGGCGACGACTCCGGCATCATCGCGGCCATCGAGGCGGCGGTCGACCCGGCCAATCCGCACCGCGCCGACATCATCAACATGAGCCTCGGCAACAGCGCGGGCACCGCGAGCGACCCGCTGTCCCGGGCCGCGTCCGCGGCCGTCGACGCCGGCGTCCTGGTCTTCGCCGCGGCCGGCAACTCCGGTCCCGGCTACTGGACCGTCGGCTCCCCGGCCGCCGCTCCCGGTGTCATCGCCGTCGGCGCCTCCACCAGCGGGATACGGCTGCCCGTGCTCAAGGCGTCGGGCGAGACCCTGCAGAGCTACCGCGGCGGACGGTCCGCCAACCCGCCCGCCGGGGAGGTGACCGCCGGGGTGGTCGGCATCGGCATGGGCACCGCGGAGGACTGGGCGAAGGCGGGCGACGTCCGCGGCAAAGTCGTGCTGTACGCGATCCCGCCGGCCGTGAACCCGTACGACGTGTGGCCCGAGGAGCTCGAAACCTGGCGCGAGGCCGAACGGCGCGGCGCCGCCGCCCTGGTGGGCGGTGTCGGCGGCGGAGGCGGCGGCCCGGTCGTGTTCGGCGGCAAGAGCCGTACGAACCCGCTCCGGCCGCAGCGCGAACAGGAGCCCGCCCGCAGCGGGACCGACGCCCGCAGCGGGGCCGCCGCCCGGAGCGAGGTCCTGCTCGGTGCCACGCCCGCGGAGTCCGGCGACTCCCTGCGCCTGGACCGGCTCGTCGTGACCGGCGTGGACCACGAGACGGGGCAGCGGCTCGCCGCGCTGGCCGAGTCCGGCGGCGAGTTGGTGCTCGGCGGCCGCGACTCCACGGACGAGATGGCCTCGTTCTCCTCCCGCGGCCCGGACTCCGAACGGCTCGGCCTCAAGCCCGATATCGTCGCCCCCGGCGTCGAGATCCTGTCCACCGTGCCCAAGGGCACGGAGCCCACGGGCTACCGGCGGATGTCCGGCACCTCGATGGCCTCGCCGCTCGCCGCGGGCTCGGCGGCGCTGCTGCGCCAGCTGCACCCGGACCGCCCCGCGGACCGGCTGCGCGCCGAGGTGATCGGTTCCGCGAAGCCGCTCGACGGCCCCGACCTCCAGGCGCAGGGCAGCGGCCGGCTCGACACCGCCGCCGCGGCGCGGGCCGGGCTGTACGCCTCCCCCGCCACCGTCTCCTTCGGCCTGGCGCACATGGACCGGCCGCAGGTCACCGGCAGCCGGGAGGTCACCCTGCACAACACCGGCAGCGCACCGGTCGGCGGCAAGGTGACCGTCACCGGCCCCGCGACCGTCACCCCGGACCACGTCGACATCCCGGCGGGCGGCACCGCGAAGGTCACGCTGACCGTCGCGCGCGACCGGCCCGACGTCACGGACTACGCCACCAACTACCTGAGCGGCCGCGTCACCGTCACCCCCGGGGAGGGCCGGGCGCTCACCGTCCCGTACCTGATGGCGGCGATCCCGCTGTACGTCGACCCGGCCGAGGACCCGTCCAACGACGGCTCCACCACCGTGTACGTGTACAGCCCGACACCGCTCACCGCGCCGCCGGTGCTGACGGTCACCCCGCCCAAGGGCAAGGCCTACACCAAGGCGACGGCGCCCACTTCGGACCCGTTCTACTACCGGGCCGATTTCACCGGCCTCGGATCGGGCGTCCACACGATGACCGCCCGCGCCACCACCTCCACGGCGGTGCGCCAATACGGTACGGGCGCCGTCGAGGTGGCCCTCACCGCGCCCAAGGCGAAGAACTGGAAGGCCGTCGGCCCGAACAGCGCCGTGGGCACCACCCAACTGGCCCCCGGCGCCCCGGACCGGGCCGTGATGACCCTCGGCACCCGCCCGGGCGCCTGGCTCACCACCGACGGCGGCAGGAGCTGGCAGCAGCGGGGCCACACCCCGGTCAGCAACGCGCTGACCGAGCCCTCCCTGGTCATCGACTCCCGAGATCCGAAACGCTGGTGGGAGGCCGTGGTCAGCGCCCACCCGTCGGCGTTCCCGGAGGGCGGCGTGCTGATGCGCACCGAGGACAGCGGCCGCAGCTGGGAGCGGATGGCCGGTCCGCCGGCCCCGATCACCCAGCTGAGCGCCGATGCCCGCACCCGCGTCCTGCTCGCCGCGTCCGAGTACACCGGCGAGCGGTTCGTCAGCCGGGACCGGGGCGCCACCTGGACACCGGTGGACCTCACGGGGATCACCGGGTACGTCGCCAAGAGCGTGATCGGCGGCGACGACCTGTACCTCTGGGCCGGCCAGGCGATCTGGGTGATCCGCAACTTCGTCACCGGCACCCCCGGGCCCGCGCAGAAGGTCTTCCAGGCCACTCCGCGCGTGCAGCTCATCGGCGGCTTCGACGCCGACGGCGCACTGCTCGCCATCAAGGTGCAGGGCCAGAACTCGGGCCTGTACGTGAGCCGTGACGGCGGCCGCGGCGTCGAGAAGACCAGCCGCACCTTCAGCGGTCTGGTCGACGTCTCCGGCGGCGACATCTACCAGGACGACCTGAGCGGCACCGGCGCGCTGAGCCGCGACGGCGGCCGTACGTGGACCACGTCCGCGCAGCCCGTACCGGGTTCGGTGGTCTACGACTACGACCGCTGGGCCGACGGTTCCCACACCATCGGCTCCGGCGCGGCCGGTCTGTTCCGCTCCACCCGGGACGGCGGCTACCGCCGGATCGGCGTCCAGGGCGAGTCCGTCCCGGCGCTGGCGGCCTTCGGCGACCAGCTCCTCGCCGGCACTTCGGTCGGCACCTACCGCACCACGGTGCCCGCGGCGAGCCCCGAGTGGGGTGCGGCGGAGCGCGAGGGGACGACCGGTACCGCCGTCGTCGGGTTCCAGCCGTCCGCAGCGGACCCGAAGTCCGGCTGGCAGCTGGTCAATTACCTCTACGACGTGGTGCTGCAGAAGACCACGGACGCCGGCCGGACCTGGTCGGACGTCGCCACCCGCGAGGCGAACGGAACCGCGTTCCTGGTCGACCCCGCGAACCCGGACCGGATGATGATCTCGTACAAGAGCTCCAGTTCGGCGGGCCTCTACACCACGACCGACGGCGGCGCCCACTGGACGACCTTCGACCAGGGCCGGTACTGCGACATCCTCGTGGCCGACCCCGGCAAGCCGGGGCGGATCTGGTGCGGCGGCTGGTGGGGCCTGTCCTCCTCGGACGACTTCGGGGCCACGATGCACCAGGTGTCCGAAGCCGAGGTGCACGCGGTCCAGTTCACGGCGGACGCCATGGTCACGGGCGGTCAGGCGATCCGGGTCAGCAAGGACGGCGGCAAGACCTTCGCCAAGGCCGACACCGGCGCCCTGCGGATCAGCGTCTCCGACCTCCTCCGGGTCGGCAACACCCTCTACGCGGGCACCAACACCCGCTGGACGGACTTCACCCCGACCGGCGGGCGCGGCGTACTGCGCTCCACCGACGGCGGGCTGACCTGGCGGAACATCTCCCGCTCGATGCCGAACAAGGACGTCCTGTCCCTGGCGGCCTCGCCCGACGGCCGGTACCTCTTCGCCGGCGTCGACCAGGGCGGCGTCCACCGCCTGGAGCTGGACGACTGAGGCCGGGGCCCACTCGGTCCGGGCCGGTGCGGCCGCCGTACGACAAGGCGACCGCACCGGCCCGCCTCCGGGCTCGGAGTCGGGGTCGGCGCGATCTTGACAAGTCTTCATGAGCATGACACCAGTGGTGCTGCACCACTCCCACTCCCGTCAGCGGCACCACACCCCGAAGGGGGCGATCAGCGCATGCCCAGGCCTGAGAGCGCGGAACACGACTACGACGTGGTCATCAGCGGAGCCGGCCTCGCCGGCAGCGCCGCGGCGATCCTGCTCGCCCGGCGCGGCGTCCGCGTCGCGCTGCTGGAACGCCGCTCGGACCCCGAGGCGTACAAGGTGCTGTGCACCCACTCCATCACGGCCAACGCCTATCCGATCCTGGACGAGCTCGGCCTCGTCCCCGCCCTGGAGAAGGCGGGGGGCGTGCACAACGAGGCCCGCTGGTATACCCGCTGGGGCTGGATCGAGCCGAAGCCCGCGCCGGGCGGCCCCCCGCTGCCGTACGCGTACAACGTCCGCCGCAGCACCCTCGACCCGCTGATCAGGTCCCGTGCCGCGCAGACCCCGGGCGTCGACCTGCTCCTCGGTCACCAGGTCACCGGAGTGGTCCGGGAAGCCGGACGGACCGTGGGGGTGCGCACGTCGACGCCGCAGGGCGAGCGCGAGATCCGGGCCCGGCTGGTGGTCGGCGCCGACGGCAAGGACTCGGCCGTGGCCAAGCACGCCGGGATGCGCACCTGGACGCATCCGAACAACCGCTTCGGCTACCTCGCCCACTTCCGCAACCTGCCGCTCCGCGACGGCATCGGTCACACCTGGTTCCTCGAACCCGACATGGCCTACGCGTTCCCGAACGACGACGGAGTGACCGTCCTCGCGGTGCTCCCGGACAAGAAGCGGCTGCCGGAGTTCCGCGAGGACCTGGAGGGCAGCTTCGCCGCCTTCGTCCGCGCCCTGCCCGAGGCGCCGGCGATCGACTCCGCCGAGCGCGTCTCGAAGATCATCGGGACGGTCGACTACCCGCTCCACCTGCGCAAGCCCACCGCACCGGGCCTCGCGCTGATCGGCGACGCCGCCCTGACCGGCGACCCCCTGTGGGGAGTCGGATGCGGGTGGGCCCTGGAGTCCGCGCAATGGCTGGCGGAGGCGGTCGCCCCCGCCGCGGCCGGCCGGGGCGACCTCGGCAAGGCGCTCAAGCGGTACGCGGGCAAGCACCAGCGCAAGCTGCGCGGTCACCAGACGCTCGCCATCGACTTCGCCAAGTCCCGTCCGTTCAATGCCGGGGAGGAGCTGGTGTTCGCGGCGGCGGCGCGCGACGCGGCCATGGCGCGGCACATGCACCTGTTCGCGTCCCGGCTGATCGGCCCGGTGCGCTTCCTGAATCCCGTGGTCCTGGCCAAGGCCTGGCTCATCAACATCAAACACCGCGGGGCGGACGACGCATGAGGTCAACCCGTACCGGCTGAGGCCGACCCGGAGCCGGCCGCGCCCCCGTCGCGGCCGGGCAGCAGGACGCGGACCGTGAGCCCGCCGCCCGCACGGGGCGTGGCCACGATCTCGCCGTGGTGCGTGTCGCTGATCGCCCGGACCACGGCGAGCCCGAGCCCGAAACCGCTGCCGCGCTCCCTGCCCTGGTGGAACGGCGCGAACAGCGCGGGCACCTCCTCCGGCGGCACGAGGTCGCCGGTGTTGGAGACCTCCAGGAACACCCTGTCGTCCGCGGTGCCGGTCGCGATCACGGCGGTGCCGCCGGGGTAGTTGTGGCGCACGGCGTTGGCCAGCAGGTTGAGCGCGACCTGCCGGAGCAGCGCGGGGTCCCCGTCCACCGGCGCGTCCGCCGCGTCGAGCGTGACCCTGACCCCGGCGGTACGGGCCTCCTCGGCCAGGTCGTGCGCCGCGGCCCGGGCGGTGTCCGCCAGATCCGTCGGACGCAGCGCCAGTGCGGCGCTCTCCGCGCGCGCCAGGGTCAGCAGGGCCGCGATCAGCCGCTCGATCCGCACGTTGGCGTCGAGCGCGCGCAGGACGGCGGGGCGCAGGTCGTCCGGGACCCGCCCCTGGGCCAGGGGGATCTCCAGCGCGGTGCGCAGGACGGTCAGCGGGGTGCGCAGCTCGTGCGAGGCGTGTGCGGTGAAGCTCCGCTGGGCCGTGAAGCTCCGGTCGAGCCGGTCGAGCATGGCGTCGAAGGTGTCCCCGAGTTCGCGGATCTCGTCGTACGGACCGTCCAGCGCGAGCCGCTCGTCCAGACTGCTGCCGGTGCTGATCCGGCGTGCGGCCCCGGTCACCTGGTGGAGCCGGTGCAGGGAGCGGTGGCTCGCCCACCAGGCGAGCAGCGCGGCGAGCGCGGTGAAGACGGTGAGCAGCAGCGCGGAACGGGTCAGCAGGTCGCCCAGGATGGCGTCCTGGAAGTGGTCGAAGGCCTGGGCCGGGGTCGTCGTGGCGGCGGCCTCGGTGGAGCCCGGGGGCACTGCGGTGGAGCCCGGGGGCAGTTCGGTGGATCCGGGGGGCAGTTCGGTGGAGCCCGGGGGCACTTCGAGGGGCGCCGGGTCGGAGAGCGCCGGGTCCAGAGTTCCGGCGGACTCCGTGATGAGGTCGCGGTTGGCCTCGATGAGCTGGCGCGAGCTGAGCCAGTTCAGCACCAGCACCCCGCAGCCGAGCACGGCGAAGACGGCCGTGGTCACCAGGGTCAGCCGGCCGCGCAGCGGCAGGCGGCCGGGGCCGAGCGGGAAGCGGGATCGGATCACAGCCGGTATCCGTAGCCCGCGTCGTGCACGATCAGGGGCGGATCGCCGATCTTGCGGCGCAGCGCGTGCACGGTGACCCGTACCGCCGTGGTGGCCGGGTCGAGTCCCGTGTCCCACAGCCGCTCCCGCAGGTCCTCGGTGGTGACCGGGGCCCCGTCGGCGGCCAGCAGCAGTTCCAGGACGCCCAGTTCCTTCGGCGTCAGGTGCAGCGGACGGCCGTCCCGTTCGGCGACCCTGCGCACCGTGTCGAGGCGGATTCCGTGCCGGCTCAGCACCACCTCGGCCCGGCCGACCGCGGTGCGGCGGCCGAGCGCGCGCAGCCGGGCGACGAGCTCCAGGTAGGAGAAGGGCTTGGTCATGTAGTCGTCGGCGCCCTGGCCGAGGCCGTCGACGAGGTCGGACAGGGTGTCCGCGGCCGTCAGCATCAGGATCCGGGCCGGGTGGCCCATGCTCGCGAGCGCACGGCACACGGCGTCGCCGCCCAGTCCGGGCAGGTCCCGGTCCAGGATCACCACGTCGTAGTCGGCCTCGCCCGTCCGCTCGAGCGCCTCGAGGCCGTCGTGGGCAACGTCGCAGAGCATGCCCTCGCCGCGTAGCCCTTCGGTGAGCATCAGGGCCAGTTCCCGCTCGTCCTCGACCACCAGCACCCTCATCGCGCCCCGCTCCGTTCGCCCGTGCCGCCGCTGTTCCCTCCGGGCCGGCGCCGGGGACCAGCCTGCCCGCACTCCGGTTAGCCGGTGGTTAGGCGCGCGATCACAAGCGGCTCACCGCACGAACCGTAGAACTGGGCGTTCATCGGCAACGCACTGGGAGTGTGGGACATGCGAAGCGCATCCGCGATACGCGGCCGGACCGTACGGGCCCTGCGAGACCTGCGAGGTCCGCAAGGCCTGCCGGGCCTGCCGGGCCTGCGCGGTCCACGAAGCGTACGGATCCTGCGCGCACTGCCCGCCGCGGCCGCCGCGACGGCGCTGCTGTCCCTGGCCCGGTGCTCGGCCGACGCCCCGGCGCCCGAAGTCGCCGGGGGCGAGCGCGGGAGGCAGGCCACGCCGCAGGACGACGACGCGGTCCGCCGGGCCTGGGTGGACTGCATGCACCGGCAGGGGCGGACGAGCGTCGAGCAGGACGAGGACGGCGCCATCGGCCTTCCGGCGGCGAGCACCTACAGAGGCATGCGGTCCGGGTACGAGGACGCGGCCCGGCTGTGCGACGAGAAGGTGCCCGGCATGCACCAGGTCAAGAAGGCCGACACCACCAAGTTCGTGGAGATGGCCCGCAAGTGGGTCGCGTGCGCGCGCAAGAACGGCTACTCCGAGATGCCGGACCCGGATCCCCAGGAGGCGGTGGTCGTCATCCCGCGCTCGGTGTTCGACGAGGCCCGGTGGGATGCCGCCGCGCGCGCCTGCGATGCGCGGTTGCCGCTGCCCGGCTACCGGATCGGTGGGTGACCGTGCGCCCCATGGACCTGCTGCGCCTGGGCATGATCGGGCCGCGGACGCGCAAGCTGCGTACCGCCCTGTCCGGGCTGGGCATCTCGGTGGGAATCGCCGCCGCGGTCGCGGTCACCGGCATCTCGGACTCCGACCAGCAGCACCTGCCGGCACGGCTGGACCAGCTCGGCTCCGAGCTGGGCACGGCGGCCCCGGTCGGCCGGCCCGCGGTCGCGGTGAGCCGGCCCTCCGATCTCCTGCCGGCCCGCAGCGGGACGGAGAACGACCTCACCCCGCTCGTACTCGTCCTGGCCGGGGTGGCGGTGCTGGTGGGCGGCATCGGGATCTCCAGCACCATGGTCGTCGGCGTGATGGAACGCCGCGGCGAGATCGGGCTGCGCCGCGCGCTGGGAGCCCGGAGCGGCCAGATCTCGGCGCAGTTCCTGCTGGAGGCCGTGCTGGTGGGTTTCATCGGCGGGACGGGCGGACTGCTCCTGGGCAGCCTGACCGTGTACGGCTACGCACTGGTCCAGGGCCGGCCTGCGGTCATCCCGTTCCGCATCCTGATCGCCGGCCCGCCGGTCTCGGTGGTGGTGGGCGCGCTCGCCGGACTGCACCCCGCGCTGCGGGCCGCCCGCACCTCCCCCACGGAGGCCCTGCGTCCGGCGTGACGCCCGCGGATCCGGGCGGGCCGGGGGGTGCCTTCGCGGTACGAGTGCGCAGGTCCGGGATAGGGTGCCGCCGACGGTTGTACTCGGTGGGGTGGGGCGGGACATGACACTGCGGGACGGGGATCCGCGGGCGATCGGCGGGTATGTCCTGATCGCCCGGCTGGGTTCCGGCGGGATGGGGACGGTGTACTCGGGGCGGGCCGCTTCGGGGCGGCTCGTCGCGGTGAAGCTGGTGCACCAGCAGTTCGCCGACGACCCGGAGTTCCGGACCCGGTTCCGGCAGGAGGTGGCGGCCGCCCGGCGGGTGAGCGGGGCCTTCACCGCGGCGGTGGTGGACGCCGACCCGGACGCGGAGCGGCCCTGGATGGCCACCCAGCTGGTGCCGGGACGGACCTTGGGCGCCCGGGTGAAGGCGGACGGGCCGCTGCGCGGGAGCGCGCTGCGCGTGCTCGCGCTCGGGCTGGTGGAGGCGCTGCGCGAACTGCACACCACCGGGGTGATCCACCGCGATCTGAAGCCGGACAACGTCATGCTGACGGACGACGGGCCGCGGGTGATCGACTTCGGGATCTCGCGGGCGGCGGGGCAGCAGACCCTGACCTCGACCGGGCAGATCCTGGGGACTCCGCCGTACATGTCGCCGGAGCAGCTGTCGGCTCCGGCGCGGGTGCGGCCCTCCTCGGACGTGTTCTCGCTGGGATCGGTGCTGGTGTTCGCCGCGACCGGGCGGGGGCCCTTCGACGCCGAGTCCCACTACATGACGGCCTACCGCGTGGTGTCGGACGCGCCGGACATCGAGGGTCTGGCCGATTCGCTACGGGCCGTGCTCGGGGCGTGCCTGGCCAAGGAGGCGGCCGCCCGGCCGGGACCGGACGAACTGCTGGCCGTGCTCGCGCAGATCCCGGCGGCCGACTGGGAGAGCCCGCTCCGCGAGGATGACGGCCCCGGCGGGGAAGCCCGTAAGCCGCTCGGATCCGGGACCTGGACCGGCACGCGGGCCGGCGACGGAGGCGACGGAGCGGAGCCCGGGGCCGGTGCCAACGACTCCGACGGCTCCGACTCCGGCACCAACTCCGGCTCCGGCTCCGGCTCCGGCGGCCCGGAATCGCCCGCCGTGTCCGGGGAGGGATCCGAGGACACCGACGGGGCGCTCACCCGGCAGTCCGGGCCGCCCACCGGCCCCGCCGCCGAGGTGGCGGCCGGGCGGCCCCGGCGGCCGCGCAGGCCCCGCAGGCGCGCTCTCCTCGCCGCGGCGCTCGCGGCTTCGCTGCTGACCGGCGGCGGGCTCTACCTGCGGTTCTCCCCGCCGGCCGGCGGTTCGCGGGACAACGCGAAGGCCCCCGAGTCCTCCGCCGGGCCCTCCGGCACCCCCACCACGCGGGCCCCCTCCACCCCGACGCCCCACGGGACCCTCGCCCCGTACGTGGCCACCGAGGGCGGCAGCCCGGGTGGCAGCCGTGCCTACGCGGACTCGCCCGCCCGGCGCCCCGCCGGGTGGCGGGCCTGGAACGGCACCGAGGACATGGGGTCCTGCGCGTACGCGGAATCCTCTCTGGTGTGCACCGCGGCCCGCCCCGGCAAGGCCTCCGTTCTCAGCCGGTTCAATGCGGCGACCGGCGAACTGCTGTGGGGGTCCCTGCTGGAAGGCATCGTGGACGGGAAGGCCCCGATGGTGGCCCCGGGAGCGACCGCCGGGACCCACACGGTGATCACGCTCGACAGGAGCGGGTTCACCGCGCTGGACCTCGGCGACGGCACCCCCCGGTGGAAGTTCCCCACCAAGGAAATGCTGCGCCGGCCGGTGCTGGACGCGGACGGCAGCCGGGTGTTCGCGGTCTCCATGTCCGGCACGGTCACCGCGCTGGAGACCCGGTACGGGAAGGTCCTGTGGACCCAGGCGGCGTTCGGGTCGGACGGGTCGGCGGACGGCTATCCGGCGCTACGCGTCGACGGGGACCGGGTGTACGTGGAAGGGCGGACCCAGAACGCCGACATGAGGTTCGAGAGCTTCGTGACCGCCCTCGACGGGGCCACGGGCAAGAAGCTGCCGTTCGGGACTGCCCAGGACGGCACCCGCTTCACGATGCCCGGGATCTGCGAGACGCGCGGACTGACCCTGGGCCGGGACGAGAGCGAGGCGACCGTCTTCCTGTGCAACAAGGAGAACGGGGCGGGTGTGCTGCGCGGTGAGCCGGCACGCCGGCGGAGCGCGGACCTCCCCTACGCCGGCACCACGCTGTCCGGACCGGCCGTGGCCGGGGACAAGGTGTACCTGATGGCTACCGCGGCGGGCGGCGAGCCCGGGTTCATGGAGCTCAACCAGGAGTCCGGCGGGGCCGTGTGGCGGATTCCGCTGGCGCAGGAGTGCACCGACCCGGAGCGCCCGGAGGCCTCGAACGCGGTGGTGGTGACCGACGGGCTGGCGTACGTACGGTGCCGGACCTCGGGCGTGGTCATCGACCTGGTCTCCCGCAAGCAGACCGGCCGGTTCGCCGTCCCGGGCGGCGTCCGCCCCGGGGCCGACGACGCGTTCGGCTTCCTGGTGGTGGGCGGGATCGTCTTCACCCCGACCGCCAAGGGGTGGTCCTCCGTCGAACCCTCGCCGGTCTAGCCCGTCCAGGCCGTCTAGCCCGTCCAGGCCGTCCAGGACGTCCAGGCCCGTGCGCGAGAGCCGGCCCCGGCGGGTGCCGGCCGGCGAGGGAGGGGCCGGTGCAGAGGTCCGGTCCCCTCCCAGGGCGGCGAATGGGGTCGCCGCCCCGTCAGCGGGCGATCAGCAGCCGCTCGTGTGCCAGCGGCAGGCCGTGATCAGCGCGGCGGCGTGCTCCTCGCCGCGGGCGTCCTCGGTACGGAGGTCCTCGGGCAGGACCTGGAGGGCGTCGATGTCGAACTCCGCCATGGCGGTCTCCTTCTGTGCGGATGGAACTGCAGCGAGAACTGCAGAGGGAACTGCGGGTGGAACGCCGGACCCGTGCGGGCCCGGCAGCCGGTGGCCGTCGGCCACCGGACACTCAGGGGTGGGCGGAGCCGCCCTCGGGCAGCCAGGCGCGCGGGCCGCCGTACCGCAGGCGCAGCAGCAGCGAGAGGCTCCCGGCCAGGCCGGTGGCGTACTCGGCCAGCACGGTCTTGCGGTTCTCGTCGGGCACCAGCAGCCGGCCGTCGCGCAGCACCGCCTGGGCCGCCATGTGCTCGACCAGCAGCTCGGCTCCCGCCCGGTGGCGTGCGTCGCCGGTCAGCTCGGCGGCGTCGAGCAGGAACTCGGCGTTGCCCGCGAGCCCGTGGCAGGTGGCGGCCGTATCGGTGACCCGGCCAGCCCGGACGGCGGCGGCCGCGCCCTCCACCAGCTCGGCGAGGTCGGGCAGGCCGGGTGGGCCAGGTACTTCGGGTAGGCCGCGCACGTCCGGCAGGTCGGCCCAGCCCGTGTCGCGGGCTCCGCCGGCCGCCCGGAGGCGGACCAGGAAGGTGCCCGCGCCGGAGGAGCCGCTGCACCAGTGCCGGGCCAGTTCCGGGGAGTCCGACAGGTGCCGGGCCCGGTCCACCGGCCACAGGGTGCCCGCCGGTCCGCGGCGGGCGGCCCCGGCGAGGGTGGCGCCCGCCTCCACGGCCGCGGCGCGCAGCCGTTCGTCGCCCGTGGCCTCCCAGGCGAGGAGCAGGAAGGTGCCGACGCCGGCGACCCCGTGCGCGAACCCGTAGTGCCAGGCGCCGGCCAGGCCGGAGTCGAAGTCCTCGGGCACCGGCCAGAAGACGCCTTCGGGCGTGCGCCGGGCCGCTGCCAGGAGGCCTTCGGCGGCCCGCGCGGCCCGGTCGAGGAACCGCGGGTCGCCCGTGGTGCGCCAGAAGTGCAGCTGGGTCAGGCCGGCTCCGGCCGCGCCGTGGCAGACATCGGGGTTGGGCCACTCGACGGGCAGCGCCAGGGCCAGGGCCACGGCGCGTTCGGTGAGCGCCGCGTCCTCCAGTGCCCGGGCCGCGTCGAGCAGGGCCCAGGCCGTGCCCGAGCGGCCGAAGTGGAGTCCGGGCAGGTGGCCGGGGAGCGCCTCCTGCCGGTCCGCCGTCCAGAGCGCGGCCGTACGCAGCCCCGCGCGCAGGGATTCCCGGGTGACCGGGGGTTCGTACGGGGAGCCCTGGGAGCTCCCGCGGGGCGCGCCGGAGCCGGGGCCGGCCGCGAGGTCGTCCGCGTGCCGCAGGGCCCGGGCGAGCAGGCCCAAGGGGCCCGCGGAGCCGTGCTGGAGGGCCACCGGATCGCAGGTCGCGCCGACGGAGTCCGCGGCCCAGAGCCGGTCGGGGTCGGCCGGGCGCATGGTGGCGAGCAGGTGGGCGATCCCGTCGTGCAGCAGCCGTGCCCGGAGGTCCGCGGGCGCTGCGGGCGCGCTCCGTAGGGCGGGCTCGACACGTACGGCAGGCGTCCCGAGTGCCGCCACCGCCACCGCCATCTCCGTCTCCGTCTCCGGTGCCGGGCTGCCCGCGAGATCCTCCCGGGCCCGCTCCAGCGTCCAGCGGTCCGCGGGCGCGTCGCGCATCAGGCCGCGGACCAGCGGCCCGAACCTTCGTACGAGCGGCTGGTCCCGGCCCAGCAGCTCCAACAGCCCGGACAGCCGCTCCTCGTCCGGGCGGGCCTCCCTCGCGGGCCGGTCCGCCGCGAAGAGCGGGTCGGCGCCGGTCAGGGCGTGCAGGACGGTGGCGCCGAGGGCGTAGAGGTCCACGGCGGGACCGAACGCGGGGGCCACCGGGTCGGCGGCGCGCAGTTCGGGTGCGGTGTAGCCGGGGGTGGCGCCGAGCACCCAGCGTTCGCCCTCCGCGGCGGCCATCTCCAGGTCGATCAGGCGGAGTTGCCCGTCGGGGGTGACCATGACGTTGTTGGGGTTGAAGTCGTGCAGGGTGAGGCCGAGTTCGTGGGCGGCGGCGACCAGGTCGAGCAGTTGCCGGACCAGGGAGCCGGCGGTCCGCTCGTCGGGGCAGGCGGCACCCTCCCTGATCAGCCGCTCGGCGACGGTCCGGCGCAGGGTGGCTCCGGGCACCGACTCGGCGACCAGGAAGGCGCTGCCCTGTTGCTCGAACACCTCGACGAGGCGGGGGACCCGGTCGGGGAACCGCAGGCGGAAGCGTTCCAGCAGGGCCGCCTCCCGGCGCAGCAGGTCCCGTACGTCCAGGCCTTCGAGGCCGGCGCCGACATGGGGGCGGGCCTGCTTGACGACCACCTTGGCTCCGGTGGCGGTGTCCTCCGCCCGGAAGACGCCGCCCTTGTTGGAGTGCTGGATCGCGCCGCGCACGAGGTAGCGCTCGTGCAGCAGCACGGGCTTCGCGGTGGCCGTACTGCGGGCCGGGGCGGCCGGGCGGTCCGGGAACGGGTCACCCGCCCAGGACGGCGGGCTGTACCAGGCGTTGCGCTCGTCCGGAACCGGCCGGCCCGCGGGATCGGTCAGCCGGGCGGCGTAGGCTCCGTCGGGGGTGAGCTCGCGGGGCGCGGCGAACACCCCGTAGCGGTAGTAGACCTGACTGTCCGGCAGGTAGCGGCGGTCGGAGAGCACCGCGGGCCCGGGCAGACCCACGGTGGCCCGGTGCAACTCCTCGGCGAGCAGCCGGAATTGCTCGTCGTCGGCCGGGTAGACCGTGATGAACTTGCCGGCTCCGCCGCGGGCGAAGCGCCCCGAGACGAGGGCGGCGACCCGCGCGGGGCTCCCGGCGAACTTGAACGGCGCGCGGTGGCCGGTCAGCACTTCGGCGGCGCGGGCGAGGACCAGGGGGGCCGAGAGCGGGGTGGCCGAGACGTGGAGCTTCCACCCCTGGGTGCGGCGGGCGACGCCCGAGGGCCGTACGTGGCACCAGAACTCACCCGGTTCCACGGCCCAGTCCCCGACGGATCCGTCCCCCACGGACCCGTCCCCCACCGCTCCGGCCGCACGCCTCATGAGGACGGCACGCACCAGGTCGGGCAGCAGCGCCAGGTCCGCGGGGCCCTCCGCGCGGGTTCGCCGCGGCCCGGTGAGGGTCGGGGCCGGACTCTGGGGCAGTGGTGACACGCTCAACGACCTCGCACTTCGCTGTTCGCTGTTCGCTGTTCGCCCTTCACGGGGCAGACGGGAAGGTGGCGGCCGGGCCCGCTAGAGGACGGGCCGGACGTAGTCGTCGCCCCAGCTCGTGTCGAGGGGTTCCGCGGCGAGGACCGCGCTCCCCGCGCCCCCCGTTCCCCGGTGGTGCCCGTCGGCCGCTCCCGGGCCCGCCTCCTGCTGCACGGCGAGCGGACCGCCGGCCAGCAGGGCCGCGAGGAGGAGGAGACGGGGCAGCGTTCGGGACATGGCGTGGCTCCTGGATGGGGAGGTCGTGGACCGGGCGGCGAGCGCCCGCGTCGGGCGGTTCGCGCCGTATGCCGGCAGGTCGGCCCGCCGGGATGCGGCCCGGCCGATGACAGAAGTTCATACCGGCATGCCCGGTTGGTCCAGGCCCGAGAGCTGGCAATAGCCTGCATGGCACGGAAGTAGCAGGGCCGCATTGCGGGGGAAATCATGACCATGCAGACCAAATCCATCGAGCTGCCGAGGCTGGACGCCCGGGCCGTCGCCGTGTTCGAGCACGCGTTGTCGCAGGGGAGCCTCAAGAGACGGACGCCCGAGGCGCCCGAAGTGCCCGCGACCCTCGGCCTGACCCCCGAGGAGGCCGAAGAGGCCTGCCGCACCCTGCTGCTGCTCCGGCTGCTGCGCCCCGCGCCCGGCAGCCCCGGGGAGCTGATCCCGGTCAGCCCGGACGCTGCCGCGGCGGAGGCGGTCGGCCCGCTGGAGGCCCAGGTCGCTCAGGCCGCGGCACACGCCCATTCCGTGCGCGAGGACCTGCGCTCCCTCATGCCGCACTACCGCGCCGCCCGGCGCGAACGCGACCACCGGCAGGGCGTGGACGTACTGCCGGACCTCGCGGCGGCATCGGCGCTGCTCACCGAGGAGTCGGCGCGCTGCCGCGAGGAGGTGTTCAGCATCCAGCCGGGCGGCGGACGGGCCGCGCACCGGCTCGGGGACGCCATCGAGCGGGACCTCGCGATGCTGGGCCGCGGGGTGCGGATGCGCACCCTCTACCAGCATTCGGCGCGGGCCAGCCTCTCCACCCAGGGGTACGTGGAGACCCTCACGGAGGCCGGCGCCGAGTACCGCACCGCCGCCGAACTTCCGGACCGGGCCGTGGTGTTCGACCGCTCCGTGGCCTTCCTGCCCCGGCGGACCGACGGCGGTCCGGGCGAAGGCGCCGTACTGGTGCGCAACCCGGACGTGGTGGCGTACCTGTGCCGGGTCTTCGACCAGCACTGGTCCGGTGCGACCCCGTTCCGCGGGGGCAGCGGGGCCGCGTACAAGGAGGTCGGACCGAGCCTGCGCCGGGCACTGGTCGGGCTGTTGGCCGAGGGAGCCAAGGACGAGGTGATCGCCCGGCGGATGGGCATGTCCCTGCGCACCTGCCGCCGCCACATCGCCGAGCTACTGGAGGAACTCGGCGCCGAGAGCCGCTTCCAGGGCGGCGCCCTCGCCGAACGCGCCGGACTCACCGGGGAGGGATAGCCCACCCCGGCCCCGGCCCCGGTCGGCCCCGGTCGGCCGTGGCCGGGGGCTGCCGGCTAGGCGATACCGGGGATCTGCCGGTCCCTGAACGCCGTCCTGACGGCGTCCGCGGCGCCCGTCCCGTACATGCTCCGAGCGGTGGCGATCGTGGTGAGCGCCGCGTCGCGGAAGCTGGTGTCGGGGGCGAAGCCGAACTGCGCGTTGACGATGATGCGGTCGGCCGTCCGCGCGCCCAGGGCCCGGCGGATGTCGAGGAGGGCACGGGACCAGATCTCGCCGTCCGCGTGCACCTCGCCGGTGCGGTCCGCGTAGACCTTGTTGCCGTCGATGCGGCGCAGGCAGTGCGGGGCCGCGCTGTAGCCGACCGAGTCCCAGTCGGCCACGCACGCCGGGTCCGTCCCGCGCGGCCAGCCGCGGACGGCGGCGGCGTGCTCGCCGACCGAGACGGCCAGGTAGTCGCCGAAGGCCTCGCCTATCGCCCCGGATTCCGGGGAGCTGCCGAAGCCGGGGACCTGCGCGTGGTGCACCGCGTGCCCGTACTCGTGGACGATGACCTCCGCGTCCTCGGCGTCGTCGACGCCGCCCTTGCCGAAGCGGATCTCGGCCTTCTTGTCGGTGAAGAAGGAGTTGTCGGCGCCCCACTGGTTGATGCGGACCGGCTGGGCGCGGTCGTTGGCTCCGGGAAGTTCGCTGCCGAAGCCGAGTCCTTGCAGGTACTCCTGCGCCTCGTTGACCCAGAAGTAGGCCATGACCTGCTCGAACTGCTCGTCGGCGCGGTTGTACCGGCCGGCGTCCACGGCGGCCGCGGGCGCGCCGGTCTCCGACCGGATGTACGCCCAGCGGCCGGAAAGGCCCCCGCTGCCGTCGAGGTTGCGCAGCGCGACCGAGGCGTAGGCGGAGTCGGGCACGGCGGCGGCCGAGTCCTTGGCGTCGACGAGCGTCTGATCACCGGTGGACTGGACGGGATTGACCATGAAGACGCGGCCCTGGGGCAGCCCGGACGCGGGCTGCGAGGCGTCGGCCGAGGCCGGCACGGCGAGGCCGAGCAGGGTCAGGGACGCGATCACTGCAGCGGTGCGGCCGCGGGAGGTACGGCGGGGCATGGACATCCTCCTGTGGTGGACGTGTGGTGCCGGAAGATCGTGCGTGGCGAGGTGCGGACGCGATCCTTGCTCAACGTCCCCGCGTTTGACCAGCCCCGGAGCGAAGCAACCGATCCGCGGCCCCGGCCGCCAGGGCGCCGACTGGTCGGGGTGAGCGGCGCGGGTCACCGTTGACACATGACCGCACCCTCCCGGACCCGTTCCGCGCTCCCCACCGTGACCGGTCCCGCGGGCTCGCGCGTGCGGCAGCTCGGCCCGAACTGGTACGCGAGCGTGATGGGCACGGCCATCGTGGCCAACGCCGGCGTGGCCCTCCCCTGGCGGATCCCGGGCCTGCGGACGGCCTGCACGGTGGTCTGGGCCCTGTCCGCGGTGATGCTGGCGGTGCTGCTCATCACCCGGACGGTCCATTGGGCCCGCCACGGCGACCAGGCGCGCGCCCATCTGCTCGATCCGACGGTGGCGCCGTTCTACGGCTGCCTCTCCATGGCCCTCCTGGCCGTGGGAGCGGGCACGATGCTGGTCGGGAAGGACTGGATCGGCCCGGGCGCGGCCGTCGCCGTGGACGCGGTGCTGTACACCGCCGGCACGGCCGTCGGGCTGCTGGTGGCCGCCGCCATCCCCTATCTGATGGCGCTGCGGCACGAGCTGAAGCCGGGCAGCGCCTCACCCGTCTGGATCCTGCCCGTGGTCGCGCCCATGGTCGCCGCCGCGCTCGGTCCCCTGCTGGTCCCGCACCTGCCGGCCGGCCAGTGGCAGCAGGCCCTCCTGCTCGGCTGCTACGCGATGTTCGGCATGAGCCTGCTGGCGACGCTGTGCCTGCTGCCCATCATCTTCGCGCGCCTGCTGGCGGGCCCTCGGCTGCCGCTCGCCCTGACGCCCACGCTGTTCCTGGTCCTCGGCCCGCTGGGGCAGTCCACGACGGCGGCGAACAACTTCGCCGATGCCGCGCCGCCGGTGCTCCGGGCCCCCTACTCCGAGGGCTTCCGGATGCTCGCGGTGCTGTACGGGGTGCCGACGATGGGGTTCGCCCTGCTGTGGTTCGCGCTGGCGGGCGCGGTGGTCCTGCGGGCCCGGAGGCAGGGCATGGGGTTCTCGATGACCTGGTGGGCCCTCACCTTCCCCGTCGGCACCTGCGTCACCGGCGCGGAGGGGCTCGCCCGGCACACCGGCCTGACCGCGTGCGCCTGGCTCGCGGGCGGGCTGTACGTGTTCCTCGTGCTGGCCTGGCTCACGGCCGGGATCCAGACGCTGCGCGGACTCTTCGCGGGAACCCTCGCCCCGGCCTCGTAGCGGACAGGGGCCTGAGGGCTCCGGGGATCAGAAGAGATCGGTGAAGAACCGGTAGCCGGTGGGGTCTCCGGGCATCTGCCAGTGGAAGCCCTGCAGGAAGAAGCAGGCCACGAAGTTGCTGACGGCGAAGAGGGCCAGGACGGCCAGGGTGAGGGTGGCCGCGCGGCGGAGGGCGGGCGAGCCGGCCGCGGCGTCCAGGGGTGCGGCCCGATCGGCCAGGACGAGGTTGACTCCGGCGGCGAGGGCGGCCAGGAAGAAGGTGATGGCCGCCCAGGTGTACAGGTGCAGGCCGAAGAGGGCGCCGGCGTAGCCGGGGTCCCCGGGGGCGATGTGCATCAGCACCTGAGCACCGGAGACGGTCCCGCCGATGAGGGCCGAGACGATGGCGATGCCCCAGCCGGAGGCGAACTCCGCGGTGGTCACCGCTCCCTTGCGGGAACGGGCGATGATCATGGCGGGCCCGAGGGCGCTGAGCAGCATGAACATCCGCTGCAGGAGGCACATGGGGCAGGGGTACTCCCACAGCCCGAACTGGAAGACGTAGGCGCCGCCGATGGTGGCGCACATGCCGAGGACGTAGGCATGGGCGAACCAGAGGCCGAGCCGGTGCGAGAGCCCGGCGGTGCGGGCCCCTGCGGGGCGGGCGACGGAGGTGGCGGCGGATGCGCCGGTGGTGACGGATGCGCCGGTGGTGACGGACGTGAGGGTGGTGTCGGTGGACATTCCTGCTCCTCCTCAGAAGCTCAGATCGAAGGTGCGGTCGAGGTGGGGGAGGAACGCGAGGAGCGTCACGCTCAGGGTTCCCGCCCACAGCAGGAGCCGTGTCCCGCCCGGCCGGTCGCGGAGGACCGCCAGGACGCATAGGGAGATCAGGAGGAAGAAGATGGTGTACATGGTGTCCCTGCTTCATCGGAGGCTTACGCGTTCATCCTCCGGCGGGGAGTTCGGGCCCGGTAGCGGCAACGGATCGATGGATCCATAGAGCGAACCTATGACCTCCCGGAACCCGGAACCTACGAGCCCGTGGCGAGCTGCCTGCGGGCCAGGGCGTACAGGTCCCGGGCCGGGCCGGCCGGACGCCGGCCGGTGGGCCAGACGGCGCGCAGCGAGCGGCCGAGCTCGAGGCCGGTGACCGTCGGGGACCGCAGGGTGCCGGCGGCGAGTTCGTCGGCGACGGCGAGCGAGCTGAGGACGGCGGGGCCGCCGCCGCCGGCCACGGCGGTCTTGATGGCGGTGGTGGAGGCCAGTTCCAGCAGGGCGGAGGGCTTCCAGTCGGGCAGGTGGGCCGTGATCGCACGCTCGAAGGCGGTGCGCGTCCCCGATCCCGCCTCCCGCTGGATCAGCGAGGCGGCGGCGAGTTCCTCGACGGTGATGTCGGTGCGCCGCGCCCAGGGGTGGGTGGGTGCCACCACGACGAGGAGCCGGTCCCTGGCCACTGCATGGCTTTCGAGCCCCTTCGGCGCGCGGGGGCTCTCGATGAAGCCCAGTTCGGCGCGGCCGTCCAGGACCGCCCGGGCCACCTCGGCGGAGTTGCCCGATTCGAGGGCGACGCTGGTGGCGGGATGCTGCGCCCGCAGCCCGATGAGCCACTTGGGGACCAGGTACTCGGCGACCGTCTGGCTGGCCGCGACCTTCAGGTGGGAGCCGCGCCGTTCGCGCAGGGCGGCGATGCCGGCGTCCAGCTCGTGCGCCGCGTCGATCACGGTCCGGGCCCACTCCGCGATCAGCGCCCCGGCCGGGGTGGGCTTCGAACCGAGCGAGGAGCGTTCCAGTACGGGAAGGCCGACGAGCTTCTCCAGGTAGCGGATGCGGGAGCTGGCCGAGGGCTGGCTGATGCCGTGCGCCTCGGCGGCCCGCCCCAGACTGCCGAGCTCGATGACGCTGAGCAGCAGGTCGAGGGCGGGAAGGTCGGGGACGCGCGGGGAGATGGGCATAGATTCATTCTATGGACGCGGATGCATCGGTCCGGTGCCGCCACCGCGGCGTGCCGGCTCCGGAACGGGTGCTCGGTTTGGTGGGTGCGGGGAATCTCAATACGATCCGGCGATGATCACTAGAAGATGGGTGAGGGCCAGTGCGTGCGGCCTGTTCGTCACCCTCGCTGCCGGGTTGTTCCCGGCAGGTGCCGCCGCCGGGGAACCGGTGGCCAAGGAAGCGCCCAAGGTCGAGTTGGTGCTCGACGTCAGCGGCTCGATGCGCGCACAGGACATCGATGGGCAGACCCGGATGTCCGCCGCGAAACAGGCGTTCAACGAGGTACTGGACGCCGTACCCGACGAAGTGCAGCTCGGCATACGGACCCTGGGCGCCAACTACCCCGGCCCCGACAAGGCGCTCGGCTGCAAGGACACCAAGCAGCTCTACCCGGTCGGCCCGTTGGACCGGACCGAGGCCAAGACGGCGGTCGCCACGCTGGCCCCCACCGGGTGGACGCCCATCGGGCCGGCGCTGCTCGGAGCCGCCGAGGACCTGAAGGGCGGCGACGCCACCCGGCGGATCGTGCTCATCACCGACGGCGAGGACACCTGCGCCCCGCTCGACCCCTGCGAAGTGGCCCGGGACATCGCGGCCCAGGGGATCCACCTGGTCATCGACACGCTGGGGCTCGTCCCCGACGCGAAGACCCGCGACCAGCTGATCTGCATCGCCGAGGCCACCGGCGGTACGTACACCTCCGTACAGCACACGGCCGAACTCTCGGGCAGAGTACGGCAGTTGGTTGGACGTGCGGCCACTCCGGTGGTCAATCCGGTGGCCACCGAGGGCGCCAAGCAGTGCACGGGAGCACCGGAGTTGAAGCCCGGTCTCTACAGTGACCGCGAAAGCTTCGCGGAGCACCGCTGGTACCGGGTCTCCGTGGCGCCGGGCAAGGAACTGCGGGCCTCGGTCAGCATCGGCGCCGACCGCGCGGTGAACAACGACTACGGCGTGCTGCTGCGCGCCACGACGCTGAGCGGCCGGGAGATCGTACGCGGCCAGGAAGCCGGCGACGGACGGACCGACCTGATCTCGTCCGGGCTGCGCTATCCCAAGGCGGGAAGCTCCGACGACGAGGAGCCGTCCGAGACGGTGTGCCTCCAGGTCAGCAACTCCTTCTCGGCGCCCGCCGCGGTCAAGACCACCCCGGGCATGCCGGTCGAGCTGACCATCGACGTGGTGGACGGCCCGGACGCGGCCTCCGACGTGGCCTCCTTCGGCCTCGGACGCGGCTGGTGGCTGCTCGCCGTTCTGGCGCTCACCGGCCTCCTCGCCGGACTGGTGTGGGGCTGGGTCTCCCGCTGGCGTATCGCGGTCTGGAGGACCAACTGATGAGTGCCCTGAGACGTGAACGAACCGATGCGCCCTCGACCGGCCCGGCCGGCCTTCGCGGACGACGCGTGCGCCGCGTGCTGACCGCCGCCCTGCTCGTGGGCGGCGGCCTGTTCGGGGTGGCGGCCTCGCCGTCGCCGAGCCCGAGCGGCGGCGCGGAGGGTCCGACCGAGGCCGGCACGGCCTTCCGTACCGCCACCCCGCTCCAGTTGGGCGAGGGGGCCACGGCCGACGCCTCCACCGGCGACTACCTCTACTGGGTGCTCCCCCTGGACTCGGGACAGCGCGCCACCGTGAAGGCCTCGGTCACCCTGCCCGCCGCGGCCGGCCGGCACTCCGCCTCCACGTGGCAGCTCGACGTGTACGACGGTCTGCGCCGCCGCCAGCCCTGCATGTACGGCACGCAGACCGGCACGGCCGCCAAGGACGCGGCGACCGTCGACCTGTCCTGCACGCTGCGCCCGGTCCGCTCGGGCGCCGATCAGTGGGCCAACGACCCGCTGCCGGGCGCCTACTACCTCCGGCTCACGGTCACCGACCTCGCGCCGGAGGACCTCGGACAGCCGGTACGGGCCCGCGTGCGGGCCGAGGCCCAGGACGTCGGCGGCGCCTACGCGGCCGACAACGCCCTGGCCGCGCCGCTCGTCCCGGGCGCCGGTACGGCGTCCGGCATCGCACCGGCCGACGGCTGGTCGGGCACCTGGTGGTCGGACCGCTGGCTCTGGACGGCGGCCGGCGGCCTGCTCGCCGCCCTCGCGGGCATCGGCGGCTACCGCCTGACCCGCGGCGCCGGCCGCCCGGCACGGGTGCCGCCCACCGCCTGACCCCGGCCCGTGGCGACCCGGGTGCGGGACCGACAGGCCCCGCACCCGGGAATCCGCGCAGCATCCACACGCCGGAGCCGTTGCCTCCCCCTGGATCCGCCGAGATGATGCAGCACACATGCACATCGGGGGGCGGCACATGGACGACGGCGGAGCACGGGGCGACCAGTACGACGACGAGTCGGAGGACTACGTCGCCTACTGGCAGGGGCGCGACTACGAGCACGCGGCGGAGCTGGCCGCGGTCACACGCCTGATCGGCGACAGCCGTTACGGACTCGTCTGCGAAGTGGGCGGCGGGTTCGGGCGGTTGAGCCCGGTCCTCAAGGAGTACGCGGACCGGGTCATGATGTTCGACCCGAGCGCCAAGCACGTGGCCATCGCAGGGCGGCTGCTGGCCGGCCATCCGGGGATCACGGCGCACCACATGCGCCCCGGACACCTTGAACTGGACGACGGATCGGCCGACCTCGTCTCCATGATCCGCGTCATGCACCACCTCCCCGACCCCGGCCCCACGCTGCGCGAGATAGCGCGCGTCCTGAAGCCCGGCGGCCGCGCCCTGATCGAGGTGGCCAACTCCGCGCACATGCTGAACAAGCTGCGCTACGCGAAGCGGCTGCGCGGCATCCCGCGCGACCCCGTGGACATCCGCTCCGCCGAGAAGGCCGCCGAGGGCGGCATCCCCTTCGTCAACCACCATCCGGACACCGTCGT
This sequence comes from Streptomyces sp. NPDC056883, assembly GCF_042788835.1. Lineage (NCBI taxonomy): Bacteria > Bacillati > Actinomycetota > Actinomycetes > Kitasatosporales > Streptomycetaceae > Streptomyces > Streptomyces sp. NPDC056883. The sequence continues at coordinate 105,378 of NZ_JBHUBS010000017.1, read as the reverse complement.
ACGGCAGTTCGCCGAGGCCGGGCTGCGCGTCGAGGACAAGCTGTCGGTGTCCAACATGCGCAGCGGCCGGCTGAAGCGCAGCGTCGGCGAGGACCGCCTGCTGGCGGTCGAGCAGCGCATCCAGAGCCCGCTGGCCGCCCTCAACTTCGGCCCCAGCCTGTTCTTCCTGCTCCGGCGGAGCGGGTAGCTCAGGGCCCAGTCAGCTCTGGCCCTCCGTCGGCGCCGCCCAGGGTGAACGTGGCGGCGCCCGACGGGGGCAGGAGCGGCCGCCACGTGTCAGGGAGCCCCGAGGGATCGATGAAGGTCGCGTTCATGAACTCCCCCTGGTCCGCGAAGTCGGTCTCGGCGAAGGTCACCCGGTCCGCGAAGAACGTGCCCTTGAAGAAGGTCGGTCCGGTGAAGGTCGCGTGGTCGAAGGAGACCAGGCCCTCGAAGCGGACCTGATCGAACACCGCACCGGAGCCCCACACGGTGGACAAGAAGGTGGCGGGCCCCTGGAAGGCACTCCCCCTCCAGTCGCTGGGGCCGTGGAAGACCGCGCGTCCGAGCTCGGCGGCCCCCCGCACCCGCATCCGGCCCATCCGCACCCTGTCCCACACCTCGGCCCGGGTCATGTCGAGACCTTGGGCGAACACGGCCTCCTCGAATCCGGCATTGCCCCCGAAGTCCGCCCTGACGAACCGCGCTTCGCGGTCGAACAGGGCCGCGTCGAAGGTCGCTCCGCGCCGGAAGTCGGTCCGGCCGAAGGAAGCGCTCCCCTTGAAGTGCACCGTGTCGAACGCCGCCCGGCCTTCGAAGACGGCCCGGTCGAAGCAAGCGCGTTCCTCGAACTCGCCTCCCGGCAGGTCCCAGTCGTCGACGAAGCGCGCCCGGTCGAACCGTGCGGCCCCCATCCTCACGTGCCCCGTCTCCCGGTCGCGCAGCACAGAGATCAGCCGTTCGAGCAGGCCGTCGGCGAAGGTGGTGCCCCGCATGTCCACCGGCGAGCCGGGAGCCATCAGCGCGAGGTACCTCATCCGGTCCGGCTCCGTCACGTGGGCCAGGCAGAGCGGGTGGCCCGGCAGGCGGATGCCGGTGCACCCGGCCGGATCTCCCGGGCTCCCGTACCGGCACCGAGACCAGCCGATGGCCGGGTCGCCGATGATCAGTTCGACATCGCGCAGCAACCGCCCCGCCTCGACTGCGTCGTCGAGCAGGATCCACCCGGGCCGCTGGGGGCCGGCCACCGGTCCCGGCTCCGCCTGCTCGACCGTGAGGGCCCCCAGCCCGGTGACATCGAGCAGCGACGGGCCCGCAACGGGGATGATCGCCCCCCGCGCACCGGCCGCGTTCAGCCGCTCGCCGAGCGCGGCGGTGCGGACCAGTCGCAGGGCCTCCTCCACCGCCGGTCCGTGCACTCCTTCCTCGTCGAACGTGAACTCCCCTCTGGCCAGCGCCACTCCCAGCGAGACACCCGAGGCCGCGCGCAGCCGGGACATGACCACGGGCAGTTCGGACAGCACCGTCCCCGCCTTTCCGAGGGATCCGGGATCGGCCATCGGGAGGAGCACGACCCCGTCCTCCAGCGCGGACAGGTGCCCGAGCACCTCGCCGTCCCTTCTCGCCAGTTCGAGGAGCTCCAAGATCTCCGGCCCCACGGCCCCGGCGGGCCGGACCGCCATGCAGAGGCCGGAGATCTCGTTCCCGGCGCGCGCGTACGCCGCCACGGCCTCGCCGAATCCGGGCTGATCGAGCAGTGCCCGGCCGGTCAGGAACACCATCCGGTCCGGCAGCACCGTGTGCACGATGCCCGCCAGCAGGCCGTCCTGGGAGACCGGGGAGCCGACGTAGAGGGTCCAGGCCTCCGGCTCGGCGGACAGCCGGACGAGTTCCCCGTTGCGCTCCCCCTGGTACGAGAGGACCTCGCCGGTCAGCGCCACCGCCTCGCCCTGGTCGGTCGCGCCGTCCACGACGAGGTGCCTCCTCGGGCTCGCCCAGGCCGGCTCCGTCCAGTCCGCCGGGTCCACGAGGTCCACGTCGGAGACGAGCAGGAGCACTTGGGGGGCCGCCCCGTCTCCCCAGGCCTGGCGGCACAGGACCTCCCGGCCCCCGGCCCTGACCCAGGCGAAGGCGTCCGTCCGCGGGGCGGGGGACGCCCCGTCGACCGTCAGGACCAGTCGGGGCGACAGCAGTACGCCCACGCCCTGTGGCTCCGCCTGCTGATCGAAGCGGACCCGCACCACCCGGTCGGCCAGCCCCGACACCGGTCCCGCGGCCTGGGCGAACGGCATCGCGCCCGGCGCCAGTTCGCGGCGCCCCCCGCCCCCGGGCCCGCGGCGGATCGCCGTGAAGTCGCGGCCGGTGCCGCGGTTGCGGGACATGTACTCCCCGACGCGCCGCCGGACCAGCTCACGCACCGCGGCCACGTCACCGCGCAGCTGCGACCCGAGCAGGGCTTCCCGTACGCCCGGCAGGAATTCGAACTCGACCGTATCGGCGGGCTGTTCGCCGTCCCAGGGGGCGAGCAGTCCGCCCAGGGCCACCTCCGCGAGGTGCCCGTGCTCGGAGTCCCGGAGCAGGGAGCGGCGTACGAGGGTCATCACGGGCAGGGTGAGCGGTACGGCGGCCAGGTGGTCGGCGAGGCGCTGGGCGGTCGGGGAGGCGCTCGCGCGGAAGCGCTCCACCGCTTCCAGCGGGTCCTGGAGGAACTTCGGGACCTCTGGCGCCGTCCCCGTCCCCGCCCCCGTCCCGTACGGGGCTTCGCGCGCGGGTTCCGCGTCGAGGCGCAGGCAGGCGAGGCGCCGCCAGCGGCCGTCGCCGGACACCACCCGCACCAGCCGGGCCAGGCTCCCGGAGGCGATGCCGACGACCGGGATCACCGCACCGCCGCCGCGGGCCCGCCGGGTCATCGGGACCCGCTGCCAGGAGCGGGTGGCCGCCGCGGGCCGGTCGGCGCGGACGGCGAAGGGGACCGGCCGGACCGCCCCGCGCGTCCAGAGCCGCTCGGGCAGGACGTTGAGCACGGCCACGGCGTTGTGCGCCGACCACTGCCGCAGGACACCGCGCAGCGGGGCCTCGCGCCAGCCGCCGGCGACCGTGTCGGAGAGCACCAGGATCAGGCGCCGGCCCGCCGGGTCGACCAGCTCCAAGGGGTTGCGGGGCGGGCTGTCGCGATGGTGCGCGACCATGGGCACGCCGCCGGGGCCGGTGCCCGTGAGCCGCCAGGTCCGTACGTCGCGGAAGACCCCGCTGCGGGTGAGGAGCCCGCGGACCTCCTCCACCAGGTCGGACCAGAGCAGCATCGAGGGGTGGGAGTCGACGACCAGGGCCACGTCCAGCCAGCGGCTCTCGGCGGGGCGCAGGACCGGGGTGAGCACCATCCGCTCGATGCTGCGCTCGACGGTGAGCTGTTCGTCCAGCTCCTCCCCCGGACCGCCGATGCTGCGGCGGCCGATCGGGCGCAGGGCGCGCATCAGGGCGAGCGGGTCGTCGAGGGTGGCGGCGCGCGGCAGCCGTACCGCGGTGCCCCGGCGCACGGCCGGCGCGGGGGCGGCGCCGGCTCCGACCCCGCCGCCGGGGGTGCCGGTGGGTGCGCCGCCTCCCGCGGCCCGGCCGGCGGCGGGAACAGGGGTGGCACCGGCCGCGGGGAAGTACTGGACGCCCGGTTCGGCGGCGCCGACGCCGCCGCCCGCCATGACGGGTAACTCCGTCTCGCCCGGGGCCGGTTCAGGCCCGGCCGCCGGGGGCGGTGCCGGAGGCTCACCTCGCGCGGCCGCGTCCACCCGGGTCGCGAGCCACAGGATGTCGGCGATCTCCTCCGCCCCGACCCCGGGCCGCGGGCCGTTGTCCTCGGCGCCTTCGGCCAGGGCGGCGAGGAGCTTCTCGATCACGCGGAGGGCCCGGTGAGGTGGTGCATGACGGTGTCGAGGAAACGCTCGCGGTCTCCGGGGGCGGACCAGGCACCGGCCAGGCGCAGTTGGATGGCGTTGAGGAGCTGGTCGGTGGCGAGGTCGCCGTCCTCGGCGCGCTCCAGGAAACTCTGGACCAGATCGCGGTACTCGTCGCTGTTCTCGATGTCGACGCCGAGCCGGCCGCGCACGATGCGGGCGAGCTTGTCGGGGTCCGGCGGGTCCAGGTGGAGTCGGACGCAGCGGCGCAGGAAGGCGGGCGGGAAATCGCGTTCGCCGTTGCTGGTGAGGACGACGATGGGGAAGTACCGGCACTGGACGCGGCCTTGGGAGATCCGTACGGCCTCCTCCGTGTCGTCGTCGGTGCCGATGGCGACGGTGGGGGCCTCCTTGGCGAGCCGGGCGAGCTCGGGGATGACGAAGCCGCCGTCCTCGAAGACGGTGAGGAGGTCCCCGGGGAGGTCGATGTCGCTCTTGTCGATCTCGTCCACGAGCAGGACGCGGGGTCGGTCCTGGGGCAGCAGGGCGGTGCCGAGGGGGCCGAGGCGCAGGTAGCGGGCGATGGAGGGACCACCCTCCGCGGTGGAGGCGGAGGCGGAGGCCGCCAGGGCGCGGGCCGCGGGCGGCTCGGCGCCGGGCGTGCGCAGCTGCTCCAGCCCCGCCTCCTGGAGCCGGCCGATGGCGTCGTACAGGTAGAGGCCGTCGCGCAGGACGGTCCGGCTGGTGACCGGCCAGTGCAGGACGGGGCCGAGGCCCAGGTCGGCGGCGATGCTGGAGGCGAGCGTGGACTTGCCGACTCCCGGCTTGCCCGTGATCAGGAGCGGCCGCCGCAGGTGCAGGGCCGTGTTGACCACGTCCTTCTCCAACTCGTCGGGCACGTAGCCCTCACCGCGCCGCCAGGTCCGCTCCCAGGCCGGCCCCTCGCAGCCGGGGGGCGTGTACCCCGGGTCGGGGACGCCTTCGAAATCCCGCCAGGGCGGTGGCGGTCCGGCCTCCAGCCTGGCCCGGCGCTCGGCGGCCTCGCCGGTCCCTTGGTACAGCCACCAGTCCTTCACCACAGCCTCTGCCTCCATCGTCGGTATCACGGTCCGTCGCTACGAGCGGTCATCGGGATCGGTACGGAAGCCAGGACCGGGCGCTGAATCCGCCCCGGGCCGGGTGCTGGGCCCGCCCCCGGGTCGGATGCGGGACCCACCGCCGGCCAGGCGCGGGATCCGACCCCCGGTCGGGCACGGGACCCACCCCCAGCCAGGCACGGGACCGGAGTCCCCGATCGGGTACGGAACCCGCCCCCGGGCCGGGTGCGGGATCGGAGTCGGCGGTGTGGGCATCGGCGTCGGTGTCGGCATCGGGTTCAAGCCAGGGACCGGAGGATGAGGGTGTCGTCGGGATCGTCCCACAGGAGGACCAACCGGTCTCCCCCCGGCGGCTGTCGGCGATCGGCGGCAGGGGCGCCCGCGCCCGCGACGGCCGCCGCCAGGCGCACCGCGCGTACGCGGGCGGGCAGCGCGAGCACGTCGAGCGCGCCGGGGTCGGGCGGCCGCCCGTCCTCACCGGCCGGCGCCAACAGGGCGAGCAGATCACCCGCGAACCCGTCCGGACCGACACCCCCGGCACCGCCCACACTTCCAGCACCCCCGGCACCCCCGGCGCCCCCGGCACTCCCCGCACCTCCGGCACTCCCGATACCGCCAGTGGGCCCCGCGCCCGCACTCCCCGCACCCCCGGACCGGACCGGGCGCCGCGGGGCCGGGGGCCGGTGCCAGAGGGCCACCGGGACGCCGCCCTCGAGGACGGCGTCCACCACCGCCGAGGTCCGTGCCCCGGGCCGGGTGTGGGCCAGTACGCACGCGGGTGCCGGTCCCGCGCCCAGTTCCATGCCGAGCCCGTCGTCCGCGTCCGCGTCGGCCACCACCCGGACCGCGTCCGGGTGCCGGCCGCCCTGGGCCCACAGCCAGCGCCATTTGCCGCGCCATTCGGCGCCGGTGTCCTCGCGTTCCTGCGGGCAGCGCACCACCACCTGGTAGACCACGCCCAGGGGCCGGGTCCGCCCGCCCGGGCCGCGCGGGACCTGCCACTGGTCGAAGTCGAGGTCCAGGAGCTCGTACGGCACGTGGAACTCGATCCGCTCCACCGCACCGGACAGCCGCCCGGCCTCCGCATCGGCGCCCCACGCCTTGGCCACCGACCCGAGTTGCCGTACGAGTGCGTCCCGTACCGCGTCCAGCCGGACCGGCTCCCCCTCCGATTCCCAGATGTGCTCGGTCGCCACCCGCCGCAGCCACATCCGGACGAGGAAGCCGTCCTCCCCGCCCGGCGGCGTCTCCAGCCGTACGTGCAGGGCCGTCTTCCGCGCAGGAGGGGGCGGGGGCGGCAGTGCGGGCAGGCCGAGGCGTTCTCGGGTGGCGCGCACCCAGTCGCGCACCCGGGCCGCCCACCGCTCGTCGCCCGCCGCGCCCTGCTCCGCGAGGAACCGTACGAAGGGCACCGCGAGCGGCATCCCGCCCGGCCCGCCGTGGCGTTCGTCCAGGTCCTGGGCCACCTCCAGCAGGCTGTCACCGGGCAGCCCGCCCCGGGCGGGGGCGGCGCAGCCGGCGGCCTTGAAGGCCCACAGGTACGCCTCGTAGGCGCAGCGCGGCAGGTCGCGGCCCTCGAAGAGCTCGCCGAGCCCGTCCCAGGCGCTCTGGTCGAGGCGCCCGGCGCGCGGCGGCGCCAGCCCGGGGACGTCGTCGTCGAGGAAGGAGGAGGCGTCCCAGTTGCGGTCCACGACGAACTGCGGAAGCTGCCAGCCCTCGCCGCGTGCGCGCAGGCCCAGGAAGGTCCGGTGGATGGAGCGTGCGGTGTCGACGAGACCGGAGACGGCCTCGCGCACCGGCCGTTCGCCGAGTTCGGCGAGGAGCTCCTCGGTGAAGCGGCCGGCGCCGCGTTCGGCGTCGTTCTGCGCGGCCTCGCCCTCGCGGGAGGCGTACAGCCGGAACTGGGGGGGCCCCGGCACGGTGGCGCCGCCGCCGTAGTCGTTGGCCCCGAAGTTCCACCGGGCCTCGCGGGGTGCGTCGACCCGGCAGGCGTCCACCAGGGCGGCCTGGTACCGGAAGACCTCGCGCTTGACGAGGCTGGTGCGCCACCAGCGCAGTGCGGAGTCGAGGTTGAGGTGGAGGATCTGGCCGGTCCCGGCGTCCGCGGAGGGCAGCATCAGGTCACCGCGGTGCGGTTCGGTGTAGCCGTGGCCGGCCCAGAAGATGACGAGCACATCGCCGTCGCACGCCGGGAGTTCGTCGAACAGCACCGTTTTCGTGTTCGCCTCGGTCGCCGGGCGGTGCGTGTCGCGCAGGGCTTCCAGACCTGCGGAGGCCGACCAGTCGAGGGAGTCCGGATCGTCGAGCGGGGACAGCAACAGCCGTACGTGGCCCGGCGGCACCCCTCCCGGCCCGGTGAGCCAGCGGGCGAACCGCAGGGCGTCGCGGGCCGGGCCGCGCAGGTTCCAGTGGCGGCTGATCTCGTACGTCTCGACCCCGGCGACGAGCGCGAAGGTGCGCGGCCCCAGCTCGGAGGGCAGCAGGTCGAGGGGGTTCACCCGATCTCCGCTTCGGCCACCGCCCGTTCGATGCGTGCGTAGAGGGAGTCCTGTTTCCAGTAGGCGCTGTGGCAGGCCGGGAAGGGCTGGCGGCTGCCGATCTCCTGGTCGCTGACGCGCGGGTCGCCGGGGAAGACGGGCTCGGCGAGGTACGAGAGCACGTCCTGGCGGTCGTAGACGTTGAGCCAGCGCGGGAAGGCGTACGGGAGCTTGGTGCCCGGAACGACCCCGGCCAGGGCGCCGAGTTCGTAGAGGAAGGGGGCCTGCGAGCCGACGGTGACGAGCAGTTCGACCCCGGGCACCGGTTCGCCGCGGGCGGCCGCGAGGGCGAGGAGGTCCACCAGCGCGATGCCGCCGAGGCTGTGGCCGATGAGGACGGTCGGCCCGGGCTCGGCGGTGATCCGCTCGTGCAGGAACGCACGGAGGTCGGCGCCCCGGGCCTGGTAGCGCAGGATGTCGCCGAGGGCGGGGGTGGCCCCGACGGTGAGGGAGCCGCGCCAGGCGTTGAGCAGTGGCTGGGTGGTGACGCGGAGCGCGAGCCGGCCGAGGACGGCTGCGGCGCGGGCGCCGGGGAACCGGGCATCGCCACCGAGTCGGGCGGTGATCAGCTCGACCAGGCGGTCGCGTTCGGCTCCGGTGCAGTCGGCCTCGGCTCCGGCCGAGGCGAGTGCGGCGGCGGTCACCGCGCGGGCCAGGGCCTTGGCCAGCTCCCGGGCCTGTGTCTCGCCGGTGGCCCGGTCCCCGGCGCGGGCGGCCTCCGCGGAGCGGGAGACGCTCTCCAGGGCGGCGGGGAATCCGGCGGCGAGGCCGGTGCCGAGCAGCAGGGCGGCCTGTTCGCCGCCGTCGGGGACCCCGGGTACCCCGGAGAGTGCGTCGAGCAGCTCCAGGACGCGGCCGCCCGCGGACTGCACGCCGGGCATGGCGAACGCGTCCCCGTCGGGGTCGTCATCGGGGTGGCCGCCGGACGCGGTGTCCCAGCCGGCTTCCGCCAGGACCCGCAGCTCGCAGAGCGGGTCGGCGATCAGCAGCCCCCACTCGGCGATCTCCTCCTGATCGGGCCCGGGGACCGTACCGGGGGCGCCCAGTCCGGGCACCGAACGCCCGTCGGCGCTGAGGGTGGCCCCGTACCGCTCCCCCCAGAAGCAGGAGTCGACGGTCGCCCCGGGGAACCGGGCGGTCAGCCGGTCCCGGACCAGGGCGAAGAGCGTGTCGTGCCGCTCGCGCCGCACCCCCGTGCCGTGCACAAACAGAAAACGCATCGCGGTTCCGCCCCCTCGCACCGTCGCCCCCACTCGGCACGATAGCGCCGCGCGGCGAACGGGGCCCTCGGAACGTCGAGTTCGAAGGGGCCGGGGCACACGTCCCGCCCCGCGCGGGCACACGTCCTGCCCCGCTCGGGCACACGCTGCGCGGCACTCGGGCACGCTCCCCGTCCCGCTCCCCCATCCCCCTCCCCGACATCTATCAATCACCTGTCACATGTGAAATATTACTCCCGCTCTGATCAACCCAACCGGCCGGAACCTCCAGAAAGGCCCGCTACGTTGCGCAGACTCGCTGCGGTGGGAGCGGCGATATCCCTCGCCCTCCTCGCCGCCCCCGCGCTCGCCGCCACCGCACCCCCGGCCCCGGCGCCGACGCCGACGCCCGCCGGGCAGCAGCAGACCGATCGGGCCGCCCCGCCGCCCGCACCCCTGGAGCTCCAGCGGCAGGCCCTGCGCCGCCAGGCCCTCGAAGAGGTGGCCGCAGGCCGTCCCGGCGGCCTGCGCGCCGGGACCGACGGCAGGCTGCCGCGCCAGGCCAAGATCGGCAAGCGGTACGTCGAACTGGCCCAGGAGCGCAAGGACAAGGTCTTCGTGATCCTCGCCGAGTTCGGCGACCAGGTGGACAACACCACGGAGTTCGAGGGCAAGCCGCGCTTCGGCGGCACCCCGGGCCCTGCGCACAACACGATCGGCAAGCCCGCCGCGGACGACAACCACACCCTGTGGCGCAAGGACTTCGACCGGTCCTTCTACGAGAAGCAGTTCTTCTCCACCGACCCGCAGTCGGCATCCCTGCGCGCCTACTACCGGCTCCAGTCCTCCGGCCGGTACGACATGGACGGCACGGTGACCGACTGGGTCAAACTCCCCTGGAACGAAGCCCGTTACGGCACCGACAACTGCTCCGAGTCCGGCCAGTGCCGGACCAACTGGGACATGATCCGGGACGCCACGGACTCCTGGTACAAGTCCGAGCGCGCGAAGGGCCGTACGGCCGAACAGATCAAGGCGCAGCTCGCCGAGTACGACGTGTGGGACCGCTACGACGCCGACCACGACGGGAACTTCGACGAGCCGGACGGCTACCTCGACCACCTCGTCGTCGTCCACGCGGGCAAGGACGGCACCTGGGGCGGCGGCGCGCAGGGCAAGGACGCCGTGTGGGCGCACCGCTGGTTCGCCTACTGGAACCAGGCCGGCAGCGCGGGCCCGGAGGGCAACAAGGCGGGCGGCACCCCGGTCGGCGACACCGGCATCTGGGCCGGTGACTACCTGACCGGCGGGGAGAACAGCGGCGCGGGCCTCTTCGCGCACGAGTTCGGGCACGATCTGGGCCTGCCGGACCTGTACAGCTCGGACGGGGACAACAGCGTCAACTTCTGGTCGCTGATGTCCTCGGCGTCCTACCTGGGCAGGGGCCGCAACTCCACGGGCGAGTTCCCGGGCGACCTCGACCCGTGGAGCAAGCTGCAGTTGGGCTGGCTCCGGTACACGGAGGCCGACGCGGGCCGCACGACGCGGGCGACGCTGGGGGTGTCCGGCTACAACACCGAGGAGCCGCAGGCCCTGCTGGTGCACCTGCCGCCGTCCGCGACCACCACCGAGCTGGTCGACCCGTACGAGGGCGCCAGCCAGTGGTGGAGCGGTACGGGCGACTTCATGGACAACACCCTGACGCGCCCCGTCGACCTCACGGGGGTCGCGGCCGGGACACCGGCCCGCCTGGACGCCCGCCTCTGGTACGACATCGAGCAGGACTTCGACTACCTGACGGTGGAGGCCTCCACGGACGGCGGGGCCGGCTGGACGGCGCTGCCGGGCACGGTGGACGCCACGCCGATCGGGGCGAAGGGGATTTCCGGCACCTCGGCGGGCTGGACGCAGCTCTCGGTCCCGCTCGGCCAATTCGCGGGCAAGTCGGTCCAGTTGCGGCTGCGCGTCACCTCCGACAGCAACACCCACGGCAAGGGCGTCACCTTCGACGACCTCCGCGTCACGGCGGGCGACGACGGCCGGGTGCTGCTGCGCGACGGGGCGGAGCAGGGCGCGAACGGCTGGACGGCGGTCAAGTGGTCCCGTACGCAGGGCCGTACGGGCAGCGAGCAGCACCCGCGGGCGTACTTCGTGGAGAACCGCCGCTACACCGGCTACGGCAGCCTGCTGCGGACGGGGCCGTACAACTTCGGCTTCACGGGCGACAAGGTGGAGTTCTACCCGTACCAGCAGGGCGTGCTGATCTGGCTCTGGGACACGGCGTACAGCGACAACACCACCAAGGCGCACCCCGGCGGCGGCATGCTGCTGCCCGTCGACTCCCGTCCGGCGCCGCTGACCCATGCGGACGGCACGCTGCTCAACGCGCGTGCGCAGACCTTCGACGCGCCCTTCTCCCTCGGGAGGAGCGACCGGATCGTCCTGCACAAGGCGGGCGTCCCGACCGTGATCCCGGCCCGGAGCGGCGTACCGGTCTTCGACGACCGCCACGGGACGTACTGGAACGCGGAGCTGCCGCAGCTCGGGGTCAAGGTGCCGGACACCGGGACCCGGCTCACGGTGGTGAAGGAGGCCGCGGGCGGCGCCCTGACGACGGTACAGCTCACCCCATCGAAGTGACCTGCCGAAGCTGAACGCGCGCCCGGCCGGACCGGCGGAAACCCGCCGGCCCGGCCGGGAAGTGCACGGCGATCACGCGAGGGCCCTAGGCGCTGCGGCGCGCCCCCCGCTCTGCGGGCGGGCGGTGGTGCGGCGGGTAGGCGGTGGCTTCCGGGGTGTCCGGGAGGCGCGGCTTGGACAGGACGCGGACCATCGTGACCGGGTCCATGAGGATGCCCGGCGGGCGGGTCAGCGAGAGCACCCCGAAGAAGCGGGCGGCGATCGCCGGGTCGGTGTTGGCGCCCGCCATCACCCGGGCCATGTAGCGCTGCAGGATCCGCGTGGCCCGGTCCGGCGGGGGGCCTTCCGTGACCGCGTACCGCATGTCCTCGCTGGTGGCGATCTGCCAGGGCACGGCCACCACGGCGGTGGTCCGGCGCTGGATCCTGCGGGAGGCCGCGGCGATCTGCTCCGGACCCAGCGTGCGGATCTCCTTGGCCAGCGCCTCCGCGGCGAGCGCGGCGACCGTCATCCCGTGCCCGTACACGGGGTTGAACCGGCAGGCGGCGTCGCCGAGGACCACGAAGCCGGCCGGCCAGCGCTCCAGGCGTTCGTAGTGGCGCCATTCGTTCGCCGTGTTCCGGAAGGCGGTGGGCGCGGACAGCGGGACCGCGTCCCGGATGGCGTCGTACAGGGCCGGACTGCGCAGGCTCTGCGCGAACGGGAGGAACTCCTCCTCCCGCACGGGCGGGGCGTGTTCGCCGTTGCCGACGAGGGTCACCAGCCAGCGGTTCCCGTCCAGCGGCATCAGCACGCCGCCGCGCGGAAGGTCCGGCCGGCCCTGAACGTACAAGCCCTGCCAGCTCCGGTCCGGATCGTCCGGCATCTCGAAGTAGCGGCTGGAATACCCGAGATGGGAGTCGTAGCGGGTGACCGCCGGCGCCGGGTGGCCGATGTCCGTGAGCCAGGCGGGGGCCTTCGAGGTGCGGCCGGTCGCATCGACGACGAGCCGTGCGGCCAGCTCCTCACCGTCGCGCAGTCGCACGCCGCTCACCGTGCGGCCGTCCGCCCCGGCCACGAGTCCGGCGACCGTCGCACCGCCCCGGATCCGCACACGGGGGTTGCGCAGGACCTCCCCGCGCACCGTCCGGTCGAGCAGCTCCCGGCTCGCGAGGAGGACCTTGGCCCCCGGCACCGGTCCGAACCAGTCGGCCGGGCTCAGCCAGAGGAAGTCGCGCGGCGATTCGGCCAGGACCGCCCCCGCGGCCAGCAGCTTGCCGGTGGTGCCCGGCAGCATCCGCTCGATCAGCTCCACGCCCCGCGCCCACAGCACGTGCGTATGCCGCGACTGGGGTATTCCGTGCCTGAACACCGGCTCTCCCTGCGGCAGTTCGTCCCGCTCGATCACGGTGACCCGGGAGAACCGCATCGCGAGCACCCGCGCGGCCAGCAGTCCGGCCATGCCCGCGCCGAGGACCACGGCATGGTCCCCGGCGCGGTCCTCGGCTTGATCCCCGGCGTGCGGTCCGGTGGTACGTAGGTGGTTGTCCGTTGCGTCGTCGTCCATGCCGCCGAGTGTGACGGAGGCCGGGGAGCCCTGGTCAGGGCCCGGACGGGGCGCCCGGAGGCTCGACGGGGGCGGACGGGCTCATACCGGGGCGCGCCCCCGCCGGGACCTCCGTGCGGACCTTCATCGGGGTCAGGGACAGAGGGCGGTCCAGGTGACCTTCACATACCCTCCGTCGTCGCCTCGGAACTCGCTCGTACGGGTGCCCGGCCGGTCGGTGTACGGATCCCAGGCCACCGTGCCCCGGGCGACCAGGTCGTCGGCCGAGGAGGCGTCGTAGTCCCAGAGGAAGACGCCGATCTCGAACGGGCCGGGACCGTACGTGGTCCCCGAGCCGACGCGCTGGTAGAAGTACGGGTCCGGGTCGGTGCGGTTGCCCTGGTTGGGGAAGGTCGACGGGTCGGAGCCGGAGCGCGACCAGACGGGGGTGCGCACACCGTCGCCGGTCCGGACCGCGATGTCCCCGTAGAGCGCGGGACGGGTCGTGCCGTCGTCGAAGTAGGTCAGTTCCGCCTGGTCCACGCGGACCCGGCAGGCGGGGACGCCCTGCACCGGGGTGACGGTGTAGGTGACGGAGACCTCGCCGCCGTCCACGCCGGACATCCTGGCGGCGAACCGGCCGAAGCCGAGCGCCGGGTCCCAGTGGACCCGGCCGGCGGCCATCACGTCGTCGTTGTTCCCGGCGCTGTAGTCGGCGTCGGTGAGGTAGGCGGTGACGGTCGCCCGGCCGTTGAAGACCTGGCTCCGGGCTGCGTCATCGAGCCCGAACCAGGGGTCGTGGTCGGGAAAGGCGGTGGCGCCGGACCGGTCGCGGTGCCAGAGGGAGCGGGCGGTCCCGTCGGTGGTCAGCGTGAGCCCGTCGTACAGCTCGGGCCCGCTCTCGCCGCTGGAGGTAAACCGGGCCGAGTCGACGGTGATCCGGAACGGCCCGCCCTTCAGCTCCACTTCGCTCACCGGATCCTTGGAGAGCTCGGCGACGATCTGGCGCCGCACCCAGTCGTTGCCGAGCAGTCCGTAGTGCGAGGGGCAGCCGCTGTCGCCCACCGGCAGGACGTGGTTGACGGCTCCCGCCAGCTCGGTGGAACGCGGGGCGCGGCTGTCGCCGGGCGGGATCTGCTGGTCGCAGGTGGAGCTGATGGTGGTGTAGCGGGTGGCGCCCGGGGTTTCGTCGCCCGCGTTGAGGGAGGTCAGGAAGGGACTGCCGGGGGTCATGTCCGCGAGCGAGGCCGCGTGGATGTCGCAGAAGGTCGCGAAGGGCCCGCACGGGGCGGCGTCCCCCGCCCCGTGATTGGGCCCGCCGAGCGAGACCCAGGCGCGGACCCGGGAACTCCCGCCGTCCTTGAGGTACTTGCGCGTCAGTAGCGATCCCATGCTGTGGGCGACCACGTCGACGGGGCGGCTGCCGAACCGTTCGGCGAGGAAGGCGCCGAAGCGGGCGGCGTTGGAGTCGTTGGTGGCGGCCCAGTCGTAGCCGAATTCGGCGAGGTCACTGGCGAGCCACCCCTGGGTGAGCAGATGGTCCTCCAGCCCGTCGAGGGAGGCCGCGGTGTCCCCGAAGCCGTGGACGAGAACGACCGGCGTACGCTGCTGCGCGCGGGCGGCGGCCTCCGCGGAATCCGCGGCCCGCGCCGTCGGGGCGGTGAGCAGGGCCGCGACGAGCGCCGCGACGGTGGCGACGAGCACCGAGAACAGCAGGGGAACGGGCAGGACGGATCTGCGCATGGCTCTCCCAGGGGATGCGGCGGGATGCGGCGGAATGCGGCCCGACAGCCTGAAGTGACTGGCGAGTAGCAAGCTAACCCCCGGGGATTCAGCGCGATAGAGACGCGTACGAGACTCCGGTGAGCTTTTCGGAGGCGGCCCAGAGCCGTTCGCCGGACTTGTCGTCCAGGGTCCATTTCGCCCGCCAGGAACGGTGCGGCGCGCCGCGAACGCTGAACCGCGGCCCGATGAACTCGTCCGGCCGGACCCCGGGCGCGGTGGCCGCGTACAGGGTGGGCAGCGCGCCGGAGGCCGCGGACTGGGCGATGATCCCGTTGCCGATGGCGACGCCGAGGCCGTTGGCGGCGACGGCGAGCCGCGATCCGAGGCCGGTGCCAGCCTGCGGGGCCGCCGCGACGTGCAGGTTGGTGGAGGAGTAGCCGGGGTGGGCGGCGGCCGCGACGATCCCGGACCCGGCGGTCGCGAGGCGCCGGGCGAGCTCGTGGGTGAAGAGCAGGTTCGCGGTCTTGGAACGGCCGTAGGCGATCCAACGCCTATACCCCCGCTCGCTGTTGAGATCCTCATGGTCCACGTCCCCGAAGACGTGGAAGCCGCTGGAGAGACTGACGATCCGGGCTCCGGGCGGGGCGGCGAGGAGGTGGGGCAGGAGCAGTCCGGTGAGGGCGAAGTGCCCGAGGTGGTTGACCCCGAACTGCGTCTCGAACCCGTCGGCGGTGCGGCCGTACGGCAGGGCCATCACGCCGGCGTTGTTGACGAGGAGGTCGAGGGTGGTGCCGTGGCGGCGCCCGTACGCGTCCGCGAACTCCCTTACGGAGGCGAGATCGGCGAGGTCGAGTTCCATGAACTCCACCTCGGCACCGGGCACTTCGCCGCGCAGCGCGACCTCGGCGGCACGGCCGCGGGAGCCGCTCCTACACGCGAGCACGACCGAGGCGCCGCGGCGGGCGAGTTCCCTGGCGGCCGCGTAGCCGATCCCACTGTTGCCTCCGGTGACGACGGCCGTCCGACCGCTCTGATCCGGTATCCGGTCGGCCTTCCAGCCCGCCATGGCAGCTCCTCCCCTCCCGGGAACCCCACGGCCCACCGGCCCCCGCACCCTACTGCGGGAGCCCCACCCACAACACGCCTCCGGAGCCCCTCGAGCCGAAGCTCCCCCGAAGGCCCTGTGCCCACCGCTGCGCGGGGGCGGAGCTCCCCGGAACCCGGCCCCGGGCACCCTGTGCCCACCGCTGCGCGGGCCGGAGTTCCCCTACCCGCCCTTCCACCGTTCCCAGGGCCAGCCCTGCCCCGGTCCTCAAACGCCGGACGGGCTGGAAGGGCCCCGGGCTGCGCCCGGACCCCCTGGGGCTCCGCCCCAGACCCCGCGCCTCAAACGCCGGCGAGGCTGGATTTGGCCGACCCCCGATTGCCCGCAGGGCAATTCCAGCCCCTCCGGCGTTTGAGGAGCGGGGGTTCCGGGGGCTGGCCCCCGGCAACGGCGTCGCACGCGGCAACGGGTCCGGGGCGGAGCCCCGGGGAACGGGCGAAGGGTGGGTAGGGGAACTCCGCCCCGCCGGGCAGACCCGCGCGGACAGGGCCAGCACCGGGCGAACACCAGCCGCCGCTGGCCCGTGAGGTCCCAGGTCCCGGGGCCGGGCTGGGCCAGGGCCGGGCCCGCGGCCCAAGGCGGGCCCGACCGGGCCAGGGCCTACCCAGGGCCGGGCCCCGCCCCAGGCCGGCCCCGGGCCCCGCCCGTCGGGGGCGCGGGGCCCGCCCGCCGGGTGTGGGGGGCGGGAGCAGTAGGCTGCGGGTCCACCCGCTTCCGTACCCCGAGGTCCACCCAGTGAGCTCCGCACCGCCCCCCACCCCCGTGTCGGTCGTCGGCCTCGGCGCCGACGGCTGGGACGGGCTCACCGCCCCCGCGCGGGCCGCGCTGGCCGGGGCCGAGGTGCTGATCGGCGGGCCCCGGCAGCTGGACCTGCTCCCGCCCGGGGAATGCGGCGGCACCCGCGTGGCGTGGCCCAGCCCGCTGCGCCCGGCCGTGCCGAAGTTGATGGCCGAGCACGCGGGCCGCCGCATCGCGGTGCTGGCCAGCGGCGACCCGATGTTCTACGGGATCGGCCGCGCCCTGTCCGAGGAGCTCGGACCCGACACCCTGCACGTCGTCCCGCACCCCTCCTCCGTGTCCTACGCCTGCGCCCGCCTCGGCTGGCCGGTGGAGGACACCGAGGTGGTCACGGTGGTCGGCCGTCCGGTGGCCCGGCTCGCGGCCGCGCTGTACGAGGGCCGCCGGGTGCTGGTGCTGAGCGCCGGAGCAGTGACCCCGAACAAGATCGCTGCTCTGCTTCGAGAGCGGGGCTTCGGCCCCAGCCGGATGCGCGTCCTGGAACAGCTCGGCTCCGAGCACGAGGACACGTACGAGGGCCTCGCCCAGAGCTGGGAACACCCGCCCGGCGACCCCCTCAACGTCGTCGCCGTCGACTGCCGCCGCGACCCCCGCACCGAGGCCCCCCGGCTCGGCGCGACCCCCGGCCTGCCCGACACCGCCTACGAGCACGACGGCCAGCTCACCAAGCGGCACGTCCGCGCCGCCACCCTGTGCGCCCTCGCCCCCGCCCCCGGTGAACTCCTGTGGGACATCGGCGGCGGCTCCGGCTCCATCGGGATCGAGTGGATGCGCACGCACCCGTCCTGCCGGGCGGTGACCGTGGAGCGGGTGACGGAGCGGGCCGCGCGGATCACCCGTAACGCGGCCGCGCTCGGCGTCCCCGGCCTGCGCGTGGTCACCGGCTCCGCCCCCGATGCGCTCGCCGGACTGCCCGCCCCCGACGCGGTGTTCATCGGCGGCGGCCTGACCGCGCCGGGCCTGCTCGACGCGGCCTGGGAAGCACTGGCTCCCGGCGGCCGGCTCGTGGTCAACACCGTCACCCTGGAGTCGGAGGCGGTCCTCGCCGACCGCTACCGCCGCCACGGCGGCGAACTGGTCAAACTGGCCGTCGCGCACGCCGTACCGGTCGGCGGTTTCACGGGCTGGCGCCAGGCGATGCCCGTCACCCAGTGGACGGTCACCAAGCCGTACCCGTCCCACCCGCACTCCCAGTCCGACCAGTCCGACCAGCCCGACCCCGAAATGGTGGATCAGACGATATGACCGTGTACTTCATCGGTGCGGGCCCCGGGGCCGCCGACCTGATCACGGTGCGCGGCGCCCGGACGCTGGCCGCCGCCCCCGTCTGCCTGTACGCGGGCAGCCTGGTCCCGCGCGAGCTGCTCGCCGAATGCCCGCCGGACGCCCGTCTCGTCGACACCGCGCAGCTGAACCTGGACGAGATCATCGCCGAGTGCGTACGCGCGCACGCGGCCGGCCAGGACGTGGCCCGGCTCCACTCCGGCGACCCGTCCGTCTTCAGCGCCGTCGCGGAGCAGATGCGGCGGCTCGACGCGGCCGGCATCCCGTACGAGGTCGTCCCCGGCGTCCCCGCCTTCGCCGCGGCGGCCGCCGCGCTGAAGCGGGAGCTGACCGTCCCCACCGTCGGCCAGACCGTGATCCTGACCCGGATCTCCCAGCAGGCCACGCCGATGCCGCCCGGCGAGGACCTCGCCACGCTGGGGCGCAGCGGCGCGCTCCTCGTCCTCCACCTGGCCACCCGCTACGTGGACCGGGTCGTGGACGAACTCCTGCCGCACTACGGGGCCGAGTGCCCGGCGGCGGTGGTCGCGATGGCCAGCCGCCCCGACGAGCTGATCCTGCGCGGGACGCTGGCCGACATCGCCGCCCAGGTGAAGGAGGCGGGGCTGGTCCGCACGGCCGTCATCCTGGTGGGCCGCACCCTGGGCGCCGAGCAGTTCCGCGACAGCCACCTGTACTCCGCCGAGCGCGACCGGCATGCCTGCTGATCCGGCCGGCCCGGGTCCGCACGTCCTGATCCTCGGCGGCACCACCGAGGCCCGCCGCCTCGCGGAGGCGCTGGCCGCCGCCCCGGACTTCCCCCGGGTGACCACCTCTCTGGCCGGCCGGGTCGCCGCTCCGGTGCTCCCGCCCGGCGAGACCCGGATCGGCGGCTTCGGCGGTCCGGACGGGCTGGCGGTCTGGATCGGCGCCCACGGGGTCACGCACCTGGTCGACGCCACGCATCCCTTCGCGGAGCGGATGAGCTTCAACGCGGCTGCGGCGGCCGCCCTTTCGGGCGTGCCGCTGCTCGCGCTGCGCCGCCCCGGCTGGACCCCGGGCCCGGGGGACGACTGGCATTTCGCGGACTCCCTCGGCGAGGCGGCCGCCCTGCTGCCGGGCCTCGGCACCCGGGCCTTCCTGACCACCGGCCGGATGGGCCTGCACAGCTTCGCGCACCTCACGGAGCCCTGGTTCCTGGTGCGTTCGGTGGATCCCCCCTCCTCGCCCGCCCCGCCGCGCCTCGAAGTCCTGCTCGCCCGGGGCCCGTTCACCCTGGCCGACGAACGGGACCTGCTGGCCCGCCACCGCATCGACCTCCTGGTCACCAAGGACAGCGGCGGCTCGGCCACCGCCCCCAAGCTCACGGCCGCGCGCGAGGCGGGCATCCCGGTCCTCGTCGTCCGCCGCCCGGGGGTCCCGGAGGGCGTACGGGAGACTCCGTCGGTCGGCGAAGTCATGGACTGGCTGTCCGACTGAGGCCGGCGGCACGCGGCCCGGCCCCGGCTGCGGGCATTCCGCTGCGCGGGGCGGAGTCCCCTACCCGCCCTTCCACCGTTCCCAGGGCCGGCCCTGCCCCGGTCCTCAAGCGCCGGACGGGCTGGGAGGGGTACCGGGCTGCGCCCGGACCCCCTGGGGCTCCGCCCCAGACCCCGGTCCTCAAACGCCGGACGGCTGAAAAGCCCCTGGGGCTCCGCCCCGCACCCCCGCTCCTCAAACGCCGGCGAGGCTGGAATTGGCCGACGCAGCCCATCACGTACGCGCAACGCACCGTGCCCCTCCGGGCAATCCAGCCCCGCCAGGCGGAAATCCAGCCCCTCCGGCGTTTGAGGAGCGGGGGTGCGGGGGCTGGCCCCCGCAAACGGCGCCGCACCCGGCAACGGGTCCGGGGCGGAGCCCCGGGGAACGGGCGAAGGGCGGGTAGGGGACCCAGCCCCGCAGGGCCGAACCACCCGCACCCGCCCACCCTCCGACACAGGAGGGAGCCCGGCGCGGCAAACCGCCCGGACCCCCTCACCTCGTCAGCCGTAGCGCCGCGGCGTCCACGTCACGCGGGACCCGTCGGGCCGCTCGGTCACCTGGGTCTGGGAGGAGCCGATCAGCAGGATCGTCCGCATGTCCACCTCGGACGGCTCCAGTTCGGCCAGCGTGACGATCCGGACCGACTGCTCCGGGCCGCCCACGTCGCGCGCCACGACCACCGGGGTCTGCGGTGCGCGCAGCTCCAGGAGCAGTTCGCGGGCCTGCGCCACCTGCCAGGTCCGACTGCGGGAGCCCGGGTTGTACAGGGCCAGGACGAGATCGGCCGCGGCGGCCGCGCGCAGCCGCTCCGCGATGACCTCCCAGGGCTTGAGCCGGTCGGAGAGGGAGATGGTGGCGTAGTCGTGGCCGAGCGGGGCTCCGGCCGCGGCGGCCGCCGCGTTGGCGGCCGTCACCCCGGGCAGTACCCGTACGGGCACGTCCTCGTACTCGGGCTGCCCCGCGACCTCCAGGACCGCGGTGGCCATGGCGAAGACCCCGGGGTCGCCGCCGGAGACCACGGCCACCCGCTTGCCGCGCCGGGCGAGGTCGAGCGCGAACTCGGCGCGCTCCGACTCGACCTTGTTGTCCGAGCCGTGCCGGATCTGGCCCGGCTTGACCGGGACCCGGTCCAGGTAGGTCGTGTACCCGACCAGCACCTCGGCGTCGGCCAGCACCCGCCGCGTCTCGGCGGTCAGCCACAGCGGCCCGGCCGGGCCGGTGCCGACCACGGCGACCTCTCCGGGTCCGGACGGCACGCTGCCCGGGTTCCCGATCCGGCTGGGCAGCACGGCGACGGCGAAGTAGGGGACGGAGTCGGGGTCGGTGTCCGCCAGGACGCCGGTCCGCTCCCCCTCCATCGTGGCGCGCTCCACGTAGCGCGCCTCGGCGAGCCGGCCGCTGTTCTCCATGGCCCGCCGTATGGCGGGGAAGGTGCGGCCGAGCTTCATCACGACCGCCGAGTCGGTGGCGGCGAGGCGGGCCGTGAGCTCCTCCTCGGAGAGGGTGCCGGGCAGGATCGTCAGCACCTCCTCACCCTCGACGAGCGGGGTGCCGAGCCGGGCGGCGGCGGCGCTCACCGAGGTCACCCCGGGGATCACCTCGGTCTCGTACCGGCCGGAGAGCCGCTTGTGCATGTGCATGTACGAGCTGTAGAAGAGCGGGTCGCCCTCCGCGAGCACGGCGACGGTCCGGCCGGCGTCCAGGTGGACGGCGAGCCGGGCGGCGGAGACCTCGTAGAACTCCTCCATCGCGCCCTGGTAGCCGCCGGGGTGGTCGGTGGTCTCGGTGGTGACCGGGTAGACCAGCGGCTCCTCGATGTGGTCGGAGCGCAGGTGCTTCGCGGCGATGGAGCGGGCGATCGAGCGGCCGTGGCGGGCGGAGTGGTACGCGACCACGTCGGCCTCCGCGATCACCTCGACGGCGCGCAGCGTCATCAGCGAGGGGTCGCCGGGCCCGAGCCCGACCCCGTACAGGCGTCCTGGAACAGTGCGGTCGGTGCTCATTCGGCCACGCTCGCGATGGCGTTGACGGCGGCCGCGGCCATGGCACTGCCGCCGCGCCGGCCACGGACGATCAAGTGGTCGAGTGCGGAGGGGTGTTCGGCGAGGGCGTCCTTGGACTCCGCGGCGCCGATGAACCCGACGGGGACCCCGATGACCGCGGCGGGGCGCGGGGCGCCCTCCTCGATCATCTCCAGCAGCCGGAAGAGCGCGGTCGGCGCGTTCCCGACGGCGATCACCGAACCCTCCAGCAGGCCCCGGTCCCGCCAGACTTCGAGGGCGGCGGCGCTGCGCGTCGTGCCCATCTTCGCGGCGAGCTCCGGCACGGCCGGGTCGGAGAGGGTGCAGATCACCTGGTTGTCGGCGGGCAGCCGCTTGCGGGTGACCCCGCTGGCGACCATCTGCACGTCGCACAGGATCGGCGCACCCGCCTCCAGGGCGGCGCGCGCCCGCAGGACGACCTCGGGCGAGTAGCCCAGGTCCCGGGTCAGGTCGGTCATGCCGCAGGCGTGAATCATGCGCACCGCGACCTGGGCGACCGAGGCGGGCAGCCCGGAAAGGTCCGCCTCGGCGCGGATCGTGGCAAAGGACTGGCGGTAGATCTCGGCGCCGTCCTTCTCGTACTCGAACACGGTGTACTCGCTCATTTCTTCACTGCGTCTTCGGACACTCGGGGTTGGCTGCGCGCGTCGGCGACGGCCTGGGCAAGTTCGTGGGAGGGCACCGGGCGACCGTCGAGGCGGTACCCGTCGGGGGTGGCGACGAGGTCGACCCAGGCGGTGCCGCGCGGATGTCCGCACCGGCGCTCGCATCCGGACCAGTGCACGGCCGCTCCGGCGGGCCCGGCCGACGCCCCGCCGCCCGCGGCCCCGCCGTCCGCGGCCCCGCCGCCCGCGGCCACGACGGCCCGCGCGTCGGCGCGTACGTCGGACAGCGCCTTGGCGCAACCCGGCTGCCCGGTACAGGCGGTGACGGACTCCCAGGGGCCGTCGGGCGCGACGGACAGCCCGGCGGCCACGAGCTGGGCGTAGCCGTCGACCGGCCGCCGGGTGCTCGCGCGGGGCAGCACGATGCTCCGCCAGGGGGTGATCCGCAGCTCGCCGTCGCCTGCGACGCGCACCAGGAGCCTCCACTGGTCCGCGGTGAGCCGGCCGAGCGGCGGCAGGACGCACAGCGGCGTGCGGTCACTGGTGCCGGGGCCCCACGGCTTGGGCGGCGGGGCGTACGGCCAGGCCACCTCGGGAACGAGGTCCGCGGCGATGCCGGCCGCCCCGAGGCGAGATGCGAGCTCCGCGTCCTCCAGGGCGTGTCCGGCGGGCAGTTCGGACACCCGCCAGGCGCGGGTGCCGGCGGCGTCCGCGGAGTCGAGGAAGTACTCGGCCGCGAGCAGCGCCGCCCGGGGTGCGTCGGCGGCGTCCACCGCCACGGCGCCCGGGGCCGCGCCGAGCCGGACCAGTGCCCGGCCCCGCGGTGCGCCGAGCAGGGTGACATCGGGGTCGAGCGCGGCGACGTCCCCGCGCCCGTCGTCGACGGCGAACAGGAACCGTCCGGACAGGGCCGTCGCGCGGGTGCTCGCGCACAGCAGCCGGTCCAATTCCCCGACCCAGGGGGTCACATGGGGCCGCTCGGAGCCCAGGATCCCGGACAGCGGGGTCGCCACGATGTTCCGTACCCGCTCGTGGCCGGGGGCGGGCAGCAGTCCGGCCCCGTCCAGCAGCTCCGCCAGCCCCGCGCCGCACCCTTCGGCGAGCCCGCGCAGCTGCACGTTCCCGCGCGAGGTGAGCTCCAGGTGCCCGTCCCCGAACCGGTCGGCGGCCAGGGCCAGCACCGAGGCCTGCCGGGCGGTGAGCAGACCCCCCGGGATCCGGACCCGCGCCAGGTACCCGTCGTCGGCGGCATGCAGGCGCAGCGCGCCGGGGCAGGCGTCGCCGCGATCCCGTATGACGGGTTCGTCCCGCGCTGCGGCGGAGGGGGGCGTGGGCATGGCGGCGAGCATACCCACGATTCTGCGCCCGCCCCCTGTGGCCCACACCACCCCGTTCCAGCCTGACGGCTGCCCGAATCCAGCCCAAGGCCCGCCTCCACGGCAACCGTCCGGGCCCGCCCGAACCCTCCGGGCCCCGCCCGAACCTCCGGACTGCCCGGCCCCGCCCGGACCCCCGCGTGCCGCTGCGCGGGGCAAAGTCCCCTACCCGCCCTTCCACCGTTCCCCGGGCGCCGCCCGGACCCGCGCCTCAAACGCCGGCGGGGCTGGGTGTGTCCCCGGGCGCTGCCCGGACCCCGGTCCTCAAACGCCGGACGGGCTGGAGAAGTCCCGGGCTGCGCCCGGACCCCCTGGGGCTCCGCCCCAGACCCCGCGCCTCAAACGCCGGCGAGGCTGGATGCAGCCGACCTCAGTCCGCACGTGACCGTCAACCTGTGGGGAAAATCCAGCCCCTCCGGCGTTTGAGGAGCGGGGGTCCGGGGGCGGCGCCCCCGGCAACGGGGCCGCACCCGGGGCTCCCGTGGCCCCCGGAGGGCCCCCGCTCCCGGCCAGGGACCCTGCCCCCTAGGATGAGTCCAAGGCGGCCAACAGGCCCGCCATCGCCGAGGACGGCGACATGGGAGGAAGCCCGGTGCGAATCCGGCGCGGTCCCGCCACTGTGAATCCGCGGCCCCGGCCCCGGATGAGTCAGGAACTCCCGTCGTCCTCACTGCCCGGGGCGCGGAAACCCCGAGGAAGGCCTGCCGCCGCATGATCCTGCTGCTGTCGACGTCCGACACCGATCTGCTCAGCGCCCGCGCAGCGAACGCCGGGGACGCTCCCGTCCCGTACCGGTTCGCGAACCCCTCCCGCCTTCCCCTGGACGACCTGCCCGGTCTCCTCGACGGCGTCACCCTGGTCGTCGTACGCCTCCTCGGCGGCCTCCGCGCCTGGCAGGACGGCCTCGACGTGCTCCTGGCCCCCGGCCAGACCCGCCCGGTGGTCGTGCTGACCGGTGAACAGGCCCCCGACGCCCAGCTGATGGAAGCCTCCACCGTCCCGATCGGCATCGCCGCCGAGGCGCACGGCTACCTCGCCCACGGCGGCCCGGCCAACCTGGACCAGCTCGCCCGCTTCCTCTCCGACACCGTGCTGCTCACCGGCCACGGTTTCGAGCCCCCGGCGGCCTCCCCCACGTGGGGCCCGCTGGAGCGCACGGCCGCAACCACCACGGGCCCCCGGATCGCGGTGCTCTACTACCGCGCGCACCAGATGAGCGGCAACACCGCCTTCGTGCACACCCTCTCCGAGGCGATCGAGGCCCACGGCGCCCAGGCGCTCCCCCTCTACGTCTCCTCCCTCCGCTCCCCGGAGCCGGAGCTGATCGAGCAGCTCGCGTCCGCCGACGCGATCGTCACCACGGTCCTCGCCGCCGGCGGCACCAAGCCCGCCACCGCCTCCGCCGGCGGTGACGACGAGTCCTGGGACGCCGGCGCCCTGGCCGCCCTCGGCGTGCCGATCCTGCAGGCCCTGTGCCTGACCGGCTCCCGGTCCGCCTGGGAGGACAACGACGAGGGCCTGTCCCCGCTCGACGCCGCCACCCAGGTCGCCGTGCCGGAGTTCGACGGCCGCCTGATCACCGTCCCGTTCTCCTTCAAGGAGCTGGACGAGGACGGGCTGCCCGCCTACGTCGCCGACGCCGAGCGGGCCGCCCGCGTGGCCGGCATCGCCGTGCGCCACGCGCGCCTGCGCCACATCGAGCGCCGCGACAAGAAGATCGCCCTGGTCCTCTCCGCGTACCCCACCAAGCACTCCCGCATCGGCAACGCGGTCGGCCTGGACACCCCGGCCAGCGCCGTGGAGCTGCTGCGCACGCTCATCGCGGGCGGGTACGACTTCGGTCCCGTCGAGGACGTCCCGGGCCTGGTCTCCGGCGACGGCGACGAGCTGATCCGCGCCCTGATCGAGGCCGGCGGCCACGACCAGGACTGGCTCACCGAGGAGCAGCTCGCCCGCAACCCGGTCCGGATCCCGGCGGCGGACTACAAGCGCTGGTTCGCCGAGCTCCCGGCCGATCTGCGCGACAGCGTCAACGAGCACTGGGGCGAGGCGCCCGGCAACATGTTCGTGGACCGCTCCGCGAACCCCGAGGGCGACATCGTGCTGGCCGCCCTGCGCCGCGGCAACCTCCTCATCCTCATCCAGCCGCCGCGCGGCTTCGGTGAGAACCCGATCGCGATCTACCACGACCCGGACCTGCCGCCCTCGCACCACTACCTGGCCGCGTACCGCTGGATCCAGGCCCGCGCCGAGGACGGCGGTTTCGGCGCCGACGCGATGATCCACCTGGGCAAGCACGGCAACCTGGAGTGGCTGCCGGGCAAGAACGCCGGCCTGTCGGCGTCCTGCGCCCCCGACGCCGCGCTCGGCGACCTGCCCCTCATCTACCCGTTCCTGGTCAACGACCCGGGCGAGGGCACCCAGGCCAAGCGCCGGGTGCACGCCACCCTGGTCGACCACCTGGTGCCGCCGATGGCGCGCGCGGAGTCGTACGGCGACATCGCGCGCCTGGAGCAGCACCTCGACGAGTACGCCCAGATCTCGGCGATGGACCCGGCGAAGCTGCCGGCCATCCGCGCGCAGATCTGGACCCTGATCCAGGCCGCGAAGCTGGACCACGACCTGGGTCTGGAGCAGCGCCCGGACGACGACGGCTTCGACGACTTCCTCCTGCACGTCGACGGCTGGCTGTGCGAGATCAAGGACGCCCAGATCCGCGACGGTCTGCACGTCCTGGGCGGCGCCCCGACCGGCGACGCCCGGGTCAACCTGGTCCTCGCCATCCTGCGCGCCCGCCAGATCTGGGGCGGTACGACGGCCCTGCCCGGTCTGCGCGAGGCGCTCGGGCTCGACGAGTCCGCGGCCACCCGCACCACCGCCGACGAGGCGGAGGAGACGGCCCGCGCGCTGGTCCAGGCGATGGAGGACGCGAACTGGGCCCCGGAGGCGGTGGCTTCCGTCGCCGCGGGCCACAACGCGGACGTGGCGGCCGTACTGGACTTCGCGGCCCGCGAGGTCGTCCCGCGCCTGGCCGGCACCACCGACGAGATCGCCCACGTGGTCAGCGCGCTGGACGGTTCCTTCGTCCCGGCGGGCCCGTCCGGCTCGCCGCTGCGCGGTCTGGTGAACGTGCTGCCGACCGGCCGCAACTTCTACTCGGTGGACCCGAAGGCCGTCCCCTCGCGCCTCGCGTGGGAGACCGGCCAGGCCCTGGCCGATTCCCTGCTGACCCGCTACCGCACGGACAACGGCGAATGGCCCGCGTCCGTCGGCCTGTCCCTGTGGGGCACGAGCGCGATGCGCACCTCGGGCGACGACGTGGCCGAGGCCATGGCGCTGCTCGGCGTCCGCCCGGTCTGGGACGAGGCCTCGCGCCGCGTCACCGGCCTGGAGCCGATCCCGCTCGCCGAGCTCGGCCGTCCGCGCATCGATGTGACCCTGCGCATCTCGGGCTTCTTCCGCGACGCGTTCCCGCACGTCATCGGCCTGCTGGACGATGCGGTACGGCTGGCGGCCTCGCTGGACGAGCCGGCCGAGGACAACTTCGTACGGGCCCACGCGCAGGCCGACCTGGCCGTGCACGGGGACGAGCGGCGGGCCACCACCCGCATCTTCGGCTCGCGCCCGGGCACGTACGGCGCGGGCATCCTGCAGCTGATCGACTCCCGCGACTGGCGCACCGACGCCGACCTCGCGGAGGTCTACACGGTGTGGGGCGGGTACGCGTACGGCCGGGGCCTGGAAGGGCGCGCGGCGCGCGAGGAGATGGAGACCGCCTACAAGCGGATCACGGTCGCGGCGAAGAACACCGACACCCGTGAGCACGACATCGCCGACTCCGACGACTACTTCCAGTACCACGGCGGCATGGTGGCCACCGTCCGCGCCCTGCGCGGCACGGCCCCCGAGGCGTACATCGGTGACTCGACCCGGCCCGAGACGGTCAAGACGCGCACGCTGGTCGAGGAGACCTCCCGCGTCTTCCGCGCCCGCGTCGTGAACCCGAAGTGGATCGAGGCGATGCGCCGCCACGGTTACAAGGGTGCGTTCGAGCTGGCGGCCACGGTCGACTACCTCTTCGGCTACGACGCCACGACCGGCGTGGTCGCCGACTGGATGTACGACAAGCTGACCGAGACGTACGTCCTGGACCCGGAGAACCGCGCCTTCCTGGAGGAGGCCAACCCCTGGGCCCTGCACGGGATCGCGGAGCGGCTGCTGGAGGCCGAGTCCCGCGGCATGTGGGAGAAGCCGGACCCGCAGGTCCTGGAGGCGCTGCGCCAGGTGTACCTGGACACGGAGGGCAACCTCGAAGGCGAAAGCGACTAACCGGGCACCGGCTGGATCAGACTGAGCCGCATGTGCCATTACTGCGGCTGCCGCGAGATCCCCCTGATCAAGGAGTTCATCGCCGAGCACGAGGCGGTGACGAACGCCGGGGGCGACGCGCTGCGCGCCCTGGACACGGGGGACCTCCCGAGGGCGCGCGCCCTCGTCGCGGAGATGACGGCCGTCCTCCTCGCCCACTGGAAGGGCGAGGAGGACGGCCTTTTCGCGGTCATGGAGCAGGACCCCGAGTACGCCCCGTACATCGCGGCGCTGGTCGGGGAACACCGCGAGCTGGCGGCGTTCCTCGCCGGCGCCGACGTGGCGGACCCGGCGGACGCCGAGGCCCTGCGCCGGGCGGTGGAGGAGCTCCACCACCACATCGCGAAGGAGGAGGACGGCCTCTTCCCCGCTTCCCTCACCGCCCTGACGGGCGACGACTGGGACCTGTCCATCGAGGCCTGGCGCGCGGCCCATCCCGACGGGGACCTGAGGCCCGCCGGGTAGCCGGTGCGCCCGGGTGGCCCCGCTACTTCGTGGTCTGGTTCAGCGCGACCAGCGCCTGCGCCCAGCGGGCGTACTTCAGCTGGCCGAAGTCGGCGACGGTCTTGACGCCGAAGGCCTCCAGCAGCAGCTCGCCGTCCTTGTCGGTGACGCCCTTGAGCGCGGCCACCGGCGCCGCGAGCACCTCCGCGAGCGGCTTGTCGGCCCACGCCTTGTCCAGCACCTTGTCGAGGTCGATCGCCATGAGTGTCCCTCCAGAATCACAAAGTATGAACTGATGGCACAAACCTAGAACAATCGGACAAGCATCCGGGGGTGCGACACCAGCACCTTCCGGCGCGCCGCGTGCCCGCCCGACCAAGGGGCGGGCGCACCCCCCTCACCCCGGTGGATTCCACGTATAATCCGCCCCGTTCCCCCTGTGCTTCGCGTCGGATATCGGAATCGAAAAGGCTGTGACCAAGAAATGAATTCACTGCGGGCGCTTCTCGACGGCGGGATTCCGCTGGTGGCCGTCAGCTTCGACGACAGCGACACCGAACCGCGCGCCCACGCCGCGAAGAGCGCCGGCGTCGACGTGGCCGAACTGCGCGTGGACCGGTACGCGGCGACCGGAGTGGACCATGTCCTGGCCCAGGTAGACGAGTTCAAGACGCTGCCGGTCCTGGCCACGATCCGGTCCGCCCGCGAAGGCGGCGAGTGGAAGGGCACCGAGGCACAGCGGCTCGAACTGTTCCGCGCGCTCGCCCCTCAGGTCGACGCCGTGGACATCGAGCTTTCCTCCGGGGAAATCCTGTCCGAGGTGATCGAGGCCGCCCACCGGCACGACACGGTGGCGCTCGTCTCCTATCACAATTTCGAATTCACCCCGGCCACCGAGGAACTCCAGGCCGTCATCGACGACGCGAAGAGCGCCGGCGCCGATGTGGTCAAGGTGTCCACGATGGTGCGCTCCGAGGACGACGTACGGCGGCTGGCCTCGCTCCTGCTGCGCGCCGGAGCCGAGGACACCCGGCTGATCGTCATCGCCATGGGCGAGACCGGGGCGGTGTCCCGCGTCTTCTTCCCCGCCCTCGGGTCCCGGATCACGTACTCCTTCTTCGGTGCCAGCTCCGCCCCGGGCCAGCTCGACTTCCCCGAGACCTTCGGTCTGCTGCGCAAGTTCTACCCGGCGTTCGACGAGCGGAAGGCCCCCGGGGCCTGAGCCCCCGCGCCGGGGAGGGTCACCACCTCCCCGGCCACCTCCCCGGCCGCGCCCCGCCCCCTCCCCCGGCCGCACCTCCCCCGTCCCTCTAGCGGTCACCGGCCCCATCCGTCACGGAACGCCGCCCACGTCACCTGATGAAGTGAACTCCCCCTTATCCCACCGGCACCCGGGGTAGGGCCCTGCTGATCTCGTGAGGTACCCCCAACGAGACACGAGACACGAGTCAGTCAGACGAAAGGCCCACCCTGCCGTGACGCAGCCGTTTCAACTGCCGGATTTCTATGTGCCTTATCCGGCGCGACTGAACCCCCACCTGGAGGACGCCAGGGTCCACACCAAGCAGTGGGCCCGCGACTTCGGGATGCTGGAAGGTTCCGGCGTCTGGGAGGAGCGCGACCTCGACTCGCACGACTACGCCCTGCTCTGCTCGTACACCCACCCCGACTGCGACGGCGAGGCGCTGTCCCTGGTCACCGACTGGTACGTGTGGGTGTTCTTCTTCGACGACCACTTCCTGGAGATGTTCAAACGCTCCCAGGACCGCGAGGGCGCCAAGGCCTATCTCGACCGGCTCGGCGCCTTCATGCCGATGGACCTGGCGGACGGGTTCCCCGAGGCCACCAACCCCGTCGAGGCCGGACTCGCCGACCTGTGGGCCCGTACGGTCCCGGCGATGTCGATGGACTGGCGGGAACGGTTCTCCCTGTCCACCAAGAACCTGCTCGACGAGTCGATGTGGGAACTCGCCAACATCAACATCGGCCGGGTCTCCAACCCCCTCGAATACATCGAGATGCGCCGCAAGGTCGGCGGCGCCCCCTGGTCGGCCGGCCTCATCGAGTACGTCTCCGCGGAGGTTCCGGCCCGCGTCGCGCACTCCCGCCCGCTCGGCGTGCTGCGCGATTCCTTCTCGGACGCCGTGCACATCAGGAACGACATCTTCTCCTACCAGCGCGAGGTCTCCGAGGAGGGCGAACTCTCCAACGCCATCCTGGTGCTGGAGACCTTCCTCGGCTGCACCACCCAGGAGGCCGCCGACGCCTCCAACGACCTCCTCACCTCCCGGCTCCAGCAGTTCGAGCAGACCGCCCTCGCCGAACTCCCCCAGCTCTTCGCCGACCACGCCATGGACCCGGCCGAGATCGCCGCCGTCCTCGCCTACGCCAAGGGCCTCCAGGACTGGCAGTCCGGCGGCCACGAATGGCACATGGTCTCCAGCCGCTACATGAACGAGGAAGCCAGGGCCACCGCCCCGCTCACCCTGCCGTTCATGCCGACGGGCCTCGGCACCACCGCCCTCGACCTCCGCTCCCTCCTCGCCCCCCGCGCCCTGGAGCTGCGCCGGCGCTCCTTCACCCACGTCCCCTTCGAGCACACCGGCCCGTCCGTCATCCCGGACGTCTACATGCCGTTCCCGCTCACGATCAGCCCGCACCACGCCCGCGCGCGCGAGGAATCCGTGGCCTGGGCGCGGGAGATGGGCCTGCTCGACCCGCAGATCGGCGACCCCGGCTCCGCGATCTGGAACGAGGAGAAGGTGCGCGGCTACGACTTCGCGCTCTGCTCCGCGGGCCTCGACCCGGACGCCACCCCCGAGGCCCTGACCCTCAACGCCTGCTGGCTGACCTGGGGCACGTACGGGGACGACTACTACCCGGTGGTCTTCGCCCAGCCCAAGAACGCGGCGGCCGCCAAAGCCACGCACGCCCGGCTCCTCGCCATGATCCCGGTGGACCACGCCGAACAGGCCGTACCGGCCACCGCGATGGAGCGCGCCCTCGGCGACCTGTGGGTGCGCACCAGCCGGGACATGGGCCCGTCGGTGCGCACGGAGTTCCGGGCCACCCTCGTGGACATGCTGGAGAGCTGGCTGTGGGAGGTGGACAACCAGATCCTGAACCGCATCCCGGATCCGGTGGACTACGCCGAGATGCGCCGCCGCACCTTCGGCACCTACCTCACCATGTACCTGTGCCGGCTCGGCCTGGAGGGCCGGGGCATCCCCGAGGAGATCTACTCCTGCGGCACCCTCCGCTCCCTGGAGAACGCCGCCGCCGACGCCGCCTGCCTGATCAACGACATCTTCTCGTACCAGAAGGAAGTGGAGGTCGAGGGCGAGGTGCACAACTACGTGCTCGTCACCCGCAACTTCTTCGACATCGGCTACCCGGAGGCCCTGCACATCTGCCACTCCCTGATGACGCAGCGCACCGAGGAGTTCGAGCACATCGTCGCCACCCAGCTGCCGCTGCTCTACGAGGACTGGAAGCTGGACGCGGAGGCCCGGGCCGGACTTGACGGCTACGTGGGCGAGTTGCAGGACTGGCTCGCCGGAATCCTCAACTGGCACCAGAAGGCGAAGCGTTACCGCGAGGAGGATCTGCACCGGCTGGGTGACGGAATCTCCACCGGTGTCCTGGGCACCTCCTTCGGCATGGCGGCGGCCCGGATCAGCCTGCCCGGCTGATCCCGGCCGAGCCCCGCCGAGCCGGGGCTGAGCCCGGCCAAGCCCTGGGGATCACCCTGTGTAGGACCGCCGTAAAGTACCGGCGTGATCAAGAAGAGAATCCTCACGGCCCTGCTCATCGGGTCCCTCCTGATGGTGGGCGCTCCGTCCGCCTCTGCCGAGGACACGACGACGTACGTGACCACCGGCCCGGTCTTCAACAAGCCCAGGGGCACGACGGCCGAGCAGGGCGCGATCCTGAGCCAGCTCGGCCGTCTCGTCAACGGCGCCCAGAGCGGATCGACCATCCGGATATCGCTGTACCTGTTCGGATCGAGCTGGCTCGCGGACCAGCTCGCGGCGGCGCACCGCAGGAACGTCAACGTGCAGGTCCTCGTCGACGACGACAGCATCACCGACGGCTGGATGTCCGGCTCCGGTGCCACGGTGAGGGACAAGCTGACCACGGCCTTCACGGCGACCCCGCCCGCGGGCACGACGTACGGCACCTCCTGGTTCAGGGTGTGCGCCGCGAACCGGCCCTGCCTGGCCAAGGGCACGGGCGGCGTCAACCACAACAAGTTCTTCCTCTTCTCCCGGACCACCGGCAGCGGCCTTCCCGACAAGGGCAAGCCCGTCGACAACGTCGTGGTGCAGTCCTCGGGCAACCTCACCACCTGGGACCGCGAGTCCGCCTGGAACGACGCCATGACCGTCGCCGACAACGCGGACCTGCACGCCGGCTACACCCGCTACTTCGACCTGATGGCCGCTTCGCAGGCGCTGCCGGACGGTTCGGGGCGGGTCGACAACCTGGCGATCGACGTGGAGGCGGGCCCGGCCAAGGGCTACTTCTTCCCGCGCAACGCGACGGACGTCGTCGAGAACATCCTGAGCATGGTCGAGACCCCCGTCACGAACCCCGACGGGACCACCGCCCCGCTCTGCCACGGGAACACCCCCGGCCACGGCACGGCCGACGGCCGCACCGTGATCCGCATCGCCAACGGCCACATCTCCCGGCCGGTCGTGGCGGAGAAGCTCTGGAAGCTGGCCGACGCCGGCTGCTTCGTCGACGTCGTCCACGGCAAGCTCTCCGACTACGAAGCCGAGGGCGTGCACCGCGAGACGGCCTACTGGCTCACGAGGTCGACCGCGAAGGGCAAGATCTCCCTCCACCGTCTGGCCAACGACGACCTGAAGAACCCGGCCGACCCCGCGGTCTCCGGAACCTTCAGCCACACCAAGTACCTGCTCATCGAGGGCTCGTACAAGGGCGCCAAGGACCAGAAGCTCGTCTTCACCGGCAGCCACACCTACACCGGCATGGCACTGACCGCCAACGACGAGGCACTGCTGAAGTACAACAGCCCGACGGTGCACGACGCCTACGCGGCGAACTTCCGCGAGCAGCGCGCCGCCGCACTCGCGGAATCCCAGTACGGCGGAGCCCTCTAGCGGATCCCTAGGCGGACACCCCCTAGAACTCGTCCGCGGTGTGCGGCAGCAGCGCGGTGCGCAGTCCCGCGTCCAGGGCCGCCGCCGCGCCGGGGGTGTGCTCCACCACCAGGGCGGCCGCGGCCAGTTCGACGGCCCGGGTCCCGCCGAGGTAGCAGGCCGCGAGCTCCCGTACGTCCAGGGTCAGGTCCGGGGCCCGGCCCGCGGCGGCGGGCTCGTACGTCGCCCCGTCCGGCCCGGCCTTCAGGAGGAACCGTCCCGCGTTCGCGGGCAGCCGTACGTCGGTCAGTTCCAGGACGAGTTCCACGGGCGCGGCCCACGAGCGGCGGGTCAGTGCCGCCGCCACGTCGACCAGCCGCAGCCAGAGCGCCGGGAACGCGGCGGTGACCCGGACCTGGTCCCGGTCGGCGGCGAAGTGCAGCAGCGGGTCGTCGGCCGGGCGGCCCCACGCGGTGACCCGGCCCGTGAGGTCGAGGGAGGCCACGCACTCCCACAGCGCGGCGGCGGCCTGCGGGGTGTCGGCCTCCAGCTCGTCGACCCGGACCAGCCCCGGGGTCCGCACGCCCCCGGCGCTCCCCTCGGGCTTCGTGCGGTAGAGGACGTAGCCCGCGATCGGTGCGCCGGGCTCCCCCAGGACGATGATCCGGGGCGGGCTGAGCTCCTCGTCCTCCTCGTCCTGCTCGATGAGCCACTCCTCGGTCCAGCGCCGCTCGCTGCGCGTGGGCCGTCCGGCCCGGACCGCGCGGGCCGCCTCGTGGTACGGGCCCACGACGGCGACGGCGTCCTTGGGATCCGTGGTGGCGACCAGCCGCAGCGGCCGCCGGTCCGCCTCGATGCGCAGGGCCAGCGGCCGGGTGGAGTCGATCTCGATGGTGGCGCCCTGGGTGGCGCTGCCGTAGCCGAAGCGCCCGTAGATGGCGGCCTCGGAGGCCCACAGGGCGGCGACGGGACTTCCCTGCGCCCCCGCCCGCCGCAGCATCTCCCCCATCAGGGCGGTCAGTACGCCGCGCCGGCGGTGGGTGGGGGCGACGGAGACGAAGGTGAGCCCGGGGCAGGGCAGGTCCGCGCCGGGCACCGAGAGCCGGAACGCGTGCGCGGCCATGAAACCGACGATCGCGTCGCCTTCGTAGGCCCCGATCCGCAGGCAGGAGCGGAGCAGCTCGTGGTGCCGCTCGCGCCCCTCCTCCTCCGGGCGGTCGTGGAAGACCAGGTACGCGAGCTCCAGAGCGCGGTCGATGTCGGCCTCGGGCACTTCGCGGATCTCCACCATGATCCGGAGACTAATCGGTCATGGCGGACCAGTCACTCGATAAGGGCGGATTCTTGCCACGCCCGGTGGCGGGTCAGCGCGCCGCGGGCCCCGTCCAGTCCGCCGGAACGTGCCCGAGGCGGACCCGCTGGGGGTGGTCCCCGACGGGTACGGACACCCGCTTGGCGCCGGTGGCGAAGTCGATGGCGGTGACCTGGTCGGCGCCGCTCTCGGAGATGACGCAGCCGGAGCCGTCGCCGTCGACCGTGGCCCAGTAGGGCTTGGCGGCGGGGACGAGGGGCCCTTGCTCCAGGGTGGCCCGGTCCACGACGGTCGCGTAGTCGTCCATGGTCCCCGCGATGCACAGCTTGGATCCGTCCGGGCTCATGGACATGCCGTGGTGCCGGGAGTCGTTGACCCAGGTCGTGCGGTCGGTGCTGGTGGCGGGGTTCACGGGGAGGGTCTTGATCCGGGTGATCCGGTCGGCGGCCACGTCGTACTCGACGAAGCCGTTGAAGAAGGACACCTGGAAGTACAGCTTCGACTCGTCCGGGGTGAAGGACATGGGCCGCACGGCATCGGACAGGTCGGAGCGCCCGAAGGCGTCGAGGCGGGCCCGCATGTCGATCACCCGGACCGGGCGGAGGGTCTGGGCGTCGGCGACCGTGATCCTGCGGTCGCCCTTCGTCCAGTCCAGCCAGGGCGCGTCGAGGGCGGAGGTCACGTCACCGATGGAGCTGTTCCACAGGAAGCGGCCGTCCCGGGTGAAGGTGTTCTCGTGCGGCTTGTCTCCGGTGGCGAAGGAGCCGGCCTGCCGGCCGCTCGCGATGTCGAGGACGTGCACGGTGTTGGCGGTGGAGGCCGAGACCGCCACGCGGGTGCCGTCCGGGGAGACGGCCATGTGGTCGGCCCGGTAACCGGCGACGGGAAAGCGCCAGTTGATCCGGCCGGTGCGGACGTCGATGGAGACGACGTCGGCGAAGCTGGGGCGGGAGGCGACCACGGCGGACCCGTCCGGGGTGGTGTACATGTCGTCGACGAACTGGTCGTGCCCCTCGCCCGCGGTGGCCCGGACGCCCAGGAAGTAGGCGAGTTTCACCGGGTTGAGGTAGATCTCCCGGAGCCGCTCCTCCTTGTCCGGAACCATGTTGATCCGGCCCACCTTGGCCAGGTTCCCGGTGGAGGCGAGGACGTCGGCGGTGCCCTCCCAGTTGTTGCCCACGAACAGGACCTCGCGCGGGCCCGGACCGGCTGCCCCCGCGGCCGTGGACAGCCCGGCGCCCGCGGACACGGCACCGGCGGCGGACACGGGGCCCGCCGCGAGGGCGGCCAGCGCCAGCGCGGCCACGGCCGCCAGGGTCGGCAGGGTGCGACGGTTGCTCGATCGGCTGGCAGACATCCGGTCAACTCCGTTACGGGGAGACGCTGTTACCGGCCGGTAAGATAAGCGGAACGGCGAAAGGGCGCAACCCCCACGGGGTTGCGCCCTTTCCACACCGTGCTACAGCCCGTCACCTCTTCAAGCGACGGACCCGATCCTGCTGATCACCGTGTTCGCCACGTCCGGGTGGATCGGGATGTGGGCGCCGGTCAGGGCCGCGCCGGTGCCGCCGCGCCGGTTGGCGACGATTTCGGCGGCGATGGACAGCGCGGTCTCCTCCGGGGATCGGGCCCCGAGGTCCAGGCCGATCGGGGAGCGCAGCCGGGCCAGTTCGAGCTCGGTCACGCCGACCTCGCGGAGCCGCTTGTTGCGGTCCTCGTGGGTGCGGCGGGAGCCCATGGCGCCGACGTAGGCGACGGGAAGTTTGAGGGCCAGTTCGAGGAGCGGGACATCGAACTTGGCGTCGTGCGTGAGGACGCACAGGACCGTCCGGCCGTCGAGCTCGCCTGCGGAGGACTGCTCCTCCAGGTAGCGGTGCGGCCAGTCGACCACGATCTCGTCCGCTTCGGGGAAACGCTTCTTCGTGGCGAACACGGGCCGGGCGTCGCACAGCGTCACCCGGTAGCCGAGGAACTTGCCGATCCGCACCAGGGCGGAGGCGAAGTCGATGGCCCCGAAGACGACCATCCGGGGCGGCGGGACGCTGGACTCGACCAGCACCTTGAGCGGCTCTCCGCAGAGGCGGCCGTCGGCGCCGATCTCCAGCACACCGGTCTTGCCGGCCTCGAGCATGGCCCGGGCCTCGTCGGCGATGGCGCGGTCCAGCTCGGGGTGACCGCCGAAACCGCCCTCGTGGGAGCCTTCGCCCCGGACGAGTACGGCGCGGCCCATGAGCTCGGCCGGCCCTTCGGCGATCCGGGCGACCGCCGCCGCCTCCCCGCGGGCGGCGGCGGCCAGCGAGGCCGCGAACACCTCCCGTGCGGGAGAGCCCACGGGGACCGGGGTCACCAGGATGTCGATGATTCCGCCGCAGGTCAGACCGACGGCGAAGGCATCGTCATCGCTGTACCCGAAGCGCTCCTGGACGGTCTCGCCGTCCTCCAGCGCCTGCTGGCACAGCTCGTACACCGCACCCTCCACGCATCCACCGGAGACCGAACCGATGGCCGTGCCGTCACTGTCGACGGCGAGGGCCGCTCCGGGCTGCCTGGGCGCGCTCCCGCCGACCGCCACGACCGTGGCGACGGCGAAGTCACGTCCCTGCTCGACCCACCGGTTCAGTTCTTCGGCGATGTCCAGCATGGGGGCCTCCTCGGAGGGGTTCAGTTTCCAGTATCGGATACGTGGAGGGTGCGGTCTTGCGCTACGGATCAGGTCGGTCGGACCTGGTCAGGTCGGCTCAGCCGACGCCGAGCCAGCTCTCGATCGGGTGGAGCGCGAAGAAGACCAGGAAGATTCCGGTCAGCGCCCACATGAAGCCGCCGATCTCACGGGCCTTGCCCTGAGCGACCTTGATGGCGACGTAGGAGATGACACCCGCGGCGACACCGGCGGTGATCGAGTACGTGAAGGGCATGACCACGACGGTCAGGAAGACCGGAATCGAGGTCGAGCTGTCGGCCCAGTCCACGTGGCGGGCGTTCTGCATCATCATCGCGCCGATGACCACCAGGGCCGCGGAGGCGACCTCACCCGGGACGATCTGCGTGATCGGGGTGAAGAAGAGGCAAGCGGCGAAGAAGAGGCCGGTGACGACGGAGGCGAGGCCTGTGCGGGCTCCCTCACCGACGCCGGTGGCGGACTCGACGAACACGGTCTGGCCGGAGCCACCCGCGATGCCACCGATGGCGCCACCGGCACCGTCGATGAACAGCGCCTTGGACAGGCCCGGCATGCGGCCCTGCTCGTCGGCCAGTTTGGCCTCGGTGCCGACGCCGATGATGGTGGCCATCGCGTCGAAGAAGCCGGCGAGCACCAGGGTGAAGACGATCATGCCGACCGTCATGTAGCCGACGTCGCCCCAGCCGCCGAAGGAGACGTCACCGAAGAGCGAGAAGTCAGGCGCCGAGACCGCGGAGCCGGTGAGCTCCGGCGGGCCGTTCTTCCAGGCCTTCGGGTCGATGTCCACGATGGCGTTGAGGATCGCGGCGAGGATGGTGCCGCCGACGATGCCGATCAGGATCGCGCCGGGCACCTTGCGGGCCTGGAGCATGAAGATGGCGATCAGGGTGACGGCGAAGAGCAGCACGGGCCAGCCGGAGAGCTCACCGGTCGCGCCGAGCTGGACGGGGGGCATGAACTCCCCGCCGTTGCCGACGAAGCCCGCCTTTACGAAGCCGATCAGGGCGACGAAGAGGCCGATGCCCATGGTGATGGCGTGCTTGAGCGCGAGCGGGATCGCGTTCATGATCATCTCTCGGAGGCCGGTGACGACCAGGAGACAGATCACGACGCCGTAGACCACACACATGCCCATGGCCTGCGGCCAGGTCATTTGGGGGGCCACCTGCGAGGCCAGCACGCCGGACACGGAGAGACCGGCGGCGAGCGCGAGCGGGACCTTGCCGACGAAGCCCATGAGGAGCGTCGTGACGGCTGCAGCGAACGCCGTGGCGGTGATGATCGCCGAGGCGGCCATCGTGCTGCCCGCGACGTCCTTGCCCGAAAGGAGCAGGGGGTTCAGCAGGAGGATGTAGGCCATCGCCATGAAGGTCGTGATACCGCCACGCACTTCGTTGCCGACGTTCGATCCGCGCTTGCTGATGTGAAAGTACCGGTCGAGCCAAGACTGGCCAGCAGGGGTCTGAGAGCCGTCTCCGGCTCCCTCCGCACTGGGCTTGGACTCCACAGAGGACTGGGTCATGGTGCCTAACTCCCAAGGTTCAAAGGGGCACCCGCATAAAGATTGGAGACACGGGATTTGGGAAAACGCGTTTGGCTGCACGACCCGGGGTGACGGCCCGAGGCGACGCAAATTGTGCACTGCGTGTACTGCGGGTACTGCGAGGGTTCTGCGGTACGGCTGGTACTCCTGGTGTCACCTGGGGTAGGCGGTGCACCGGGGGGTACTACGGGGGGGGTACTGCCGGTGAAACTTGACCGCGAGCGGTGCGGTGCTGATGACTCCGGACTTCTGTGCTCCGGGCGGTGCGACTGGAAGTGTGACGTTCCCGTGTCACACCGCCCGGAAATCTGGGGGGGTCCGGGGCCTCGCGGCCCCCGGACCACGCCGTCCTAGAGGGTGCCGGTGAGCAGTTCCGGACGGATCGGCGTCTTGTTGATCTCGAGACCGGTCGCCGCCCGGATCGCCGCGATGACGGCCGGGGTGGACGAGAGGGTCGGGGCCTCGCCCATACCGCGCAGGCCGTACGGGGCCTTCGGGTCGGCGAGCTCCAGGACGTCGACCGGGATGGTCGGGGTGTCGAGGATGGTGGGGATCAGGTAGTCCGTGAAGGAGGGGTTGCGCACCTTCGCGGTCTTCGGGTCCACGATGATCTCTTCCATGATCGCGACGCCCAGGCCCTGGGTGGTACCACCCTGGATCTGGCCGACCACGGAGAGCATGTTCAGCGCCTTGCCGACGTCCTGGGCGGTCGCCAGCTCGACGACCTTGACGAGGCCGAGCTCGGTGTCCACCTCGACGACCGCGCGGTGCGCGGCGAAGGTGTACTGGACGTGGCCGTTGCCCTGGCCGGTGACCAGGTCGAAGGGCTCGGTCGGGGCGTGACGGAACTCGAGCTCGATGTCGATCGCGTCCTCACCCTCGAGGATGTCGGCGATGTCCGCGAGGACCTCTCCGCCATCGGTGACGACCTTGCCGCCTTCGAGGAGCAGCTCGGCGGTCGCCCACGCGGGGTGGTACGAGCCGTTCTTGCGCCGGCCGATCTCCAGGACCGCCTCGCGGACGGCCTCACAGGTGTTCTTCACCGCGCCACCGGTCATGTACGTCTGCCGCGAGGCGGACGTGGAACCGGCGGAGCCGACCTGGGTGTCGGCCGGGTGGATGGTGACCTGCGAGACACCCAGCTCCGTACGGGCGATCTGGGTGTGGACGGTGATACCGCCCTGACCGACCTCCGCCATGGCCGTGTGGACCATCGCGACGGCCTCGCCGTTGATGACCTCGAGGGTCACGCGGGCGGTGGAGTAGTCGTCGAAGCCCTCGGAGAAGCCGACGTTCTTGATGCCGACCGCGTAGCCGACGCCGCGGACGACGCCTTCACCGTGGGTGGTGTTGGAGAGGCCACCGGGCAGCGCGCGGACATCCGCGCCCTCGCCGGCCGACTCCCACTGGCGCTCCGGCGGCAGCGGGCGGGCCTTGACCCGGCGCAGCAGCTCGGCGACGGGCGCCGGAGCGTCCACGACCTGACCGGTGGGCATGATCGTGCCCTGCTCCATGGCGTTGAGCTGGCGGAACTCGACCGGGTCCATGCCCAGCTTCGCCGCGAGCTTGTCCATCTGGGCCTCGTAGGCGAAGCAGGCCTGGACGGCGCCGAAGCCGCGCATCGCGCCACACGGCGGGTTGTTCGTGTAGAGCGCGATCGCCTCGATGTCCACGTCCTCCAGGACGTACGGACCGACCGAGAGGGAGGAGGCGTTGCCCACGACCGCCGGGGAAGCGGACGCGTACGCGCCGCCGTCCAGGACGATCTTGCACTTCATGTGCGTGAGCTTGCCGTCCTTGGTGGCGCCGTGCTCGTAGTACAGCTTCGCCGGGTGACGGTGCACGTGGCCGAAGAAGGACTCGAAGCGGTTGTAGACGATCTTGACCGGCTTGTTCGTGGCCAGGGCCAGGAGGCAGGCGTGGATCTGCATCGAGATGTCTTCGCGGCCACCGAAGGCACCGCCGACGCCCGAGAGCGTCATGCGGACCTTCTCCGGGGGCAGGCCCAGGACCGGGGCGATCTGCTGGAGGTCCGAGTGCAGCCACTGGGTGGCGACGTACAGCTCGACACCGCCGTCCTCGGACGGTACGGCCAGACCGGACTCCGGGCCGAGGAAGGCCTGGTCCTGCATGCCGAAGGTGTACTCGCCCTCGACGATGACGTCGGCGCGCTTGCGGGCCTCTTCCACGTTGCCGCGGATGATCGGCTGGCGGTGCACGATGTTCGGGTGCGGGACGTGACCGATGTGGTGGTCGTCGCGGCCCTCGTGGATCAGCGGCGCGTCGGCGGCGAGGGCGGAAGCCTCGTCCGTGACGAGCGGCAGCTCACGGTAGTCGATCTTGATCTTGGCAGCCGCGCGGCGGGCGGTCTCCGGGTGGTCGGCGGCCACGAGGGCGACCGGCTCACCGTGGTGACGGACCCGGCCGTTGGCGAGAACCGGGGTGTCCTGGATCTCGAGGCCGTAGTTCTTCATCTCGGCCGGCAGGTCGTCGTACGTCAGCACCGAGTAGACACCCGGCATCGCCAGGGCCTCGGAGATGTCGATCGAGACGATCTCGGCGTGGGCGACGGTGCTGCGGAGCGTCTGGCCCCACAGCATGTCCTCGTGCCACATGTCCGAGGAGTACGCGAACTCACCGGTCACCTTGAGGGTGCCGTCCGGGCGCAGAATCGATTCGCCGATTCCGCCCTTGGTGTGGTTCTGCGTGACGTTGGTCGGCGTGCCCGCCGGGACCGTACGCGTGTTCTGGGCCATGGTCAGACCGCCTCAGACTGACGGGCGGCCGCCAGGCGGACCGCGTCGAGGATCTTCTCGTAGCCCGTGCAGCGGCAGAGGTTGCCGGACAGGGACTCACGAATGTCCTGGTCGGACGGGGAGGGGTTCTCCTCCAGCAGCGCGTCGGCCTGGACCAGGAGGCCCGGGGTGCAGAAACCGCACTGGACGGCGCCGGCGTCGATGAACGCCTGCTGGATGTTGGAGAGCTCGACGCCCTCGCCGGTCTGCGAGTCGCCCGGCTTGGCCTGCCACTGCTTGGCGGCGTCCAGGGTGACGCCGCCCTTGCTGCCGCAGCCGCCGCCGGTGCCGCAGGCACCGCCGTGGCCGTGCTCGTCGCGCTGCTTGGCGAACTCCGCCAGGCCCTCGACGGTCACGACGTCGCGGCCCTCGACCTGACCGGCCGCGACCAGACAGGAACAGACCGGCACGCCGTCGAGACGGACGGTGCAGGAACCGCACTCGCCCTGCTCACAGGCGTTCTTCGAACCGGGGAGGCCCAGGCGCTCGCGCAGGACGTAGAGAAGGGACTCGCCCTCCCAGACGTCGTCGGCTTCCTGCTGACGGCCGTTGACAGTGAAATTGACGCGCATGATTACGCAGCCCCTTCAAGCGAGCGGCCGTTGTTCGAACCGCGGTACTGCTCCCACGTCCAGACGAGCTGGCGGCGAGCCATGATGCCGACCGCGTGGCGGCGGTACTTCGCCGTGCCGCGGACGTCGTCGATCGGGTTGGCCGCGCCGGAGGCGAGGTCACCGAACTGCTTGGCGATCGACGGGGTGATGACCTTGCCGGACTCCCAGAAGCCACCCTCTTCGAGCGCGGCGTTGAGGAACTCCTCGGCGGCCTTCGCCCGGATCGGGGTCGGCGCGGCCGAACCGATACCGGTACGGACCGTGCGGGTCTCGGGGTGCAGCGCCAGGCCGAACGCGCAGACGGCGATGACCATCGCGTTGCGGGAGCCGACCTTGGAGTACTGCTGGGGGCCGTCCGCCTTCTTGACGTGGACGGTCTTGATGAGCTCGTCGGCGGCCAGCGCGTTGCGCTTGACGCCGGTGTAGAACTCGTCGATCGGGATCAGGCGGGATCCGCGTACGGACTCCACCTCGACCTCGGCACCCGCCGCGAGCAGCGCGGGGTGGGAGTCGCCGGCCGGCGAGGCGCAACCGAGGTTGCCGCCGACACCGCCGCGGTTACGGATCTGCGGGGACGCGACCGTGTGCGAGGCGAGCGCGAGTCCCGGAAGCTCCGTGCGGAGGTTCTCCATGATCTGCGTGTACGGGACGGAGGCGCCCAGACGTACCACGTCCTCGCCGACCTCCCACTCCCGCAGGAGACCGATGCGGTTCAGGTCCAGGAGGTACTCCGGCCGACGGTGGTCGAAGTTGATCTCGACCATCACATCGGTGCCACCCGCAATCGGCACAGCTGTGGGGAACTCGGCCTTAGCGGCGAGCGCCTCCTCCCAGCTGGCGGGGCGAAGGAAGTCCATGTGCGGCTCTCTTCTTCTTAATCGGGTCGTTCACTTCAAGCCAGGAGGCCGTTGGGCCCTCGACTGGTCGTTCACGTGCTGTTAACGCGGTGTGGACTCAGTACACCGGCCCTCCGTCCCTCGGGTGCAGTCACCGAAACCATGAAGGAGTTGGCTGGGGACCTCCCTCGTCTTGTAGATTC
The DNA here is from genome assembly GCF_042788835.1 of Streptomyces sp. NPDC056883. NCBI lineage: Bacteria > Bacillati > Actinomycetota > Actinomycetes > Kitasatosporales > Streptomycetaceae > Streptomyces > Streptomyces sp. NPDC056883. The sequence goes on along the minus strand of NZ_JBHUBS010000017.1, from coordinate 62,176 downwards.
GTATGAAAGGCAGGATGCGACGACCTGCCCGATTTCCAACGGCAACATTCGAGACAGATCGGCGGCGACATCATGCGGCTGCGCGCACTGCTGGAAACCGAGGCGCTGGGGCTGCGGCTGCTGGGCGGCGAGGAAGAACTCGACCGGACGGTCCGCGGGGTCATGACGACCGACCTGAGGGATCCCAGCCGATACCTATCCGGAGGGGAACTGGTCCTCACTGGCCTGGCATGGAGACGAAATTCAGCCGACTCCGAGCCGTTCGTACGAATCCTCGCGAGCGCCGGCGTGGCCGGGCTCGCGGCCGGCGAGGCGGAGCTGGGTGACATTCCCGACGACCTCGTCTCGGCGTGTCTGCGCAACCGTCTGCCGTTGTTCGCTGTAAACGAAGACGTTGCATTCGCCACGATCACCGAGTACGTGGTGCGACAGGTGTCGGGAGAGCGTGCCGGGGACCTAGCGGCTGTTGTGGACCGCCACCGACGGCTCATGACCTCCGGTCCGGCCGGTGGTGGGCCGGACGTGGTGCTGGATCTGCTCACCACGGACCTCGATCTCCGGGCCTGGGTGCTCTCGCCCACCGGCCGGCAGATCGCCGGGGCGGGCGAGCCGCTGGCGCCGGGCATCTGCGCGGCACTGGCGAGCGAGCACCTCGCGGCGGTCCGGACGGGCCGCAGGGGACCGCACCGGATCTCCCTCCAGGGTATTACCTACTCCCTCTTCCCGATCAGGGGACACGGCCGTGGCGCCGCAGGTCCGGCGGCCCGGGACGTCCGCGAGAGCGTGCTCTCCGACTGGCTGCTGGCCGTCGAGGCGGACGCCGGCGACTGGCCGGCCGAGCGGCTCGACCTGCTCCAGGGCGTCACCCAGCTCATCGCGGTCGAGCGGGACCGCCGCGACGCGGCCCGTACGGTGCGCCGCCGGCTGGCCCAGGAGGTCCTGGAGCTGGTCCAGACGGGCGCTCCGCCCGCCGAGATCGCCGCCCGCCTGCGGGTGGCCGCGCCGGTGCTCCTGCCCGGCCTGGGCGCCGCCCCGCACTGGCAGGTCGTCGTGGCCCGGGTCGACTGGGACGGCGGCGACATCACCGGCGGCCCCGTGGCCCAGTCGCTCCTGGAAGAAATCCTGGTCGACCCCTCGGTCTCCGGACCGGAACCGTCCGACCGGATCGCCGTCGCGCACGCCGGGGACGAGGCGATCGCCCTCGTACCCCTGCCCGCGCCCGCCGGGGAGCCCGGCGAGGAGAAGGGCCCCGACACCGCCCTGCACGCGGAAACGCTGCTGGCGGCCGTACGGGACCCCCTGGCGGCCGGTCTCGCCGACGACGGCCGGCTCACCCTGGGCGTCAGCGCGGCCGTGTCCTCCGCCGAGGGGCTCCGCGGAGCCCTGGAAGAGGCCCGGCACGCCCGCCGGGTCGCGGCGGCCCGCCCGGGCCGGGTCTGCGCGGCCGGCCACCACGAGCTCGCCTCGCACGTCCTGCTGCTCCCGTTCGTCCCGGACGACGTCCGCCGCGCCTTCACGGCCCGGCTGCTCGACCCGCTGCGGGACTACGACCGCCGCCACCGCGCGGAGCTCATCCCCACGCTCGAAGCCTTCCTGGACTGCGACGGCTCGTGGACCCGCTGCGCGACGCGGCTGCACCTCCACGTCAACACGCTGAGGTACCGGGTCGGGCGAATCGAGCAGTTGACGGCGCGGGACCTTTCCCGCCTGGAGGACAAGCTCGACTTCTTCCTGGCACTGCGGATGAGCTGAGAAGATCCACCGCCTGACCGGCCGGGGGGCCGGTCGGGACCCAGCGGAGGCCGGGCGGGGGCGGCTGATGATCCGTCCGGACTTTGTGAAAGAGTTCACCCGACCCCTTGGCCGAAGCTGCCGATCCGTGCTCTCATTTCGCCCCAGGGCTCAACGACGTGCTGCTTGGTTGCTTTGGGGAGGGCAATGTGGCGGATACCGCCATGTCCAGTGCCGGAACTACCGGGGGAGACGACCCCCTCCAGCGGGCGATATGGCGGCTGCGCTCGCGCGGCTGTTGGACCGACGCGGCGGCCCTGCTGACGCCGCACCTGCACGATGCCGGAGCCGCCGTGCAGCGGACCGGGCTGCTGGTCGAACGCTGCCTGTTCACGGGGCAGGGCTGGGCCGAAGCCGAGGATGCGCTGCGGGTGGCCGAAGCGGTCTCCCAGGACGACGACGACCGGGGCGCGGCCGCGTGCGAGCGCGGTCACCTGGCGTACGCGGCGACCGTACTGGGCGTCCGCGACCGGGCCGACGAGGCCCGCTCCGCGCTCGGCCGGGCGGCGGCGCTGCTGTCCCCCGGGTCGCGCACCCGGCCGCTCCTGGACTTCCGCCGGGGCCTGGTCGCCGAGCACCTGGCGGACGCCCCGTCCTCCGCCCTGCCGGCGTACCGGCGGGCCCATGCGGGCGCCCTGGCCCACGGCGACGTCCTGCTGCTCTCCTTCACCTGGCGGCACCTCGCGGCGCTGGCCCTGCGGGACGGGGAGGTCGCCGAGGCCCGCAAGGGCTTCGCGGAATCCCTCCGCATCCGGGAGGACCTCGGCTTCCTGATCGGCACGGCGCCCGCGCTCGCGGCCCTGGCCGAAGCCGAACCGGAACCGGAGGCCACCCGCCTCCGCGCGGAGGCCCGCCGCCTCTTCCACCTCCTGGGCGGCATCCCCACCTGGCTGGCCGACCAACTCCACCCCGTACCGGCGCCTACTCCTTCCTGACGCGCCCCTCGCACGGTGCGGCCCTGGCGGGCCTCCCCGGCTTCGCGCCGCTGCGCCGGCCTCCGACCGGCGGTGGCCCGGCCGGGGTCCCCGCCACCGCCGTCCCGGCGGGGCCCGATGGGCGGTGCGGGTGGGGCGGCCCTGCGGGGCTGGGTCCCCTACCCGCCCTTCCACCGTTCCCAGGGCCAGCCCTGACCCGCGCCTCAAACGCCGGCGGGGCTGGGGATGCCACCGAGCTGGGAGGGGTCCCGGGCTGCGCCCGGACCCCCTGGGGCTCCGCCCCAGACCCCGGTCCTCAAACGCCGGACGGCTGAATGGACCCGGGCCGCCTCGACGCCGGACGGCTGAGATCCCCCTGCCGGCGGCGATGCCCCCGGGCGGCTGAAAGGCTCACCGCTAGGCGGCGCCGGAACGTCCACGGGCCAGGGTCGGAACGTCACCCGGCCAGGGTCGGAACGTCACCCGGCCAGGGGCGGAACATCACCCGGCCAGGGTCGGAACGTCACCCGGCCAGGGGCGGAACATCACCCGGCCGAGGTCGGAGGGGTGCGCCAGGGTCGGGGACGGGGACGGGGTGGGGTGTTGGCCTGGACGTAGAGCGTGATTTGTGGCGCGAGACCACGCCGCGCCCTGTCGAAGCTCGGGGCAGGGCGCCTAAATCATGCAGTCCAGGCCAACACCCCACCCCGGCCCCGGCCCCGACCCACCACCCGCAGCACGCAAACCCCCCAGGCATCCGTCACGGGGACGTGAAGTGGGTGCGGATCAGGGATTCCGCCTCCGGGAGGTTGCCCGTGGAGAGGGCCGCCAGGACGGCCATGTGCTCCGCCGCGTCCGCGACGAGGTCCGCCCGGCGGATGCGCCGGGGGCCCGGCAGGGGCCACTGGGAGCGGCGGTGGAGGTCCTCCGCCACCAGGAGGAGCTGCGCGTTGCCCGCCATCGCGAGCACCGCCCGGTGAAACGCCCGGTCCGCGTCGGCATACCGCGCCGGATCACCCGCGGCCGCCGCCGCCTCCCCCTCCGCCGCCGCAGGCACCACCGCGGCCCACGCCCCGGCCGGCACCGTACGGGCCAGCCGCAGCATCACCGGGACTTCGAGCAGCGCCCTGACCTCGGCCAGCTCCGCCAGCTCCCCCGGGGTCCGGGTCAGGACCCGGAAGCCCCGGTTCGGGAGGCATTCGACGACCCCCTCCAGCGCCAGCTGCTGCATCGCCTCGCGCACGGGCGTCGCGGAGACCCCGAACCGCTCCCCCAGGGCCGGGCCCGAGTAGATCTCCCCCGGTGCCAGCTCGCCCGCGAGCAGCGCCGCGCGCAGGGCGTCGAGGACCTGCCCGCGCACGGAGTGGCGCACCACCTTGCGGTCCTGCTGTGCCGGTACCCGGGCTCGGTCCGTATCGCGCACTCGGTCCTCCCACGGGTTTCGACCTGCCCGAAGAATAGCCCGCCTTCCCACACCCACCAGAGATCAGGTAAGGTAAGGCTTACCTGTCAACGATCACGCGATTCGGTGGTACGCCATGACCGTCACGGCCGTAGCGCCCGCCCAGGGCCGCGTCAGCTTCGTCCGCCCCGTACGCATCCCCGCCCCGGCCGGCTCCCCGGTGGCGGATGCCTACGCCCGGCTGACCGAGGCCTACGCCGGACTGCGCGTCACCGAGCTCGCCCCGCACGAACCCTCCCCTCGCGGTGTGGGGTGGGTCGGTGCGGACGAGCTCGCGGCGGGCGGCGACGCCCTGGAGACGTTCCTCGCATGGGACGAAGCACAGATCCTCCGCGACTACGGGCGCCCGGGTCGGCCCGACGTGGTGGCGGGGTTCGGACTGCACCGGTACGCGTGGACGGCCTGCCTGCTGATCACGATCCCGTGGTTCCTGGACCGGCGCGTACCCCTCCTGCCCCCGGAAGCCGTGTCCTTCCACCGGACGCAGGGCCGGATGGCCGTCCGCGTCCGCTCCTTCGCCTGTCTGCCGGACGACCCGGCGGCAGCGCTCCCCGGGGCCCGGGTCGTGCCCGACGAGGACGCGCTGCGCGCAGAGGTACGGGCTGCGGTGGCCCAGCACCTCGAACCGGTCATGGAGGGCTTCGGCCCGCGGACCCGGCGCGGACGGCGAGCCCTGTGGGGCATGGTCACGGACGACGTGGTCGAGAGCCTCTGGTACGTGGCCGACCTGCTAGGCGAAGCCCAGGAGCAGCGGGCCGTGCGCGAGCTCGACCGGCTCTTCCCCGGCTCGACCGCCCCATACACCGGCAGCGCGGGCTTCCGCACGCTCGAGGCCCCGGACGGCCGGGAACTGCCCACCCGCGACCGGGCGAGCTGCTGCTTCTTCTACACGATCCGCCCCGACGACACCTGCGTCACCTGCCCCCGCACCTGCGACGCGGACCGGATCGCCCGCCTGACGACCGACAGCTGAAGGAACCGGCCCCGCGGCGCCGACGGCCGGCCGGTGTCACCCGCCCGGCCGTACGACCGCCACCGGGTTTCCGCGCCGCCGCCTCCGCCGCGTCAACCCACCCGTCCGACTGACGAAAATCGAACTCAACTCAGCCCGTACGAGCTGGAGTTCGATCCGCAACACCCTATCCGGCGGGCTCCGCCCCCCGTTGGCGTCCACTTGCCCCGAAACCCGCGTGTACGGCTCACCGGCTGCGCCACTATGGCGCCCGGAAAGCCGCACCGGCCACAAGCCGAACAGCCGCATACGCGAGGCAAGGGACAACCGCATGAGACTGACCGACATATCGCTGGACTGGCTGCTGCCCGGCAGCCTGCTGATCCTGGGCGTGCTTGCGGCAGTGGCGGTACTGGCCCGGGGCAAGCGCGAAGGCGAGAAGGCGGGGGTGGCCGAGGACAGCTGGGAGCGCAGCGAGGAGCGGCGGCGGCGCAAGGAAGCCGTCTACGGGACCGCCTCCTACGTCCTGCTCTTCTGCTGCGCCGCGGTCGCCGCGGCGCTCTCCTTCCACGGACTGGTCGGCTTCGGCCGGCAGAACCTCAACCTCTCCGGGGGCTGGGAGTACCTGGTCCCCTTCGGTCTCGACGGCGCCGCCATGTTCTGCTCGGTGCTCGCCGTCCGCGAGGCCAGCCACGGTGACGCGGCCCTCGGTTCGCGCATGCTGGTCTGGCTGTTCGCGGGAGCCGCCGCCTGGTTCAACTGGGTGCACGCCCCGCGCGGGCTCGGCCACGACGGCGCTCCGCAGTTCTTCTCCGGCATGTCGCTCTCGGCGGCCGTGCTCTTCGACCGCGCCCTGAAGCAGACCCGCCGGGCCGCACTGCGCGAACAGGGCCTGATTCCGAGGCCGTTGCCCCAGATCCGGATGGTCCGCTGGCTGCGGGCCCCCCGGGAGACCTTCGGCGCGTGGTCACTGATGCTGCTGGAAGGGGTCCGCACGCTCGACGAGGCCGTGGACGAGGTGCGCGAGGACAAGAAGGAGAAGGAGAACGACCGACACCGCCGGCGGGAGCAACACCGCCTGGACCGGGCGCACATCAAGGCGCTCGGCCGGCAGAACCGGGCGTTCGGGCGCGTGGCCCGCGCCCGTCAGGTCGAGGTGCCGGGGCTGGCCCCCGGAGCGGGCTCCGCGCCGGTCGGCGCGGAGCCGGCCATAGCGGAAACCGGACAGCTGCCCCTACGGCGCCGGCCCTCCCTACAGGCCGTGAGCGGAACCGAGTCCCTCCACACGGCTGACATCGCCGACCTGGCGACCGGCCCCCGGACGGTGGACCTCACCGCCGAGGACGATACGCAGACGCTCCCCCGGCTCGACTCCCTGGAGCGCAAACTGAAGGACCTGGAGCAGCAGTTCGGCTGATGCGTCCGATGCCGTCGACGCGACGGGGTCCCGGCCCCTCCTGAATCGGCGTAGCGGGGTCCGCCCGGTCACTCAGGCGGGCCCCGCCTCCTTCGCTCCGTCGAGCTCGAACCACACCACCTTGCCGCCGCCCAGCGCGAGCCCTAGCGCGTCCACGCCCCAGGCGTCGGCGAGCGACTGCACCAGCACCAGCCCCCTGCCGTGCGTACCGTCGTCGGCGGACGGTACGTGCGGCCGGGGCCGGCGGGCGGCGTAGTCGCGGACCTCCACCCGCAGCCGGTCGGCGGCGAGCGTCGCGGAGACCTCGGCGCCCTGATCGGTGTGGACGAGGGCGTTGGTCACGAGCTCGGTGATCAACAGCTCGGCCACCTCGGCGGCCTCCGCCTTGCACCGATGGCGCATCAACTCCCGTAAATCCCTGCGGACTTCTCCCACCGCTTTCAGGTCGGCCCGCCGCACGCTCCGGGTGATCCCCGACGCGTGCACGCCCGTCCCCTCCTCGGCCGACGGTTCGCGCGGAACCGGCCGCCCTCTCCGCCACAGCTTCCCCGTCTTCGCCCCCACCCGCACGGCGATGTACCTCCCGTATGCCCGCTGCCCGACGGCCCGCCTGTCGAACAGGCCTACGGGATGCATGCCCCCCGGGGGAATCCGCACGCATTCGGACTCAAGGGCGCGGCACGTTACGGAGGTTGGATCGCGCCATCTGGATCATCCGGCCCACCCCGCCGTCCAGCACGATCTTGCTGGCCGAAAGTGCGAATCCGGTCACCATTTCGGCGCTGATCTTCGGCGGAATGGACAGCGCGTTGGGGTCCGTGACCACATCCACCAGAGCAGGTCCCTTGTGCTTGAAAGCGTCCCTCAAAGCGGCTGTGAGCTGCTTGGGCTTCTCCACCCTGACCCCGTACGCGCCCGCCGCGCGGGCGATCGCCGCGAAGTCGGGGTTCTTGTTCGTCGTTCCGTACGAAGGAAGGCCGGAAACCAGCATCTCCAACTCGACCATACCGAGGGATGAGTTGTTGAAGAGGACCACTTTGACGGGGAGGTCGTACTGCACCAGGGTGAGGAAATCTCCCATCAGCATGGAGAAACCGCCGTCGCCCGACATCGACACCACTTGACGTCCGCGATCGGTGAACTGTGCGCCGATGGCCTGCGGAAGGGCGTTGGCCATGGAGCCGTGGCTGAAGGAGCCGATGATGCGGCGCTTTCCGTTCGGGGAAAGATAGCGCGCGGCCCATACGTTGCACATGCCTGTATCCACGGTGAACACGGCGTCTTCGTCGGCGAGTTCGTCGAGCACCGCGGCCACGTACTCGGGGTGGATGGGGGTGCGCTTCTCGACCTTGCGCGTGTACGCCTTCACCACTCCCTCCAGGGCGTCCGCGTGCTTCTTCAGCATCCGGTCGAGGAACCGGCGGTCCGTCTTGGCCTTCACCCGGGTGTTCAGCGCGCGCAGGGTCTCCCGTACGTCACCCCAGACCGCGAGGTCCAGCTTGGAGCGGCGGCCGAGGTGTTCGGGCCGGATGTCCACCTGGACGATCTTGACGTCGTCGGGGAGGAAGGCGCTGTACGGGAAGTCCGTGCCGAGCAGGATCAGCAGATCGCACTCGTGGGTGGCCTCGTAGGCCGCGCCGTAGCCGAGCAGCCCGCTCATGCCGACGTCGTACGGATTGTCGTACTGGATCCATTCCTTGCCGCGCAGGGCGTGCCCGACGGGGGCCTTGACCCGGCCGGCGAACTCCATGACCTCCGCGTGTGCGCCGGCGGTGCCGCTGCCGCAGAACAGGGTGACCCGGTCGGCCTCGTCGACGAGCCGGACCAGCTTGTCGATCTCGCCGTCGCCGGGCCGTACGGTCGGCCGCGCGGTCACGAGGGCCTGCTCGATGCTCTGCTCCGGGGCGGGCAGGGAGGCGATGTCCCCGGGCAGCGACACCACGCCGACGCCGCCGCGGCCGATGGCGTGCTGGATGGCGCTCTGCAGCACACGGGGCATCTGCCGGGGGTTGGAGATCAACTCGCTGTAGTGGCTGCACTCGGTGAACAGCCGGTCGGGGTGGGTCTCCTGGAAGTAGCCGAGGCCGATCTCGGAGGAGGGGATGTGGGAGGCCAGCGCGAGGACCGGGGCCATGGAGCGGTGGGCGTCGTAGAGCCCGTTGATCAGGTGGAGGTTGCCGGGGCCGCAGGAGCCGGCGCAGGCGGCGAGGGAGCCGGTGATCTGGGCCTCGGCGCCCGCCGCGAAGGCGGCGGTCTCCTCGTGGCGCACCTGGATCCACTCGATGCCGCCGGTGCGGCGGATGGCGTCGACGACGGGGTTGAGGCTGTCCCCGACGACTCCGTACATCCGGCGCACGCCGGCGCGCACGAGGATGTCGATGAACTGCTCCGCCACGTTCTGCTTGGCCATGGAGGGGGCGCCCTTCCCTTTTCCGGTCCGGCTCTGCCGGGTGCGCCTCCCATCCACGCATGATCCGCCGGGTTACGCCTCCCAGACCGCGGCGGCCGTCCGGTCGTCGGCGTACCCCTTGAGGCGCAGCTGGGTGTCCGCGAGGAAGGCGGCGAGGCCCGGCGGGGGTGCGTCGGCCCAGCGGGCGGCGAGCTCGGCGGACAGCGGCTCCTCCTCCCGCATCGGGTCGGCGAGGCCGCCGGAGCACAGGAGCAGGGTGTCGCCGGGGCGGGCCACGGAGGCCCGGAAGCGGAAGCGGAATCCGGCGGGGGGCGGGGCGGGCGGGGCCGCCGGGGCGGGGGTGGGGGTGGGCTCGTCCAGGTCCCGCCACTGTCCGTCCCGGAGCCGGAACAGCCCGCCCGCGCCCGCGCCGAAGCAGACCCGGGTCCGGCAGCCGGGGTCGACCGGAAGCAGTACGCCGCGCAGCCCGGCCGTGTAGCCGTCCTCCGGGAGCCCGAGCTCGGCGGCGCGGGCGCGCAGCTGCCCGTAACCGCGGTCGGTGAGCCGCTGGAGCCCGGAGCGCAGGGCCTCGCGGCGGCCGTCCCGGATGTCCTGCGACAGCCGCTCCTGGCTCCGCCCGACGGCTGCGGCGACGGAGCGGCATACCTCGGCGGCGGCTTCGGCGGCCCCGGGCGCGGCGCGGTCGCCTCCGGCGAGCACGATCAGGACCAGCGCGTCGGGGCCGGTGCCGAAGCGGGCGGTGAGCAGGAAGTCCCGCCGGGCCTCGCCCCGGAACCGTGCGGAGTCCCCGCGCACGGAGGCCGCGCGCAGCGTGTAGCCGCCGTACTGGGCCCCCTCGAGCACGGTGTCGGGGGTCAGCGCGGCGAGCCCGGCCGGGTCGGCGGCGGGCAGCGCGATGGGCTCCGCGGCGTAGGTGGGCGGCCGGTCACCCAAGTGCGCCACCACGGGCCGCGGCACCCCCGAAACGTTGAGACCGACGTCTGCACCGCCCCCGGAGACGGGAGCGGCACCCCAGCCCGACCCGGAACCGGGATGCGCTCCCAGGGCGAAGCCGGTGGCGGTGGCGCTGCCGCGTCCGGGATCTGAATCAAGGCCAGGGCCGACACCGGCGCCGGACACTGGAACGGGACCAGAATCCGCCCCAAGCCCGGGCCCAGGCCCGGGACCGAACCCGGAGCCCGGACCAGCCCCAGAGGCGGAAGCCGGAACGTCCATGGAACCGGGACCGGAGGCCGGATCGGAGCCAGAGGCGGGTTGGATCCCGGAAGCGGAACCGGGAGCCAGACCGGCGTCAGGGCCGGGCCCGAACCCGGAAGCGAGACCAGGAACAAGCTCGGTGTCGGGGCCGGGACCGGGCCCGGGGACTGCACCCGACCCGGGGCCAGGGAACGCACCCGACCCGATGTCAGGGCCGGGACCGGACCCGGCGCCGGGGATCGCACCCGACCCGGGGCTAGGCAACGCACCCGACCCGGTGCCAGGGCCGGGACCGAACCCGGGGCCAGGGATGGCACCCGACCCGGGGCCTAGGCCGGGCCCTGACACGGCTGCAGGGCCGGACCTGGGATCTGAGGCGGGGCCGGAAGCGGCCCCGGCCCCTGGAGCCGGAACAGGAACGACGCCGGACCCTGGCGCGGGACCGAGGCCCAAGCCTGCCCCGGAAACGGCACCCGGCGGCGAGCCGGTGCCCGGGCCCGTCCACGGATCGCCGTCGGCGCCCGCACCGGGTGCTGGGACGGATCCCGCCGGGCCGGCCGGGGCCGGGTGCCCGGCCCCGCCGTACGTGCCGTCCGGGCCGCTCCCGGCCCCTGACGGGTCCGGCCCCGGGGGCGCAGCCGCCGGCGACGCCTCGTCCCGCGGGCCCCAGCTCCAGTCGGTCGGTTCCTCCGGGTCCTCGGCGGGCAGCGCGGGCGGGACGGCGACGCTCCCGAGCGCGTACCAGGTCTGGCCGCCCTCCCGGGGATCCCGCGGCGGCGGCAGCACCGAGCCGCCGTACGCGTCTTCCGCCGGGGCCTCCGGCCGGGTGCCGGGCACGGGCGGCTCCGCCCCCACCTCAGGCCTCGGCCCACCAACAGCCACGGGCGGCTCCGCTTCCGTGCGGGGCGCCGGTACCGGCCCGGGAACAACCACGGGCGGCTCGGCCACCGCCTCCGCCACCAGCCCGGGAACAACCACGGGCGGCTCGGCCACCGCCTCCGCCACCGGCCCGGAAGCAACCACGGGCGGCTCTGCCCCCACCTCAGGCGTCGGCCCGACCTCAGGCCTCGGCCCGCCAACGGCCACCGGCGGCTCCGCATCCGCGACGGGCACCGACACCGCCTCCGCCACCGGCCCGGAAACACCCACGCCCGGCTCCGGATCCAGCGCCTCCTCCCCCGTCAGGGGAACCGGCTCCCTCCGGGGCCCGGGTACCGCGGACGGCGTCGGGGCCACCAGGACCGCCGCCGAGCGGAAGCGGTGTTCCAGGGTGTCCCGGGGATCGGGTTCCGGCCCCCCGTCGGGGTCCTCGTAGAGCTTCTGCCACCAGTCATCCGCGCCCGCGTCCCGCTGACTCATGGCCCTCATTGTCGGGCTCCGCCGCAGCCGAAATCCGGCGAACGCGGGAAAAAGGGGGGCCCATCGGACCGCCGTCCGATGGACCCCCCTGCTCTATGTCGTACGACTTAGCGAATGTCGTACGCCCGCGCGACCATCTGGGTGACGGTGGCGCCGTTCTTGTCGGTCAGCTCGACCTTGAGCATGACCTGCTTGCCCGCGGCTCCGGCGTGGTCCACGGTCGCGGTCCACTGCCCGCCGCGCTCGCCGACCTTCGCCTCGCTCCAGGTGCCGCCCTCGTCGTACGAGTACGACAGCTTGGCCGAGGCGAGCGCGCCGGGCGCGTAACCCGCGTGCCCGCTGACCGAGAGGCCGATCTTCTGGCCGTTGGCCGCGGCCAGGGTCTTCATGCCGTCCAGCGGGGCCGAAATCCGCGGGAAGATGACCGGCAGCGCCTGCGAGTACTGCGTCTCGTCCAGCTTCGAGCGGAAGGTCCAGGTGGTCTGGATCCCGGAGGAGCGCTGCCAGGTGCGGGCCGGCTGGCCGAACTTCTCCAGCTGCTGGGTCAGTTCGTACGTGGACTCCTCGGCCGGGACCTCGAAGGCCCCGAAGGGGTAGCCGGTGTCGCCCAGCGACTCGCCGTTCACCTTGAGCGAGACGTTGCCGAGGTCGCCGAAGCCGCCCTGCTGCGCGTAGTGCCCGGTGTCGCCCCACATGGCGGAGGCGAAGCCGATCAGGTTGCCCTGCCGCTCGGCGGCGAGCTGCTCCTTGCCCGCGGTGTCGCGCGGCGCGACCGGGCCGATGACCCCGTCGTACCAGTTCTCCGTGCGCCGGGAGCCCGCCTTGTACGTACGGTGCTGGTCGGTCATGAACTCGCCCCAGGGGAAGCTGCTGGAGACCATGTGGTCCCAGGCGGTGTCCCCGGTGGAGTAGTACTCGGTGCGCTTGCCCGGTACCGCGACGGTGTCGATGGAGCCGAAGTACACGGCGTTGCCGAGCGGGCGGTAGGCCCCGGTCACGTCGACGAAGTCGGCGGCGACGCCCATCGACTGGTAGGCCGATTCGACGGTGCCCAGCTCGCGGTCGCGCACCCGGTAGGTGCGGTCCCCTTGGACCCGGCCCTTCTCGATCTGGGCGAGGTTGTAGACGTACGGGCTCTTCGCGCTGCCCTTCCAGCTCAGCGTGACCGGGCCCTTGCCGAGCTTGGCCAGCAGGGCCTGGCCCTCGCCCGCCTCGATGGACAGGGCCGGGAGCGAGCCGCCCGCGTAGCCGGTGAAGCCCTGCCAGCGGCCGGGAGCGTCGCGGTAGGCGAGGACGGCCTTGGCGCCGGCCGCCTTCGCGTCGTTGGCGATCCCGTGCAGCGCGCCGTCGGCCACCTTGACCAGGACGATCGCACCCTTGGCGGCGACGGCGGCGAGCTCCTCCGGGGTGCCCGAGCCCGCGTTGACGAGCGGGGCGCTGCCCGTGCCGTCGAGGTTGTCGCTGCCGGTGGAGGCGGTGAGCGGGTGCAGCACCGGGCCGCCGGAGGCCTTCAGCTCGGAGAGCAGCGGTGCGGCCGCGCGCCAGTAGCTGCCGAACTCGAAGTCGCCCTCCTCGGCCCTTCCGTCGACCGAGGCGTAGTAGCCGCGGATGGTGCGGCCGCCCGCCGCGGTGCCCGCGTGCTGCCAGGCGTCGCCCCAGGAGCGGGAGAAGGCGAGGGTGGTGGCGCGCCCCTCGGCGGGCTTGTCGGTGGCGATGTTCAGCTTGGCCGCCTTGCGGGCGTCCAGCACGATCACCGTGTCCTTCTTGATCTCCGTCTGCGGACGGCCGAGGTAGGTGAGCGAGTCGTACATCCGCTCGCCCTCCCCGGCGTCGGGGGTGCCGACGAAGGCGGAGAGGAAGTACGAGCCCGGGCGGACCCGGTACACCTGGTCGGCGGCGCCCTCGTTGAAGCGGCGTTCGCCGGTGGCGTCGTCGGTGCCGATCAGGTCCAGGGAGGACGGGCCCGCGGCCGGCTTGCCCGCGCGGTCGAGGAGCTTGACGCGCACCGTCACCGTCTCCGGCTCCACGTAGAGGGAGAAGGGGGTGGAGACGTGCACGCCGTTCGCCGTGCCGACGACGCGGCCGGTGACGTCCCCGTACTGGGAGCGCTCCAGCTTCGCGGCGGGGTCCAGGGCGAGCGGCACCTTGACGGTGGCGCCGGCCGGGACGGTCACGGTGCGCTGGTCCAGCCGGGCGATCCGGCTGCGGACGGCGGAGCCGTCGTTGCCGGTGACCTTCTCCACGGAGAGGTTCAGCGTGACGGGCTTCTTGCCCGTGTTGGTGTACGGGACCTCGACGCCGGTGCGGTCGCTGCGGTCCTGCGGCCAGTTGAAGGTGCCGCCCTGGAGCGCGGGGGCGCTGGTGACGGTGGTGTCGATGGCGGCCTTGACGTCGAGCCGGCCACCGCCGGTCTCCCGTACGTCGCCCGGGACCGCGGTGTTCGCGGAGCCGACGAGCGCGGCCTTGATCTGCTGCGGGGTCCAGTCGGGGTGGCGCTGCTTGACGATGGCGGCGGCGCCCGCGACGTGCGGGGTGGCCATCGAGGTGCCGGACATGGACTGGTACGCGTACACCCCGCGGCCGCCCATGTTGGCGGCGGAGATCTGGACGCCGGGGGCGGCGATCTCGGGCTTGAGGGTGTGGTTCAGACCGGCCGGGCCGCGGCTGGAGAAGGAAGCCGTCTTGTCGTCGCGGTCGACGGCGCCGACGGTCAGCACGCTGGGCGCGCAACCGGGCGAGGAGACGGTGTTGTTGCCGGGCCCGGAGTTGCCGGCGGCGATGACGAAGAGGGTGTTGCTGCTCTGCGCCAGCGCCTCGGTGGCCGCGGCCATCGGGTCGTCACAGGAGAGCTGGGAGGGGTCGCCCAGGCTCATGGAGACCACGTCGGCCTTGCTGTCCACGGCCCACTGCATGCCCGCGATGATCCAGGAGTCCAGGCCGTAGCCGGAGTCGTTGAGGACCTTGCCGCTGAGCAGCCGGGCGCCGGGGGCGACGCCCTTCTTCGCGCCGGCGCTCGCCGCGCCGGAGCCGCCCACGGTGGAGATGGTGTGGGTGCCGTGGCCCTGACGGTCCTCGGCGGTGTCCGAGTCGGTGAAGTTCTTGGCCTCGGCGACCCGGCCCTTGAGGTCGGGGTGTTCGAGGTCGGTGCCGGTGTCGAGGACGGCGACCTTGGTGCCCGTGCCGTCGAATCCGGCGGCCCACGCGGCGGTGGCGCCCACCTGCTTGGTGGAACGCTCCAGGTTCGCCTGGACCTTGCCGTCCAGCCACAGCTTCTTCAGCGGGGCGGAGGCGGCCGACCGGGCGTGCGGGTTGACGTTCGCGCCGGTGACGTCGGCCCAGAAGTCGGCGGCCTTCTCCTTGTCGGCGGCCAGCGCGACACCGCCGATGGAGCCGAGGACCAGCGACTGCTCGGCGCCGCGCGGGGCGGGCGGGGCGCTGCGGGCGAGGCTCGCGGAGCGCTCGTACACGGCGATCAGCGGGAGCTTCTTGGCGTGCGCGTCGTCGTAGCCCTGCCGGATCAGGCCGGTGACGTTGAAGAGTTCCTCGTCGGCCTTGCCCGCGGCGAGGGCCTTGATCGCGCTCTCGGGGTAGACGTAGAGGTCCTTGCCCGCCTGGCGGGTCTGCACGATCGGCTGCGAGCCGTCCGCGCGGGGCATCGCGGTGGCGGCCGTACGGCCCTGCGCGTCGGTGGACACCAGGATCCGGTCACCGGTGACCAGGGTCACCGTCACGGGACCGGTGGGCTGCTTCGCGGCCTCCTGGCTCCCGGTGAGGGCCTTCTTTGCCGTTCCGGATCCTGCTCCGGAGGCTCCATCGCTCGGCTGCGCCGTGGACGGGCCCACGGCCGTGACGGCCAGGACGGCCGCGATGGCCGCTCCCAGTGCCGTACGCGATATCGGGCGCATCGCTCTCCCCAGATGAATTCCGGCCAACTACTGCATTGCACGGCGAAAAGGCCGCGTAAATGGCTTCTGGCCAGCGGATGTTGGTGCTGCGGTGGCGCCACCTTGGCAGAGGGGCGCCGGGTGCGGCGATGATGTCCGCGGCGGGTTTGCGCCGTGGCCGCTTCCCGCCAGGAACGGCTCCGAGAGGTTGGGTGGACGAGTTGCTGGGTGCGATAGGCCTCGACGAAGGACAGGAGTCCGCTTACCGCGCGCTGGTCGCGCTGGGGGCGGCGGAGATACCGGACCTCGCGCACCGGCTGACGCTGCCGGTGCAGCAGACCGAACGGACCCTGCGCCACCTGGAGCGGCACGGTCTGGCCGCCCAGTCCTCCGCCCGCCCCGGCCGGTGGGTGGCGGCCCCGCCCGGGGTCGCCCTGGGGGCCCTGCTCACCCAGCAGCGGCACGAACTGGAGCAGGCCGAGCTGGCGGCGGCCCTGCTGGCGGAGGAGTACCGGGCGGAGGCCGCCGAGCCGGCCGTGCACGACCTGGTGGAGGTGGTGACGGGCGCCAGCGCGGTGGCCCACCGCTTCCACCAGCTCCAGCTCGGCGCGGTGGAGGAGGTGTGCGCGCTGGTCAGCGGCCGGCCGCAGGTGGTGACGGGGACGGACAACGACGCGGAGGACCGGGCGGCCGTACGGGGCGTCGCGTACCGCGTGGTCATCGAACGGGAGGTGCTGACCCTGCCGAGCGGGATCCGCGAGGCGTCCACCGCGTTGGCCCGCGGCGAGCACATCCGGGTGTCGGCCGCGGTGCCGACCAAACTCGTCATCGCGGACCGGTCGCTCGCGATGGTCCCGCTGACGGCCCGCGGCGCGGAGCCGGCGGCGCTGGTCGTGCACGCGTCGGGGCTGCTGGAGTCCCTGATGGGCCTCTTCGAGGCGGTCTGGCGGGAGTCGCTCCCGCTGCGGCTGGGCTCCACCGGGGCGCCGGAGGAATCCGACGGCGGACCCGACGCCACGGACCTGGAGATCCTCACCCTCCTGCTGGCGGGGATGACGGACGCGAGCGTGGCGAAGCACCTGGAGCTGGGGCTGCGGACCGTGCAGCGACGGGTCAAGGGCCTGATGGAGCTGTCGGGGGTCACGACCCGGCTCCAGCTCGGCTGGCACGCGTACGAACGGGGCTGGGTGGCCCGGTAGCCCCAGGTCAGGCAGGCTGAGCAGATGGATCTGCCTCAGCTGCCCCAGTTGCTGCTGGTGGGGCTGGTGCTGGTGCTCGGCTTGCTCGCGGTACTGGTCCCCGGCGCCCCCGGCACCCTCCTCGTCTGGGCCGGACTCCTGTGGTGGGCGCTGCACGAACGGACGTCGGCGGCTTGGGGCCTGCTGGCGGGCGCGACGGCACTGCTGCTGGTCGTCCAGGTGGTGAAGTGGCAGCTGCCCCCGCGACGGCTCCGGGGGGTCGGCGTCACCCGCCGGATGGTCGTGTACGCGGGTGCGGGGGCGGTACTGGGCTTCGTGCTGCTCCCGGTCGTCGGCACGGTCCCCGGCTTCGTGGGCGGCATCTACCTCTGCGAGCGGCGCCGCCTGGGCACCCACGGGGAGGCGTGGGCGTCGGTACGGGCGGTGATGCGGGCGGTGGGGACCAGCGTGCTGGTGGAGCTGTTCGCGTGCCTGCTGGTGGTGGGGGCCTGGGTGGGCATGGTGCTGTGGGCGTAGCCACGGCGGCTCTGGGCTTGGCCCTTGGCACTGGCCCTGGTCCTGGCCCTGGCCCTAGTCCACCGACCGGGGCTTACGGCGTAGGCCCGACTAGGCCCTCGGCCCGATGCGCCGCGCGGGCCCGGCTGGGATCGTCTGTCCCATGACGGAGTCGAGTTTCAAGGGTTTCAAGGGGTTCAGCGAGGCCGAACTGACCTACCTGCGTACGCAGCACCTGGGCCGGCTCGCGACGGTGGACGCGGCCGGGCAGCCCCAGGCGAACCCGGTGGGGTTCTTCCCGCAGGACGACGGCACGATCCTGGTGGGCGGGCTGGCGATGGGCACGACGAAGAAGTGGCGCAACCTCACCAAGAACCCCCGGCTGTCCCTGGTCGTGGACGACCTGGTCAGCACCCGCCCGTGGAAGGTGCGCGGCATCGAGATCCGCGGCCACGCCACGCTGGAGGTGGGCCCGCACTCCCTGGGCCCCCATTTCAGCCCGGAGGTCATCCGCATCCACCCGGACCGCGTCCTGACGTGGGGCCTGACCGACTGAGGCGCGCCCCCGGGGCGACGAGGCACCGCACGCCGCACGAAAATGCCGAGCGCATCCGGTGCGACTGCTGGTCTCATGCCCGCATGGAGAACCGACCGATCACGGAAGCCGCACCCTCCGACCCGTGGCCCGCCCACTTCGCCGACCGCGGCCACCCGGGTGCCCGCCGGATCGGCGCCGGTGTCGAGGGAGTCGTCTACGGACTCGGCGGGGGCCGGGTCGCGAAGGTGTGGAACGGCCGGCCGCCGGCCGGTCTCGCGCTCACCCGCCGGGTGTACGCGGACATGGCGCGGCACCGCCTGCCGTTCTCCACCCCGGAGATCTTCGAGGTCGAGGACCACGAGGGCGTCCTGGTGACGTACGAGCGCGAGCTGCCCGGCGGCCCGATGCGGGTCGACTCCGCGCACGCGGCGTACGAGCGCGAGCTGTCCGCCCGGCACACCGACACGCTGCTCTCCGTTCTGCGCGGCCTGGCCTCCGTTCCCGGCACCGATGCCATGCTCGGGTTGACCGTCCAGGGGGACGACCGTCCGCTGTGGCGGGATCACGACTGCTTCCGCGACGCCCTCGCGGCCCTGGTCGACCGGGCCGCGGCGCGGCACGGCGCCGCCCTCGCGGCTCACGTCCCGGAGTTCGAGGCGGGAGTGGAACGCACGCGAAAGGCCCTGCGCGCGCTCCCCGACGCCCCGGTGACGGCGATCCACGGTGACCTCGTACCGCCCAACATCCACGTGGACGAGGCCGGCCGGCCCGTCGCGGTGCTCGACTTCGGCTTCTACACGACCGCGGGAGACCCGGCCTTCGAGGCCGCCGTGACCGCTGCCGTCTGGGACATGTACGGACCGCACGCCGAGGAGCACGCCGCGGAACTCACCGGGCTCTTCGCCCGAGAACTCGGCTACCCGCCGGCGACCCTCACCACCTACCAGGCCGCGTACGCCCTCACGACCTACGACCTCTTCGGCCTGGACGAGCAGGACGGCCACTTCCGCTGGTGCGCGCAACAGCTCCGCAGCAACGCGGTGTTCACCGCCTGAAGCCACGGGCGAAGTCCCCTACCCACCCTTCGCCCGTTCCCCGGGGCTCCGCCCCGGACCCCCGCGCCTCAAACGCCGGCGAGGCTGGATTGCCCGCAGGGCAATTTCAGCCGTCCGGCGTTTGAGGACCGGGGTCTGGGGCGGAGCCCCAGGGCGGGTCCGGGCAGCGCCCGGGGCGGGACCCGTCAGGCTCGGCCAGTCCGCTTCGCGGAATAGTTCGCGCGGCCCTCCGCGGAGCGGAGCCTCCAGTCGCGCCGGATCTCCGCCCGGAGCCGCGCATCGGTCTTCGCGACGATCCGCTGGTTCTCCCGCAGCAGCTTGCGGTAGCTCTCCAGCCGCCGCTCGGCCAGCTCCCCGGAGTCCACCGCGGCCCGCACCCCGCACCCCGGCTCCGCCTCGTGCGCGCAGTCGTGGAAACGGCACCGCTCGGCGTACTCCTCGATCTCCGAGAAGACCTGCCCGACGCCCGCCTCCGCGTCGAAGAGCCCGACGCCCCGCAGCCCGGGGGTGTCGATCAGCACGCCGCCGCCCGGCAGCGCGAGCAGGTTCCGCGTCGTGGTGGTGTGGCGGCCCTTGCCGTCGACGTCACGCGTCGACTGGACCTCCATCACGTCCTCCCCCAACAGCGCGTTGGCCAGCGTGGACTTGCCCGCGCCGGAGATCCCGAGGAGCACGCTCGTACCGCCCCCGACCACCGCGGCGAGCACGTCCGTGCCCTCCCCGGTCATCGAGGACACGGTGAGGACCTGGACGCCGGGGGCCGTGGTCTCCACGTCCTCGACGAGGTGGCCGAGGGTGACCGGGTCGGGGACGAGGTCCGCCTTGGTCAGGACCACGAGCGGCTGAGCCCCCGATTCCCAGGCGAGCGCGAGGAACCGCTCGATGCGGCCGAGGTCCAGTTCGACCGCCAGTGACACCGCGATGATCGCGTGGTCGACGTTCGCGGCGAGGATCTGGCCCTCGGACCGCTGGGAGGAGGTGGACCGTACGAAGGCGGTCCGGCGCGGCAGGTACGTCTTCACGTAGCGCGGCTTGCCGTGCGCCTCCAGCACCGCCCAGTCGCCGGTGCAGATGACGCGGAGCGGGTCGTGCGGGGTGACGAAGGCGGTGTCGGCGCGGACGATGCCGTCCGCCGTCATGACATCGCACTGCCCGCGGTCGACCCGTACGACCCGGCCGGGCAGGAGGCCCTGGTCCGCGTACGGGGCGAACTCGGCCGCCCATGCTTCGTCCCAGCCGAAGGGGGCCAGGGCGGAGGAAGCCGAGGAAGCGGAGGAAGCGGAGGAAGCGGAGGAAGAAGAAGGAGAAGCGGAGAAAGCGGAGAGAGACAAGGGAAACCCTTCACAGGGTGGCCCCGGCGGTGCGCGCCGCTACCGGGCGCGAAAGAGAGGTGTGAGGTCAGCCGGAGACCACAGAAGTGACATCGATGATCTTCTGAGTGCGGGCAACGCCCTGCGCCATGACAGTCATCAATGAACTCACCTCCGGGTCTGCATACGTACTGACGGCGTTCCTCGGCGACCGGTGATCGGCGGGAACGTCCCCACCGTAACAAGCACCCTCGGGCCCGCGCCACTTCTTTTACGGGCTGCCGCACACCGGGTCTCGAACTGACCGCCGGTCAGGACGGGCCGAGGAAATCAGCGGCCAAGTCGGCTACCGACACTAAGGTGTTCGTCATGGAGAGCAGCGGAACCGCAGATTCTGAGACGATTTACGAGACGGCCTCCGATACCCGGAGGCGGATCCTGCGGGTCTCCACGGAGCTGTTCGGAGTTCACGGCTTCCACGAGACCTCGCTGCGGGAGATCGCCGAACGGGTGGGCGTCTCCAAGCCGGCGGTGCTCTACCACTTCCCCGGCAAGGCCGACATCCTCGGCGCCCTCGTGGAGCCGATGCTCCGCGAGTTGGCGCAGGCCCTGGCACGCGCCGCCGCGGCATCGGGCGCGCCCGACGGATCCGGCACGCCCGACCGGGCACGGTGGGCCGCCATCGAGGGGGTGCTCGACGTCTGGCTGGAACACCGGCACCTGCTGCGCCTCAACTTCCAGGACATGGCCCTGGCCACCACCGGCCCGGTCTTCGCCCAGCTGCGCGACGCCATGCTCCGGGCCAACTTCCTGGTCGCGGGGCCGAATGCCGGGTTCGCGGAACGGGTCCGGGCGTCCCAGGCCGTCGCCATGCTCTCCGACCCGGTGGTGCTCTTCGCCGACGCCCCCGTCCCGGCCCTGCGCGAGGCCGTCCTGGAGGGCGTACGCCGCCTGCTCGACGGCCCGCCCGGGCCCGACGGCCCGGCCCGGCCCGCGCCGGGGGGCCGGCGCGGGCGGCCCGCCGCCATGAGCCCGGCCATGATCGAAGCCGCCCGCCGGATGCACGCGGCGGGCAGCGGGGCCACCGCGATCGCCGCCGCCCTCGGCGTCTCCCGGGCCACGGTCTACCGGCACCTCCCCCAGGAGGAGGACACCGAGTGACCGGCCGGACGCGGCCGCGCGCCGCACGCCCCGCCCCGCCCCGCCGGTGTCCGATTCGTTCAAGACCGGCCCGGCCGGGCGTGCCTAGGGTGAGTTCATGACTCCCCGACTCGACATGATCGGCATCATCGTCTCCGACATGGCCGCATCGCTCGCCTTCTACCGCCGCCTCGGCATCGACGTGCCCGCCGGGGCCGACTCCCAGCCGCACGTCGAAGCCGTCCTGCCGGGCGGGCAGCGGATCGGCTGGGACACGGAGGAGGTCATCCGCTCCTTCGACCCGTCCTGGACCCGCCCCACGAGCGACGGCCGGGTGGGGCTGGCGTTCCTGTGCGACTCCCCCGCCGAGGTGGACTCGCTGTACGCGGAGCTCACGGAGGCCGGGCACACGGGCCACCTGAAGCCCTGGGACGCCTTCTGGGGGCAGCGCTACGCCGTCGTCCTGGACCCGGACGGCTCCGGGATCTCCCTCTTCGCGCCGGCCGAGCCGGCCGCGTAGGCCCCCGGCGTGGTCCCGGCCAGGGCCCGTACCTCGCGGGTGTAGTGGGCCTGGTCGGCGTATCCGGCGGCCGCCGCCACCGCCGCCGGCGGCAGCCCGCGCCGGGTCAGCGCGAGGGCCCGCTGGAGGCGCAGGATCCGGCCCAGGGTCCGGGGCCCGTAGCCGAAGGCGTCGAGCGAGCGGCGGTGCAGCTGCCGCTCCCCCAGGCCGACCGCCCCCGCGACGGCGGCCACGCCCTGCCCGGCCCGCAGCCGGGCCGCGACCTCCCGGACGAGCGGGTCCGGGGGCTCGCCGTCGGCCGTGCGGAGCCGGGCCAGCTCCTCCAGTCCCGCGCGGGGATCCCCGTACGAGGCCACGCGCTCGGTGAGGCGCCGTACCTCGGCGCCGGGCCACAGGTCGGCCAGCTCGACCCGCCGGTCGCGCAGCAGGCGGGCCGGTACGCCGAGCAGCGCGGGCGCCGTGCCGGGGGCCAGCCGGATCCCGGCGAAGCCTGAGCCGGGGACTTCTCCGGCGGGGTGCGGGGTGGTGTCGGGTCCGGCCACCAGGAGCCGGCCGTCCACCCAGAGCAGGTCCATGCACCCGTCGGGCAGCACGACGCCGGAGCCGGCCCCGGCGGCCCCGCCGGCCCGCCAGAGCACCGCTCCGGCGACCGTCCGGGACGGCCGTTCCTCGTACCCCGGACCGGGCACCGGGTCCGCGCGATCCACCACGGACACCACGCTACGGCGGCCGTCAGTGCTTGCGCAGGCGGGAGTGGTAGTCCTCGGGCGGCAGGAACTTCGACCAGCGCTCCGGGAACTCCGAGGGCATGCCCCCGTCCTCGTCGCCCTCGTCGTCCTCCGACTCCCCCTCGGCCAGGGCCCGCCAGGCGGCCGCCCGGGCCACGAGCTGGGCGGCCTCCGCCTCGCGGACCCGCTCGTTCGCCTCGCGCGCCGCCGCGGTGGCCACGGAGGGCCAGACCCGGTCGATCGCGGCGTTGACGGCGGCCCCGACGAGGACGGCGAAGGCCGAGATGCCGATCCACAGCAGGATCGCCACGGGGGCGGCCAGCGATCCGTAGATGGTCGGGCCCTCCACCGTGTTGGTGAGGTAGATCCGCAGCAGGAACGAGCCGAGCACCCACATGGCGAGGGCGACCAGCGCGCCGGGCACGTCCTCGATCCAGGGCGAGCGGACCGGGACGGAGACGTGGTAGAGCGTGGTCAGGAAGGCGATGGAGAGCAGCGTGACCACGGGCCAGTACAGGACCGCGATCACCTCGGTGCTCCAGGGCACCAGCCGCACCACCGCGTCCGGGCCGACCACCATGAGGGGCAGCACGATGGCGCCGATCAGCAGGGCGGCGATGTAGAGGACGAAGGCGAGCAGCCGGGTCTTGACGATGCCGCGCTGGCCGTCGAGGCCGTACATGACGGTGATGGTGTCGATGAAGACGTTCACGGCGCGCGAGCCCGACCAGAGGGCGAAGGCGAATCCGAGGGAGATGAGGTCGGGGCGGCCCCGGCCGGTGACGTCGTCGAGCATCGGTTTGGCGATGTCGTTGACGCCCCGGTCGGAGAGCACCGTGCCGACCGCGCGCAGGATGTTCTCCTCGATGCTGGCGACGGTCGTACCGCCCGACCAGCCGTCCACGTACCCGAGGAGGCCCAGCAGGCCCAGGAAGAGCGGGGGCAGCGAGAGCAGGGTGAAGAAGGCCGCTTCGGCGGCGAGTCCGAGGATCCGGTACTCGATGCACGAGTTCACGGTGTCTTTGAGCAGCAGCCACGCCATCTTGCGCTTGGAGACGTTGCGGTAGAGGGCGCGGGCCCGGTGGAGGCGTCCCGGAATCCGCTCGGGTGTTTCTTTCGCGTGCTGCACGTCCTTACGGTATCGGCATGGCAGCCACCACCCACACAGTCAGCAATCAGGCCCCGCCTCTCGTGGGCCACGACGTATACGGCAGCGACCGGGTCCTGAGCGAGGGGGTGGAGCGGCACCTGGCGGACGCCGCACCCGAACTCGCCGCGGAAGTAAGGGAAGAGCTCACGGATCTGGGGCGTGCGGCCGGGTCCCGGCAGGCGCAGGACTGGGGGGCGCAGGCGAACGAGAACCCGCCGAAGCTGCGGACGCACGACCGGTACGGAAACCGGATCGACGAGGTGGAGTTCCATCCCTCGTGGCACCGGCTGCTCGGGCACGCCGTGGGCGCCGGGCTCACCGATGCGTGGGGGCGGCCGGCGGGTCATCTGCGGCGGGCGGCCGGGTTCTTCGTGTGGTCGCAGGCGGAGGCGGGGCACGGGTGCCCGGTCTCGATGACGCACGCGGCGGTACCGGCGCTGCGGACCGATCCGGAGCTGGCGGCCGAATGGGAGCCGCGGCTGACCTCGCACGTGTACGAGGAAGGGCTGCGGCCGGCCGGGCAGAAGGCCGGGGTGCTCTTCGGGATGGGCATGACGGAGAAGCAGGGCGGCAGCGACGTCCGGGCGAACACGACGGCGGCGGTGCCGCTGGACGCCTCGGGCGAGTACCTGCTGACGGGGCACAAGTGGTTCTGCTCGGCGCCGATGTGCGACGGGTTCCTGGTGCTGGCGCAGGCGCCGGGCGGGTTGACCTGCTTCCTGGTGCCGCGGGTGCTGCCGGACGGGACGCGGAACGTCTTCGCGATCCAGCGGCTGAAGGACAAGCTGGGCAACCGGTCGAACGCGTCGAGCGAGGTGGAGTTCGACGGGACGTGGGCGCGGCGGGTGGGCGAGGAGGGCCGGGGGGTGCGGACCATCATCGAGATGGTCGCGGCGACCCGCCTGGACTGCGTGATCGGTTCGGCCTCGCTGATGCGGCAGGCGCTGACGCAGGCCGCTCACCATACGGAGCACCGCTCTGCTTTCGGAGCACCGCTCATCGACCAGCCGCTGATGCGCAACGTGCTCGCCGATCTCGCCCTGGAGTCGGAGGCCGCCACCACCCTGACGCTCCGCCTCGCGGCCGCGTACGACGCCGTCCAGAGCTCGGGCAACGAGCAGGAGCGGGCCTTCCTGCGCATCGCGGTGCCCGCAGCGAAGTACTGGGTGACCAAGCGCTGTACGCCGATGGTGGCGGAGGCCCTGGAATGCCTGGGCGGAAACGGCTACGTCGAGGAGTCCGGGATGCCCCGGCTGCTGCGCGAGTCCCCGCTGAACTCCATCTGGGAGGGATCGGGCAACGTCCAGGCCCTCGACGTGCTGCGCGCCCTCCAGCGCGAGCCGCAGGCGTTGAACGCCTTCCTCCAGGAGGTCGGCCTGGCGCGGGGCGCCGATCACCGGTTGGATTCGGCCATCAAGAACCTGCTGACCGAGCTGGCGGACCTGGAGGGCATCGAGGCACGGGCCCGGCGGGTCGTGGAGCGGATGGCCTTGGTGCTGCAGGGATCCCTGCTGGTGCGCTGGGCCCCGCCGGAGGTGGCCGACGCCTTCTGCGCCTCGCGCCTGGGCGGTGACTGGGGCGCGGCCTTCGGCACGCTGCCGCACAGTCTGGATCTGGGATCCGTGGTGGAACGGGCCCGGATCGCGGGCTGACGAAGGGCCCCAACCCTCCGGAAGCAGGCTCATGCGGAGGGCCCCAACCCTCCGAAAAGCACTGTGGTGCGGGATCCGGGCCCGTTGACCAGGAACAGGGATGGCGCCGCGCCGACTCGGCACCACCCCTGATCCGAGAAGCCCCGAGGAAGGAGCTGTTACGTCGCTCGGCGACGTGCGCACAGTTTCGATCGGGCGACCGGGACTTGGCGAGAGTTGCAAGACGTTGCAACCTTTGACTTGGAACCGCCTTTGGGGGGCGTACCGGTCCGCGCCCGCAAGCGGCAAGCACCGGACGGCCCCGCCGGGCGGGAACCGTCGTACGCATGTTCGGCACGGGGAGGTTCCGGTGGTCCACACCACAGGCAGCGCGGTCGATGCGGCACGCATCTCGGCCATGGACGCGCGCGAGGCCGCGCGTCTGCTCAAGGGGGTACGGGCGGCCGCGCTCGCCGGGGACCGGCCGCCGGCCGCGCCGCGCCCGGAGATCGCCGAGTCCTGGCGCCGGATGATGGCGGGCGGGGTCCACCCGGACCGCGACAGCCGCTCGCGGATGCTGTCGGCCGCCGAGACCGAGGAGCGGCGCCAGACCTCTCCGCTACGGGACCTGCTGCCCGTCCTGCGCGAAGGGCTGCTGCCCGCGCTGGACGAGGCCCTGCACATCATGGTCGTCGCCGACGCCGACGGGCGGCTCCTGTGGCGGGAAGGCCACTCCTCGATCCTGCGCAACGCGGACCGGCTCGGCTTCGGCGTGGGCGCCCACTGGGACGAGGCGGTGGTCGGCACCAACGGGGTGGGCACCGCCCTGGTGGCCCGCAGACCGGTCCAGGTGTTCTCGGCGGAGCACTTCGTCTCCAGCCACCACGACTGGACCTGCGCCGGGGCCCCCGTGCGGGACCCCCGCGACGGGCAGCTGCTGGGGGTCCTCGACGTCAGCGGGCCGCTGGCCACCATGCACCCGGCGACCCTGACGTGGGTGAGCTCGGTGGCCCGGCTCGCGGAGCGGGAGCTGCGGGTGCGGCACCTGGAGTCGCTGGAACGGCTGCGGGCGGTGGCGGCCCCGCTGCTGGCCCGGATGCCGGGGCGGGCGCTGGCCCTGGACGCCAACGGGTGGACCGCGGCCGTCACGGGGCTCGCTCCGACGGAGCGGATCCCGCTGCCCAAGACCTTCGGACCGGGCCGGGTGTGGGTGCCGCAGCTCGGCGACTGCCTGGTGGAGCCGCTGCCGGGCGGCTGGCTGGTGACCGTCACGGAGGCCCGTACCGGCGCCGGGGCGGCGGCCCGCGTCGTCCTCGACCTCAGTCGGCCGGGGGCGTGGCGGGCCACCGTCTACGGGGCTGCGGGGAGCTGGTCGCAGGAGCTGAGCCCGCGCCACGCGGAGCTGCTGTTCCTGCTGGCGGAGTCCCCCCGGGGGCGGTCGGCGGCGGAGCTCGCGCAGGAGCTGTTCGGGGATCCGACCCGCACGGTGACGGTCCGCGCGGAGATCTCCCGGATCCGCCGCAACCTCGGCGGCGTGCTGGCCCACCGCCCGTACCGCTTCGCGCACGACGTGGAGGTGGAGCTGATCCGCCCGGAGAACCCGGCCGCCCTGCTGCCGCACTCCACGGCGCCGGCGGTGATCGGCGCCCGGCTGGGCCGTACGGGGACCGACGTGATTCCCTGACGTCCATGAGCACGAGCACACTGACCACCTGGTCCCTGGAAATGACCGCACCGTCCGACCTCGTCGCGGCGGCCGTCCCGGGCCCGGAGATCCGGATCGTCCGGTCGGAGGTCCCCTCCCCCGAGTTCAGCCGGTTCCTCTACGCCTCGGTGGGCGGCGACATCCACTGGACGGACCGGCTGTCGCTGACCCGTGCGCAGTGGGTGGAGCAGCTCGACCGTCCCGGCGTGGAGACGTGGGTGGCGTACGACCGGGGCACCCCGGCGGGGTACGTGGAACTCGACCCGCAGCCCGACGGTGTGGTGGAGATCATGTACTTCGGCCTCCTCCCCGATTTCCGGGGGCGGCGCATCGGCGGCCACCTGCTGACCGTGGGCATCGAGCGGGCCTGGTCCCTGGCCGAGCGCTGGCCGGAGCTGGCCCCGACGCGGCGCGTCTGGCTGCACACGTGCAGCGACGACGGCCCGACCGCCATGGCGAACTACCTCCGGCGCGGCTTCAAGGTCTTCAAGGAGGAGACGGAGGAGAAGGAGTCCGCTCCGACCCCCGGCCCCTGGCCCGGCGCGTAACCCGGCGGGGCGGGCGGGTGGCGGCCCTGCGGGGCAGTCCCCTACCCGCCCTTCGCCCGTTCCCCGGGCGCTGCCCGGACCCGTCAAAGATTCGCCTCAAACGCCGGCGGGGCTATGAGTAGCCCCGCCGGCGTTTGAGGCGCGGGGTCTGGGGCGGAGCCCCAGGGAACGGTGGAAGGGCGGGTAGGGGACGAGCCCCGCGCAGCGGTGGGGCCGGCGGGGCCAGAGGGGCTCTCGGGGTGACCCCCGTCACCGGGATCTTGCGATGCGAGACGAGTTCGTCCGGATAGTGGACAGTAGTGGACTCCTCCAATCGCCCCATGCCACGCTTCCCCCCATGAACGGAGCTGGAATTGCCTTGGTGAGTCGGCGGCACGTCGACCTCGGCCGCATGTCCAGCGCCATCTGTCCGGCGCGCTGACGCACAGCACCGCCGCGACAGCGCCCCGCACCGACGTCGCCGCGGAAGCGAACACACCGCCCGCCGTCAGCCACCACAGCAGTCCCCTGTAGGCCGTCCGTCGCCCCAAAAAGGCGGCGAAACAGCCACATCCGCTCCACGCGCGCCAGGGGTCACGCCGCCGCTCCCCCTGCCCCTGCCTCGAGCCGCCGAAGAAGGACGTACCGCCATGGCCGCCACCCCCGATACGACCGCAGCCGCCGCACCCGCCGCCGCCGCGCGCCGCAAGACCGGCCGTCACCGCGGTGAGGGCCAGTGGGCCGTCGGCCACCACACGCCCCTCAACGGCAACGAGCAGTTCAAGAAGGACGACGACGGTCTCAATGTGCGCGCGCGCATCGAGAACATCTACTCCAAGGCGGGCTTCGACTCGATCGACCCCAACGACCTGCGCGGCCGTATGCGCTGGTGGGGCCTCTACACCCAGCGCAAGCCCGGGATCGACGGCGGCAAGACCGCGATCCTGGAGCCGGAGGAGCTGGACGACAAGTACTTCATGCTGCGCGTCCGCATCGACGGCGGCCGGCTCACCACCGAGCAGCTGCGCGTCATCGGCGAGATCTCCGAGGAGTTCGCCCGCGGCACCGCCGACCTCACGGACCGGCAGAACGTGCAGTACCACTGGATCCGCATCGAGGACGTCCCGGAGATCTGGCGCCGTCTGGAGGCCGTCGGCCTCTCGACCACCGAGGCCTGCGGTGACACCCCCCGCGTGATCCTCGGCTCGCCCGTCGCCGGCATCGCGCTGGACGAGATCATCGACGGCACCCCCGCCATCGACGAGATCTACGCCCGCATCGTGGGCAACCCCGCCTTCTCGAACCTGCCCCGCAAGTTCAAGTCCGCGATCTCCGGCTCGCCGCTGCTCGACGTGGCGCACGAGATCAACGACATCGCCTTCGTGGGCGTGAACCACCCCGAGCACGGCCCCGGCTTCGACGTCTGGGTCGGCGGCGGTCTCTCCACCAACCCGAAGCTGGGTGTGCGCCTGGGCACCTGGGTCTCGCTCGACGAGGTCCCGGACGTCTACGAGGGCGTCATCTCGATCTTCCGCGACTACGGCTACCGCCGGCTGCGCACCCGCGCCCGCCTGAAGTTCCTCGTCGCCGACTGGGGCCCGGCCAAGTTCCGCCAGGTCCTGGAGGACGAGTACCTCAAGCGCGAGCTGACCGACGGCCCCGCCCCCGAGCAGCCCACCGGCCAGTGGCGCGACCACGTCGGCGTGCACCAGCAGCAGGACGGCAAGTTCTACGTCGGCTTCGCGCCCCGCGTGGGCCGTGTCGACGGCGCCACCCTGACGAAGATCGCCGCCGTCGCCGAGCAGCACGGTTCCGCCCGGCTGCGCACCACCGCCGAGCAGAAGATGATCGTGCTCGACATCGAAGCGGGCCAGGTCGACTCGGTCGTCGCGGCCCTGGAGGCGCTCGACCTGCGGGTCAACCCGTCCCCGTTCCGCCGCGGCACGATGGCCTGCACCGGCATCGAGTTCTGCAAGCTGGCCATCGTCGAGACGAAGGCGCGCGGCGCCTCGCTGATCGACGAACTGGAGCGCCGCCTGCCGGAGTTCGCCGAGCCGCTCACCATCAACATCAACGGCTGCCCGAACGCCTGCGCCCGTATCCAGGTGGCGGACATCGGTCTCAAGGGCCAGCTGGTCCTGGACGACGAGGGCAACCAGGTCGAGGGCTACCAGGTCCACCTGGGCGGCGCACTCGGGCTGGAGGCCGGATTCGGCCGCAAGGTCCGCGGGCTCAAGGTCACCTCGGCCGGTCTGCCCGACTACGTCGAGCGGGTCGTCTCGCGCTTCGAGAACCAGCGCGAGGACGGCGAGCGCTTCGCCGCCTGGGTCGGCCGTGCCAAGGACGAGGACCTGTCGTGAGCGAGCGCGCCGCACCGTTCTACTGCCCGTACTGCGGCGACGAGGACCTGTTCCCGAACGAAACAGGCCACGGCGCCTGGGAATGCAGGGCCTGCAATCGAGCCTTCCAGCTGAAGTACCTCGGGCTGCTGGCCCGGGGTGTTCAGTCCAACGACGCTGGAGGGGACGAGATATGACCACGATTCAGGACGCCGGTCTCACGGACGGTTCTCAGAACGGCGGCCTCAAGGAGCTGGCCGAGCAGGCGGGCCGTGACCTCGAGGACTCCACCCCGCTGGAGATCCTCACCTGGGCGGCCGAGACCTTCGGCAAGAAGTTCGCCGTGACCTCCTCCATGGAGGACGCGGTCGTCGCCCACCTCGCCTCCCGCGCCTTCCCCGGCGTGGACGTGGTCTTCCTCGACACCGGCTACCACTTCGAGGAGACCATCGGCACCCGTGACGCGGTCGAGGCCGTGATGAACGTCAACGTCATCACCCTCACCCCGCGCCAGAGCGTCGCCGAGCAGGACGCCGAGTACGGCCCCAAGCTGCACGACCGCGACCCCGACCTGTGCTGCGCGCTGCGCAAGGTCAAGCCCCTGGAAGAGGGCCTGACGGCGTACGACGCATGGGCGACGGGCCTGCGCCGCGACGAGTCCCCGACCCGGGCGAACACCCCGGTGGTCAGCTGGGACGAGAAGCGGCAGAAGGTCAAGGTCTCGCCGATCGCCCGCTGGACGCAGGACGACGTGGACGCGTACGTCCTGGAGCACGGCGTACTCACCAACCCGCTGCTGATGGACGGTTACGCCTCCGTCGGCTGCGCCCCCTGCACCCGACGGGTGGCGGAGGGCGAGGACGCCCGCGCCGGCCGCTGGGCCGGGCGCGGCAAGACCGAGTGCGGACTGCACGGCTGATGACGACCACCAGCACGGCCACCAGCGCGACCGACGAACGTACCGAACCGACGGAGACGAACCAGATGAGCGTGAGCGACCAGGGCGCCACCGTGTGGCTGACCGGGCTGCCGAGCGCGGGCAAGACCACCATCGCCTACGCGCTGGCCGAGCGGCTGCGCGCCGAGGGCCACCGCGTGGAGGTCCTCGACGGCGACGAGATCCGCGAGTTCCTCTCCGCCGGCCTCGGCTTCAGCCGCGAGGACCGGCACACCAACGTGCAGCGGATCGGCTTCGTCGCCGAACTCCTCGCGTCCAACGGCGTCAAGGCGCTCGTCCCGGTGATCGCGCCGTTCGCGGACAGCCGCGAGGCCGTCCGCAAGCGGCACGCCGCCGAGGGCACGAGCTACCTCGAAGTGCACGTGGCCACTCCGGTGGAGGTGTGCTCCGAGCGTGATGTGAAGGGCCTGTACGCCAAGCAGGCGGCGGGCGAGATCTCCGGTCTGACCGGGGTCGACGACCCGTACGAGGCACCGGAGTCCCCGGACCTCCGTATCGAGTCGCACACGCAGTCCGTACAGGAGTCGGCTTCGGCCCTGCACGCACTGCTCACCGAGAGGGGTCTGGCATGACCGCCACCGTCGCACACGTCCACGAAGGGACGGACGCGCCCTACGCGCTGTCGCACCTCGACGCCCTCGAATCGGAGGCCGTGCACATCTTCCGCGAGGTGGCGGGCGAGTTCGAGAAGCCGGTGATCCTCTTCTCGGGCGGCAAGGACTCCATCGTCATGCTGCACCTGGCGCTGAAGGCGTTCGCGCCCGCGCCGGTGCCGTTCACCCTGCTCCACGTGGACACGGGCCACAACTTCCCCGAGGTCCTGGACTACCGCGACCGCGCGGTCGCCAAGCACGGTCTGCGCCTGCACGTGGCCTCCGTCCAGGAGTACATCGACGCCGGCAAGCTGCGCGAGCGTCCCGACGGCGTCCGCAACCCGCTGCAGACCGTCCCCCTCACGGAGGCGATCCAGCAGCTGAAGTTCGACGCCGTCTTCGGCGGCGGCCGCCGCGACGAGGAGAAGGCCCGCGCCAAGGAGCGCGTCTTCTCCCTGCGCGACGAGTTCTCCCAGTGGGACCCGCGCCGCCAGCGCCCCGAGCTGTGGCAGCTCTACAACGGCCGCCACGCACCGGGCGAGCACGTGCGCGTCTTCCCGCTGTCCAACTGGACCGAGCTGGACGTGTGGCAGTACATCGCCCGCGAGAAGATCGAACTGCCGGAGATCTACTTCGCCCACGAGCGCGAGGTCTTCCAGCGCAACGGCATGTGGCTGACGGCCGGCGAGTGGGGCGGCGCCAAGGAAGGCGAGACCACCGAGACCCGCCTGATCCGCTACCGCACCGTCGGTGACATGTCCTGCACCGGTGCCGTCGACTCCGACGCCACCACGCTGGACGCCGTGATCACCGAAATCGCCGCCTCCCGCCTCACCGAGCGGGGCGCGACCCGCGCCGACGACAAGCTGTCCGAGGCCGCGATGGAAGACCGCAAGCGCGAAGGGTACTTCTAGAAATGACCTCCACCACCGAGCAGTTCGCCGATCTCTCGGCGACCACGCTGCTGCGCTTCGCGACCGCGGGCTCCGTCGACGACGGCAAGTCCACCCTGGTCGGCCGCCTCCTGCACGACTCCAAGTCGGTCCTCACCGACCAGCTGGAAGCCGTGGAGCGGGTCTCGGCCAGCCGCGGTCAGGACACCCCCGACCTGGCGCTGCTCACCGACGGCCTGCGGGCCGAGCGGGAGCAGGGCATCACCATCGACGTGGCCTACCGCTACTTCGCGACCGCCCGGCGCCGGTTCATCCTGGCCGACACCCCCGGGCACGTGCAGTACACCCGGAACATGGTCACCGGCGCCTCCACGGCCGACCTCGCCGTGGTGCTCGTCGACGCCCGCAACGGCGTGATCGAGCAGACCCGCAGGCACGCCGCCGTCGCGGCCCTCCTCCGGGTTCCCCACGTGGTCCTGGCCGTCAACAAGATGGACCTCGCGGGCTACGAGGAAGCCGTCTTCGCGAAGATCGCCGAGGAGTTCACCGCGTACGCCACGGGTCTCGGCGTCCCGGAGATCACCGCGATCCCGATCTCCGCCCTGGCCGGCGACAACGTGGTGGAGCCCTCCGCGAACATGGACTGGTACGGCGGCCCCACGGTGCTGGAGCACCTGGAGACCGTCCCGGTCAGCCACGACCTCACCGCCTGCCCGGCGCGTTTCCCGGTGCAGTACGTGATCCGTCCGCAGACCGCCGAGCACCCGGACTACCGGGGCTACGCGGGTCAGATCGCCTCCGGCGTGCTGCGCGTCGGCGAGGCCGTCACCGTCCTGCCGTCGGGCCGCACCTCGGTCATCGAGGGCATCGACGCGCTCGGCGAGAGCGTCGACATCGCGTGGGCCCCGCAGTCGGTGACCCTGCGTCTGAAGGACGACATCGACATCTCGCGCGGCGACCTGATCGCGCCGTCGTCGAGCGCCCCGGCCACCACGCAGGACGTCGTGGCGACGGTCTGCCACGTGGCGGACCAGCCCCTCGCCGTGGGCGCCCGGGTGCTGATCAAGCACACCACGCGCACGGTGAAGGCGATCGTCAAGGAGATCCCCTCGCGGCTGACCCTGGACGACCTGTCCCAGCACCCGAACCCCGGGCAGCTGGTGGCCAACGACATCGGCCGCGTCGTCGTCCGTACCGCCGAGCCGCTCGCGCTCGACACGTACGCCGACTCGCGCCGCACCGGTTCCTTCCTGCTGATCGACCCGGCGGACGGCACCACCCTGGCGGCCGGCATGGTCGGCGAATCCTTCGCCTCGACCGCCGAGACCACCGTTCAAGCTGATGAGGAAGGGTGGGACTTCTGATCATGCTTGCCGATATCTACTCCACCTTCGCGAAGGAGGGCGGCCGTGTAGGCAGCGGCTCCCTCGGCAGCGGCACGGGAGGTGTGGGGCGATGTGCGTGATGACGTACGCGCACCGCATGCGCGCCCACACCCCCCACGAGCCGTACCTGCCCTTGCACCACAGACGAAGACCTGCGTCGTAACCTCACGGCGCTTCGAGAGGAAGTCCTCCCGTGCCTGCCACCCGTTCTCCGCATTCCCGTATTGGCCTTCGCCGCAGCATCGTCGCCGCTGCCGCCCTCCCGCTCCTGATCGGCGGGCTCGCCTCGTGCGGCTACGGCTCCGAGGCCGAGAAGGACGACGCCCCGAAGGCGAACGTCGCTGACGACTCCGGCAAGAAGCTGTCGGCCTCCGAGGTCCGGATCGGCTACTTCCCGAACCTGACGCACGCCACCGCGCTGGTCGGCCTCCAGGAAGGCCTGATCGCCAAGGAACTCGGCGCCACCACCATCAAGCCGCAGTCCTTCAACGCCGGCCCCTCCGAGATCGAAGCCCTCAACGGCGGCTCTCTCGACATCGGCTTCATCGGCCCCTCGCCGTCCATCAACGCCTACGTCAAGTCCAAGGGCTCCAACCTGCGGATCATCTCCGGCTCCGCCTCCGGCGGCGTGAAGCTGGTCGTGAACCCGGCGAAGATCAAGACCCTGGACGACCTCAAGGGCAAGAACATCGCCACCCCGCAGAAGGGGAACACGCAGGACGTCGCGTTCCTCAACTGGATCTCGGAGAAGGGCTGGAAGGTCGACCCGGAGTCCGGCAAGGGTGACGTCTCCGTCGTCCGCACCGACAACAAGGTCACCCCGGACGCCTTCAAGTCGGGCTCCATCGACGGCGCCTGGGTCCCCGAGCCCACCGCCTCCAAGCTCGTCGCCGACGGCGGCTCCGTCCTCCTCGACGAGACCGCCCTGTGGCCCGACAAGAAGTTCGTGATCACGAACATCATCGTGTCGCAGAAGTTCCTCAAGGAGCACGCGGACGTCGTCGAGGCCGTGCTCAAGGGCACCGTCAAGACCAACGAGTGGATCAACGCCAACCCGGACAAGGCCAAGGCCTCCGCGAACGCGAAGCTCGCCGCCGAAGGCGGCAAGCCCCTCGACGCCAAGGTCATCGACCCGGCCTGGCCCAGCATCCTCATCACCGACGACCCCCTCGCCGCAACGCTGAAGACGCAGTCGGAGTGGGCGGTCAAGGCCAAGCTCATCGAGCAGCCCGACCTCAACGGCATCTACGACCTGACGCTTCTGAACAAGGTCCTCAAGGCCGCGGGCAAGCCCGAAGTCTCCGACGCCGGCCTCGGCGCCACCAAGTAACCCCGTAGACCAGCAACCCCAGGAGGTGACGACCATGGCCACCATGCTTGCCAAGGCTGCCGAGGGCTCCGTAGCGGAGCTGACGCACGCCGCCCGCATCGAGCACGTCTCGAAGTCCTTCTCCGGCCCGGCCGGATCGCAGCTCGTCCTGGACGACATCAGCCTCGATGTCGCTCCCGGAGAGTTCGTCACCATCTTGGGCGCCTCGGGGTGTGGAAAGTCCACCCTGCTCAACCTGGTCGCCGGACTGGACAAGCCGTCCGCGGGGTCGATCGAGACCCCCGGCGGCCGTCCGGCCCTGATGTTCCAGGAGCACGCCCTCTTCCCGTGGCTCACCGCGGGCAAGAACATCGAACTCGCCCTGCGCCTGCGCGGGGTGGCCAAGGCCGACCGCAAGCCGGAGGCCGAGCGGCTGCTGGAGCTGGTCCGGCTCGGCGGCTCGTACGGCAAGCGGGTCCACGAACTGTCCGGCGGCATGCGCCAGCGCGTGGCCCTGGCCCGGGCGCTCGCCCAGGACAGCCAGCTGCTGCTGATGGACGAGCCGTTCGCGGCGCTCGACGCCATCACCCGTGACGTGCTGCACGGCGAGCTCACCCGCATCTGGGAAGAGACGAACCTCTCCGTCCTGTTCGTCACGCACAACGTCCGCGAGGCCGTACGGCTCGCGCAGCGTGTGGTCCTGCTGTCCTCGCGCCCCGGCCGGGTCGCCAAGGAGTGGACCGTGGGCATTCCGCAGCCGCGCCGCATCGAGGACGCGGACGTCGCGGAGCTGTCCCTTGAGATCACTGAACACCTGCGTGGGGAGATCCGCCGCCATGGCCAGCACTGACACCACTCCCGAGGCCCCGTCCAAGGCCAAGGCCGACGACCTCGCCGGACTGGAGGCGGGCCTCGACGCGCTCGACGCCGTCCAGACCCACCGCACCCCGATCCGCGAAGTCCTGGTCAAGAAGGTCCTGCCGCCGGTCCTCGCCGTCGGCCTGGTCCTCCTCGTCTGGCAGATCCTGGTCGCGGCGCACGTCACCGAGGAGACCAAGCTCCCCGCCCTGTCCTCCGTCTGGGACAGCCTGTCCGACATGTGGGTGAAGGGCACCCTGCTTGAGGTCATCTGGACCAGCGTCTCGCGCGGTCTGCTCGGCTTCCTGCTCGCCCTGGCCATCGGCACCCCGCTCGGTCTGCTCGTCGCCCGGGTGAAGTTCGTCCGCGCCGCGATCGGCCCGATCCTGCAGGGCCTGCAGTCGCTGCCCTCCGTCGCCTGGGTGCCCCCGGCGGTGCTCTGGTTCGGGCTCAACGACGCGATGATGTACACCGTCATCCTGCTCGGCGCCGTCCCGTCGATCGCCAACGGCCTCGTCTCCGGCATCGACCAGATCCCGCCGCTGTTCCTGCGGGCCGGTCGCACCCTCGGCGCCACCGGGCTGCGCGGCGCCTGGCACGTGGTCATGCCGGCCGCGCTGCCCGGCTACCTGGCCGGTCTCAAGCAGGGCTGGGCCTTCTCCTGGCGCTCCCTGATGGCCGCCGAGATCATCGCCAGCTCCCCCGACCTGGGCCTGGGCCTGGGCCAGCTCCTCGAGAACGGCCGCAACAACATCGACCTGCCCGGCGTGTTCCTCGCGATCATCCTGATCCTGGTCGTCGGCATCGCGATCGACCTGCTGATCTTCAGCCCGGTCGAGCGGTGGGTGCTGCGCACCCGCGGCCTGCTGGTCAAGAGCTGATCACGTGTCCGCGCACGTCACGCACTCCACGCAGGCCCCCGCCCTGCTGGTCATCGCCCACGGCAGCCGCGACCCGCGGCACGCGGCGACCGTACACGCCCTCACCCGGCGGGTACGGGCGCTGCGGCCGGGGCTGCGCGTGGAAACCGCCTTCCTGGACTTCGACACCCCGACCGTCGACCAGGCGGTGGCCTCGCTCTACCTGTCGGGCGTACGCGACATCGTGGCGCTCCCGCTGCTCCTGACGCGGGCGTTCCACGCGAAGTCCGACATCCCGGCGGTGCTCGCCGGAGCCACGTCCCACCTGCCGGACCTCTCGGTCCGGATCGCGGATGTGCTCGGCCCGTCGCCGCTGCTGCTGGCGACCCTGGAGCGCCGGCTGTGGGAAGCCGGCCTCACCCCGGCGGACCGCGCCACCACCGGTGTGGTGCTCGCGTCCGCCGGTTCCTCCGACCCGGAGGCGATCGCAGTGATCGCTGAAATCGCGCGGGAGTGGCGGCACACCGGTTGGTGCGCCGTGCGGCCTGCGTTCGCCTCCGCTGTTCTCCCCCGGACCGAGGACGCCGTACGGGCGCTGCGCGCGGAGGGCGTCCGCCGGATCGCGGTGGCCCCCTACGTCATCGCCCCCGGCCGGCTCCCCGACCGCATCACGGCGGGCGCCGAAGCCGCGGGGGCCGACGTGATCGCGGCCGTCCTGGGCCCCTCCCCGGAACTGGCCCGCCTGCTGCTCCGCAGGTTCGACGCGGCAGCCCCGTCCCGCATCCCGGCCCTGGCGGCGTAGCCGCTGCGCGGGGCCGGGTCCCCTAAACGCCGGACGGGCTGGAATGTGCCGCTGCGCGGCACATCTCAGCCTCGCCGGCGTTTGAGGCGCGGGGTCTGGGGCGGAGCCCCGGGGAACGGTGGAAGGGCGGGTAGGGGACTTCGCCCCGCAGGGCCTGCCTACGCCCGCGCCGCGGCCTCGTCGGCCAGGGCCGTCAGGTCCTCGATGGACATCGCGCCCGGCGGCAGACCCTCCCGCGCAAAGATGTTCGCCGCGACGCGCAGCGTGTCGTTGACCGGCGTGGCCACCCCGTGCAGCCGCCCCAGCAGCACGATCTCCCCGTTGAGATAGTCCGCCTCCACCGACCCCGTCCCCCGCGCCAGGCTCTGCCAGGACGACCCGCCCCGCACCACACCCGCCGGTGCCTCCACCTTGCCGTCGCGGGCCTCCGCCTGCTCGGCGTCCGAGGCACAGGTGATGCCCGCGGCAGCGAAGGCGGCCTTCGCCTCACGCACGGCCCGCAGCAGCAGCGCCGCCTTCGCGGGCTCCGGCTCGGGGCCGGTCGTCGCCTGGACCGCGTTGCCCAGGTTGCCCAGCAGCTTCGCGTACTTCCACCGCATCACGTCCTCGACGACCGGCGCCCCGAACCCCGCCTTCTCCAGGTCGGCCGCGATCCGCCGGGCGGTCCCGTCGGCGCCCCCGGCGGCCTTGCCGAGGTGCAGGATCCCGGTCAGCGGAGTGCACAGCGCGGAGACCACGCCCGGCTCCAGGAAGGTCGCCGGCAGCCACACGCAGACCCCGTACACGCGCGCGAAGCGCCGTAGGGCGAGGCGTTCGCTCTCCACGCCGTTCTGCGCGCACAGCACCGGCAGCCGCTGGGCGGCCGTACCGCCGCCGGCGACCTCCGCGTCACCCCACGCGTCGAGCGCGGCCAGCGCGTCCTGGGTCTTCACGGTCAGCACGAGCACGTCGTCGGGGCGCAGTTCACCCAGCTCCGCCGGCCCCGTGACGGCGGGCAGCCGGTGCACCCGCTCCCCGTCCGCCGTGGTGAGCCGCAGCCCGTTCGTCCGCAGGGCCTCCGCGTGGGGGCCGCGCGCGACGAGGACGACCTCGCTGCCGGATTCCGCGAGCCGTCCGCCGATGGTCGCGCCGATCGCTCCGGCGCCGATGATGATGTAACGCATGACCTCGAGCCTGGCACATCCGCGGGCCTGAGTTACCGTCGGCCCATGTCTGTTGACGTGGATGAGACGTTCGCCCTCGGCGGGGACCTGCCCGTACGCCGCCTCGGACTCGGCACCGGCGGCCTGGTCGGCGCCGGCTACTGGGGCCCGCGCGCGGAACGCCCCGCATCGGTCGCCCTGCTGCGCACCGCCGTCGCACGCGGGGTCACCCTGATCGACACCGCCGACAACTACGGCCCCCACCTGGCCGAGGAACTGGTCGCCGAAGCCCTCCACCCGTACGGGGAGGACCTGGTGGTCTCCACCAAGGGCGGGGTGGTGCGCACCGGCCCCGACGAGTGGCACGCGGCGGGCCGCCCGGAGGACCTCCGGGCCATGTGCGAGGCGAGCCTGCGCAGGCTCCGCCTGGACCGGATCGACCTCTACCAGCTGCACCGCTTCGACCCGGCCGTCCCGTCGGCGGAACAGCTGGGCACGCTGGCCGAGCTCCGGGCGGAGGGCAAGATCCGCCACATCGGGCTGAACACGGTGACGGCGGACCAGCTCCGGGAGGCCCTGTCCCTGGTTCCGGTGGCCTCGGTCCAGAACCCGTACAACCTCCTGGACCGCTCCTCGGCGGAGCTCCTCGCCCTGTGCGAGGAACGCGGCATCGCCTTCCTGCCGTACTACCCGCTGGGCAGCGGGGCCCTGACCCGGGAGAGCGCCGCCGCACTGACGGCGGTCGCCGCCGAACACGGTGCGTCCACCGGCCAGATCGCCCTGGCCTGGCTCCTGCGGCACTCCCCGGTCCTCTGCCCCACCCCGGGCACGGGCTCCCCGGACCACCTGGCGGAGAACCTGGACGCGGCAACGGTCCAGCTGACCCCGCAGGAGGTCTCCCTGCTGAACGGGCTCGCGGACTAGGCCTGTTGTGACGGGTGCCGAGCCGACGGGCCGGACGGGGCGCGGTGATGCCCTGGTCCGGCCCGTCGGCTCGCCCCTACAGGTCGAGCTGGTACTGGACCGTCGTGTGCGTGGGCACGTAGCCGAGGCTGTCGCTGATGCGTCTCATGTGCGTGTTGCTGTCGGCCGTGTCGGTCAGGAGGCCGCCGAGGTCCCGGTGGCGCCCGTGGGCGTGCCGGATCGACTCGGCCTTCATCCATCGGCCGAGTCCGTGTCCGCGGTGCTCGGGCAGCACGCCGGTGCCGTAGTGCTGGCCGTCACCCGTGCCGTTGCCGGGGACGACGAGTTCGGTGAATCCGGCGATCGAGTCGTCGCGGGTGTCGATGGCGACGACCGTGTGCAACAGGTCGCCGCGGTCTTCCACGGCCTTCGCCGCAGCGCGAACCCGGTCCACGTCCCAGATCGTGATGCCGTGGTCGGTGTCCTCCATGGGCATGTCGTCCATGGCCCGGCGTGAGGCGGCGAACGTCTGGGCGAGGGCGTCGGGGACGATTCCCTGCCAGGACGCCAGCCGGTAGCCGGGATGCGGACGCGCGATGGCCTCGGCGAGGGCGGTGGTGTCCACGTCGGCCAGCGGCAGACGGGCGTACCTCAAGGTGAGCACCTTGCGGAAGCCGTGGGCCGGCAGGAAGTGATCGCCGGGCGATCCGGCCTCGGCCTGCACGGTGACGCAGCGCCGGGCGTTGTCCCGGGCGGCGGCCACGGCCGTGTCGAGGAGGAGGGAACCGACGCCCTTGTGGCGCTCCACGGGGTGGACCTGGAGCGTCAGTTCGGCCAGGTGGGCCTGTCCGCCGTCGAACAGGCGCAGAAAGGCCGTCCCGACGGGGTTGGCATCGGCGTCGGAAGCCAGCCAGGCGAGGCGTCGGCTGTGCGCGCCGTGAGCAGGGTCGGTCAGTGGGGTGATGCGGAACGACAAGGTGTCTCCGTCGTGAGGTGGCGGCAAAAGTCAGTACGCGGGCTCGACTGCCGGTCACTCCTGCGCATGTGCTCCACACCTCCTCGTCGACGGAGCCGGTCCGGATCACCCTGGACGGCTGGGAGAACCCAACCGTCCCGTCGGATCCTCTGCAACGGGTTAAACGGGTTGACCGAAGTGGTCAGTCCTGCGTGAGTTCGACGAGCTTCACGACCGTGTTCCAGTTGCGGGTGGTCACGTCCAGGCCCTTGACCACGGCCGGCTTCGCGAGGGCCTCGGCCAGCTTGGAGCGGCCCAGGCCGTTCGGGGCGTAGAGGTAGATGACGCGGTCGCCCACGCGGTACTCCTCCGGAAGGTGCACGGGGGCGTCGATCGAGGCGAAGCGGGACTCTGCGGGCTGCTCGGAGCAGAAGGTGGCGTGGAGCTGCTTGCCCTCCAGCTCAGCGGCCGGGAAGGGGCAGGCGTCGGCCACGGCGCGCAGGTAGGCGCCGTCGACCACCAGGCAGGGGACGCGGAAGCCGAAGTGGGCTTCGATGGCGGCCTCCAGCTCGCGGGCGAGGGCATCCGGCGCCTTCCCGCTCGCGGAGGTGAAGACGGCGTTGCCGCTCTGCAGGTACGTCTGTACGCCCTCGTG
The DNA here is from genome assembly GCF_042788835.1 of Streptomyces sp. NPDC056883. Classification (NCBI taxonomy): domain Bacteria; kingdom Bacillati; phylum Actinomycetota; class Actinomycetes; order Kitasatosporales; family Streptomycetaceae; genus Streptomyces; species Streptomyces sp. NPDC056883. The sequence continues at coordinate 21,140 of NZ_JBHUBS010000017.1, read as the reverse complement.
CCCCAGGCCGCCCAGAACCTGCCGCAGCTCGGCCATCGGGACCTTCCTGTTCCCGCCGACGTTGATGCCCCGGAGCAGCGCCGCGTACGTGGTCTTGGCGGTCTCGGCCGTCTTGGTCGTCTTGGTCATGTCTGCACGATAGGGCTCACCCCTGACAGCGCATGGGTCAGACGGCTGCGCGGCGCAGGTGCAGATGGCCGTCGAGCGGGTAGGTCGGCGGCGCCGACGGCAGGATCCTGCCCAGCATGTAGCCGCTCTTCTCGGCGACCCGGCAGGATGCCGCGTTGTCCACCTGGTGAAGGAGTTCGAGGCATTCCAGCCCCTCGGCCCGGAAGGAGCGGAAGGCCCAGGCGGTGAGGGTTTCCAGGGCGCGTGGGGCCACGCCCCGCCCACGGGCCCGTGCTGCCGTCCAGTAGCCGACCTCGGCGGAAGCCTTGCCCGGACCCTGTCCGACTCCCTTCAGGACCACGTGGCCCGCCAGTTGCCGCGGCGCCGCATCAGGGGCCTCCTCCAGGACGGCGAAGCCGAACCGGGTGCCCGATGCCCAGTCCCGCTCTCGGTCCCGCACCCACCGCAGCCCCTCGTCCTCGCTCTCCACGGGAGGGCTCGCCCAGCGCCGCAGGTCGGGGTCCCGGTACGCCTCGACCAACGCGGCGACGTCCTGCGCGCACCAGGGGCGGAGGGTGAGAGCGGGAGCGGTCGGCGTCGCGGCCGCCCGGAGGGTGACGGGGGTGTTCATGAACGGATCGTAGGCAGCGGCGGGTTGAGTCCGGACGGGCGTGGGCCGGTTCGCGCGCGGAGTGCGTGGACGGACCAGTCGAGGACCGGCTGAAGGGTCTCCGGACGGGGCCAGTCGTTGATCACCGCGAGCAGGGAGGAGTACCGCTCTCTGCGCGGGTCGTTGATGCGTTCCAGCCGGGCCAGGAGCTGCCCCGGGGATGCGGCGGGGTCCCGGCCGTCGAGGAGATGTGCGGAGCGGGTGAGCAGGGCCGAAACGATCGGATCGGCCTGGGGTGAGGCCGGATCGATGCCGGCCGCCACGGCCGGGGCGACCTGGTCGCGGACGATCGCGGCCAGGTCGTCGCGCGCGCGGGGTGGACCGTCCGGGAGGTGCCCGGCGGCCTGGTCCTCGACCAGGTGGCGCAGATGGGCGCGGAACTCCGGGTCCTCGGCCAGTCCGGCCAGTTCCACCCACGCGTGGATCTGTTCCGCAGTGGGGTCGTCCGGCAGGTGCGGAGTCATGGAGCACCTGACCCCCGCGAACGCGGAGTCGGTTCCCACGCCGCCGAAGGCGGTGTCGAGGAAGTCCCCGACCAGCCGTTGGCGTTCCGCTTCGGAAAGCTTCGCGAGCTTGTGCATCAGATGCGTCTCCTCGGGGTCGGCTCCACGTTGCGCCACAGCGGTCAGCACGGCGCGCCGCAGCCGCAGGATCCGTATCTGCACGTCCAACGCCTCCGCCTGGGCCGCGGCGACTTCCGGCAGCGTGCGTTCCCGGTCCATGACCTTCCGGATGTCGGCGAGGTCCAGTCCCAGGTCGCGCAGGGTCCGGACGAGGTCCATGCGTGCGACGGCGCCGTCGTCGTAGAGGCGGTAGCCGGCCGGGCTCCGACGGGTGGGCGGTATGAGCCCGCAGTCGGAGTAGAACCGGACGGTCTTGACCGTGGTACCGGTTCGCCGGGCCAGTTCGCCGATCGAGTGGAGCGTGTGGCCGTTCATGTCCCCCACCTTCAGGTCTCCCCCCGCTGGAGACTCAAGCCCCGGCGCGCTCGGTCGGGACCCCACTGTGCCACCGCGTACGACGCGGGCCCGTCACCGCCGGCCGGGCAGTTCGGCCTCGATCAGGTCCGCCGCCTGTCGCGTGCCGCCCTCCGTCGCCATCTCCTTGCGGATCCGGTCCGCGCGGGCGGCCACCTCCGGGTCGGCGACCAGGGCGAGGACGGCCTCGCGGAGGGTCGCGGCGTCGGCCTCGGCCATCGGGACGTGCCGGGCGACACCCAGGGCGGCCAGCATGTCGGCGTTGCCGAACTGGTCCACGGCCTGCGGGACCGCGACCATCGGGGTTCCGGTGGCCAGGCCCTCCTGGCAGCCGCCGGTGCCCGCGTGGGTGATGAAGGCATCGGCCCGGGTCAGGATGTCCAGTTGGGGAACCCAGCGGTGGACTTCGACGTTGGCGGGGATCTCGCCGATCTCGGCCTCGTCGGTGAACTTGCCGATCTGGAGCACCACGTGCCAGTCGGGCAGGTCCCCGAAGGCCTCCACGCAGGCCCGGTAGAAGGCCGGCTGCTTGGTGAAGGTGGACCCGAAGGAGACCAGGAGGACCTTCTTCCCCTCGGCGCCCGCGGGGCGCGTCCAGGTGCCCTGGGTGGCGCTGCGGTCGCCCTGGCAGGCGCCGACGAAGGTGTACACGGCTTCGTCGACCCGGTCGGCGTGGGGCTGGAGGGCGCGCGGCATGAGGACGACGCTGCGCCGGGGTCGGCCGACGAACCGGTCGCTGTCCTCGTCGATGCCGTTCTCGTCGAGCCAGGCGCGGAACCGGGCGTAGTACGCCTTTCCGCGCTCGGAGGCGCGCAGTTCGGCGGACATCGGCTCGGCGACCTCCTCCTCGTAACCGGTCCAGGCGACCAGGGTCGGGGAGAGCGAGACCGCGGGGACGCCCCAGCGGTGGGCGAGGACGATCGCGGGATACGCGGTGATGTCGTGGAGGACGAGGGCGGGCTCGTCGCCCTCGAAGGCGGCCGCGAGCTGCGGGAGGGCCTGGACGGCGTCGGCGAGGAAGGGCTCGATGTTGTCGATGAGCTCGGTGCCCCACGCGTCGGGGTCCTCGTCGGTGGGCAGCGTGGAGTTCCAGATCACCGGGGTGGCGCCGGTCTCGGCGATCTTGTCCACGTACGAGGCCGGGACGGCGTAGCTGACGCGGTGGCCCCGGGCGACCAGTTCGCGGATCACTTCGATGCTCGGGTTCACGTGGCCGGCGGCGGCGATGGAGAACATGGCGATGTGGGCGGGCTTCGCGGTCGTGGTCATGAGGAGAAGATAACGAGACGAGACGTCTCGTGCAACCTGTACGGGAAACTCCACCGGCCGGAGCGAAGAGCCGGAGGGAAGATCCGGGGCGGACGGGCCGGATGCGAAACTTGTCCGGTCATGAGCAGCCGGGTACGGCCCGGTGGCGCCCGGGGCACCCCGGGAAACGAACGGACTGCGGAGACGGCATGGACGAGGCACGGGCCCGCGAGGCCCTGACGGCGGCGGGCCTGGCACGGGCGGGGTCGCCCGCTCCCCGGCTGCTGGCCCTCGGCGAGAACGCCGTCTTCGCGCTCGACGGCAGCGGCCTGGTCGCCAAGGTCGGCCGGGAGGCGGCGCTGCTGCCGCGCGCCGAGCTGGAGCTCGAGGTGGCGGGCTGGCTCGCGGAGTCCGGGGTTCCCGCGGTCCGCGCGGCCGAACCGCAGCCGCGGCTGGTGGACGGGCACCCGGTGACCCTGTGGCACCGGCTCCCCGACGCGGTCCGCCCGGCCGGCCCGGAGGATCTCGCGGCACTGCTGCGGCAGATCCACGCCCTGCCGGCGCCCCCCTTCACCCTGCCCCCGCGCGACCTGCTGGGCGGGGTGGAGCGCTGGCTCCGGCTGGCGGGCGGGGCGATCGATCCGGCGGACGCGGCGTACCTGCGGGCCCGCCGCGACGGGTACGCCGCCCAGGTCGCCGCCCTCACCCCGCACCTCGCGCCGGGCCCGATCCACGGCGACGCACTGCCCCGCAACGTCCACGTGGGCCCGGCCGGGCCGGTCCTCGTCGACCTGGAGACGGTCTCCGCCGACCTGCGCGAACACGACCTGGTGGTGATGGCCCTCTCCCGGGACCGGTACGGCCTGCCCGGCGCGGCGTACGAGGAGTTCACGGCGGCGTACGGCTGGGACGTGCGCGACTGGGAGGGCTGCGCGGTCCTGCTCGGCGCCCGCGAAACGGCCAGCTGCGCCTGGGTCTCCCAGCACGCCCCGGCCAACCCCAAGGCCCTGGCGGAGTTCCGCCGCCGGGTGGCCTCCCTGCGCGAGGGCGACCAGGAAATCCGCTGGCACCCGTTCTAAGACCGGCGTATCAATTCCCGCATATGAAACTGCCCCTCACCATCCACCGGGCCCGGCTCGGCCCTGCGGAGTTCAAGGTGATCCGCCCGGCCCGGCCGCCGGCGCGCGCGGCGCTGTCGGCCGGCTACTGGTACCTGGACGCCCAGGTCGACCAGCAGGCGGCACAACTCCTCGCCGGACTGTGGTCGCTCGCCGCCACGTCCCCGCGCTCACTGGTCCACGTACCGCTGCGGCGCACCGATCCCGAAACGGGGGGACCGGGCCTCGACCTCGTCCTCCTGCACCACTCGCTCCAGTTCGCCCCCTCGCGCTGGAAGGAGCTGCGGGCCCGGCTGGGCCCGGGGCGGCCGCGGACCGCGGACCTTCCCGGACCGGCCTCCACCGACCCCGCGCCCGACCAGTGGCCGCAGCGGCACTACCGGGAGAACCGGGACCGGTTCCACCAGCACGTCCACGCCGGGACGCTGTTCATGACGGGCAGCGCCAAACTGTTCGCCGACACGGCGTGGTTCTTCGCCGACGTCGCCCACCAGGGCTCCGGCTACGTCTTCGCCCACCCCGGCCATCGGCACTACTGCACGACCCTGGGCGCCTACGACAACCTCTTCAGCACGGGCGCCGGGCTCCACATCGTCTACCGCGACCGGTGGCCGGAACCCTGAGGGGCCGTCGCGCGGATCAGACCGCACCGGAGCCCGCGCGGCGGGCCTCCCATGCGCGCCCGATGGCGCGCAGCATCGCCGGGTACACCCCGAGGTACCGGAAGGGCTTGATGCCCACCATGTAGACGGCGCCGAGGAGCCCGTTCGGCTTGACCAGGACGGCCATCCGGCCGTGATAGCCGCCCGCTCCGTCCTCGTCCGGGACCCAGCCGAGGTGCAGGATCCCGTGCACGGTCCGGTTGGCGGTCTCCAGGACCCATTCGTCGTGCGTCCGGTAGACGGTGCTGAACGAGGACGCGCCGGTTCCCGGCCCCCGCGCGCTGCCCCGGAGGTCCTCGGGCAGCCGGTCCCGCAGGCTCGGCACCCGGCCGCCGAGGCCGTCGGCGGGCTTGTCCCAGCCGAGCAGTGCCCCCAGCTTCCAGCGGACCGCGAAGAGCGCGCGCACCACCGGGGAGGTGTCGTGCTGCCCCCAGCCCTTCTCGAACTGCTCCACGAGCAGTGCGAGGTCGTCCGGTCCGCCCGGGGTCGGAAGGTCCCACACGTCCTCGACACGGAAGTCGCCGGCGATCGCGTGGATCCGCCAGGGACGGTCGGTGTGCGCGGTTCTGGGGAGTCTCATGAGCCAAGCCCCTATCTATACGATGCCGTATAGAAGAAGGCTAGCACCGATCTATACGGCACCGTATAGATCGAGTCCGTGTGAGGGGAGACACATCATGGGCGCGACCCGCACGCCACGCGGCAGCTGGATCGAGGAGGGGCTGCGCGCCCTCGCCACCGGAGGCCCGGACGCCGTCCGGATCGAGTCCCTCGCGCAGACGCTCGGCGTCAGCAAGGGCGGGTTCTACGGGTACTTCGGCAACCGGGACGCGCTGCTCGGCGAGATGCTCGACACCTGGGAGCGCGAGGGCGCCGAGGCGGTCATCGAGCAGGTCGAGAGCACCGGCGGGGACCCCAGGACCAAGCTGAAGCGGCTGTTCGCGATCGCCGCGGCCGCCGACGGCCCGGCGAAGGGCGTGACGGCCGAACTCGCGATCCGCGACTGGGCCCGGCGCGACGCATCCGTCGCGGAGCGGCTGCGGCGCGTCGACAACCGCCGCATGGACTACCTGCGTTCGCTGTTCGGCGCGTTCTGCACCGACGAGGACGACGTCGAGGTGCGCTGCACGGTGTTCTACTCCATGCGGATCGGCAACTACTTCCTCGCGGCCGACCACGGCCCCCGCAGCCGGGCCGAGGTCATGGAACTGACCCGGGACTGGCTGCTGCGGTGAGCGGCGCCGGGCCTCAGACCCGGTACGGCACGACGGGCCAGGCCCGCTCGACTATCGCCTCGGGGTCCGAGGTCCGCCGCAGGTAGCTCTGCAGCGAGGCCGCCTGCTCGGCCGCCGCGCGGATCTGCAGCTCGTGCAGGTCCGCCAGGGCGACCGTCCCTATCGCCGCGTGCACGGCCCCCATCCGCCGCGCGGCGCGGGCCGCCGCCAGCGCGTCCGCGCCCGCGTCGTGCGCCGCTTCCAGGCTCACCCCGTAGTGCTCGCAGAGCGCCTGGAGGGTCCGCCTTCCCTTGCGGTACCGGTCCGCGTGCTTGTCCAGGACCAGGGGGTCGATGACGGGCGGCGCGGCCGTCCCGGGCCAGCGCTCGCCCAGCGGACGGATCCCGTGGCGGCGGCACTCCCGGTCCAGCAGGGTCAGGTCGTACCGCGCGTTCATCACCACCAGCGGGGTTCCCGAGCTCAGCGCCTCCACCAGCGTCCGGGTGATCTCCTCGATCGCCGGGGCCGCCGCCATCCCCTGCGAGCGGGCGTGGTCCGTGGAGATGCCGTGGATGGCCGAGGCCTGCTCCGGGATGGGCACGCCCGGGTCGACCAGCCACGTCCGCTCCCGCGCCACCTGCCCGTCCGGCCCGACCGTCACGACGGCCGCCGTCACGATCCGGTCGGACTCCGTGTCGGTGCCCGTGGTCTCCAGATCGAAGGCCACCATCGGCCCGCCGTGCCAGTCCCCCATCCGGTCCCCCGCCCTGTCCCCCATCACGTGCCCCCCGTACCCGTACCGCTACGTCAACGGCTTTCAGCCTGACACGGGCCACTGACAACCCCGGAGCCGGGGCCGCCCCCGCTCACGACACCGGGCGGGAGTCCTGCCAGATCGTCTCGAATTCCTCCCGGTAGGTCGGGAACAGCCCGTGCTCCTGATCGGGCCGCACCTGCGAAGCCCGCCCGCCCCCACGCAGGACCAGGACCGGTGCCTCCATGCCCCGGGCCCGGCGCAGGTACGACTGGACCACCGCGATGCCCGAGGACTCGCCCTCCACCAGGTACGCGGTGAAGCGCGGGGTCTCGTCGAAGACGTGGATCTCGAAGCGCGAGGGGTCGCGCAGGCCCGCCCGCACCCGCCGCACGTGCAGGATGTTCATCTCCACCGAGCGGCTCAGCTCGCCCTTGCGCAGGCCGAGCTCCCGCTCGCGCCGCTTGACCGCGCTGCTCGCCGGGTTCAGGAACAGCAGCCGCACCCGGCAGCCGGCCTCCGCGAGGCGTACGAGTCTTCGGCCCGAGAAGTTCTGGACCAGCAGGTTGAGCCCGATGCCGATGGCGTCGAGCCGCCGCGCGCCGCCGAAGAGGTCCTCCGCCGGGAGCTGGCGCTGCAGCCGCACCCGGTCCGGGTGGACGGAGATGACGTCCGCGTACCGGTCGCCGACCAGGTCCTCGACGGCGTCGATGGGCAGCCGGTCCGCCGCCGGCGAGCCCGCGCCGCCGCCCAGTACCTCCAGCAGCCGCGCCGACGCCCGCTCGGCCTGTTCCAGGACCGCCCGGGACAGGGCCCGGTTGCGCGAGACGACGTTGCGCGTGACCTCCAGCTCGTCCAGCGCCTGTTCGATCTCGCGCCGGTCGTCGAAGTAGGGCTCGAAGCAGGGCCAGTGCTGGACCATCAGTTCGCGCAGCTGCGGCAGGGTGAGGAAGCTGAGCACGTTGTCGTCGGCGGAGTCCAGCAGGTAGCCCTTGCGGCGGCTGACCTCGCGTACGGCGACCGCGCGCTGCACCCACTCCTGGCCGGCGGGACCCGCGGCCGCCACCACCCAGTCGTCCCCGCCGTGCACGGGCTCGTAGACGGGCCGGAGCACCGCTCCGACCACGGAGCGCAGCCGCTGTTCGATCAGGTTCAGCCAGATGTACGCACGGCCGGCGCGCTGGGCCCGGGTCCGGACCTCGCTCCAGGCGTCCGCGCCCCAGTCCAGCTCGGCGCCGGCTCCCGCCTGCGCCTTCCCGGTCCCGCCGGCTTCCGGCGGGGCCAGCGACACGGCTCCGGCGGGGATCCCGCCGGCCGCACCGCCCGCGGCGTCCGCCGGGCCGCCCTCGTGACCACCGTCACCAGGGGGCAGCTCCAGACCTCCCGAGCTCACCCGTGCACCGCCTCCTGCGTCTGGACGCCCGTCTCCAGTGATCACGGAAGGGTACTCCGCGCGTGCGGCCCCCTGCAGCCCGATGCGCGCCCCTGCGGCCCGACGCGGGCTCACGGTCCGTACCCGGTCCGTCCGTTGGCCCATTATCCGCTCTGCCGACGATCGGATCTTCCCACGGTCCGGCGAACCTCTTATCAGCTCTCCGGGTCACCCGGTAGGACCCTCCCAAGTCCCCGCGTGGAAGCCCTCTTTCGGGGAAGATCTGGCAGTGACGTGGTCCACGCCGGATCAGCCCGACACAGAGGGGAAGAGTCGTTTTCTATGCAGGTCTGGCCGGGACAGGCGTATCCGCTCGGTGCCACGTATGACGGCGCCGGCACCAATTTCGCGGTCTATTCGGAGGCCGCCCGACGCATCGAACTGTGCCTGCTGCACGACGACGGTTCGGAGACCGCGATCGAACTGCGCGAGACCGACGCGTTCGTCCGGCACGCCTACCTGCCGGGCATCATGCCCGGTCAGCGCTACGGCTTCCGGGTGCACGGGCCGTACGAGCCCGAGCGCGGCCGGCGCTGCAACGCGGCGAAGCTGCTCCTGGACCCGTACGCGCGGGCCGTCGCGGGGAGCGTCGACTGGGGCGAGGAGGTGTACGGCTACCACTTCGGCCGTCCCGACTCCCGCAACGATCTGGACTCCGCGCCCAAGAGCATGAGTTCGGTCGTGGTCAACCCGTACTTCGACTGGGCCAACGACCGGCCGCCGCGCCACGAGTACCACCACACCGTGCTCTACGAGGCCCACGTGAAGGGCCTGACCATGCGCCACCCCGACCTCCCCGAGGAGCTGCGCGGCACCTACGGCGCCCTCGCGCACCCCGCGGTCATCGGGCACCTGACCAAGCTCGGGGTGACGGCACTGGAGTTGATGCCGGTCCATCAGTTCGTCAACGACCACCGCCTCGTGGACGACGGGCTCAGCAACTACTGGGGCTACAACACCATCGGCTTCTTCGCCCCGCACAACGGCTACGCCTCGGGCGACCGCGGCCAGCAGGTGCTGGAGTTCAAGTCGGCCGTTCGGGCCCTGCACGAGGCCGGCATCGAGGTGATCCTCGACGTGGTCTACAACCACACCGCCGAGGGCAACCACCTGGGGCCGACGCTGTCCTTCCGGGGCCTGGACAACGCCTCGTACTACCGTCTCGCGGACGATCCCCGGCACTACATGGACACCACGGGCACCGGGAACTCGCTGCTGATGCGCTCCCCGCACGTGCTCCAGCTGATCATGGACTCACTGCGCTACTGGGTCACCGAGATGCACGTGGACGGCTTCCGCTTCGACCTGGCGGCCACGCTGGCCCGCCAGTTCCACGAGGTGGACCGGCTGTCCTCGTTCTTCGACCTGGTCCAGCAGGACCCGGTGGTCAGCCAGGTCAAGCTGATCGCGGAGCCGTGGGACCTGGGCGAAGGCGGCTACCAGGTGGGCAACTTCCCGCCGCTGTGGACCGAATGGAACGGCAAGTACCGGGACACCGTACGGGACCTGTGGCGCGGGCAGCCGCGTACGCTCGCGGAGTTCGCGGGCCGGCTGACGGGCTCCTCCGACCTCTACCAGGACGACGGCCGACGGCCGCTGGCATCGATCAACTTCACCACCTGCCACGACGGTTTCACCCTGAACGACCTGGTCTCGTACAACGAGAAGCACAACGAGGCCAACCGCGAGGGCAATCGGGACGGCGAGACCCACAACCGCTCCTGGAACTGCGGGGTGGAGGGGCCGACGGAGGACCCGGAGATCGGGGAGCTGCGCGAGCGGCAGATGCGCAATTTCATCGCCACGCTGATGCTGTCGCAGGGCGTGCCGATGATCAGTCACGGCGACGAGTTCGCCCGCACCCAGGGCGGCAACAACAACGCCTACTGCCAGGACAACGAGCTGTCGTGGGTGAACTGGCCGGAGCCCGGCAAACCGGCTCCCGCCCTGCTGGAGTTCACCCGGCGGATGGTGTGGCTGCGGCGGGAGCATCCGGTGTTCCGGCGGCGCCGCTTCTTCCACGGCCGGCCGGTGGAGGGGACGCACGACGAGCTCTCGGACATCGCCTGGTTCACCCCGCACGGCGAGGAGATGAGGGCTCGCGACTGGCAGGCGCAGCACGCGCGGGCGCTGGCGGTGTTCCTGAACGGGGAGGCCATCTCGGAGCCCGGCACCCGCGGGGAGCGGATCACCGACGATTCGTTCCTGCTGATGTTCAACGCGGGCGCCGAGGCGCAGGACTTCACGGTCCCGGCCGGGCACGGGGCGCAGTGGCGCCTGGTCGTGGACACGGCGCGGCCGGAGGTGCTGGCACCCGGTACCGGGCCGCAGTACGCGGCCGGGGACCGGGTGACACTGACAGGACGGTGTCTGGTGGTGCTGCAGCGCCCGGCATAGGCGCCGCTTCAGTGACCGGCGTAGGCGGCGCCTTCCAGGAGGGCGTCCGGACGGGCGCCCCCGCCGGCCACCACCGGGGTGTGCGTCCGGGCCGACGGCACCCGGGTGACCAGGGCCAGGACCAGGCACAGGGCGGCCGCCCCCACGGCCACCGCGAAGGCGGCGGGGGGCCCGTACGCCTCCGCGAGCCGCCCGGAGACGGCGAGCGAGGCGGCCTGGCCTGCGACGAGGGAGCTGGCCGCGAAGGCCATCGACTCGGCGAGCCGGCTCGGGCTCACCGCCCGCTCGGTGATGGCGAAGGCGGTGATCAGGTGCGGGGCGTAGGCGGCTCCGAGCACGGTGACGACCACGTACAGCGGCCACAGGGTCTCCGTGAAGAGCAGCGGTACGGAGAGCACGAGCGCGGCGGCCGTGGCCCAGCGCCAGCGCAGCCGCAGTCCGAAGCGGGCGGGCAGCGCGCCGAGCGAGAGCCCGACGGCGGCGCTGACGACGCCCATGGCCGCGTACACGATGCCGGCCTGGCCGGGGACGCCCAACTGTGCGGTGAGGGCGGCGATTCCGGCCTGGCAGGCGCCGAACATGGCGCCCTGGAGGGCGAGGGAGCCGCGTACCGCGAAGACCACGCGCGGCGGGCGGACCCGGGAGCGGTCCTTCTCCCGGCGGACTCCCGCGGGCACCCCGGCCGTGACGGCGGCGGTCGGGTGCAGTGCGTAGAGGGTGCCGAAGACGGCGACGAGGGCGGCCGCGCCGCCGAGGGCGACGGCTGGGTGCAGGGCGAGGGTGGCCAGGCCCACGAGGGCGGGGCCGAAGACGAAGGAGACCTCGTCCAGGGTGCCCTCGAGGGAGTGGATGGCGCCCACGACGCTCTCGTCGGACTTGGCACGGTGCGCCAGGGCCACGGAGCGGGTACGGGCGAGCGGCCCGATCAACGGGACGGAGGCCCCGGTGACGAAGCCGATCGCGGCGAGCGGGACGGTGGCGAGGTCGGCGAGCGCCCCGGTCACCAGGGCGGCGGTCGCCACCGCGTTGACCACGGCGGCGGTCAGGACGACGGAACGCTGCCCGTGACGGTCGGCGAGCCGGCCCAGGACCGGCCCGAAGACCACCTGTCCGGCGGAGAGGGTGCCGCCGACTATGCCCGCGGTGGCGAGGGATCCGCTGGTCTCGGCGACCAGCAGGACGCTGCCGAACTGCGACATCGCGACGGGCAGTCGGGCGAGGAAGGAGATGAGCGGAAGTAGGGGCCCGGTCAGGGCGATGACTCTTCGATAGGTGTTGACGGTTCCAAACACTTGAGCAACGTTAACCCGGTGCAGTCACCCGGATGCATTGGGTAATGGCACGGAATCCCGCATCCTGGGTACGTACGTTCTCATGAGCCTGCCCCCGCGCACCGGTCGCCCGAGTCCCGAGTTCAACCGGCCGGAACCCGATGGACCACCGGCCGTCACCCCGGCGTCGACCTACCGCCTCCAGCTGCGCCCCGAGTTCACCTTCGGGCACGCGCGGGCCGTCGTACCGTACCTCGCCTCGCTCGGGGTGTCGCACCTGCACCTGTCCCCCGTACTGGAGGCCGTGCCCGGTTCCTCGCACGGGTACGACGTCACCGACCACACCCGGGTCCGGGTGGAGCTGGGCGGGGAGGACGGACTGCGGGCCCTGGCCGCCGAGGCCCGTGCGCACGGGCTCGCACTGGTGCTCGACATCGTGCCGAACCACATGGCGCTGCCCGCGCCGCTCCGCCTCAACCGGCCCCTGTGGGAGGTGGCCAGGGAGGGTCCCGGGTCGCCGTACGCGCGCTGGTTCGACATCGACTGGGAGGCGGGCGGGGGGCAGCTGCTGCTGCCCGTGCTCGCGGAGCCGCTGGATCCGGGAGCCGTAAAGGTCTCCGGCGGGGCCGGCGGTCGGGGGGATCGGGCCGTCCTGCGGATCGGGGAGCTGGAGTTCCCGCTCCGGGAGGGCACGGCCGGGCTGGAGCCGGCGGCCCTGCTCGCCGCCCAGTGGTACCGGCCCGCATGCTGGCGGGAGGCCAGGACCGGCCTCAACTACCGGCGCTTCTTCACCATTTCGGAGCTGATCGGGGTGCGCGTCGAGGACCCGGAGGTCTTCGCCGTCACGCACGCCAAGGTGCTGGAGCTGGTCCGGGACGGGGTCGCCGAGGGGCTGCGGATCGACCACGTGGACGGCCTGGCCGACCCCGCGGGATACCTGCGCCGGCTGCGGGACGCCGTCGGCGGGCACTGCTGGGTGGTGGTCGAGAAGATCCTGGCCCGCGAGGAACGGCTGGCTCCCGCCTGGCCGGTGGCCGGGACCACCGGGTACGACGCGCTGTACCGGGTGGACGGGGTGCTGACCGACCCGGCCGGGGCCGCGCGGCTCGACGCCCGGTTCCGCGAGGCGACCGGACAGCCCCGGTGGGAGCGAACCGCCGCGGCGGGCGCCCGGGAGGTCCTGACCGGGGACCTGGCCGCCGAGCTGGCCGCACTGGAACGGCTGGCCGGACCGGAACTGGCCTCGGCCGTACGCGAGTTGCTGATCGCCTACCCCGTCTACCGGCCCTACCCCGGCGATCCGGACCTCGCGCCCGGGGCCCTGGAGCGGGCCGCAGCCGAGGCCGGACCGGCCCCGGTGGCGGGCGTACGCGCACTCCTGCTGCGGGACCCGGCCTTCGCGGCCCGCTTCGCCCAGACCTCGGCCGCGCTGCGCGCCAAGTCCCTGGAGGACAGGGCCTTCTACCGGTACGCCCCGCTGCTGTCGGCCACGGAGGTGGGCGGGGATCCGGGGGCTCCGGCGGTCACGGTGGCGGAGTTCCACGCGTACTGCGCCGAGCAGGCGAGGCTGTGGCCCCGCTCCGGGACCGTGCTGACCACGCACGACACGAAGCGCAGCGCGGACGTCCGGGCGCGGATCTCGGTGCTCTCGCAGGACCCGGAGTCCGTGCCGGCGCCGGCCGGGGCTGATCCCCAACTCGCCTGGGTGGCCTGGCAGACGGCGTTCGGCCTCGGCGGCGGCGACAACCCCGTGGTGCGCCGCGACCGCCTCGGGCAGGCCCTGCTGAAGGCCGTCCGCGAAGCCGCCCTGCACACCACGTGGACGGAGCAGGACACCGCGTACGAGGCCACGCTCCCGGGGTACCTCCCGGCGGCCGCGGTCGAGCCGTCCGGCCCCCTGGCGGCGGCGGCCCGCGCCAACCTGCTCGGCGCGGCGCTGCTGCACCTGGCCATGCCCGGGGTCCCGGAGGTCTACCAGGGCGCGGAGACGGAGTACCGGGCCCTGGTCGACCCGGACAACCGGCGGCCCGCCGTCTTCCCCCGGGAGGCCCTGGCCCGCCTGGACGCGGGCGCCGCGCCGTCCGGCACGGCCGAGGAGAAGCTCGCCCTCACCGCCGCCCTGCTGCGGCTGCGGCGCGACCGCCCCGGGCTGTTCGACGGCTACGCACCACTGCCCGCCCGGGGCCTGGCGGCGGAGCACTGCGTGGCCTTCGCCCGCTCGGCCGGCCTGGTCGCGGTGGCCACCCGCCTGTCGCACCGGCTGGCCGGGTCCGGCGGCTGGCGCGACACGACCCTGCCCCTGCCGCCCGGGCGCTGGCGGCGGCTGCCGCTCCTGGAGCCCGCGGAGGGCGGGCACGCAGCCCCGTACGAGGGCGAGGCGCCTCTGGCCGCGCTCCTCGGCGGCGCCTGGCCGGTCGCGGTCCTGCTCAGGGAGGCCGCGGACCCGGCATGACCCTCCCGACCCCTCGCTGGGCCGCGTCGAGGTCACGGGCCGACCCCGCGCCGATCGGCAAACTTCCCGGTCACAGCACTAGGGCGGGCGCAGGGCGGGAATGGGACCGTCTGTGACCCTGATCCGTGACATGTGCTACCCCACCCCGCACGAACTCGCTCTGGCCGCGCGGGCCCTGGCAGATGAACACCCCGCCCTGGCCCGGCTCCGCCAGATCGGAGCGTCCCGGGCCGGGGAGCCCCTCTGGCTGCTCTCCGTGGGCTCCACGGCGACGGCCGGGGCCGCCGCCCCGGGCGCGGCGAACGTGCTCGTCGTCGCCGGGGCCCATGCCAACGAGCCCGTGGGCGGTGCGACCGCCCTCGCGCTCGCCCGGCACCTGATCCGCGTACCCGCCGCCGGAACGGCCTGGCACTTCCTCCTCTGTGCCGACCCCGACGGCGCGGCCCTGCACCGCACGCCGCGCCCGTACTCCCTGCTCGACTACCACCGGAACTTCTTCCGGCCGCCCGGACCCGAACAGCCGGAGTGGGCGCCGTCTTTACTGCCCCCGGACCGTCTGCCGCCCGAGACCCTCGCCCTGACCCGGCTCATCGACGAGCTCCGGCCCGCCCTCCAGGTCTCCCTGCACGGCACCGATCTCGGCGGCTCCTGGGTGCAGCTGACCCGCGACATACCCGGGCTCGCCGAACCGTTCGGCAAATCGGCCGCCGAGCTGCACATTCCCGTCGAGACCAGCGCCTCCGACGCCTCGGGCTGGCCCTCGCCGGGGGCGGGGATCTTCGTGATGCCCGAGCCCGGGACCACGGACGACGGGCCGTTCCATCCCGAGGACACCCGGCTCAGCACCTGGTACCACGCCCACCGCCACGCCGGCACCACCGCGATCGTCGAAGTCCCCATGTGGGCCTCGGACCTGGTGGACGACCCGGCCCCGCACCCCGACCCCCGGGCCGCCCTGCGCGGCCTGGCCGGCCGGCTCACCGCCGACGCCGCGCGGGTGGCGGCCCTGCGGGAGGGCGCGGGCGGCGCCGCGGAGCCGGGCGCTACGGATCCGGGCGCTACGGATCCGGGCGCCGCGGCCCTGCTGCGCGCGGTGGACTGGACGCTCGCGCTGATCCCCCGGATCACCGCCGAGTGGACGGGCCCCGGAGCTCCCGCCGAGGCGACCGCCGCGTACATCGGGAGCATCGACGCCTTCGGCCGACGGCTCTCGCTGCGCGCCGCGGCGATGCTGCTCCGGGTGCTGCGCGCCCAGGGGCAGCCGACGGCGCCGGCCCTGGACCGGCTCGTCACGGGGTGGTGCGAGGAGTTCGCGGACCGCTTCCAGGCACGCTGGGTCCCGGTGGCCACCCAGGTGGAGCACCAGTCCCGGGTGGTCCTGGCCGCCTACGACCGGCTCGTGGCGGCGGGCCGGTAGGGCCGGGGGGACCGAGCGCGGCCTCCGGCCTACTCCACCGGCAGGGCGTACCGGAGCTTCGGCTTGCCGGTGGCTCCGAGCCGGTCGTAGAAGCGGATCGCGCCCTCGTTCCACTCGGGCGTCTGCCACTCGACGTGGCCGAGGCCCAGCGTGCGGGCCAGCGCGGCCACCCCGTCCATCAGGGCGGCCCCGAGGCCGTGCCCCCGGGCCTCCTCGGCCAGGTAGAGGCAGTCCATGTGGAGGTAGTCGCGGGCCTCCCAGAAGGAGAACTCGGCCGAGCAGGCGGCGTACCCGGCGACCTCGCCCCGCGGGGTCTCGGCCAGCAGCACCCACAGCCGGGCCCCGTCGGCGAACAGCTGCGCGCCGAGCCGGCCGGCGAGACCGTCCGTGCGGGGCGCGGACCTCTCGTAGACCATGTGCTCGCGCATGAGCTCGACCAGCCGGGGCAGGTCCTCGGGGCGCGCGGGCCGTACGACGGGGGCGGCAGACGTGTGTTCCATGGGTGCCATCCTCCGCGCGGCCCGCATCCACCCGTCGGCCGGGTCCCGGACTCAGCCGCCCGAGAGCCTGAAGGTCATCCGGCCGAAGCCGATCTGGTCCCCGTCCCGCACCACCGCCGAGCCCGTCACCCGGCGCCCGTTCACCGTGGTCCCGTTCGTCGAGCCGAGGTCCCGCACCACCCAGACCCCGTCCCGGACGCTCAGTTCCGCGTGGGCCCGCGAGACCGTCTCGTGGCTCAGGCGCAGTCCGTTGCCCGGGTCGCGGCCGATGCGCAGCGGTCCGGCGCCCGGGTGCGGGAGGAGCAGCGCGGGCAGCTTCTCCGCGGCCCAGGCCCGCCGTACTCCCACGGACACGGCCGAGACCCGCCCCACCCAGCCGAACAGCCGGCGGGTCCACGGGCTCTCCCCGGCCTCCCGGCCCTCCAGGTCCGCGGTGAGCGCGGCGAGGTCCTCGGAGCGGCGGGCGACGAGGGCGAGTTCCATGCGGCGCAGGAAGGTGTCGTGCGACAGCTTGCCGACGGCGGCGCCCTCCCTGAGCTGGCCCAGGGCGCGGTCGCGCTCGGCATCGGAGAGCCGCGGGGCGGGGAAGGCGGGGAACTCGAAACTCGACGTCACCAGGTGATTGTCGGCCTGTCGGGGGCAGAGTGTCCAGAACTCCCGCGACGAGCCGGGGATGATGGCCCGGACACGCAGGTTGGGGTACCGCCGCCAGACGAGGGGACCGTCCGTGCAGTTCGAGGTGTGGGCACCGCTGACAGACCGGGTCGCACTGCGGCTCGACGGGGCCGCGTACGCGATGGCGCCCGATCCGGAGCGCGCCGGCTGGTGGGTCGTGGAGGCTCCGGCCGCCGACGGCTCCCGGTACGGGTTCCAGCTGGGCGGCGCCCCGGAGACTCCCGCCCCTCCCGGGCCCGGGGACGATCCGGGTGACCGGGTACACCCCGAGGACGATCCGCGCGACCCGGTCCACCCCGGGCACCTCGGGCAGCACGCAGACCTCGCGGAGCTCGCGGCCGCCGGCCGGCCGGCCGTCTCCGAACACCCCGTACGGCCGGATCCGCGCGGGCGGCGCCTGCCGGACGGCCCCGACGGGCACTCGGCCGTGGTCGACTTCGCCTCCCTCACCCCCGCCGAGCCGGCCCCTTCCCCCCGGGTGCCGCTCCAGGACGCCGTCCTGTACGAGCTGCACATCGGCACCTTCACCCCCGAGGGCACCTTCGACTCGGCGGCGGCCCGCCTGGGGCACCTCACGGCCCTCGGCGTCACCCACGTCGAGCTGATGCCGGTCTGCCCGTTCCCGGGCCGGCACGGCTGGGGGTACGACGGGGTCGCGCCCTGGGCGGTGCACGAGCCGTACGGGGGCCCGGCCGGGCTGGTCCGGTTCGTGGAGGCCGCGCACACCGCCGGGCTCGGCGTGGTGCTCGACGTGGTCCACAACCACCTGGGCCCCTCCGGCAACCACCTCCCCGTCTTCGGCCCGTACTTCACCGAGAGCCACCACACCCCCTGGGGAGCGGCGGTGAACCTGGACGCGCCCGGCTCCGACGAGGTGCGCGCGTACTTCCTGGGCAGCGCGCTGGCCTGGCTGCGCGACTACCGGATCGACGGGCTGCGGCTGGACGCGGTGCACGCGCTCGCCGACGGGCGGGCGCTGACCTTCCTGGAGGAGCTGTCCGCGGCGGTGGACGACCTGGCCGCCGAGACCGGCCGGCCGCTGTTCCTGATCGCGGAGTCCGACCGCTGCGATCCGCGCACCACGAACCCGCGCGCCGCCGGGGGCCTGGGCCTGCACGCGCAGTGGAACGACGATTTCCACCACGCCCTGCACTGCACGCTGACCGGTGAGTCCCAGGCCTACTACGCGGACTTCGCCGAGGCCCCGATCGGGGCCCTCGCCAAGACCATGACCAGGGCCTTCTTCCACGACGGGACCTGGTCCTCCTTCCGGGGCCGCCACCACGGCCGCGCGGTGGACCGCGGCCGCACCCCGGCGCACCGCTTCCTCGGCTACGCCCAGACCCACGACCAGATCGGCAACCGCGCGCTGGGCGACCGGCTCGCGGCCTCCCTGTCCCCCGGGCTGCTGGCGTGCGCGGCGACGGTGGTGCTGACCGGGCCGTTCGTGCCGATGCTGTTCATGGGCGAGGAGTGGGGCGCCGGCACGCCGTGGCAGTACTTCACCGACCATCCCGACGAGGAGCTCGCCGAGGCCGTACGGGCGGGCCGGCGGCGGGAGTTCGCGGAGCACGGCTGGAAGGCGGAGGAGATCCCGGATCCCCAGGATCGGGCGACCCGGGACCGCTCCTGCCTGGACTGGGCCGAGCCGGGGCGGGAATCCCACGCCCGTCTGCTGGACTGGCACCGCTCCCTGATCAGGCTCCGCCGGACCCACTCCGACCTGCGCGATCCCGATCTGGCGGCGCTGCGGATCGCCCATGACGAGGAGCGCCGCTGGCTGACGTTCCGCCGGGGCGACGTCCGCGTGGTGGTGAACCTCTCCCGGGAGCCGGTCACCGTCGCGCTCGGCCGCAACGGGGTCCGGGTGCTGGCCGCCTGGCTGCCCGTCGAGCATCCCGACGCCGACGGGCGGGTCCACGTACCGGCCGAGTCGGCGGTGGTGCTGGGCCCTTAGGGCGGGAGGGGGCGGCGGTCCTGTCCGGCCCGTGAAACTCCGTCGCGGGGGTGCGGGGCCGTCTGATGGGATCGGCCGATGGAGATCGAATCTGACACGTCTTCCGCAGACGGCGGGCATCCGGCCAAGTACGACCGGATCGGGGTGGGTTACCGGCAGATCCGGCGGCCCGACCCGCGGCTGGCCTCGCTGATCGCGGGCGCTTTGGGGGACGCCCGCACCGTGGTCAACGTCGGCGCGGGCGCCGGTTCGTACGAGCCGCAGGACCGCGAGGTGACGGCCGTGGACCCGTCCCGGGTCATGCTCGACCAGCACCCGGGGACCCGCAAGGTCAAGGCCGGAGCGGAGCAACTCCCTTTCCCTGACGGGGCGTTCGATGCGGCGATGGCCGTGATGACCGTGCATCACTGGCCGGACGCGGCACGCGGGCTCGCCGAACTGCGGCGGGTTTCCCGGCGCCAGGCCGTCTTCACCTGGGATCCGGACCACAGCACGGAGCTGTGGCTCTTCGAGGAGTACCTTCCGGAGGCCGGCGCGCGGGACCGCTCCGCCTTCACCCCGCTGTCCGTGGTGACGGGGGCGCTGGACGCGCACACCGTGCTGCCCTTCCCCGTCCCGCACGATTTCACCGACGGGTTCCGGGCCGCCTTCTGGCGCCGGCCCGAGTCCTACCTCGACCCGGTCGTACGCGCCGCCAGCTCCACCCTGGCGAGCCTGCCGGCCTCCGTCGTGGAGCCCGCGATCGCGCGGCTGCGCGAGGACCTGCGCTCGGGGGCGTGGCAGCGCCGCCACGCCGACCTGCTGGAGCGGGAGAGCGTCGACTACGGCTACCGCCTGGTCCTCGCCGGGTCCTGAGCCCCGGCGAGGTGGCGACCCTCCGCTGCCGTGCCTACTGCACGAGCGCCAGCTCGCGGGAAGCGTTGTTGAAGCTGCGGCAGCCGTTCTCGGTGACCGTGATGATGTCCTCGATCCGGACCCCGAACCGCCCCGGGAGGTAGATCCCCGGCTCCACGGAGAAGCACATGCCGGGGACGAGGGGCTGCTCCTCCCCTTCCACCATGTACGGCGGCTCGTGCGTGGTGACTCCGATGCCGTGGCCCGTGCGGTGGATGAACTGCTCGCCGTAGCCGAACTCGGTGATCACCGCGCGGGCCGCCCGGTCCACGTCCTGACAGGCGGCCCCCGGCCGGGCCGCCGCCACGCCCGCCAACTGGGCCTCGCGGACGATGTCGTGGACGCGCTGCTCCTCCTCCGTGGGCTCGCCGACGTGGACGGTGCGGGAGATGTCGGAGCCGTACCCGTGCTTGAGGCCGCCGAAGTCGAGGACCACCATGTCCCCGTGCCGGATGACCCGGTCGCCTGCTTCGTGGTGCGGGTTGGCACCGTTCGGGCCGGAGCCGACGACGGTGAAGTCCACCTGGGAGTGGCCGTGCACGCGCAGCAGTGCGTCCAGGTCGGCGGCGACGTCGCTCTCCCGGCGCCCGGCGAAGGGGACGTGGAGGATCTGCGCGTACGCGGCGTCGGCCGCCTCGCCGGCCGCCGCGAGCCGGGCCAGCTCGCGCTCGTCCTTGACCGCGCGCAGCATCGGCAGCGCATCGGTCAGCGAGACGTACGAGGTGCTCGGCAACTCCCGCTGCAGGCCCAGCAGGTGCAGGGCCCAGGTGTTGTCGCTGACCCCGAAGCGGCCTGTCACGTCCAGCAGCGGCGAGGCCACGGCGTACGGGTTCTTCCCGTCGGCCCAGTCCCGCAGGGTCAGCGCGCCCGCTCCGGGGGCCTTCTCGGCATCCGGGGCTTCCAGGGAGGGGACGACGAGGACGGGGTCCTGCCCGGCGGCGAGCACGAGCAGGGTCAGCCGCTCGGTGTCCACGGGCCGGTACCCGGTGAGGTGGGCCAGGTCGGGCCCGGGGGCGACCAGCAGGCCGGCCAGCCCCGCATCGGCGGCGGCCTGCGCGGCGGCGGCCATCCGGGCGGCGTAGTCGGCGGCCGTGAAGGGATCGGAGTCATGGTCCATACCCCCGATCCTCCCGCGCCCCACCCCCGCTCGACAGGGGGCCGCGCCGATCAGCCGGGGGGCTGCCCCGACACGACCCGCTGCGCGGGGCATGTCCCCTACCCGCCCTTCGCCCGTTCCCCGGGGCTGCGCCCCGGACCCCCTGGGGCTCCGCCCCGGACCCCGCGCCTCAAACGCCGGGCGGGCTGGATTTGCCGCTGCGCGGCAAACTCCAGCCCGCCCGGCGTTTGAGGGCACGGGCGCGCAGCGCACGTACGGGTCCGGGCGGAGCCCGGGG
>NZ_JBHUBS010000016.1:0-190754 GCF_042788835.1 Streptomyces sp. NPDC056883 | reverse complement strand
TTTCTTCCGTGGGCCCTTCCCTTTTCCTCTATTCGTGTTTTTTGTGTCGGCGCTTTTGCTGTCCTCTTTCCTGTCCCCCCCCCCCCCCCCCCCCCCCGCGCCGCGGTGGCGGTTCAGCTGTCGGTGACGGGGGCCTTGGCCGGGTCGAGGAAGACCTTGCTGGCCCGGACGAGGCCGGTGACCTCCTCGGTGCCGGTGAGCTCCTCGACCGCGCCGTCGGCGGTGGCGATGCCGCCGCGGGTCAGCGTGACGGTCACCTTGGCGCTGAGGGCCATGTCCTCCTGGACGGCCGCCTCGTGCATGGCGGCCGCGCCGACGAGGCCCTTGTGCACCAGGTCCATGACGTGGGCGACATCGTCGGGGTTGAGGTCGATCCCGGCGATGTTCGCCTTCTCCTCGTCGGTGGTGTAGCGGGTCACTGCGTCCATTCCTTGCCTCCCGGTCGGGTGGGGTGGGTGGATCGTGGTGAACCGTAGGCCGCCCCCGGTCGCGAGCACAGGCACACTTCGCCCAACTACCGCCCCATCACAGATGGTTTGCCGGGAGGACGTGCAATGCCACATCCCCGGGCGGGCCTCCCGGCGGGCACCGTGGGCGGGTGATGGTGGGCGGGTGCCCGGCCCGCCGAAGGGGCCGACCGAAACGGAAGGCGCGCGCATGCCCGCAATCCGCACGTCACCCCCGCCCCAGCTGATGGACGACAAAGCCGTCGAGCAGATGCTCGGCGCCTTCTACCGGACGCCGCGGGCCGGCGGCCTCGACCGCCTCGCGGGCGGCGGCGGCCCGCTCGGCTTCGACATCACCGCCGCCTGCCGCCTCCACGCTCTGATCAGCCTGTTCGGGTGCGACGGGATCATCGAGACCGGCTGCCACCTCGGGGACACCACCGAGTACCTCGCCCGCGCCTACCCCCACCTGCCGGTTCGGGCCTGCGACCTGGACGAGCGGCGCGCCGCCTTCACTCGAGCCCGCCTGACCGGCCGTAGCAACACGGTGGTCCGCCACGGTGACTCCGGCCGGCTGCTGCCCGCCCTCCTGTCCGGGCTGGAGCGGCCCCTGGTGTTCCTGGACGCCCACTGGGGCCCCGACTGGCCGCTGCGCGCCGAACTGGCCACGCTGAGGGACGAACGGGCGGTCGTCATCGTCGACGACTTCCACATCGGTCACCCGCGGTTCGGCCACGACACCTACGACGAAGTGGTCTGCGGGCCGGAACTCATCACCGCCGCCCTTCCCGATCTGGGGCGGATGTTCGTGGGCGACGTCGAGGCCGACTACCCGCTGCCGTGCCTGCAGAGCGGCCGGCGCAGCGGCACCGGAATCATCGTCCTGGGCCTCGACGACACCCCGCTCGCCGTGCACCCGTGGTTCGCTGAGGTGCCGCTGCACCCCAGACCCGTCCTGCCCGCCTGGATCTCCGCTTTGGAGGTGAGCGGTCGGTGAGCGTGCTGAGCAGCAGCGTCCGCGAGGTAGCGGCGGCCGAAAGCTGCCGGCGTGCCTGGCCGGTGGCGCAACAGCTGGGCGTGAGCCGGGTTGCCGAGACCACGTACCTGGACCGGATCGGTATCCCGGTCTTCGCCGCGGTGCGGCCCGGCGCCGAGCTGGTCGTGGTGACCGCCGGGAAGGGCCTGCACCCGGACGAGGCGCGGGCGGGGGCGCTGATGGAGGCCGTCGAGCAGGCCGTTGCCGCACAGTGCGCGCCCACCACTCCCTTGCGGTGGGCCTCACCCCGGGAGATCGCCGGGGAGGGCGGTGTGCTGCTCGGTGCGTGGTGCCCGCGACCGGAGAAGCCGGTCGACGTCGACCAGGAGCTGCCGTGGATCACCGTCCCCCGTCTCGACGGGGCGGCGGATCTCGCCGTTCCCGCCGAGCTGGTCCTCACCCCGCCTCCGGCCGAAGCCACCATCGGCCTGTTCGGGTCCACCACCACGGGACTCGCCTCCGGCAACAGCCGTACGGAGGCGGTACTGCACGGGCTGTGCGAGGTGCTGGAGCGCGACCTCACCTCGCTGATGAGCGTCGCCGACACCTCCGCCCTCGTCGACCCCGGGACCCTGCCGTCCGGTCCCGCGCAGCTGTACGAGCAGATCCGGGCGGCCGGGCTCGGGGTGTGGCTGCGGTGGGTGCCGGCGTACGGCGGGCACTACATGGCCTGCCTGATCGACGACCCGGACCGGGCGCACCCGCTGTACTGCAACGGCGGATTCGGCTTTCATCCCCTGCCCGAGGTCGCGGCCGTCCGCGCGCTGGCCGAGGCCGCGCAGTCCCGCCTGACCTACATCCAGGGCTCCCGGCACGATCTTCCCGACAGCTACGCCGCATTCGCCGCCATGGCCCCCAGTGGGCGCGACCGCTGGCGCGAGCAGCTCCTCGCCCGCCACAGCGCGCCGGCCCCGGCGGCGCCCTTCCCCGCCGACCGGCCTCGCCCCGGCCCGACCTCCCCGGACGGGCTCCTGGAGGAGCTGCTCGCGGCGGTCGGGGAGGCGGGCCTCGGGCCCGTCGGGGTGCACACGTTCGCGCCGCTGGCCGCGCCGTTCCACGTCGTGCGCGTCGTGGTCGCCCACGCCGAGCACTTCACCGCGCATACCCGCCGGTTCGGCCCCCGCCTGGCCGCGCACGCCCGGAGGCACCGATGACCCCACCGCGCACGGCGCCGGTGCTGGATGTGCTGGTCGGCCCCACCGGGCACGGTCTGCCGGCCCGTCTCCTGTCCCAGGACGGCGTACGCCTGCACCCCCCGGCCCGGCGCGGCAGCATCGCCGCCCTCGTCGAGCACCTGCCTCCCGGCCGCATCTTGCTGGTCGATGGGCGGTACGACGACGTGCCCGCCGTCGGCCACCGCGAGATCCTCGACGCCATCGCGGCCGGCTGGCAGGTGACCGGCCTCGGCTCCATCGGGGCGCTGCGCGCCGCCGAACTCGACGGCTTCGGGATGTCCGGCTACGGGCGCGTCTTCGCGCACCTGCGGGACAGTGGCGCCCCGGACGACGAGGTCGCCCTGCTGCACGGGCCTGCCCCCGACTACCGGCCCATCACCGAGGCCCTGGTGGACCTGCGGGCTTTCGCCGAGCACCTGGCGGACGCCGGGGTCATCGGCCGGGCCGCAGCCTGCGACGCGGTCGGCGCTCTGGCCGGCCGGTGGTTCGGGGACCGCTCGCTGCCCGCCCTTCTCCACGCAGTCGAGGCCACCGCCGGCCGGAGCGCGGCCGCGGCCGCCCGTACCTACCTGCCCCGCATGCCCGCGATCCGGTGGAAGTCCGCCGACCTCACCGCCTACCTCACGGAGCAATCATGGACACGGTCACCGGCACCATCCCGTTCGTGCCCGCGTACTGCGGCGGCTGGCCCGGACTCGACGACCGTCTCGACCCACAGCGGCTGCTGAGCGCCGCGGCCGCCACCCGCATCGCCCGCCGCAACAGCACCCGCCCCTCCCCCACACCCCGGGAGCCGGCCGACCCGGCGGCCGTCCTGGACCCGGAGGAAGCCGTACGGATCCGGGCCCTCGATCTCCCCGAGCCGCTGCCCGACGGCACCCTCACCCCCGGCCAGGCCGAGCAGGTCCACCGGACGGCGAGCGTCATCGGCCGCCTCGTCCCCGCGTGGGCTCCGCTGATGTCGATGCTGCCGATGCGGTACTTACCGATGCCGGCCGGGCGCGGCGCCGTCAGCGCGTCCTGCTTCGCCTGGCCCCAGCACATCCTGCTCGCCGAGGGCGCGTTCGCCGGCCCTGCGGTCCTCGCCGAGCAGGTCCTGCACGAGACGTTCCACCAGTGGCTCTACCTGTGCGAGGAACTTGCGGCCCTCCAGCACGCGGGCTGCACCCACCGGATCACCCTGCCCTCGGGCACCAGCGGCCGCAGCCCCGCCGAACTCCTCGGCGCCGCCCACGTCACCTGCGGACTCGCCCGCCTGTGGCCCCTCCTCGACGTTCCTGCCCCCGTGCGCGAGCAGCGCCTGGACCACCTCGCCGCCTACCGGCACGGCTGCCTTGCCCTCATCGAGGCCGCCCGCCCATGCCTGACCGAACACGGCCACGCCCTCGCCGACCGAATCCTGGAGGTACCTGCATGACCACCACCGCCACCCCGCCGCTCGCCGGCGGATTCTGGGGCACCCCGCTCTACACCCGCTCCGTCGACCCCGACCCCGCCGTCAACGACGCACTGCGCGACCTGATCCTGGAACGCACCCGAAGGGTGCCGAGCTCGGCCGTCGGCGTGCGGGACGCCGACAAGACGACCTCGGACGTACTGCGCTGGGAGCACCCGGCTGTCGACCAGCTCCGCGGGTGGATCCTGGACGCCGTGGGCGCGCTGAACGACCACGTCGGCGCCGGGCGGAACGCGGCCGGCCAGGAGCAGCAGATGGTGGCCGAGGCGTGGGCGGTCGTCTACCGGCCCGGGGGTCTTCACCAGCTCCACAGTCACCACGACGCCGCCTGGTCCGGCGTCTACTACGTCTCCACCGGCCATATGACCGAGGGCACCGGCCTGCTCGAGTTCGTCGACCCCCGCCCCGGCGCCGCCGCTCGGCAGCCCGACCGGTCGCCCCTGCACACGCTCACCCCGGCTCCGGGGTTGCTCGTCGCTTTCCCCGCCTGGCTGCGGCACTGGGTCACCCCCTACCAGGGCGACGCCCAGCGCATCGTGATCGCGTTCAACGTCGGCTTCACCCAGACCCCCTGACCGCCGCCCCGACACCCGAACCTGAGGAGCCGCACGTGATCACGTCCCTGTGGGAGAGCCCCGTCCTCACCGCGGAGTTGACCGGCGACGTACTCGCCCGAGTCGCCGCCGATCCCCGCATGCTGCCCGACCTGCTGCCAGCCGGACATCCGGGGCGCGACCTGACCTGGACCAGCCGGACCGAGCAGTGGAACGGCGGATATCACGCCGGACTCCGCCACGGCACCGGAGCCTGGTGCGCCCTGCTCGTCCTCGACGCCCGAACCGACGCTCCCGGGACGCTGTCCGGAGCGGTGATCCTCCACGATCCGCGGGCCGGCTCCGCCAACGTCGGCCTCCCCGGCCTGCCCTGGGGCCGCCCGGTGACCCTGACCACCCGCCCCGGACTCCTCGCGGTCGTCCCCGGCTGGCTGGGCTGGCAGGTCGCACCAGTCCTCGCCGAGGACGAGCGCACCGTGCTGACCGCGGACACCGCATAGCCGCCCGGCCACGCGGCGGCCACACTTCACGCCGCCAGCACCCGGAAGTCGCAGGCGGCCTGCCACAGCTCCTCGAAGCGGGCGGCCGTACGCCCCTTCCGGTCGGGGCTCAGACTGGGCCGCCCGTCCTCTCCCTCCCGGGCCGTTAGCGTGAGCCGGCCGCCGTCCAGGACCGCCACCGAGAATCCCGCTGAAGCCCGGAGAGCACGATGCCCGGCCAACACCCGGACCTCCACCGGGGCATGCAGAAGCCGCCGGTGCTGCTCCCGCATCACCTCCGGGCCGCCCACGCCGGGGGCGAGCGCCCCCTCGCCGAGCAGGACCCGCACCGCCCCGGAGCCGGTCTGGAGGAAGCGCTGCTGGCGCAGGCGCATCAGCCACAAGCGCCGGTCGGCCTCCGCACCGCTCACCGGCCCGAGCAGCTCCCGGGCGTAGCTCGCGGTGCGCAGCACTGCCGGAAGGACCTGGGGCATGTACACGGCCCGCAGCCCGGCCGCCTCCACGTCCAGGTAGTCCCGACAGCTCGCATCGGCCACGTCGGCGAAGGAGTGGTAGACGCTTCGGCCCTGGGCGAGCCTGGTCCACTCCAGGAGCCGGTCCCGCTCCGGGCCGTGGGCCTGGTAGAAGTCCGCGAGCCGGGCGACATCGTCCACCGAGGCGCGGTGGCGTCCCCGCTCGATCCGGCACAGCTTCGACGTGCTCACGTACAAGGTGGTGGCGACCTGCTCCAGGGTCAGGCCCCGGGTACACCTGAGCTGTTCGAGGTGACCCCCCAGACAAAGCCGGGCCACCGTCGCGTTCGGCGGGTCATCATGGAGTACGGGCATTGCAGCCTCCATCCCCTCGGTAGCAGCCCCGCCCCGGCGTCCAGGCGGCGCTCCTGCCGCCAGAGTCGGCCGCCGAACAGCCCGCTTCCAGACGAGGGCCCTATAGGACGAGCACGTACCGCTGACATCACGTCACCGTCCATCTACAGTGGGTGCGCCATGTCGTCCGGCCCCAAGGGGGTCCTCGTGCGGCCCAGCCCCTTCACCCCGTTAGACGTCCCCGATGGCCTGTGGACCCGCTCCGACATCGAACAAGCACTCCAGGCACGCGACGTCGGCCGCCTCTTCGTCTTCTTCCGCCGGCACACCGGCGCCAGCCAGACTGCCCTCGGCTGCCGGGTAGGAATGAGCCAGTCCGACGTCAGCGCCATCGAGCGCGGCCTACGACAGGTCAAGACCGTAGAGGTCCTGGACCGGATCGCCGACGGCCTGTCGATTCCCGCCACCCTGCTCGGACTGGCTCAGGACGATCACGGGCAGAACTCGGACCACGGGAAGCATCCCGATGCCCCCGCTCCGCCAGCCTGGGCCACTAGGGTGTCGGACGAGACCGAGGAGGACGACGTGCGGCGTCGCAACCTGATGACCGGCGCGCTGGGGCTCGGCGCGGCACTCATCACCAGCAGCCCTTCCGCCGAAGCCACCCCGTCGGCACCTCCCGAAGAGCTCCTCGCCCGCGCCCTGTTCGAACCCGCAGTCGGCCGACCCGTCGCCCTCACCCAGCTGGGCACCAGCCTGGCGGCCGCCCGCGAGGAATTCACCACCGCGCAGTACGTCCGCCTCGGCCGGCGACTGCCCCACCTCATCGCCGCCGCCGAAGCAACGCGGGACGCCGCCACCGGCCATGAGCGCGAACGCGCGAACACCATCGTCGCTCGCGCCTACGTACTGGCCTCCGAAGTCGGCGCCAAAGGCCATTCGGAAGTCGCCATGGTCGCCGCCGACCGCGCCCTGCTCGCCGCCCGGGCCAGCGGAGACCCCGCCCCCATCAGCGACGCCGCCCGCGCCGTGGCCATCACCATGCGCCGCGCCGGCCAAAGCCGCCTCGCGGTCGACTTCCTCACCCGCACCGCCCTCACCCTGGACGCCGAACGCGGCCTTCCGCAGGCCGACGCCCTGGCCGCCCGTACCTGCCTGCTGCTCACCGCCGCGTACACCGCGGCCACCGCACAGCGACGCTCCACCGCCATGGACCTGCTCGACGAAGCTGAAGCGACCGCCGCTCGAATCCCTCGCGACGGCCGGCCCCTTGGCCTCTTCGTGATCGCGGCGAGCCCCGCCGAGTGCGCGATGTACCGCATCAGCACCTACAACGCCCTGGGCACCCCCGACGACGGCATCACCTACGCCAGGGGCGTGGTCACCGCCGACCTGCCGACGGCTGAGCGGCGCGCCCGCTACTGGACCGACGCCGCCCGCATGTGGCACGCCGCCGGCGACCCCGTGCGGGCATACAAGTCGCTGTGCGCCGTGGAACGCGAGGCTCCCGAGGAAGTCAGGCGGCCTGCGCTTCGGGCCCTGACCACGGACCTGCTCTACGGATCACACAAGCTCGTCGGCATCAGGGAGTTCGCCCAACGCACGGGGGCCACCGCTCTCTGACCGATCGAAATCGACGGCTGCGTCGGCGACCGCGAAGGAACCCCAGCTCCTCCGGCCAGGGGCAGTCGGTAGCGCGGCAACAGCCCATGCCGACCTGGAACGGGGAGTTTGTCCAAGACTTCTTCAAGGCCCGCCCAAGCCCGATGCGGCAGCCTGCGCACCGGCTGCGCTACGCCTAGTTTGTCCCTGCATGACAGGTAGCACTGAAGGTTCCGCCCCCATGGGGCGGCGTCGGTTCGTGCGGGCGGGGCTGACGGGAATGGTGATGATGGCCGTCGGGCTTGCCTCCGGGCCCGCTGCGACCTCGACCACGCCCCGCGCTGATGAGAAGGGTCCGCGTCCCAGGACTCCGGAGTCGGCTCTGCGGGAGCTGACGGCGGGTAATGCGCGGTGGCGGACGTTTCACGAGCGCAATCCGGATCGGACTCGGGTCGTGCGGCAGACCCTGGTGGCCGGGCAGCATCCGTTCGCAGCGGTACTGGGCTGCGTCGATTCCCGTGTTCCGCCGGAGCTGGTCTTCGATCAGGGTCTGGGTGATCTCCTGACGGTGCGCTCGGCGGGCTCCGTCCTGGACGAGGCAATCTTGGCCAGCATCACGTACGGGGTCTTGGAGTTAGGCATCCCGCTCGTCGTCGTCCTGGGGCATCAGTCGTGCGGCGCGGTCACCGCCGCCGTCCAGGCGGTCCAGGACGGGCAGGCGCTGCCCGGTCACATGCAGTACCTGGCAGAGCAGATCCGTCCGGCGATCGACCCGGCGCTGCAAGGGCTGGCGAGGCTGGATGCGGCGATCACCGCGAACGTGCGGCTGGTCCGCTCGCGCCTGGCCGCCGAGCCTGACCTCGCGCCCAGGGTCATGGCGGGTGGGCTGGCCGTGGTCGGGGCCCGGTACGAACTGACCAGCCAGCGGGTCCACCGGATCCATTG
Source organism: Streptomyces sp. NPDC056883 (assembly GCF_042788835.1). Taxonomy (NCBI): domain Bacteria; kingdom Bacillati; phylum Actinomycetota; class Actinomycetes; order Kitasatosporales; family Streptomycetaceae; genus Streptomyces; species Streptomyces sp. NPDC056883. The sequence continues at coordinate 182,234 of NZ_JBHUBS010000016.1, read as the reverse complement.
ACCCGCCTCACCATGAAGCTCTCGGCAGGCCCGCACCCGCTCGACTTGCAGAGTTGCGCAACTCGCTAGTTCTAAATTCGGTGGATGAGGTCGCCGTGTAGCCGAGTCCGAGGAAGCGGCGCTGGAACGGGTCCGCATGGCGCGGGCTCGTACCCAGTCTGCGCAGGAGGCTCACGTTTGCCTTCGAGGGGGCGCAGGCCGTGGAGGAGCTGTGGGACGCGCTGCGTGCGATGGCTTGAATGTGGTTGGTGGCCGGTGTCGTCATTCAGGGCGCCCGGCGGAAAGGGTGTTGAGGAGCGCCGCCCCCCGCTCGGCGTCATCGACGCTCACGGCGAACTCGGCTCCCTTGCGGGGGTGGACGACCAGGCAGTCGCCGGCGCGGAGCATCACGGTGGTGCCCAGACCGCTGAGTCGGTACCCCCAACCGCCGACCTGGGCCGGAGTCCGCGACTCGGCGCGGGAGGAGTCGATGTCCTGCGGCGCCCAGCGCCGCACCGGCCAGCCGAGCGGGCCGAAAGCCACCTCCAGGCCCTTCTCCGTCACGCGCGCCTGCACGGAGGAGAAGGCCAACGTCAGGACCGAGGCGAGCGCGAAGGGGGTGACAACCGCCCACTGCATGCCGGTAAGCAGGCCGCACGCTGCGGCGAGGACGGCGGCGAGCGCCGCGACGCCGGTGACGGCCGCGACGAGGTGCAGCCAGGGATTCGTGGTGCGGGAGAGCCAGACGAAGCGCTCCCCGGCGGGGATCTCCATGGCCGCGCCTCCGCTGGCTTCGACGGCAGGGGAAGGCAGTTCGCCGCGCCGCCCGGCGCTCCAGCCGAGCGCGCCGACAGCCAGCGCGGCCACGAACGTCAGGGTGATTCCCAGGCTTACAGAGCCCGCCTCCCGCCAATCGGCGCGGTCCAGGTTCGCGCGGACTATCGACGCCTGGATGCCCGCCATGAAGACGCCCGTGAACGCCAGGGTCGCACCGGCCCACGACGGGGTCGGCGCATTCATGCGCCGCGTCGTGAGGATGGTCCCGAGTGCCAGCGCGGCCCATATGAGGGCCGGGAACGCGGAAGCTGCCCACAACGGCATCGACCCGTCGGGTGCCTCGCCGCCCCAGTGCGTGGCCACCCGCTCGGGCAGCCGGCCGCTCGTGGCCAGGGGCAGCGCGGCCAGCAGTGCGAAGACACCTGCGACCCACACGGCCGCCCCCCACCTTGCGTCGCCCGGTCGCTTCATACAGTCAGTCACGAAAGCCCCCTGATCAATTCGATGAGATCGCTCTTGCTGTAGCCCAGCCGTGCCGCCTCGGCCACCAACTCGCGTGCCCGCTCGAGCAACTCGGACCGTTGTCCCGCGCCCTGGGCCACGGTGACCCCGCGGCCTCGGCGGAACTCCAACACCCCCTCGTCCCGCAGCGCCCGCAGGCCGCGGAGCACGGTGTTGGCGTTCACCCCCAGCGCCAGGGACAGATCCCGGGCCGATGGCAGCCGATCTCCCGGCACACACTCGCCTTCGCCGATGGCGCGCCGGATGGCTCCCGCCACCTGCTCATGGAGAGGCCGGCTGTCTGTCGTGTCCAGTCTCAGCAGCATGATGCTAGTGAAAGTAGCACCAAGTCCTTCATGAGGGAGGCTTGCGGGCGGACCAGGGCCGCACTTGGCAGGTATGGCGCCCTCCGGCGGCGTCAACACTGGAGGGCGGCGAGAGCGCGATATGGGTGTCAACACCCATATCGCGCAGAGCGGCGACCTGGAATAGTGCCCATCCGTCCGGGCCGACGATGGCCATCTGGCGCCCCCGAAAGGGCCCTCACTCTCCGCTCGACGCAATGGGCGCCCGTCACCCGGCCGCGTGTCGGCCTTGATCGACCAGATCCGTCCGGCGATCGACTTCACCGCTCAGGGTGCGGCTCGGCGGACGCGGACATCACCCGTGATGGGGGCCGGTACGAACTGACCAGCCACCCGACCATCGCGAACCGGTCGGCGGGCCCGCAGCCGCTAGACTTGCAGAGTTATGCAATTTACTAGTTTTGTAGTCGGTGGACGGGGGTCGCGGTGTGGCCGGGTTCGAGGAAGCGGCGCTGGAACGGGTCCGTGTGGCGCGGGCTCGTCTCCGTGCTGCGCAGGAGGCTGACGATGCCTTCGAGGAGGCGCAGGCCGCGGAGGAGCTGGAGGACGCGTTGCGCGTGGCTCACGATCACGGAGTGGCCACCGACGGGGACAGCCGGTGAAGCCGGTGTCACCGCCGGCTCGTCCGAGGCGGCGGTGATGGCCCGGCACCCCAGCGGGCAGCCGGCCGTCGAGGTCCGCAAGCACGTGTGGGCGGTGCCGCTGGTGCCGGGCTCTGTCCGGGCCGCGCGCGAGCGCACCGAACGCTCCCTGGTCCTCTTCGGCCTGGAGAGTTCCTCCGCGCTCTTCGGTGCCGTGCTCCTGGTGGTCAGCGAGCTGGTGACCAACGCCGTCCGGCACGCGCAGCACTCCCCGGACGCGGAGGTCACCGTCCACATGGCCGAGCATCTGCTCGTGGTCCGTGTCGGGGATCTGGACCCGCGGCCGATAACGCTGGCCGATGCTGGCCGGACCTCCGGTCAGGGGCTGCGCACGGTGGCGGAGCTGGCGCGCGCCTTCGGCGGCGACATCCGTATCGAGCCCTCCGCCGGCGGGCGCGGCAAGGCGGTCGTCGTCCGCTTCATTCTGCCGGAAGGAACACCGTGACCAGCAGCAGCCAAGGGGCCGTCCAGTTGTACGAGATCACCTACCTCGGCACCGGCCGCGAGCCCGAGGTGCGTACGGTCGAGGTCGGGGAGGTCGCGGCCGTCATCGAGCACGCCGGCGAGCACGGCATGCAGATCCTCGTCCGCCCGTGCACCCGCCCGCCCCAGGAACCGGACACCAGGAAGGAAGACTGATCATGACGGACCACCCGACCGGGAAGGACTCGGCGGCGGACCATGAGAAGTGGAAGGAGAAGGGCGTCGCGATGCGGGCCTTCTTCTACATTTTCGGCACGCACGTGTTCGCCGGGTTCATCTGGCTGCTGTTCTACCTGGGCCAGCACGCGCAGAAGTGAGACCGGCACCCGCCAAAGGTTCGACTCCGGCCTGGGTGCCGCCGCGTGAGCTCGTGCGGGCGGTGGATACTCAGCGGCACAGGAGGTTGCGGATCTGGGTGATGCCTGTCCCCGGCTTCCCGCCGGCACCGGTGAACAGGTCGGACAGGTCCTCGCTGGTCCGGCCAAGGGCTTCGTTGACCGGCCCGGTGACCGCCAGCCACGGGTTGCGCGGATCACTGTCCTCCGTGAGCGGGCTGATCCTGTAGGTACCCGTGTCGAGCTCGACCACGCGGAAGCCGACCTTCCACTGCTTGCGGCGGCCAGTGCCGGCCGCCTGGCCGCCGAGCGTGAGACCGATCATTTCTGTGCGCGCGCCCGTCGGCCCCTGCACGACGGCCTGGGTCAGCATCTCGCCGGCCCTGACACAGTTCTGGATCCCCTGGAAATAGGTCGACTGCTTGCCGCTGTCCCAGTCGATGACGATGTCCTTGTGGCTGCCGTTCTTGATCGCGATGGTGCGCACCGTCGGGTTCCAGGCGCTGTCCAGGGCGTGGACCCAGAAGTGGCTTTCCCCGTCGGCGTCCTGCTTGCCGGGTACGGGGACGAATGAGGTGAGGAGGCCGATCCCGTCGAGGGAGGGCCAGTCCTCGGCGACGGGCAGGTCGTTCTTGAGGATGGTGTCGGTGTGGGCTCCGTCGTGCTGGATGGCCGTCTTGCGGCTCATCAGCTGTCCGTCCTTGACGTGGAATACCCACTGCTCGCTCTGCCCGTCGACGTTCTGCCGGTCCGGGACCGGCAGGAAGCAGGCGAGGCGGCCGATGTCCTTCAAGGACGGCCATTCGGTCACCGGACGGGCCTGGCGCACGATGCTGATCTTGCGGTCCGGGGCCGGTCCGGCCTCGACGAGCAGGTATTCGGCAGCCTTCGCCATCAGCTGGGCGTTGGCCGCATCCAGCACCACCTGCTGCCCGAAGACCCAGTACCGGCTGGTGTCGTTGACGAACTGGTAGGTGGGCACAGCCAGGACAGCGCGCAAGCTCAGGTACGGCACGAGGTGGCGCACCGCCGTGGCGACCGGGTCGTTGTGCACCTCGGGCCCGTTCGGATCGACGTGGAACACCTCACCGCAGAACAGGGAAGGGCCGGCAGGGGAGGCGGAAGCCGTTGCGTTCATGGGCACCTGCTTTCTCAGCGAACGAAGCGACGCTCTGGCCGCGTACCACGCGCGCGCCCACCCTAAAGCGGTCCAAACCAGGTGAATCGATCCTTCTGGTGGGCATCGCGCGCCGCAGCCACCCGTCGCCGCCTTTCTCTCCCTTCCGCTGGGTGCAAGGGCGGACGGAGCAAAGCCGGTTCGCCTTCCCCGGTCTTGTGGCCGCAGGACCGGGTTGTGTGCGGCCGAGCCCTCTGCCTCGGTCGGGTCTCGTGGTGCGGCGGCGGTCAGTGGGCCGGGGTGGCCTGCGGTCGATGGCTGAGGAGTTCGGCGAGGCCTTGGCGGGTTGCGGCGATGACGACTCGGTCGTCGGGCCCGAGGAGGTGCCCGGGGTGAAGGTCGAAGAGAAGGCCGCTGACGTGGCTCTGGCCGTCGAGGCGGGTGGCGCGTAAGTCGGGGCGCCGGTCGGCGGGGTCGGTGGTGTCCAGGGCGAGGATGCGCCAGTGGCCGGGGTTGAGGGTGTCGGCGATGGTGCGGCCTTCGAGCTGGGGCAGGCCGGCCACGTCGATCGCGGCGAAGAGCAGCACCCGGCGTTCGACGGGTATGGCGCCCAGGATCTGGCGTCCCATCATGGCTGCGGCGAAGGCCGGGGCGGCCAGGGAGGTGACGCTGCGGCTGCGGGTCACCGCTTGGGGGTGGGCGGTGCGCAGGGTGCGGTGGACGGCGGTGGCGAATTCGTCGTCGTACAGGCGCAGTGCCACGCGCAGGTCGGAGTTGGTGGTGCGGGCGCAGAGGATGGCTTCGAGGTTGGTGGTGTCGGAGCTGGTGAGGGCCAGGAGGGCGTGGGCGCGGTGGATGCGGGCGGCTTCGAGGATGCCGTCCTGGGTGGCGTCGCCGAGGATGACCGGCACGCGCAGGCTCCGGGCGAGGGGGATGCCGCGGGCTTCGGGGTCTTCTTCTACGCAGACGACGGGGATGTCGAGTTCGCGCAGGCGGGCCAGGACGCGGGTGCCGATCTTGCCGAGGCCGAGCAGGACGATGTGATCGGTGGTGCCGCGCGGGGGCCTGCGCAGGGCGGAGGCGCTACGGAAGGATCCGGATGCCTCCAGCACTGCGGCGACCAGGACGGGGAGGAGGAGCAGGCCGACGAGGCCGGTGAACAGCTGGAGGAGCTGGCGCTCGACGGGGTCGTCGACGGCGGGGTCGTTGATGGAGAAGAGGTCGAGGAGGGTGATGTAGGCGGAGTGGGCGACGGGGTCACCGGTGGTGATCTTGGAGGTGATGGCGATGGCGATGACGGCGGCGGTGAAGCCGGCCAGTGACCAGCGGACCCGGCGTGAGAACAGCTCCATCACCGGCAGGCGGGCGGCACTGAGCCTGCCGGGTGCGGGCGAGGGGGCGGTGTGCGAGACGGCTTCGAGGACGACGGCGCCGCGTTGCGCTGACTGTGCGATCTCCATCGGGGCGGGCAGGAGCCGGGGGCCGGCCGGCCCGCTGGCGTCCGTTCCCTCGGTGCCGTCGGGGTCCTCGGTGGTGGAGGAGAGCAGGGCCAGTGTGCACAGGACCGGTTCGGTGGCCTCGCGCCGCTGCACGGGGGTGCGTTCGATCGCGCGGAACAGCAGGCCGTCGGCCTGGAGGACCTTGCTCGTCCCGGCGACGACGGTGGCCGCCAGTGCGGGGGCGGCGGTGTCGGCGTCCGAGAGGACCGTGATCGTCGAGTCGCCCGCCTGGCCGCCGGCCACCACTGAGGCCTGGTCGAGGAGTTCGGCGAGGTAGCGGCCGAGCTTGCGGTTGTAGAGGCGGATGACGAGGCGGACCCGCGGGTTGATACGGCGGGCTGCCAGCGCGGCCCGGATGTTGAACTCGTCGTCCTCGTAGACGAGCGCGACCGCCGCGGCGTGGGCGGCGCCCGCTTCCCGCAGGGCCGCCGCGTCCGCAGTGTCGGCTTCCACGACACGGGTGGTGGCAGGGGGCTGGGGGCCGATGGTGTCGGCGTCGGGCACGAGAAGCGTGACGGGCTGGCGGTAGATGTCGTGGAGTTCGCCGGCCAGTCGTACGGCGAGCGCGTCGTCACCGCAGACGATCATCAGCCCGGGTATCGGGGCGCCCTGGTTCACCCTGCTCTCCTGGTCCTGTGCCGCAGGCGCTGCCTCAACCCGTTGCCCGCCTCGCCCACCGCGATCAGGAGCACTGCGGACGCACCGCACCCCACCAGGGTCACCGGCTGGCCCAGAGCCGCGCTGAGCAGCACCAGTACGAGGGTGACGACGGCCCACCACACCAGGAGGGAGCCCGTCTGCCGCCGCCAGTTCCGTATCCCTCTCACGGGGCACCCACTCCCGGGGTGCCCGCCGTCGGCAGGGGCGTCCGGGAGTGCTCGTACCCAGGGGGGTTCCACGGTTCGGGGGCGGGAGGGGCCGCGAACGGTCCGGCCCGGTTGGCCACGAGGATCAGCATCGTCCCGACGAAGAGCACGGTGATGACGATCAGTGCGAGGCCGACGGGGTTGCGCGGGTTGTAGTAGTAGCGGTTGGTTCCCCACGTGCTGCGTTTGAAGACGGGCTCGGCGTCGTGGTGCACAGGATTTTCCCCCCGGGTCGAAAGCGATTGGGCGCCCCACCGCACGCAGGCGTGATGCGCGGGCGGGCCGGATGGCTTGCGGACGTTGGTCTGTCCCCGGTGAGCACCGGGGCGACTACGGCTAGGGCTCGATCAGGCCGACGCGGATGGCGTAGCGGGTGAGTTCGAGGCGGTCGCGCAGGCCGAGCTTCTGGAGCAGGTTGGCGCGGTGGCGCTCCACGGTCTTGGGGCTGATGACGAGGAGGTCGCCGATCTCCTTGGAGCTGTGGCCTTCGGCGACGAGTTTGAGGATCTCCTCCTCGCGTTCGGTGATGGCCCGCTCCGGGATCGGGCCGCCGGTGCGGGCGCGGTCGAGGTAGGTGCGGATGAGGGTGCTCTCCGCACCCGGGTAGATGAAGGGTTCGTCGCGGAGCGCGGCGCGGCAGGCTTCGACGAGGTCGCGGTCGGCGACGGATTTGGGGACGTAGCCGGAGGCGCCGGCGCGCAGGGCTTCGAAGAAGTACTGCTCGTTGTCGTACATGGTGAGCATCAGGATCCGCAGGCCGGGGCGGATGCGGGCGAGTTCGCGGGCGGCCTGGAGGCCGGTCTGGCGGGGCATGGCGATGTCGAGGACGGCGAGGTCGATGTCGAGGGTGCGGGCCTGGGTGACGGCTTCGGCGCCGTCGGCGGCCTCGGCGACCACTGTCAGGTCGGCTTCGGCGTCGAGGATGAGGCGTACGCCTCGGCGGACGAGGGTGTGGTCGTCGGCGAGCAGGATGCGGGCGGGCCCGCCCTCCGGCTGACTCATGCTGTTGCCCCCGTGGTGTCGTGGATTTCGAGTCGGACCTGGGTGCCGCCGTGCGGGCTGGCCCCGACGAGGAGTTCGGCGCCGATCAGCAGGGCGCGTTCGCGCATCCCGCGGATGCCGGCGCCCTCGGGTGCGTCCCCGAGCCCGTGGCCGTTGTCGCGGACCAGCAGGCCGACGCCGCCGCGGGGCAGCGGGCGCAGGTGGACCTCGACGCGGGTGGCGCCCGAATGCCGGGCGGCATTGGTCAGGCCCTCCTGGGCCACGCGGTAGAGGACGAGTTCGGTGGCCGGGTCCAGGTGGGGCAGGCCGGGGGTGATGTGGGCGGTGACACCCAGGCGCGGGGTGGTGAACTCGGCGACCAGCGAACGCAGCGCGCTATGAAGGCCGAGTTCCTCCAGGACACCGGGGCGCAGCCGGCGGGCGATGCGGCGGATCTCGTCCAGGCTGGCGCGGGTGGTCTCCTGGGCCTGGTGCAGATCGCTGCGCACGGGCTCGGGGGCGCGGTCGGCGGCGTGCTTGATCTGGAGGAGCACGGCGGTGAGGGTCTGGCCGATCTCGTCGTGGAGCTCCTGGGCGATGCGCTTGCGTTCGGCCTCCAGCGCGGTCAGCACCCGGCCGCTGCTGGTGGCGCGCTCGGCCTCGAGCCGGTCGAGCATGGCGTTGAAGGTCCGGGTGAGGGCTGCGACCTCCCCACCGCCGGTGACCGCCGGGCGGGCGTCGGGCTTGAGGAGGTCGGCGGTGGCCATGGCCCGGTTCAGCCGGGCGAGCGGGGCCAGCCCGACCTTCAGAAGGACCGCGTTGATGACGAGCATCGCGGCCAGCCCACCGAGCAGCACGAGCGCCTCCCCGAACAGAACCGGCGTGGAAACGGTGACCGGACCCAGCAGCAAGGCCACCGCGACAGCCAGCACACCTGCGTTCAACAGGAAGATCCGCCAGTACAACGACACGGCCACACGCCTTTCCAGCCGGTCCCCCAGCATCCTCCACGGCCGCCCGGCCTCCCCGCATCCAGGCGCTTTGACCTGCGACGGAGCCCACTTCCCCGCCCCATCCTCACGCCGATAGAACGCTGCTGTCCATCCGTGCCGGCACCCATATTTCGGACACGCGGAAAGTGGCACGATGGGCCCCGCCGAGCGGCTTCTCCTGCCCGAGACCAGTGTCCGCCGCAGCGGCGTCACGTACGAAAGCGAACACGAGGGGGACAGCTGTGCCTGCTCCACGGATGAGCACCACACCACTGCCCGGCATCGGGGTCCAGTACGACCTCACCACCCGCGAACACCGCCACCTGTCCGTGGTCGCGCACCGCGACGGCACCCGGACCGTGAACCTCTACCGGGCGGATGACCCCGACGCCTGCGCGCAGTCCCTGCACCTGACCGGTGCGGAGACGGCCTCGCTGATCGACGCGCTGATGCCGGCGCACCACAGCCCGAACGTGCTGCACACCACCGACCTGGGGCTGGTGGCCGAGCGGATCGAGCTGTCCGCCCACTCGCACTGGAACGGACGGGTGCTGGGCGAGACCCGGATGCGGACCGAGACCGGGGTGTCGATCGTGGCCGTGCTGCGCCGCGCGGAGGCCCGCCCTTCGCCCGCGCCGGACTTCCGCCTGGCGGGCGGGGACACCCTCATCGTGATCGGCACCCGCGAGGGCGTCGACGCGGCCGCCGCGATACTCGGTCGGGAGTGACGCCTGTGCACTCCGCTCTCTTCCTGATCGAGTTCGGCGCGATCATCCTCGGACTGGGCCTCCTCGGCCGGGTCGCCGGACGGCTGAAGTTCTCCCCCATCCCGCTCTATCTCCTGGCCGGCCTCGCCTTCGGTACCGGCGGACTGCTGCCCATGGGTGCCAGCGAGGAGTTCGTCGCGATCGGCGCCGAGATCGGCGTCATCCTGCTCCTGCTGATGCTCGGCCTGGAGTACACGGCCTCGGATCTGGTCTCCAACCTCAAGACCCAGTACCCGGCCGGTCTGGTCGACTTCGGCCTCAACGCCGTACCCGGCGCCGTCGCCGCCCTGCTCATGGGCTGGGGCCCCGTCGCCGCGGTCGTGCTGGCCGGCGTCACCTGGATCTCCTCCTCGGGAGTGATCGCCAAGGTCATGGGCGACCTGGGCCGGGTCGGCAACCGCGAAACCCCGGTCATCCTCAGCATCCTGGTCCTCGAGGACCTGGCGATGGCGGTCTACCTGCCGATCATCACCGCCCTCCTCGCCGGGGTCAGCCTGGCCGCGGGCAGCGCGACCCTGGCCATCGCCCTCGGAGTCGCCGGAGCGGTCCTGTTCATCGCCGTGCGCTTCGGGCGCCACATCTCCCGTTTCGTCTCCAGCGACGACCCCGAGAAGCTCCTCCTCGTGGTCCTCGGCCTGACCCTGCTGGTGGCGGGCATCGCCCAGCAGCTCCAGGTCTCGGCGGCCGTCGGCGCGTTCCTCGTCGGCATCGCCCTCTCCGGCGAGGTCGCCGAGGGCACCCACACCCTGCTCAGCCCGCTGCGCGACCTGTTCGCGGCCGTGTTCTTCGTCTTCTTCGGCCTGCACACCGACCCCGCGAGCATCCCGCCCGTCCTCCTGCCCGCGCTCGCCCTCGCCGTGGTCACAGCGGGTACGAAGATCGCCACCGGGTACTGGGCGGCGAAGCGCGCCGGCGTCGGGGTCAAGGGGCGCTGGCGAGCCGGCGGCACGCTGGTCGCCCGCGGCGAGTTCTCCATCGTCATCGCCGGGCTGGCCGTCACGGCCGGTATCGAGCCCGCGATGGGACCGCTGGCGACCGCGTACGTGCTGATCCTCGTGGTGATCGGACCGCTGACCGCCCGCTACACCGAACCCGTGGCCGCATGGGTGTCCAGCCGCCGCAACCCGCCGGGCCCGGCCGCCTTGGCCGCGGTGCCGTCGCAGCCCAGATCGCCGGAGGACGTCAAGGACCAGGCTCAGGATCCGGCCGGCCGCGCGTGAGCGAGGACACCTGGGCGGCGATCACCAGCCGGGAGACCGTGCTGCTGCTCGCCTCCCTGGCCGTCTACCTCGGCGGCGCGGTCGGCTTCGCCCACCGCCTGCCCCGCCTCCTGGCACGTCACCCGGGCTGGCGCCGGGACACCGAACACGACCCGGTCTCCAGCGCCCTCACCCTGACCGTGCTGATCGTCCTGTGGCCGGCCACCGCCGCCTACCTCGCTTTCAAGATCACCGCCCGCGGCGATCGGTGACCCGCCTCGCCTGGAGGCGGAGAACCTCGATGCGGGCGCGGACGGGCGGTCGAGGGGGCGCCTCAGCTGCCCCGCCTTCCCCGGCACCGAACAAGGAGAAGCTCATGTCGCAAGGACGGATCGGATGGGTGATGGCCGCCATCGGCGCTCCTCTCGCCCTGGCCGGTGTGGCGATGTACTTGCTGCCCGGACCTGGCGTCCCCGTTTTCATCATCGGCGCGGCCCTGCTCGTCACCGGCCTCGTCATGGCCGCAGCCGCCCGCCCGTGACACCACTCACTTTCTTGCCCTGTCCTGACACCCAGAGGAACTGACCGAGATGACCTGGCAGTGGATCGGCCTGACGATGTTCTCCCTCACCCTGCTGCCCGCCGGGCTGGCGATCGCCGCCGGTCGGGTGCCGGCCCGCCTGCCCGCCAGGCTCAGACCCCCACGGGCCTACGGCTGGGCCGTCCTCGCCCTCTACGCCACGGCACCCCTCAATGCGGTTCCGCGACTGACGGGGGCCTCGCCGCAGTTCAGCCTGGCCTTGACCGCCGTCGCCGGAATCGTCGCGGTGGCCGGATGCCTGCTTGCCGCCCTGGCCTCCCTTCGAAGGGCCGGGGATGGCGCCCGATGACACCGGAGTCCTCTCCGGGCTTTCGACCTGATCGGACAAGGCCCATGTCATTCGGTGTCACCGCCGGCGGGTTCGGATCTGCCTTGTTCGCCGAGCCAGCGGGCGAGTTTGCCTCGGCGGCCCACCGCGCGCAGGCGCCGCTCGGTCGCCTGCCGGGTGGCTGGAGTGGTGACGAGGAGGAGTTCGTCGCCGGCGGCGAGGACCGTGTCGGGGCTGGGTACCTGGGTGACGCCGCCGCGGACGAGGAGGGTGATCACCGCCGGTGGCGGGAGGCGGAGTTCGAAGACGGCGACGCCGTTCAGGCGTGAGCCGGGCGGGATCGTGACGGTCAGCAGGTCGGCATCCAGGACGTCCAGGGGCGCGCTCTCGACCTGGATCTCCCGCACGGCCCCACTCCGGGCGATGTGCAGGAGGCGTGCGGCGGCGGGCAGGGTGGGCCCTTGGACGAGGGTGAAGACGACGACGAGGACGAAGACGATGTTGAGCAGGTGACGGGAGCCCTCGACGGCCGCGACGATCGGGAACGTGGCCAGGACGATCGGTACGGCGCCGCGCAGGCCGGCCCAGGAGATGAAGGCCTGTTCCCGCCAGGGGGTGCGGAAGGGCAGCAGGCAGGCGGCGACCGAGACGGGGCGGGCGATCAGCAGCAGGACCAGGCCGACTGCGAGGGCGGGCACGATGGCGGAGGACAGTTCGCTGGGGTCGACGAGCAGCCCGAGCATGACGAACAGCCCGATCTGGGCGAGCCATCCGGTCCCTTCGGCGAAGGAGCGGGTCGCCGCGCGGTGGGGCAGGCGCGAGTTGCCCAGGACCAGCCCGGCCAGGTAGGCGGCGATGATGCCGCTCGCGTTGACGAACCCGCCGGCGGCGAAGGCGATGATGCCGAACCCGACCGTCGCCAGCGGGTAGAGGCCCGTGGCCGGCAGGGCGATGTGCCGCAGCGCGGCCACCCCGATCCTGCCCACGGCCAGCCCCAGCAGACCGCCGACGACCAACTGGTAGACGACGTTGCCGAGGATCGCGGCCGGGCCGGGGAGGTCGGCGACGGCGGTGGAGAAGACCAGGACCAGGATGATGGTCGGGGCGTCGTTGAACCCGGACTCCGCCTCCAGCAGACCTGTGGTCTTGCGCGGCAGGGGCAGGGAGCGCAGGACTGCGAAGACGGCGGCGGCGTCGGTAGAGGAGACGATCGCACCCAGAAGCAGGGCCAGGTGCCAGTCCATGCCCAGGAGGTAGTGGGCGCCGGCACCCGTGACCGCCACCGACACGGCAACCCCGGCGGTGGCCAGCACACCGGCAGGTGCCAGCCGGCGCCTGACGTCGGGCCAGTGGGTGCTCAGGCCGCCCTCGACGAGGATGACGGCGAGGCCGGCGGTGCCCAGGGACTGGGCGAGCTGCGCGTCGTCGAACTCGATGCCGATCACGTCCTCGCCCGCGATCACGCCCACCGCGAGGAAGAGCAGCAGGCTGGGCAGGCCGAGCCGGTGCGCGGTGCGGGCGGCGGCGATGCTGGCCATGAGGACGACGCCGCCCACCAGCAGCACCAGGTACAGCTGCTGCAGCGTCACGGCACGCCCCCTAGGGCCTGCGCCGGCGCAGGCGGCGCAGACGGTTGCTGTCGAGGAGGTTGACCGCGAGCGCGGCCATGATCAGGCCGGCCGCCAGCAGCAGCCCGTGCGGGACCAGTACCCCGGTGACCACGGCGGCCAGGGCCAGCAGCAGGGCCAGCCAGGCCCGGCCGCGCCGGTACTCGCGGGGCCGTCGGGGGCGGCCCTTGCCCAGGCCGCGGGCGAAGCGGGGATCGTCGTGCCACAGCGCGGCTTCGAGGTCGGCGATCCGCTCGTCATCGGAGTCGGTCATGGCTTTGCCTCCTTTCATCGGTCAGGCGAGGGCGAAGTAGCGCAGCCACACATAGAGGCCGGCGATGGCAGTGGTGACGGCGGTGACGACCAGGCCGTAGCGGCTGAACTGCCAGAAGGAGATGTGGTGTCCGGCGCGCTCGGCGATGCCGACGGTGACGACGTTGGCCGAGGAGGCGATGATCGTGGCGTTGCCCGCGAGGTCCGCACCGAGGGCGAAGGACCACCACAACACCTGCGCCTGCTCGCCTCCTCCGGAGGCGGCGACGATCTCGGAGACGACTGGGCTGGTCGAGGCGACGAAGGGGATGTTGTCGATCACCGCGGACGGCACGATCGACCCGAACAGCAGGGCCATGGACGCCCCGAACAGGTTGCCGTCCAGTACGCGGGCGGCTGCCTGGCCGAGGTCGGTGAGGATCCCCGTCTGGACCAGTGCGCCGACCATCACGAACAGGCCGGCGAAGAATGCCAGGGTCTCCCACTCGACGTCCGCCGCGACCTTGCGCGCATCGAGCCGGGATACGGCGAGGAGGATCAGGCCACCGGAGATCGCGACGACCGACGGCTCCAGGTGGAGGGTGGTGTGCAGGACGAAGCAGGCCATCACGATCACGACGACGATGCCGCTGACGGCCAGAAGCCGGGCGTCGGTGATGGCGTCCCGCTCGCGCATGGCCATGACCTGCACGGCCCGCTTGGGGTCGTAGGTGAAGGAGCCGCGGAACATCCAGCGGGCCATCACCGCGAACACCACGATCAGCACCGTGGTGATGGGTGCCATGTGGAGCAGGAAGTCGTTGAAGGAGAGTCCGGCGCGGGAGCCGATCATGATGTTGGGCGGGTCGCCGATCAGGGTGGCGGCCCCGCCGATGTTGCAGGCCATCACCTCCGCGATCAGGTACGGCACGACCGGGACGCCGAGCTTGGTGCAGACCGCGATGGTCACCGGGGCGATCAGCATGACGGTGGTGACGTTGTCCAGCCACGCCGACAGGAACGCGGTGGCGAAGATCAGCAGCACCATCAGCCGGTAGGGGCGGCCGTGCGACCGTTTGGCGGCCCAGATCGCAACGAACTCGAACAGGCCGGTGCGCTTGAGGACGGAGACGATCAGCATCATGCCCAGCAGCAGGAAGATGACGTCCCAGTCGATCCCGGCCACATCGGAGAAGAACGCGTGCTCCGGGCTCGTCGCGCCGATCAGCAGCATGACGACCGCACCGCCCAGGGCCGCGGCCACCCGGTGGACCTTCTCCGTGGCGATCAGCACGTAGACAGCCCCGAACACCGCCACGGCCAACCACGCGGTCACGCTCATGGCGGACCCGCCCGGCAGATGCGGGGCTGGTGCGGAGACGGGGGCGGGGTCGTCATCGGCGCGGCTCCGTTCACAGGTGCTGCCGCGAGCACCCGCGCCCCACAAGGGCTGCCCCGAACCAAAGGTGCTCCGGATCCCCACCATCACCTGGCGCCCCCGCCCGGCGCATCGGGGCCAACACCCATCTTCGCCACCCCGGCAACGGAGGACCTCCCCCGCACCGGCCCCGATTGCGAACTCTCACGCCGGCAGTCGTTGACGGTCCGCGCGTTCACCACCAGCCTGTAGCCGACCCCGGTGCCGGCCACCGGGCGGCTGCAACGGCGAACCTCAGTCCTGCGGGTTCACGCGGGCTTCTTCGCCGTGCGCCAGATGGTCGAGGACCTTGGCGTACACCGTGGTCGCCGCGGCGGTGACGGTCGCAACGGTCGCCAGCGCGAGGATGCCCAGGAGCGAAGGCCACTGCCGCAACTCGTCGCTGCGGCAGACCCGTTCCTGGGGCAAGGGCTCAACGAACGGGCCCCTGCACAGACTGCGGGACCCCTGGTACGACGACGCCTCGGGGCCGTAGTCGGCGAACAGCAGGAAGGCGAAGCATCCCCAGATCACCAGGGCCAGGAGCATCCACGCGATGGACCACCCCTCGATCCGGCGCGCGTCCCTGCCGGTCTTCCCGGCCTGCCCCGGTGCGGTACCTGCGGGAGCGGCTTCCACAGCCGCCTCGTCGCCCGCCATTCTTCCTCCTCTTGCTTTCAGCGAGTGCCCGTCAGTTCATCACACCAGCCTGCGTATCCCGGCCTGCCGTCCCCTGCGCTCCACGAGGGCCGTACCGAACAAGAGGGACTTCAGGATCCCACCATCGCCTAACACCCCGACCCGGCGCATCGGGGCCAGCACCCATCTTCACGGCCCCTGACACCCGTCCTGGTGGCAGGCAGCACGCACACCGCCCCGGCGGCACGGCGTACGTGATGTCCTGTCGCCGCACATGCCCGCCCTCGGGCCCCGAGCCGGCCTCCGGGGTTCCACCCGGCATGAGGGTCAAAGGATGGCAAAGGGGGCATATCCAGGAGAGGGAGGCCGTGCTGGAGGGAGATGGTTCGCCATGGTCCAGGAACTGCTGACCGCGCTGGCGATCACCGGCGTCGCAGGCCTGCTCTATCTGGCAGCGGCGGCCCGGGTGGTCCGGCAATACGAGAGGGGTGTCGTCCTGCGCTTCGGTCGCCTGCGCGGCCAGGTCCGGGGGCCCGGGTTCGCCATGATCATTCCGGTAGTGGACTCGATGCACAAGGTGAACATGCAGATCGTGACGATGCCGGTGCCCGCCCAGGACGGCATCACCCGCGACAACGTCACCGTCCGGGTGGACGCCGTCATCTACTTCAAGGTCGTCGACCCCGTCGACGCGATCATCCGCGTCGAGGACTACCGATTCGCCGTCTCCCAGATGGCACAGACCTCACTGCGGTCCATCCTCGGCAAGAGCGACCTCGACGAGCTCCTCTCCAACCGCGAGAAGCTGAACCAGGGCCTGGAACTGATGATGGACAGCCCGGCAGTCGAGTGGGGCGTGACCATCGACCGGGTGGAGATCAAGGACGTCTCCCTCCCGGAGACGATGAAACGGTCGATGGCGCGCCAAGCCGAGGCCGACCGCGAACGCCGGGCCAGGATCATCAACGCCGACGCCGAACTCCAAGCGTCCAAGAAGCTGGCGGAGGCTGCCGCTGTGATGTCCGACCAGCCTGCCGCCCTCCAGCTCAGGCTGCTGCAGACGGTCGTCGCGGTCGCCGCCGAGAAGAACTCCACCCTCGTCCTGCCCTTCCCCGTCGAACTCCTGCGCTTCCTCGAACGGGCCACCCCCCAACAGTCCGGACCCCTTGCCCACCACGTCTGAAGTGGCGCCGCCCAGGCCCCTCATGGCCGGGGAGCCGTCGCTGGGGGAGGCGTCCTTGGGCACCGGGCGGTTTCGTCTGCCCAGCCCTCGCCCAAGTAAGGGGGCGAGGGCGCCGACGTGCGGCGGGGCTCCTGGTCTAGCTGGCCCCCATCGGGGTCCAGCTGACCGTTGCGTGGCTTTCCTCGTCAGCGGTGTACGTCACCCGGACCTTGGAGCCGGAGGGGACCGGGATGGTCTCGTTGCTCTGTGACGTGATGGTGCGGGTGTCCTGCTGGCCGCCGGCGTCGGTGATGACGACGGTCACCGTGGCGGCGTGGTGAGACTCGGACCGGAGGGCGACGGCCAGCATGCCGCTCCCCTTGACGGCCTCGTTGTGGGTTGTCGATTCCGATGAGTCGATCCAGATGCCCGGCTCGCCCAGGACATCTACTCGGCCGTTCGTTCTGAGATTGGACATGGATCTCCAAGTCGGTTGCGTTCGGTGTTCGGTGTGCTTACGCGGCCGGTTCGAATTCGACTGTGGTCTTGGGGCGTGCCTCGGCGAGCTGGGCCAGGGCCGCCAGTTCGCCAGCGTCGACGGTCAGACGCCAGCGCAACTTGTCTCCGGACCACTCGGCCACGTACCGGCACGTCACCTCGGCGTACGGGAGCCACTCGGCAGGGTCCTTGTCGGCCTCGCTGCGGTTCGAGCCGACCGTGACAGCGACGAGGAAGGTGTCGGCGTCGAGGTCATGGACGTAAGCCTCACGCCTCTCAGCAGTCCACTACGATGCCCCAGTTGGCGGGGGGCGTCATTCAAACCACGGGGTATTCGGGCTGTCCGTGGCGAGGCTGCGGTGCAGCTTCGTCGCCGCCCCCCGGCGCCGTTCTCACCGACATGAGCGGTGTCGGCCCTCAGACGCTGTCGGGCAGTCCGCCTGGCAGTTCCGCCCCGTTAATCTCCCGGTACATCTTCTGCAGGTGGGCGAGGTCTGCCGGGAAGAGGGATTCGATCACCGTCGGGGAGGGCTGGCCCGCCGTGCCCAGGCGTGTGATCACCAGACTGAGGAGCACCACGCCCAGATACGACGGGTTCTCCCGTACCCGCGGGTCTACCCGCGGGGTCAGCTCATCGTTCTCGGTGGCCAGGCGCATCACTCCCTCCCGGTGGGTGACACCAGCCGGATCGGTGTACCCGTGGGGAAGGGTGAACGCGAACTCCCGGGGCGCTGCTGAAAGACTCATGACCACTCCTGCATCGACGAAGTACGGCACCAACTGACCGGCGGGCCACCCGCCGGGAACGGGGAACCGGCCAGGCGCGGGCCTGGACCGCCCCGTCACGGCGATCACGCAGCCGGCTCGTAGACGACCGTGGTGTTCGGGCAGTCCTCCGCCACCCCGAGGAGGGCTTGACGTTCCGCGTCGTCCGCGGCCAGGGACCAGCGCAGCTTGGTCGCGGTCCACGTGGCCGCGTATTGGCAGTGGTAGCCGGCGGCGGGCGGGAGCCACTGAGCCGGGTCCTTGTCCGCCTTGGACCGGTTCGACTTTGCCGTGACCGCGATCAACGTGTCCGGGGAGGCTTGGTCGTTCGCGTACGCCTCACGGCGGGCCGCATCCCACGCAAAACCGCCCGAATCATGCACTTCGGCTAGTGGGACAAAATGATCAACGTCAATTCCTGCCGCATCGGTCATCGTGACGTCGTCGTACGGGCTCAGCCACACCCCGCCCGACAGCTTGCAGCCCGCAGTGACCTGCGGCGCCTCAAGCGCCTCGGACAGGATCACCTCGCGGCGGGTGTCACACCCATCCCCGAGATCCAGGCCCCGGTTCCAGTGCTTGTACAGGTCCCGCTTGTAGCCCTCGCGCTGCTCGTCGGCGACGGGGATCCGGTCGATCGCCTCGAACAGCGGAAGCGGTGCACGGACTCCGGGAGCCCCGGCGACCCCGAGCGCGGCAGGCACGGCTGCCTGTGCGGTGGCCGCGTGCGCGGCGGGAGCGGTGGCGAGGAGGGGCAGGGCAGCGAGAGCGAGAGCGGGGAGACCACGCTGGAGGAAGTTCTTGATCACGCAGTGGTTGTAGCGGTACCCAGGACCCGGTGGACAGATAGTCGATCCCCAACTCACCCGCACGGCCGCCCGCAATCACCGCAGAAACGATCAAGCTTTGCGACGTGGCGGCAGCCCTCATCGCACGGGCAGCCCAGCCGGGCTGGGCACGAAATCCCGGTCCACCGTGATCTCAGCTCTCGGGCCACCACCCTGCGCCCGAAGGCCGACAAGCCCGGCACCGTACGGGTGATCTTCGCGGGGCGGGAGGTTCGCAGGGGAGAGCCAGCCCTCAAGATCACATCACAGGGGGGATTCCAGCGAGAGGGACACCGCCCATGAAGTCAGCCATTCGCCTGTCCGCCCTGCTCTGCGCCCTCGCGGTCGTCCCCGCGACGGCCGCGATCGGCCCGGCCCGTGCCGCGGCGGCAGCCGACGAACCTCTCTACGCGGTGAGCATGGGCGACTCCTACATCGCCGGCGAAGGCGCGCGGTGGAGCGGGAACGCCGCGGGCCGCAAGAACAACGGCGGCATCCCCAAGGAGTTGTGGGACAAGACGGACCGGGTCGTCACCGACGGGCTCGCCCTCGATCAGATCTACGCCCCAGAGGACCTGTTGAGCGACGACACGACACCCGGCTGCCACCGCTCGGATACCTCGGAGATCACCGCGGTACGGGGTACGTCCTTCGGCTCCGGCACCATCAAGAAGGTCTTCAACCTGGCCTGCTCCGGCGCGACGACCGACGACATCCTCACCCGCCACCACAAGGAGCAGCCACCGCAGATCCAGCAGCTGGACGCACTCGTCAGCCGCAACCCCAAGTCGCTGGCGTTCGTGGTGATCTCCATCGGCGGCAACGACCTCGACCTCGCAGGCGTCATGGCCAAGTGCGGCGAGTCCTGGAAGGCCAGCGAGTACTGCTCGACCAACACGGCCATCACCGGCCCGCTCTACGAGAACACCCGCACGTTGAAGACGAAGGTCACGATCGTCATCGACAAGGTCAAGGGCGTCCTCAAGGAACGCGGATCGAACGCCAAGATCATCCTCCAGTCCTATCCGCACCCGCTGGCCTCAGGCGAGGCCGCCACGACGCCGCAGAGCGACGAGAACAGCTGGGACCGCTGGAGCACCTACGGCTGCCCCTTCTACAACAAGGACCTGCTGTACCTGAGCAAGGAGGCAGGCCCAAGCCTCACGATCACGCTGAAGGACACGGCCAAGAGTTCCGGTGTCCACTTCCTGGACCTGTCCACCGCCCTGGAGGGGCATCAGGTCTGCAGCAAGGACGCACGCCAGACCGGCTACGCCGATGACGGCAGCATCTACGTGCCACCGGCCAACAAGTCGGAGTGGGCCCGCTACGCCGCGCGGACGGAGATGACCGTCAGCATGAAGCAGGAGGTGTTCCACCCCAACCAGCGCGGCCAGCAGGCCATGGGCAACTGCCTGGGCCGTTTCACGCTCCAGATCGACAGGTCGACGAACGGCATGACCGCCAAGTGCACCGGCGGCCCGGGACTGGCCCCGGGAGAGATGACCCTCACCCTCGAGAAATGAATCCCCCACACCGTCGCGCCTGTCCCCGCCGGGCATCGGGACCCGCTCGCCCCACGGCCCTGACGGCCAGGGCGACGGGGCCGGCGCCCGTCCCCGCCGTGGCGGGAGGCGGAGAGAGATGAGGGAGCGGCCGTCTTCCGGTGTCAGAAGCGCGTTGAACCCGCACTAACGGAAGACGGCCGCCGTATTGGGGGTGCGGGCCCCGCAGGGCCGGCACCGTGAGCCACCCGGTCAGACGTGACGGCCGGCCTTGAGGTCGGCCAGCAGTTCGGCCTGGCCCTCCAGCACGCCGGAGAGGATGCCGCGGGCCACCCGCAGGAGCTCGGCGATCTGCGGGTGGGTGAGGCTGTAGAACACGTTCGAGCCTTCGCGGCGGGTGACCACCAGGTTGGCCTTGCGCAGGACGGCCAGCTGCTGGGAGAGGCTCGCGGCCTCCACCCCGACCTCGGGCAGCATCTCGGCGACCGCATGCTCGCGTACGGACAGGAGCTCCAGGACGCGGATGCGCACCGGGTGCCCCAGCGTCTTGAAGAACTCCGCCTTCAGCTGGTACAGCGGCGTGCTCACCTGCGTACCCCTGCCTTGACTGGCCATCTCATCCACCCGGAACCGTTCCTTCGTAGAGGCATCCGTTCGCCCCTCTTCACACCTTGTGACCTCCACAATTGCAGATCCCTGCAACTCGCGGGACCCGGCAGTGCACCTTCGTGACGTTCGGCCCCCCAGGGCGGGTCCTTCGCCGGTCAGGCCTTCTTGAGGAACTCGGTCTTCAGGACCAGGCCCTTGACCTTCTTGGTGTTGCACTCGACCTCGCCGGGGCGGGAGGTGAGGCGGATGTTCTTGACCAGAGTGCCGCGCTTGAGGGTCTCGGAGGTGCCCTTGACCTTCAGGTCCTTGGTCAGGGTGACCGAGTCCCCGTCCTCCAGCACGGTGCCGTTGGAGTCCTTGAAGATGATGTTGCTCATGGTGCCGGTGTCCTTCGTCGTTCTTGTGGATGGTCGTGCTGGTCTAGATGAGGGCGGGTTCCCCGGGGGACTGCTCGGTGGGCCAGTCGTCGGTGGTCCACTGCTTGACCGTGCCGTGAGCGCCGTGGGCGGCCAGGGCGGCGGCGAGGTCGCAGTGGACCGGGACGGGCGGGCAGGTCGCATCCGGGACGAGAGAGCCGTCCGCGGGGATCGCGGCGAGCTCGAGTCTGCGCCCGCTCTCGCCGAGGCGGCGGGCGGCCTGGGCGACGGCGATCTGCCCGCCGGCCGACCAGCCCAGCAGACCGGTCAGGTCAAGGATGACCGGGCCGGTGCCCCGGGCGAGCGCCCAGCCGATGGCGCCGGTGAACCGGTCGGTGGCGTCCGCGCCGAGATACCCGGCCAGGGACAGCACGCCCAGGTCCTGGCGGGTCGTGTAGCGCCATTCGATCGTCATCGTCAGCTCCTCGGCTTCACAGGGGAAGGGTGATCCAGATGGCCTTGCCACGACCGTCCGCATCCGCCCGTACGACAGCGGTGCCGCCGAGCTCCATCGTCATCTCGACGACCATGGCCAGGCCGCTGCCCGGTGCAGAAGCCAGGGCCCCGAACAGGGCGGGCTGGTACGGGTGGCGGTCGTGGACGGCGAACGCGAACGCCCCCGGCCCGTGCGCGAAGGTGACCGTGATCATCGGGGACGTCACGGCGGCGTGGCGCACCGCGTTGGTGACCAGCTCGGCCACGATCAGCAGCGCCGGCCCGACACTTGGATGCCGAAGCCCCACCCCGCACTCCACCAGGACCAGCTCGGTGGTCTCCCGGGCGATACGGACGGCCGACCCCATGGCCGGCACGTCCAGCACATGCCGGTAGGGCATCGTCTCGACCTGGACGCTCACCGGCCCGCCCCCGTCACGGTGCGGGCCAGTCGGAACCCGGACACGGACTGCGGGTGCAGGCGTAGCAGGGTGTCGTGGGGGCCGTGGGCCCAGCCGGGCAGGGTGCGCCGGTAGTGGGCGGCCTCGTCCGGGTCGGCGATGACGTCGGCCGGGCCGTGCGCACTGACCGTCCAGCCGGTCCCGGCCGGGCTGCGGATCTCATCCACCTGGTAGGTCAGCAGCGCACGGCCGGGGATCGTGGCGGCTTGTACGGGGGCTCGGACGACGAGGCGTCCGTACTCCATCACGTGTGCGGCGGGGCGGACGACGGCCATCTCCCGCTGGATGTAGACGAGCCGGCCTTGGGCGGATCCTTCGAGGAGCCACAGGGCCTCGGTGCCGGAGACCTCGATCATGCGCAGGTCGGCGGGGACGGTCATCGTGCGGCCTTCCGGATGCGGTGCGGTCGGTGATGCGTACGGGGCAGCAGGCCCGCCTGCTCCAGATGCTTACGGGCGCCGGCGATCGCCTCCGGCGTGGTGGCGTACTCCCGGCCCTCCAGGCGCAGCAGCTCCAGGGCGCCGACGGCGTCCAGGGCCTGGCGCTGGCCGGGCCGGATACCGGAGGTCATCACGGCGATGCCGCGCCGGTTCAGCTTCTCCACCGCGTCTTTCAGGACGAGGGCGCCGGTGGCGTCCAGGGTGGTCACCCTCGCCATGCGCAGGATCACCACCCGCACGTCGGAGACCTCGGAGAGTTCGAGGAGGAAGCGGTGGGCACCGGCGAAGAAGAGGGGACCGTCGATGCGGTAGGCGACGATGTGCTCGGCGAGCAGGGCGTGTTCCTCGTCGCTGTGTTCGCCGGGCAGGTCCGGGCGGAAGTCGACCTGCTCCATCCGGGCCTGACTCGCCACCGCCTTCAACGCGAGGGCCCCCGCGACGACCAGGCCGATGATCACCGCGTACACAAGGTCAAGGACCAGAGTGGCTGCCGCGGTCAGGACGAGGACGACAGCATCGGAGCGGGTCGCCTTCGCCATCGCGCGCAGCGAGCCGACCTCCACCATCCGGATCGCCGTCGCCAGCAGCACCCCGGCAAGCGCGGCGAGGGGGATCTTCGAGACCAGGGGGGCTGCGGCGAACACGATCACCGCAAGGACCAGGGCGTGGGTGAGGGCGGCGAGCCGGGAGGAGGCGCCGGTACGGACGTTGACCGCGGTCCGGGCGATCGCGGCGGTGGCCGGGACGCCGCCGAACAGCGGGGCCGCCAGGTTGGCGATGCCCTGCCCGAACAGTTCCTTGTCCGGATCGTGCTTCTGCCCCACCGTCATCCCGTCCGCCACGGTCGCCGACAGCAGCGACTCCAGCGCGGCGAGCGCCGCGACCGCGACGGCCGGGGCCAGCAGAGATCCAAACGCGGAGGCGTCGAGGAAGGCCAGGGAGGGGGCGGGGAGCCCGGAGGGAAGGTCACCGATGGGGGCCGCCGCGTCGAGGTGGAAGAGCTGCGCGATCAGGGTCGCTGCGATGACCGCGACGATCGAGAACGGGACCGTCGGCTTCCACCGGGCGCCGGCCAGCATCACCGCCGCGACACCCAGCGAGAGGCCGATCGCCGTCCAGTTCGGGAAGGCCACGCACTCCACGAGCGCCCGCCACGCCACGAGCAGGACCTTCTCCCCCTCCGGCTTCTCGACGCCGAGGGCATTGGGTATCTGCTGGAGGCCGATCACGCAGGCGATCCCGAGGGTGAAGCCCTCCACCACGGGCGCCGGCACGTACCGCATGTACTGCCCGGCCCGCAGCAGGGCGAGGCCGATCAGGAGCACGCCGGCCATCAGGCCGACGGTGAGGACGCCGCCGGGTCCGTACTGGGCGACGATCGGTACCAGGACCACGGTCATCGCACCGGTCGGTCCGGACACCTGGAGGTTCGACCCGCCGAACAGCGCGGCGAGTGCGCCCGCGACCACGGCCGTGGCCAGCCCGGCCTCCGCGCCCAGGCCGGAGGAGACCCCGAAACCGAGGGCGAGGGGAAGGGCGACGATCGCCACGGTGAGACCGGCCAGGAGGTCCCGGCGGGGGCTGCGGGCCATGACCGCGTAGTCGGCCCGGGCGGGCAGGACGGAGCGGATGCGGCCGAGCATGGCCGTCAGGGCGGTGTGCACGCTCACGACGCCGGGACCTCGGACTCGCGCAGTTCCTCCAGCAGCTCGCTCTGCCCGGTCAGGACCTCGGTCAGGATCCGCCGCGCGGCCAGCATCAGCTGCGCGACGTCCCCGCCCGCCAGTTCGTAGACAACGGTCGCGCCGTTACGGGTCGAGGTCACGATCCCCGAGCGGCGCAGGACCGCGAGCTGCTGGGACAGGGCGGAGGGCTCGACCTCGATCGCGGCCAGCAGGTCCCGTACCGGCATCGGCCCGTCCTGCAGCAGCTCCAGAACCCTTATCCGCACCGGGTGCCCGAGCATCCGGAAGAACTCGGCCTTCGCCTGATACAGCGGAACCGGCACGGTCTCGCACCCTTCTCACCACCCCGAGCGGGGCAAACGCCTGGCGCTGTGCCCGCGGCTACCTGCGGACACAGCAATCACAGCATGTATGAAATTGCAGACTTCTGCAATTCGCAGATGCTGCGACCGGCGCCGGCCGCAGGAGTACCGTGCGGGAGGGACCTCGCCGCAACCCCCGTCGGCGAGGTCCCTCCCGGTCCGACACAGCCCCTGATGCACCGCCGCTTCAAGGACGCCGCCCGCAAGGCGATCAGCGAGGATGCCCGCCGGGACGCCGGTCAGGCCCTGTTCGGGGTTGTGCAGGAACACCAGGTCCGGCTCCCTTCCGAGGTCCCGCACGGCCAGCTCCACTCCCCTGCGCAGACGGGCTGGGTCGAGGGAGTATCCAAGGCCCGGAAGTAGCCGAACTTCGTGGAGATCACGAACTTCGGCAGCAAGTCGCAGGCGGTCCTGGCGAGCGTCTGATGGGAAAGGTGCCCGTGGTACGGGGCAGCGGTGTCGAGTCCGTCCACTCCAAGGTCCAGCGCCGCGGTCAGGATGTCGCGGCGGCATCAGCGATGCGGCCAGGGTGGCCGCTGAGCAGCAGGGTCAGTGCGGGGTAGGCCTTCGCCGTGAAGGTGATCTCCTTGCCTGCGGCCAGGACGTCCACGGCGTGCTCGTGTCGCTGGATGGCTGGTTCGAAGTCCGCCACGCACACGACGGCTTCGGGCAGGCCGCACAGGCCAGCGGCGGGGAGGTGCCGGCATGTGCGGCGCTCTCGTTCTCGGGCGTCGAGGAAGTCCTGCGGGCTCAGCTCCCCGGCCCTCCGGGCCACGGCCTGGGCCAGGGCGCGCTGCTGGTGCTCCCACCCGTCGGGGGATGGCTGCGACGGGGGCTGCGCCGGGTGGTCTGAGTTGTCCGGCCAGGCCAGGCGGCTGCTGGTAGCCGGACCGCTCGCACCGGGCCAGGAAGGCGCTGCTCAGGCCGGATGCCGGATCCACCCGGTGGAGAAGCAGCCCGGACGCCCATGATCCCAGGACCGTGTGCCGGCCCTGGGACCCGAGCCGGAGTGTCCGCCCTCAGCCTGGCCGAGTCCCCCACACCGAGTTCGGCCCGTAGGGGGTGCTGTGGCGCTGGTTGCCGGCGAGACGCGGCTCGAGTCCCCGCCTGACTGAGGTGAGCGGCGGGGAACGCCGCTCGGGCGCCATCAGCCGAAGGGAGAGAAGGTGCCCGCTCTTTCGCCTGCCTGCCAGACGGACCGTACGGCGCTCCAGTCGAGAGCCTGCTGGGACTGGCGCAGTACCTGCTCCGCAACGGCCCGGGTCTCGGCCAAGACGTCGCCCCTTTCCAGGACCAGCCGGTTGTAGATGGGCGAATGGTCGGTGCTCTGCGAGGTACTCATAGCTCCGATCCTCCCCACTGACCGGTGATCTGTCAGGCTCACCACAACTCCGAAGCCCACAACCCCGGCTGGCAAGCTAGGTCAGCGTTACTCTGCCCGGTGGCGGGCCGCGGTGATGGCTCGGTGGCTGCGGTGCGGGGCTATGCCGTACTCGGCTGGGTCGCTTCCCACGAGCCGCGAGTAGAGGGTGCGGATGCGCTGGTCGAGCACGAGTGTGAGGTGTCGGCGCTTGCGGCCGCGGACTGCGGCGATGGTCTGCGTACTGGTTGCCAGGTGCTGGGCCAGGAAGCTCGTGGGCCAGCCTCGTTCCGACAGGGTCTGCAGACACGCGGCGGCCTTGTCCGTCCCCACCAGTCCGGGAAGGCGGTGACGGTGGCGGTGGCGGGTGGACGCTACGGCCAGGGCGACGCCCAAGATGGCGTCCGCGGTGGTGCGGTGGATGTCGGGCCCGCCCTCAGGCTCGCGAAGGATGCGCCGCACGAGGGTGACCGAGATCCCGGAAAGCGCCGCGATGTCCCCGGCCGATAGGCCACCGACCTCCCGCAGCCCGCGAGCGTGCGCGGCGGCCTGTGATGCGGGGATGCGGGCGGGGCGCCCGGCCCGCAGTTCGCTGGTGCGCCGGGCGCGGTCCCGTCTCGCCGCGGCCTTGCACACCTCGCGGGTGCACCCGTAGTCGGCGCAGGAGGGACTGCCGTGACGGACCCGCGAGCGAACCGGCCGGCGACCGCTCCTGCTCTCGACACCAGCGGTGTACCCGACCGTACTCACAAGGGATGGGTTCATGCCGACTGGACCGTTCTACTCGCGCACACTTCACCCCCACTCTAATTCCAGGCCGACACGGCTTAGATGAACGCCCGATCAGCCATTGCAGGCCACCTCACCCCTTCCGGGGGCGTGTGGCCGCGGGTATCTTCTCCAAAGGCCATGAGGCCAGCTACATGCCGACGCTGGCGAGCATGTCGAGCAGGATGTCCGTGTTGGCGATGGCGTTCTCCAGCGCCTCGCGCGCTTCGCGGAGCTGTCCGGCCTGGGCGGCAAGCGTTTCCACCTCCCCGGTGGCGACGGCGGCCTGGCTCGCGCCGATGACGCCGAGGAGGGCCTGCAGGGCCGTCGCGGCGTGCGCGGCCGCGACGGGGACCGGCCCGGTTTCCGGATGCTGTGCCATCAGCCGGAGCGGGGTGCCGATGCGCAAGGCTTCCCATCGCAGGAACTCCGCCCGCTGCGCTGGGTGGTCGACTCCGGCGCCGGCCACGCGCAGCTGCTCCTCCCACACGGCGAGCTGCTGCTCATGGTCCAGGCTGACACCCTCCGCGAGGATGGCTTGGCCCTGGACGACGCCGAGGAGGCTATTGGCGAGGAGGGCACGGTAGACGTCAGGGCCGCCGAGCCGGGCCGCCTCATCCTTGTGCTCGGCGGGGGTGTTGTCGCCCGCGTACGCGCCGAGGGCCGTCAAGGCCGCGGCGATCTGTTCCACCGTCGCCGGGGTCTGCTCGTTTTGGTTGCTCATGGGCGACACGGTAGCGACGGTGGCTATCCAGCGTCCGGGTAGCCGGGAACTGTCCACCCCCAGGTGATACAGCGGGGTAGTCGTCGCTCAGCGTCGACGAATTGCCTCTTGGGGTCGCCAGTTCCCCCCTACCTCGTGGCCGAGGTGCGCCTCGTCGAAGGAGCCTGCGCCGCGGCCGTCACCTGGTCCCGTGTCCAGCTGGCAGGCGCGATCGGAATCGGTACCCCGAGGGCCACAGCCGCGCGTCGGCATGCCGCCCTCACCGCGACCAGTTCGGCCCGCACATCCACAGCCACCGACTCGTCGGCACCTGCCGCGGCACGGGCGGCCGCCTGGCGCAGCTCACTGCGGGCGGCGTCGCCGTCGCCGGGCAGGACGGTGCAGTCCGCGGCGTCGGCGACCACCGTCACGAGCACTGCCACATCCCTAGGAGCGTGCGCCCGGTCGCGCACATGCACACCGAGCAGCTGGGGCGCCCAGGAGGCCAGCAGGTTGCACGTGTCCTCACAGGTCCGGGCAACCCCGTCGTCGGTCGGCGCCCGGACGACCTTGTCGTCCATCCCTTCATCGTTGCGGCCGCCACCGACAACCGACGCGTTCGCGCAACATCTGAGCCACCACCCCCGCAGGCAGCGGCACCGCTGACCTCTGATCAGCGGTGCCCCAGCAGGCGGCGGCGCGCGGCACCTGCTCGGCCAGACCGTCTGACGAGAGCAAGCACTGGCAACTGTGCTTCCCGTGGATGGGCCCGCCGGAGGCTGCCGCGTAACTGGCCTCGGGCTCGTCGGGATCTGCGATGCTGCTCGCATGGTCACTGCGCGCCTGCACTGGTCGGATCTTCCCCAGACGGTCCGGGACGAGATCGAGGAGAGGACCGGGCCGATCCAGCATGTGCAGACCGTCTCGGGCGGCTACAACTCCTCGATCGCCGTCCGTCTCGATACCGGCAGCGGAACGATCTTCCTTAAGGGGCTGAGCAGCACCCATCCGAGGGTCTGGACCCAGAGCCGGGAGGCGGCCGTCGCCCCCTACACCCGGGACCTCGCCCCGCCCCTGCTCTGGCACATGCAGAGCGGCGGATGGGACCTGCTCGCCTTCCGCTTCCTCGACGGGGGCCACCACGCGGACTACTCGGCGGGCTCCCCCGACCTTCCACTGCTGGCCGACACGCTGACCTCCCTCGCCCAGATCCCCGCTCCCCCGATCGAGTTGAAGGACGCGTCCAGCCGCTGGGCCTCCTACCTCCCGGACCCGGAGATCCGGTCCATGCTCGGGGGCACGCATCTCGCCCATACGGACTTCAACCCCGAGAACGTCATCATCACGGACGGCAACGCTGTACTGGTCGACTGGGGCTGGGCGTCCACCGCGGCGCCGTGGGTTGACTCGGCCTTGTGCTGCATCTGGCTCGTATCCACCGGCCGGCAGTCCCCGGCAGCGGCTGAGCAGTGGGCGGCGCGAATGCCGGCCTGGCGGACCGCACCCCCGGCCGCCTTGGACGCGTTCGCGCAGGCCAACGCCCGGCTCTGGGCCTCGATCGCCGATCAGAACCCCGGCCTCTGGTCGACGGCACTGCGCGAGGCCGCGCGCCGCTACGCGGAACACCGCAACGGCGTCTGACCCGTACCACTGAGCTGACGGCCAACGGGTGCCGGGCACCTTCACGGACTCCGTCCGCTATCTGGGAGTGCGCCCACTGCACCGGAGCCGCCGCTCCCTGATCAATGGCGGGCCGACCTCAGAGCGTTAGGGCCCGGCGGTGCCGGGGCAAGCTGCCCGTACGGTCCTACGCTGCGCTTCGGACCGTACGGTTTCCCCCACCCTCCCTGCTCTTCGATTCTGGAGACCCGGCGGCTACGAGCAAGGTCGTCTGGTGCGTGTCCTCGCCGGCCCGCTCCTGCGTCGCTCTACCGGCTCCGGTACTCCCTCCCTCCCCTGCACTCCGCCACCTGGCCCCCGAGATCTCATTTCGCAGGGAGGGAGGAGGAAATGGTCCGCGGCCACAGGCCATCGCCCACCACCCGCCGCGCCCGGCCAACCCGACGAGGTTGGACGTGGGAACTTCCCGCGAAGGGATCGAGGTCCGGGAGTCACCGGCATGGCCTGGACGGGCGTTGTAGTGGCCTACGGGGGCGCGCAGTGGCAGCCGGCGCTTTACCGGGTGGCCGTCACGGGCTGGTGCGCGAGATGCTCATAGAGGCTGCCACCTTCGAATTCACGCCGCTCACCTGCGAAAACCGATGTTGATCAGGCATCAGGGAAGGGTTGACAACACCCCCTCCATCGCGTAGATTAGTACATGTCGGAACGGGGAGGGCAAACCTCGGGCCGGACACCACAGACCATCCAACCAAGGAGACGGCCGCCATGACCGCCATCGTCGAAGAGATCACCTCCACCGAAGCGACCGCATCGACCACCGACGCCGAGAACATGGCGCTCATCTGGCTCGACCCCCGCGCGATCCAGGCCGGGCGGAACATCCGGCCCGTCGATCTCGACCCCGCCTTCGTCGGCTCCATCCGGGAGCGCGGCGTCCTGGAGCCCGTCACCGTCGTCAGCGATGACCTTCTCGGCTACTCCCTCGTCTTCGGTTTCCACCGCCACGCCGCCGCCGTCGAAGCCGGGCTCGACCGCATCCCCGCGATCGTCCGCAACGACATCAGCACCAACGCCGCGAAGATCATCGAGCAGCTCACCGAGAACATCCACCGCTCGGACATGCGGCCCAGCGACATCGCCGCCGCCTACGACCAGCTCGCGCTCGAAGGCCTCGACGTAGACGAGATCGCCCGCCAGGTCTCCCAGGACAAGACCAAGGTCACTGCCTCCCTGCGGCTCCACAAGATGCCGAAGGCAGCACGGGACGCTGCGGACGCCGGGCAGCTCGACCTCGAACAGTCCATGGCGATTGCCGAGTTCGAGACCAACGACAAGGTGTACACCCGGCTCCTGAAAGTCGTCGCGGACGGCGGGAACCTCAAGTACGCGCTGGAGAGCGAGCGCCGCCGGAAGAGGAACCGGGAGGGTAAGGCGAAGGCGAGGGCCCAGCTCCTGCTCGCCGGGGTGAACGTCATCCCCCAGCCCGGCTACAGCGCGGTGTCGGTGCGGCTTCACAGCATCCGGAACGGCGAAGAGACCCACACGGCGGAAACCCACGCTCAGTGCCCCGGCCACGCCGCCTACCTCAGCGAGGAGGGCGCCATCAGCTACGTGTGCCGCGAACCCAAGAAGTACGGGCACGAGATTCTGGGCTACTACACGCACCTGAGCGAGGAGGAGCAGGCGGCCCGGGACGCCGCCGAGCAGGCCAAGGCGGAACGGAAGGAGGCCCGCAGTATCGCCGGGCAGGTGCGCCGGGACTACGTGGCCGAACTCGCCCGCGCGAACAAGGTGCCCAAGGGCCTCTACAAGGCCGTGGTCACCAACCTCTTCGCCTTCGGGCTGACCGAGAACGTGGACCGGGCACGGCTTGGCGACGCGTTCAGTCTCCTGGGGGCCAACCCTGCCAAGGACGTGCCGCTCGCGGAGTCCATGCGGCGCCGGGTGGACCGCACGCCCGAGCACAAGCTCCCGCTCGTCATGTTCGCCCAGCTCGCCGTCCTCGCGGAGACGAACATGCAGTACGGCGACCACCGCTACCGCTTCAACATCGACTTCGCCATCGCCTGGCTGGAACTGCTCAACACGTACGGCTACACCCTCACCGAGCCGGAGGAGGAGATGCTCGCCGAGCTGCGGGAACAGCGCGCGGAGCGAGACGCCCCCGAGCAGCAGGACGAGGACGAGGAAGGCGAGGACGAGCAGGAGGAAGACGAAGAGGATGGCGTTCGGCCGGACGACGCGGCTCCGTCCGACGACGTGATCGAGGCTGCTGCTGCACTCGATGGTGAGCCGATCGAGGCCGAGGCTACGGAGCCCGAGGCCGCGCCGGATGACCGGACGGATGAGGACGCAGACCCGGCCGAGGAGCCCGAGAACGGCGACCACGCCGCAGCCGAGGTCGGTATGTCGCTGGCCGCCTGACCCGCCACGGCCAACGGGGCCGGGGTGTGACCGCGAGGCACACCCCGGCCCCGGACCACCAGTCGAGCAACACCAACAACCGCCGTTCCGGGGAGGGCAAACCCCGGAGCGGCCGCCACGACCACCCATGAAGGAGCCGACATGGCCCGCATCACCCCGTCCCAGGCCGCCGGCCACCGCGCCAACTTCGCCGTCTACCTCGTCGGCCCTCACACCGCCCAGGCCGTGCAGATGGCCCGCTCCCTGCTCATCACCCTCCCGACCGCCCGGATCCGCATCAAGCACCCCCAGGCCCTCTACGCCGCCGTCACCGGCTGGTACGAGGCCGAGCGGCTGGCCAGGAAGACGTTCAGCCCCACCGTCGTACCGCACAGCGCACCCCCGCAAACCGACAGCGAGGCCGCCGCGCACATCGCCTTCAACGGCCCCGTCCCCGGACCGCAGGTCGACACCCGCGCCGCAGCCGTCAGCCTCAGCGGAGCAGGCCAGGTCCGCGTCCAGGTCGGCCCCCTCAGCATCACCACCGGCGACCTCGCCGCCTTCCAGGACCAGTTCGACCTGTGGACCCGCGCGTACAAGCTCGGCGCCGACCTGTGGGCCGAGCTGCCCTCCCTGGAACAGACCCGTGACGACATCGCGCGCGGCGACAAATGCGTCTCCGCCCTCACCGGACGCCTCGCCCTGGCCGCCGTCGCGTGAACCACACGCCGCAGCCCTTTCTCCCGGATGGGGCTGCGGCAGGCTGCGACTGCGTACGGGACGGCATCGAGCCGCCCCGTACGCAGCGCCCCGGACCGGCCGGTCCTACCCAACGCCGGCGGGGTGCGCGCCGCGGTCCCTTCAGGCAAGGGTCCTCGCCCCCGGGAATCACGGAGTCGACGGCGGTCGCGTGCGAAGCAGGATCGGAATCCCGGTCACAACGCGCTGGCGACAGCCCGACAAGCAGGTAATGTAGTCAACGTCGAAGCAGGGAGGGCAAGCTCTGCGGCGCCACCACAAATCCCCATTCAGGAGAGAGCTCTGTCACCCATGGACAACACCGTCCGCATCGTCGAAGGCCGTGTACTTCTTCCCGCCGGAACCTGGGGAGTCCTCCCCGACGTGCACCGCGAACTCAGGGGGCACGACTTCTACCCCGCGTTCTCTGAGCTGGCCGGCATCCCGGCGCCTGGCAGCACCACCGACGTCCCCGCTCCGGCCCGGACGATCCACATCCACTACACCGTCCCTGACGAGCACTACGACTGGTACGTCGCAGAACTCGACCCCGCCACGGGCCGGGCTTTCGGATGGCTCCGTGCGGGCGGACCGTACGGCGAGTGGGGGGAGTTCATCCTCGGCGAGCTCGAGACGTTCACCCTCCCCGAGGGCGGCCGGGCACACCGCGGCCGCACCGCTCCCCGGGTCCCGCGGCTCATCCAGCGCGATACCGCCTTCCGCCCCGCACCGGCCGCGCTCTGCCTGCCCGCCCCCACTATCTAGAAAGCAAAAACGGACGTTTTAGCGCACGCCATCTGCTTCCCCGACTGCTTTGAACAGGAGAGATACACCCATGTCCCCCTATCCGCGCAGCGTTTCCCCCTGGGGCCCGAACGCCGAACGAGTCGGCGCGAGCCCGGTATGACGAAGCACATCGTGCAGTACTCCGGCGGGATCGGGTCCTGGGCCGCGGCCATGCGCGTCGCCGAGCATCACGGGGCCGATGACCTCGTGCTCTTGATCGCA
This sequence comes from Streptomyces sp. NPDC056883, assembly GCF_042788835.1. Classification (NCBI taxonomy): domain Bacteria; kingdom Bacillati; phylum Actinomycetota; class Actinomycetes; order Kitasatosporales; family Streptomycetaceae; genus Streptomyces; species Streptomyces sp. NPDC056883. The sequence continues at coordinate 149,180 of NZ_JBHUBS010000016.1, read as the reverse complement.
GACAGCCGTGCCGAAGACCCAGACCTTTGGAGATACGTCGACGAGACCTCCCGCTACTTCGGGATCGAACCGGTCGTCGTCGCTGACGGCCGCGACCCGTGGCAGGTGTTCCGAGACGTGAGGTTCCTAGGGAACTCCCGCCTCGCGCCCTGCTCGATCCAGCTCAAGGTGAACCCCTGCCGGCGCTGGGTCGAGGCGAACGCCGACCCCGACGATGCGATCCTCTACGTCGGCTTCGACCACACCGAACAGCGCCGCATCCCCGGCACCCGGAACGGCTGGGCACCGTGGCGGGTCGAGTTCCCGATGTGCGACGAGCCGTTCATGACCAAGGGCGAGATGCTGCAGTGGTCCCGGGACATCGGCATCGAACCGCCCCGCCTGTACGCCTGGGCCGAGCACAACAACTGCGCGGGCCTCTGCGTCCGCGCAGGACACCGGCACTGGGCGAAGCTCCTTGCGAACGAACCGTTGAGGTATGCCGAGGCGGAGCGCAAGGAGGAGGAGATCCGGGCCGAGTTCGGCAAGGACGTCGCGATCCTGCGGGAGCGCCGTGGCGGGGTCTCCCGGCCGCTGCCCCTGGCCGAGCACCGACGCCGTCTCCAGAACGCCGGTACCGTCCCGGGCCCGGACCCGTCTCGGCGGCACGATCCGCCCGGCTCCCTGAACACCACGACGGCGAAAGGTTTCTGCGCATGAGTCACGGGCTGAGCCCTTCAGGCATCAGGATCCTCATGAGCCACGACGGCGGCGTGGTCGACGGTCACGGCGCCGCCATCGACAGGCTCGTCGCCTCAAAGCTCGTCCGGCGCGGCCCGGGCGGCGTCAAGACGCTTACCGAGGCCGGGTGGGCCCTCTGTGCGGAGCTGGCTGGCGAAGAGCCCTCCTGACGGTGCCCGGGCGCGCCGCCGAACCACCCCCGGGCTGTCCGTGTGGGTGGCCTGGCCGAGTTGACACCACTCCACCCTCTACGTAAATTAGCATACGTCGGATCAGGGAGGGCAAACCCTGGGTCGGCCACCACGACCACGATGTCCAGGGAGGAATCTCCGTGCTCGAACAGGCACATTTCACGGTCCCCGCAGGCCTGCCGGTCGTCGCCAACCTGGGTATGGGTGTCGACAGCTCCGCGGTCATCACCCGCTGGCTCCTCGAACCGCAGACCCGCGGCTTCGACCTCGACCAGCTGACCATCCTGATCGCGAGCGTGGGCGAGGAGTACCGGCGGACCCAGGACGCCATGGAGCAGATGCTGTTCCCCCTCATCGCCCGTCACCGGGTCCGGACCGTCCAAGTCGCGCGAGCAGGACAGACCGCGGGCGAGGGGTACCTGGTCCTGGCCGACACTCCGACACCGACCCGCCTCATAACGAAGGTCCCGGTGACGCTCGGCGGCCGGATGCTCGACGCCGGGACCGTCCCCCAGGTCAGCGCCTCGCGTAGGTCGTGCAGCGACTGGATCAAGCATTTCCCCTTGGACTCCTGGCTGGCCGACAACGTCGGCCACGCGCCCTTCGTCCACTGCATCGGGTACAGCGCCGAGGAGACCGGCCGCGCGGAGCGGGACCTCGGGCTCAACAAGGGGCACCGGGTCCCCGACTTCCCGCTCATCAGGTGGAACTGGTCCAGGGCGACCGCTTCCGAGTACCTCCGGTCCGTCTACGGAAGGGAGTTCGCACGCTCTCGCTGCTACTTCTGCCCGTTCCAGGGCAGCCGCACCGGCCGGGAGGGTCTGGTCGCGAGCTGGCGTGCGGAGCCGGAGGCAGCTCTGCGGTCCCTGCTGATCGAGTACAACGCGCTGGTGATGAACCCGAAGGCCAAGCTCTTCGGCCGCCACGCCGCCTACGACGTGGTGCGCGACGCCGGACTCCACGAGATCCTCACCCGCCACCACCACCGCCTCGCGCTCCGCGACTGGAGCGTCTACGAGGTGCGCCGCGTCTTCCACGCCCGCGACGGCGACCCCCATGCCAAGGGACACGCCTACCGCAGCATCCAGCCGCTGGACACCGGGTCCCGTACGGCGATGACCGCTCTCCTGGAGGACCTGGCCGCCGAGCACGACAGCACCGTCGCTGTCGACAAGCACGGCATCGCCCGAGCGAGCCTGCGTACGGCCGGAGCCACCTACCCGACCGCCGAGCACTTCCTTGCCGTCGGACCAGCCTTGAGCCCGGCCAAGGCCCGCGACACCTTCGACGAGGTCTTCGCCGAGGTCACCGACGGCGCCACCTCCATAGCCGCCAGCCGTCCGCAGCTGCTCGCCGCGGCCGCATGAACCCGCGGGGCGGCCTCCGCCGCCCCGCCGCACCCATACAGAAGGAACCCCGCCTGATGACCCAACACACCGCCCCCCTGCGCGCACACCACGCAGACCCGCAGAACACCGTCTGCCCACCCGATCACCGCTACACCACCAGCGGGAAGCCCCTCACCCCCGGCTGCCCCGGACGGGCCTACCACGAGGCCACATGCAGCTGCGGCACCTTCAGCTGCCAGGCCGGCGCGAAGACGTACGTCGACGAGCAGCGCAAGCGCCACCTCCTCGCCCACCGGCAGCCCGTCGTCCCGGCCTCGGAAGGATCGCGATGAGCTTCTCCCCGTTCGGGCGCGGCGCGGACAGCGCCCTCCCGCCGGAGGGAACCCCCGCCTACTGGCGGCTCGTGACGCGCGCCGGCGCGGCCTTCGTTGACGCCGCGCGATCCGGGCTGGTCAACAGGCAGGCCATCGGGACCGTTTCCGCCCTGCAGGGCCGGTACCCGCACGGGACCCTGGACTTGGCGGTCACCATCCTCGCCGACGTGTTGGTCCGCTGCCCGGCGCAGCAGCGGACCGAGGAGGGGTTGCCGGACCTGGACCGTCTCGCGTCGGCCAGGCCCGATGCCGTCACCGTGCTCGAGGCGGCGTCGAAGACGAACGCGTTCTTCGGCCGCGGACTCGCGACGGCGGCCGACATCGAGGGCGTCGAGGAGCAGGTGCGGGCCCACGACCGGACCCGTGATCTCGTGAGGGCCGCCTGGAGCGCGGCCGCGGCGGCGGCTGATCCGGATTCTGCGTGTTCGGAGATCCGGTCCTCGCTCGCTCCCCTGGCCGCCGACGCCCGGGCCGCCGCCGCCGCTCTCACCCTCGCCACCACCGCGGCCGTGCACCTCGACTGACGGCATTACGGCAGCGCCTGCGGACCGGCGAGACCCTTTCACCAGCGGAAATACCCTCGAAGTATATCGGGGAGGGCTTGACGAAGCCTCTCCTAATCGGGTAGATTGGTCAATGTCGAGAAAGGGAGGGCAAGCCCTGGACCGGCCGCCACAGAACCACTTCGACAAGGACTCCACGTGACCATACGGACCGTGGCCGCCCCCGGCGCGCAGCCTGGGACCGCCCCCACTCCCCCGCGCCGGGGATCGGCTCCATGACCGATCCCCGGCAGGCCATCGCCACCGATCAGGGCCGGTACTACGAGGACCCGCAAGGCGGCCCCGACCTCATCTCCGTGACGAACGTCTTGGACCATTCCGTCGCCAAGCCCATCCTCGTTCCCTGGGCCTCCAAGGTCGTCGCGAATTACGTCATGGGGAACCTGCCGCGCGTCGTCGCCCAGGCCCGCACCGACCCCGAAGGCATCCTCAAGGAGCTCAAGAAGCAGCCCGCCCTCGTACGCGACACGGCCGCCGACCGGGGTTCCCGCGTCCACAAGCGAGCCGAAGACCACCTCCTGCACAAGCCCGTCCCGGACGAAGAGGAATCCGACGTCCGGCCCTACTTCGACCAGTTCTTGAGGTTCCTCGACATCTGGGGGGTGGATCCCGACCGGGACCTCGAAGCCGCCGAGGCGACCGTCGCCCATCGGCGCCTGGGCTACGCGGGAACCATGGACATGCTGCTTCACCTGCCCACCGGCCCCACCCCCAGACGCCGCCGCCAGCTCTGGCTGATCGACATCAAGACCTCCGAGACGCAGGCGTCGACGAACGTGTGGCCCGAGTACGACATGCAGCTTGCGGCCTACCGGTACGCCCCCGTCATCTGGGCACCGGACGGTACGGACATCCCCATGCCCAGGGTCGCCGGGGCCGCGATCCTCAACCTTCGGCGCCGCCGCGTCAACCTCGTGCCGATGAACGCGAACCGGGCCTCCTTCGCCGGCTTCCGCGCCGCCCTCACCGTCGCCAGGCACCTCCAGCTCACCGAGAAGACGAAGTTCCGCCCGCTCACCCCGCCCGCCGACCCTGACCCCACGACCCTGAGGAGCGCTGCCTGATGGCCGGACGAATCCTGAACCTCCAGCGGCAGGCTGCCGAACTCGGACGGCTGCGCACCGGATGGAGCGTGCCCACCGACAAGGGCCGAAACCGGCCCGTGAAGTCCCAGACCTGGATCGTCTCCAGCCACGACCGCACCCGGGTGCAGGCCGCCGCCGACCTGTGGGGCGGCACGGTCGAGCGCTGGTCGCCGCAGGGGAACAACCCCGACCAGTGGAGGGTGATCACCGAAGCCCAGAGCATCGAAGCGCTCTTCCCGCCCGGGGACCCTCTCTCGCAGTACAACGAGAAGTGGGGCGGCGGCGGCTGCGAGCGCCGCTGCGACGGCATCACCGAGAAGCTGTCCAAGAAGCCGTGCATCTGCCTCGACCGGCACGGAGAGAACTGGTACCTCCTCGGGCCCACGCAGGTGTGCCGGGCCACCAGCCGCATCAAGGTCATCCTCCCCGACCTCCCCGGCATCGGGGTGTGGCGGGCCGAGACGCACGGCTTCTACGCGGCCAACGAGTGGCCCGGCGTCGTGGACATGGTCGTGTCCGGCACCGGCGGCCGGGGAGTCATCCCCGTCGGCATGCGCATCGAGCAGCGCCAGCGCCTCGCCGAGGGCAAGACCAAGAGGTTCCCCGTCGTGGTCGTCGAGGTCAGGGGCACCGTGCGCCAGGCCCTCACCGGAACGATCCCCGGCTCCGAGCTGAGCCCGCTGCCGCCCGCGCACCTGGCCATCGAGCCGCTCGGCCGGGACTACGCCGCCGAGGCGCGGAAGGCCCTCACGGCCGATGCCGCTGTGGCCGTCTACCGCGAAGCGGAGGCCGCCGGGGACATGACCGACGTCCTGAAGGCCGAACTCATCGCCATCGGGAAGGAGAAGCGCGCCGCCGAGAAGGCCAACGCCTCCGGCCGGAAGGCACCTGAGGCGAAGGTCGAGAACGCGGCGAACGCCACCGACGAGGAGCCCATCGACGCCGAGATCGTGGACGACGACGACCCCGAGGCCGTCTGGTTCGAGATCGTCAGCGAAGCTGGGGAGCGCGGCTGGAACTCCGAACACCTCGCCGGGCAGTTCGCCGCCCGCCACGGAGGTCTCTCCCCCGACTCCGCCGACGCACCGCGACTGCGTGCCTTCCTGTCCGAGCTCCGCGAGACCGCAGCCTGATCTTCCCGGCCGGACCCGGAGCACGGTTCCACGCGGGCCGGGCTCGGATGCCCGGCCCGCCAGAGGCCAGGCATCGCGCCGCCGTACTTGGCGGCCCGTGGACTACCCCGAAGGCGAGGGCGGTCTTCAGGGCTGGATCAGTACTCGCCCGGAACGCGAAGGGTCACCAGCCAGCGACCCGGAGCCGTCTCCTCAGTGGCTGTCGCTGACGCGCCGCGCAGGTCATCCTCGTAGTCGTTGTCGATGTACGCGAGCAGACGCAGCTCGGCCTGCTCGTTGGAATCGGCGAGGAGGGTGAAGTCGGCGACCGCGACCGGCCGGCCCTCGATGCCCTCGGCAGGCCGCTCGATCCCCCGGTCGCCGAGCTTCTCGGCATCCCACCGGTCCTGGGGGACGGCTGGCAGGCTGGTCGGGTAGGTGGTCGGCATGGTGCTCCTCGATATCGTGGTGTTCGGGCCGTAAGGCCCCAGGAGGCGAGGCAGGTTCTGCGCCGCATACCGTCGGCGGCGACCACAGCGCGCACCGCGAATGCCCGCCGTACGCCCGCTACCCGCCCTAGGGTGGATTCATGATTCCTGGTTTTGTATCAGATCTGCGGAAACGGGTCGGCCCCGATCACCTGCTGTGGCTGCCGGGAGTCGTCGCAGCTGTCATCGACGAGGGCCAGCGGGTGCTCTTGCAAAGGCGATCTGCTGCGGACCAGCGGTGGACGCTGTTGAGCGGGATCCTTGAGCCCGGTGAAGACCCGGCCCCGGCGGCGGTGCGGGAGGTCGCGGAGGAGACCGGGGTGCGGGTCGTAGTGGAGCGACTGGTGGCGGTGACGAACTCCCCGCCAGTGCGGCACAGCAATGGGGACAGGGCCCAGTACTTCGAGGTCTTGTTCGCCTGCCGCCCGGCAGAGGCGGGGCAGTCGCCGCAGGTCTGTGATGACGAGTCCTACGAGGTCGGCTGGTTCCCGCTGGACGCCCTGCCGCCGATGACCGAGCGGATGCGGGAACTGATCGCGCTCGTCGAGAAGGGCGAGACCCAGGCCTGGTTCGTGCCGACGCCGTGACAGCCGTAGTGGTCCCGTCCTGCCCGGTTGGGAGAGCGGGAGCATCGTGTCCCGTTGTCGGCGCCGGTTGGTGAGGACCATTGCCGGGGTTCAGGCCAGGGCTTGGCCAAGAAGGTCTTGGGGGCGGCCGGTGAGCGTGCGGTGGAGGGTGGTGGCTCTGGTGCGGATGAGTCCTTCGCGGTAGGGGCCGGGGAGCTGGCCGAAGATCCTGGCCGCCATCTCGGCCGCGGCGCTGGGGTCTCCGTCCGCGCGCAGGCAGGCGGCGGTGTCCATGCCCAGCAGCGCCCGAGTCATCACCGAGGGGGAGGCGGTCAGGGCCAGGGCCTGGTCCTGAGCTTGATAGGCAGCCGTGGTGTTGCCGAGCAGGGTGTACGCCTGGGACAGATGGACGAGGTGCTTCTGTTCGGGATAGCCGAACCAGGTGTCCGCGGTCGCGTCGCCGTCGAGGCGTTCGGCCAGGGCCCTGACATCCTCAAGCGCGGCGGTGGCTCCGCGCCTGTCGCCGAGGGCCGCCAGAGAACGGGCAGTGACGGCGGCGGCGAGCGCGCCGGCGGCAGTGGGCGCGCGTCCGGCTTCCCGGCGGGCCTGGGCGGCGATCTTGGCGGCGGCCGCGGGGGCGCCGTAGTTGAGGGGGACCATGGCCTGGCGGGCGAGGACCCAGGCAGTCATGCGGCGATCACCGGATTCGCGGGCAGCCCTGGCGGCTGTGCTGAACCAGCCATGTGCGTCGGGCTGGTCACCGCGGTCGTGCTGGACGATGGCCACCAGCCCGGCGATGCCCGCAGCGGTCCGGGCAAGGTCGGCGCGCTCGCGTACGGGGTGGGGGCGGGCCAGGGCTTGGCCGAGGAGGGCGAGGTCTTGGCGCATCTCGGTGAGGACGGCGTCGGGTGACCGGCCGTGGTACCCGCCGCGGTGCCGCTCAAACGCGGCCTCCAGGTATTCGAGCTCCCCTTGGCCGGAGCTGGCCAGGGCACCGTCGATGCCCTCGCGGGCCTGCGCGATGCCGGGCAGCACGCTGGCACCGGCGGCCACGACCGCCAGGCCGAAATTGCGTCGCTTCACGTCGTTCTCCTTGTCGCTCTGGGCCTTTCGGTATCGCTGCGACGTGGCGATGGCCGCTCGCACTTGCTCGACGGTGATCCCGTAAACGGTGGCGATGGTGGAGTGCCAGTGCGGGACGGGAAAGCGCCGCTCCGTCTCCCACCGTTTGAGGTTCGCCTCATCAAACTGCCGGCCGTGCACCCGCGCGATCAGACCCCCCTGCTGTTCCCGGGTCCGGTCGGCGTCCTCGCGGATTGTCCGGAGTAAGACGCCGATCCCGCCTGGAGCCACCATGGCACGTCCCCTCTGCCTGCTGCCGGTGTGAGAGCCCATCCTGGCCCCCCAACCTGGTACCCCGCCCCGGAAATGCACCCCTTGCTGGCACCCCCCTTGGGGTGTGCCCGCGCTGCACCATGAGCGAACGCCGCCCGGTACCGTGCCGGACCTCCTGCACCCGATCGCCGGGCGGCCTCTCCCTTCCCCTTCGCGGAGGCACCCTTGAACCTCCTGATCACCGGCGGCGCCGGCTTCATCGGATCTGCCCTCACCCAGGCCCTGCGCGCCGCCGGGCACGCGGTGACCCCGCTGGACAACCTGTCGGTCGCCTCCCGGCGCCGCCCCCCGACGGACCTCCAGGTCCGCGACGTCCGGTCGCTGACCGCACAGGACCTGGACAACGTGGACACGGTCGTGCACCTGGCCGCGCTCAAGTCCGTCCCCGAGAGCTTCGAGATCGGCGGGTTCGAGCACAACGTGGCCGTCGACCGCCACATCTTGCACAGCTTCGTCGGCTCGACCGCACGGCGGCTGCTGCTCGCCTCCTCGTGCGAGGTCTACGGTCAGCAGTCCGGCCCGCTCGCCGAGAGCGCGTCGTACGCTCCCCGTTCCCCGTACGCGGCGGGCAAGGTCGCCACCGAGCAGTTGGTCGGCGTCTACCGGTCTCTCCTCGACGACGACCGTCAGATCGGCGTCGTCAGGTTCTTCAACACCTTCGGCGCGCACGAGGACCCCGACGCCGTCGTCCCCGCCTTCCTCTCCGCCGTCGCCGAGGGCAGGCCGCTGACGATCGACGGCGACGGCACGCAGGCCCGCGACATGACGTATATCGACGACTCCGTCACCATGCTCACCCGCATCCTGGACGCCCCCGAACTGCTGCCCGTCGTCAACTGCGGCTCCGGCACGGCGATCCCTGTCCTCGACCTGGCGCGCGCCGTCATCCGCGCCGCCGGCTCCGGCACCATCACCCACACCGCGCCGCGCGTGAACGAGATCGACTCGTTCACCGCCGACCTCAGCCTGTTCACGCGCATGTACGGGGCCGTCGACCGCATCCCCCTGGACGAGGCCCTGTCTGTGAGCCTCCGGAACGGCGCGCGCACCCTGACCCCGGCCTGACTCGGCTGGTGAACGCCACGCACTAGCCCCCGTGCTGCTCGCGGCCCCGCGTTCCCGGCCGGGGCCGCGAGCAGTACTCCGTCACGTCCCACGCCACCGGGGAAGGAACCCGTGAACGCTCAGACTCTGCTGTCGCCACTCACCGACACCCGCGTCATCCGCGTCACCGGCGGCCACCGCCTGGAGGGCACCGTCGCGGTACAGGGCAGCAAGAACGTGGCCCTGCACCTGTACGCGGCCGCCGTGCTCGCCGACGAGCCGCTGACCCTGACCGGGACCCCGCTCATCCTGGACACCCAGGTCTGCGCGGAGATCCTCAGCAGCACGGGCACCACGGCCACGATCAGCGGCGACCGCTTCGAGGTCACGCCGGCCACCGCCTGGCAGCCGGTCATCCCGGACGAGCTGGGCGGGCGCATCCGCACGACCGCCGTCATGGCGGCCGGGCTGCTCGCCCGCGCGGGGCGAGTCCGGTTCCCTCTGCCAGGAGGCGACGCGTTCTGCCACCGCCGGATTGACCGGCACCTGGCCGCCATGGAGGCCGCCGGTGCCAGCCTCAACGTCACCGACACCCACGTCGATGCCCGCTTCACCAGCGGGGGCCCGGCGCCGTTCACCACCGACGTGATGACGAAGGGCTGGGGGCCGAGCCTGGGGGCCACGGTCACCGCGATGCTGCTGGCCGCCCGCGCCCGCGGTACGTCCACCATCGTCAACCCGAACTCGGAGCCCGAAGTCCGTGCGACCGCTGCCCTGCTCGAAGCGGGCGGGGTCGGCATCGGCTGGGAGGGCGCCGCCCTGCACATCTCCGGCACCGACCGCATCACCGGCGGGACCGTTCCCGTGCCGCCGGACCGGCTGGAGGCCGCGACGCTGGCCCTGGCCGCCGCCATCACCGGCGGGACCGTCCGCCTCGACAACGTACCCACCGCGACGTTTCCCGCTGCCCTCGTGGCCATGCTCGCCGATGCCGGAATCGAGCTGGTCCCGGAGGACGGTGGCACGCTCGCGCGCTGCCCCGCCGGCCCCAGGCCTGTGCAGATGGCCACCGTCTCCGCAACCTGTACGGACGTTCAGCCCCAGCTGACCGCACTGCTCACGCAGGCCCCGGGCACCTCCCGCATCGAAGAGCGGATCTACACCGCGCGGGCCACCCACGTGGAGCCGCTGCGCAGCTTCGGCGCTGCGGTGACCACTGATGGCCCGAATATCACCGTGCACGGGCCGTCCCGGCTCGCTGCGGCTCACGTCGCCGGTGACGACATCCGGGCCGTCGCCGCGCTGGTGATCGCGGCGCTGGTGGCGGAGGGGACGTCGACTGTCCAGGGCGTCTACCACCTGGACCGCGGGTACGGCAGCCTGCTGCCCAAGCTTGCGGCGCTCGGTGCCACGGTGGAGGTCGTACAGGGATAGGAGCCCGAGGAACCCGCTGAACCTGGACAACATGATTGAAAATGGCACGGCGTGTCGTTTTCCACCCGCTACTGTGGAGTGCAGAACGGCCCGGACGCATCCCCCCCGCGTCCGGGCCGTTCTCTGCTTTCCGGCTGCACCGTGTCTTCCTCTGACTACGAGGGCATCGACTGGTCCCCCCGCCGAATTCCTTCACCGACGCTGCCCCTGGCACCGGGCCCCAGGCGGGGCGTGTGCGTGGGGGTAACGGAATCTGTCGAGGCCAGGGCCGGATGGGACACGATGCAGCTGCTGGGGCCCGCGTGCCAGGGCTGTCACGCGGGCCCCATCGGTGCCCCCGGACTCGCTAACGTCTCTACTGGCGCACTGCTTTCGCGCCGGTTGCGAGTAGTCCTTCGGTTCGCCGGGGGGCCGCTTGGTCGATTCAGAGTGGGGGTTGGACGCCTGCCGGCCCCCACTCGCCGACCACATCCCGGCATACGGCGCCCTCCGAGGACCGGAAACGGTTCGCCGCTGGGCGAGCAATCCCATCCGAGCCGAAGATCGTCGAGTCGGCAGCGCTCGACCGGCCGACTGGCTCGAGGCCCGTCGAAAGGCCCGCGCTGCAAGGAATTGCCCCGCCGAGTACTCCTTCGGCCCGGGAAGCGTCCTGTTCATGCAAGACAACCTGGCCCGGTTCACCGGCACCCCCAGGCGGGCTTCCTCGGGAAGGCTTGGCTCAGCATCCCTCTCAAGAGTGCAGCAAAAACGGACGTTTTTGCGCCGAGCCCGATAGGCTGTGCAGCGTCCCATCAGGGCCTCGGTGAAAGGGATTTGGCCATGGCAGCACGTGATTTCGAAGGCTCGCCTGACATCGCAGTCCGGTTGCGGGCGATCACTTCCGAGCTGTCCGCCCGGTTCTACGAGCGGGACGACGTCGTGCGGACCTTGATCGTCGCGATGCTCGCCGGTCAGCACTCGCTACTCCTCGGTCCGCCCGGGACGGCGAAGTCCGAGCTCGCCCGGGAGCTGACGAGCCGCATCGAGGACGCCAGTCTCTGGGAGATCCTCCTCAGCAAGTTCACCAGCCCGACCAGGATGTTCGGCCCGATCGACGTCGCGGCGCTCAGCCGGGGCGAGTACCGCCAGGTGTACGACGGCCGTGCCACCACCGCTCACGTTGCTTTCATCGACGAGATCTTCAAGTGCAGCACCGCCGCGCTCAACGAGACCCTCGGCTACCTCAACGAGAGGCTCTACCACCCCGAGAACGGTGGCGCCCCGATCCACTGCCCGCTGATCAGCGCCGTCACGGCGTCGAACGAGCTGCCCTCGGGCGAGGACTCCGCCGCGATCTACGACCGCCTCCTGGTCCGCCTGGAGGTCGACTACCTTGCCGATCCCTCGAACTTCGCGGCCCTGATCCGGTCTGCCGTCGTAGCACCCCACCCCCCGACCCGTACCACCATCACCCTGGCGGAGCTCCAAGCCGCGGTGTCCACCGTCGTACCCGCGGTGGACGTTCCGGACGTGATCGTGGACGCCCTGTGCACCCTGCGCGCCGCGCTGCGCCGGCGCGAGCTGATCTCGTCCGACCGGCGCTGGCGGGTGTCCGTCCGGCTGCTCCAGGCCTCCGCGTTCCTGGACGGGCGGACAGAGGTGAGCGAGAACGACCTCACGGTGCTCGCCCATGTCCTGTGGGACTCGCCCGCTCAACGCCCGACCGTGGAACGGGAAGTCCTCCAGATGGTCAACCCCGGCGCCAGGGAGGCCCTGGACCTCGCCGACGCGATCGAGGAACTGGCGGCCGATCTCGACGCCAAGGCCGGCCAGGCCCGCGACACGGTGTCGGACTGGGCCATCAGGGAGGCGAACCCCAAGCTCGCCCGTGCCGCCAAGAAGCTCAACAAGCTCCGTGCGGACGCGGAGACGACCGGCCGCTCCACCAGCGCCATCGACCGCGTCATCTCCCGTCAGAAGGCCGTCCACGCCCGCATTCTGACCGAGGCCCTCGGCGTCGACGCCTCCATGGTCCAGGCCTGACGGCCGGGAAAGGGATGAGCCCGGTGGGAAAGAAGATCACCAAGCTCAAGGACCTGGCCGTGCGGGCCGGCCGGTGGCTGGGCCTCGCGAGCACACCGCCGGAGCCGAAGGCCACCGCGGTCGTGACCGCGGACCGGTTCGACGGCATGACCTGGCAGGAGACCCTGGGGCAGGCCACCGCCCTCCAGGACCTGGCCGAGGACCTGAACGAGCGCCACGACCACACCGAGGACCTGCTGCGCGACGTGTTCCTCGCGGCGTTCAAGGCGAGCCCGCACCTTCGCGAGCGCGGCGAGATGGACCCGTCCCGGCTGGTCAACCACCAGGTGGTGACGGCGATGGCCGGCAGCCCGGAGTACGAAGAATTGCACCGCGAGACGGTGGGAGACTCCTACGCCGCCGCCATGGCCGTCCTCGCCCAGGGCACGGCCCTGCGGCGGCTGCTCGAGGAGACCCGCGACGCCCAGGAGGAGAGTCGCCGGGCCCGCGAAACGCAGGATGAGGCAGCTGACGCCGCCCGCGCCGTCGCGGCCGCCATGGAGGCGGCCGCGGAGCGCGAGGGTGAAGACGGAGCTGTGCCCGGTGACGCGGCAGCAGCAGTGGATGAGGCCATCGCGGAGGCGGAAGCCGCGGAACAGGAAGCGCAGCAGGCCGCCGGGGCGGCCGCGCAGGCCCTGGCCGCCGTGACCCCCACCATCCGTACGGCGGTCCGTCGCGCGATGGCCCAGGCCGCGGAGGCCGCCCGGGAGGAGGACGGCCTGATGCGCGCCTGGGGGCTGGACGCAGGCCAGCTGGAGAGGATGCCGTTCGAGGAACGGGCCCGACTCGCGGAACGGCTGCGCACGGGCCGGCTCGGGGAGTTCGCCGGTCTCATCGGCCGATTCCGGATGATGGCCTTCGGGGAGCGCGCCCGCCGGGTGGAGAACACCCCCGGCGAACTGGTCGGGATCACCCTCGGCGACGACCTCTCCCGCGTCGTCCCCTCCGAACTCGCCAACCTCGGCATCCCCGCGATGCGCGCCGTCTTCGCCGCCAAGTACGCCGACGCCAGCCTCATGCTCTACGACAGCCAGGGCGAACAGGCCATCGGACAGGGCGCGATCATCGCCTGCGTCGACACCTCGTACTCCATGTCCTTCCCCCACCGTGCCGACGCCGACCACATCACCGCCGAGGCGTGGGCCAAGGCGTGCGCCCTGGCGCTGCTGGACCAGGCCCGGCAGTCCAAGCGCGACTTCGTCGGGATCCTCTTCAGCTCTGCGAGCGAGATCAGCGTCCACCCCTTCCCCGCCTCCGCACAGGCCGCGATCGGCGACGTCATCGACTTCGCCGAGACGTTCTTCGGCGGCGGCACCGACTTCGAGGCCCCCCTCAGCGCCGCCGTCGAGGTGCTGGAGGCGGAGTTCAACGACGCCGGCAGGCCCAAGGGCGACATCGTGCTGATCACCGACGGAGAGTGCGAGGTCAGCGAGGAATGGGCGCACTACTGGCACGAGGTCAAGCGACAGCTGGACTTCCGCACCTTCGGCATCGCCATCGGCAACGGCGGATCGACCGCGCCCGGCTCCGTACTGGACGCGCTGTGCGACAACCTCCGGAGCCTCGACGACCTCGCGGACCCGCGGGCCGTATCAGATCTCTTCCGCCTGATCTGACGACCCGGCGCTCGCCCCGACCCACCCGCCCGCCCGTCTTCGCAGTGGAGCCGACCGACATGTCCACACCCCCGCCCGAAACGCAGCAGCCGGACCTCAAGACCGGCGACGCGGTCTTCGACGCCTACGCCGAAGCAATGGACGGCGAAGGCACCCCGCTGCTCGGCCACCTCGTGCTCTACTCGATCTTCGACGGCAAGGTCACCCGCGACGACCTCGTCGACTGGTTCACCGAACTGGAGCTGGACGAGAACCTCCTCCCCCCGCCCGTCCGGCCCGTCGACGCCTTCGAGCGCGTCACCGGTCCCGACGGCGTCCGGGTGACCTACCCCCTGGACGACCCGAGCGCGACCGGACCCGCCAGCAAGCGCGGCCAGCGCCGCAGCCGCACCCAGCTCGTCAAGACCGCCACCTTGATGGTCCGTCCCGTACGCCGGGACGGCGGACAGATCGTGCGGCACGTAGTACGAGAGGTTCGCGACGAGGAGCAGACCAGTCTCAAGTACGACACCCGCCTTGCGACCTGCACCTTCGAACGGGACAACTCCGAAAACAGCCCCGAAGGGGCCGGCACGCTCACCATCGAAGAGAACCGTTCCGCCATCGCCAAGCTCCCCGAGGCGGAACAGACCACCGTCCGGCAGATGCTCACCGACGTCAACGCCTCCTTCCGCCACCGGTGCACCTACCTGACCAGCGACAAGCTGCGCTCGGTCGTCCGCCGCTACGTCGAGTACCTGAGCGCCATCAGGGTGCGCCCGACCGGCGGCGTGTACTTCGTCCACCGCCAGCACGCCCAGGCCCTTGGCGCGCTGCGCGAGCTCGTCGGACGGTTCGGCCAGGGCAGTCACCTCGTACGGGTCCCGCTGCCGGACCAGGATGAGATGCGCGAGATGATCATCATCGCGTTCACCACCAAGGCCAAGGAGGAACTCGACGCCCTCGCCATGGACATCGCCGTGGCCCAGCGCAACGGGAAGGCCGAGGACGCCAGGAAGCTCTACGACCGGTTCACCGAGCTCCAGGCGGCCACGAACGAGCACTCCGAGCTGCTCTCCACTTCCCTTGACGACACCCGAGCATCACTCCAGCTCGTCAAGATCCAGCTCGGCGGACTCCTCGCCACCGCGACCGAGGACGCGTAGGCCACGCGGTCACGAACAGCGGGGCTCGGCCACCGGAGGACCAGGTCCGCAACTGGACAGTGCCCTGGCAGGGAGCCGGCTAGTTCTTTGGCGATCAGGGGCTTCGCGACCTTCAGCGAGTTCATGCTCGTCGACGCCTACCACCTCGACAAGCACTGCGTCCTCGTGGAGTGCGCCCAAGCGGTCCGAGACATCACCGTGGGCGCATGGGCGAGAATAGGCCTGCCCGGCGGCGTGCCAATGTCCGGCCGATGCTGCCGCCGCCGGGTATTAGCTCTCCGGGCTTCATCCCTGACAGGTGAGGTTTGGGGCCTTCACCCTCTCGGCAGCCGGCTGAACCCCTACGGCGTGGGGGCCTGTTCTCGGAATACTTGCAGCCTTCGTCTTCATGATCCTGGGCCTGTGCCACCGAAAGCCAGCCACATGCGGCCCGCGGGCGACATACGGCTCGCATGTGGGCCTCAGCCACCCCCGGGCACCAGCCACGCCAGTCCAAGGCGTCCCGGCCCCAGTACCGCGCGAGATGAGCCGTATTGACGCGCCCGCGCCCCCCACCGGGGAGGGGGCGGGGTCCCGCCCCCTAGGGCGGGGCAGCGGCCACGCCCCACGTCGAGCCCGCAGGGCGTCGTCCCGGCCCTAGGGGGCGGGACGCGACCGCCCTCCGGGGGGCGTGGCCCCGGCGGGGGTGTCGGGGGCAGAGCCCCTGACGTAGGAAGCCGCACGGTGAAGTCCATGAGGGGTGGAGTCCCGGCGCGGCCCTGCACGCGGGCCGCCACGCCGGTGGGAGGATCGATCCGGACACGTGGTGCAGGCCAGCAGGAGGCCCTGCCCCTGGTGCTGCCGCTCGGTGAGTATGTCCCGGCGGTGTGAAGTGCGCGTTCCTGCATCCCGGGGCTGGGGTTCCCTCTTAACAGATAGCGGCATCGCTCTGACCTGCGGAAACGCGAGAGTTTTGTGCGCATGCATGCACAACTGGATGCCCTCGAATCCCGGGGTTTTGTGCAGCAGCATGCACAAGCTGCGGGAAGCAAGTTGATCAACGAAAGTTGTGCGGCGGGTAATCGGATCGCATACCCTCTTGGATATACTGCGCTTGCGGACAACTTGAAGGAGCGGGTCAGGTGCCACAAGCACGGCGCAGGGTCGTCGACCCGGAGGGGCGCGCACTCAAGCTGGAGCTTGCGGCGCCGCAGCCCCAGATCGACGATGCCCTAGGCGCCTCGCAGGCGAAGTTCCTGCTGGACGCCCTCTCCAAGATCAGCCGCCAGGGCGGCATGATCTCCTCGGACGGGGAGAAGCAGGACTTCAACCTGCTGGGCGGCAAGTTCTTCATCGCCGAATCGGTCGCTCTCGAAGACAACCTGTGGCGCTTCGGCTTGCCGCTGATGTCACACCACTTGTTCAGCCACTTCAAGGCCAACCACGACGACGAAGGCCAGACGAAGGTCACGCAAGCCGAGCTCGGCCGGCACTTCAACTGCCACCACTCGAAGATCAACCGGGCGTTGAAGGCCCTCGACGCCGTCAACCTCGCATGGAAGGCGAAGCAGGGCCTGTACCAGCTTCACCCGGGCGCCGCGTACCGGTGGGGAAGCCGCCGTCAGCGGGCCCTGGTAGACAAGATGCGGCCGGTGCTGACGGACCGGCCCATCGTGATCCCCATGCCCGAGACGAGGAAGCCATGAGCGGTGAACCCCTGAGCGGCATCCCCCTGGTGCACAACCCTGCGATCTGGGAGAACCTGCCCAACGCCCGTCTGTCCGGGACGGCTCGCGATGTCTTCGACGTGCTCACCTCCCGCCAGCAGCCCGGCGGCCTGGTCGTCGTCAAGCAGAAGGACATCGCCGGCAAGCTCGGGATACAGCAGTCCGGTGTAGGTCGCGCGATCGGTGAACTCCGAGACCGCGGGATCCTGCACGCGCGCACCACGCCCGGCCGGTACCGCATCAACCCGCTGCTCGCCGGATACGAGTCCCTCGCGCACATGGTCAACACAATCAACGACCCCGCGACGGAGCTGTGGCCGCTGACGTACGACGCCGGCGTTCGCCCGCCCCGGCGGCTCGACCAACGGGCAGGCACTGACTTCGATCCGGACCCGGACGGCGGCGAGGAAGCCCCCATGCCCGACGTCCAGCCGTTCCTCCGACTCGCAGGCTGATCACCCGCAGCACGGCGGGCCCCCACTGTGGGGGCCCGCCTCTCGTATGCTCCGATCGAAGGACTGGCAGTAAGTGCGAGACAGAGCAAGCGAGATGGTGCAGGCACTGGATACTCGCGGGCCCTGGACCCCGCCCGTACCTCAGGTCGACACTTCCTGGCTCACGGACCCGCCGTACCCGCAGGATCCCGTGGACGTCTTCGCGCTGATCCAGAAGGCCACCGCACCGAAGGTGACCGTCCCCCGGCGCACCCACCAAGGGGCCGTGTACGTCATCAGCCCGGCACCGCCCGCGACTGGCCCGGTGAAGATCGGGTTCACCGGCGATGACGCCACGAAGCGCCTGCGCTCCCTCCAGACCGGCTCGCCGGTACCCCTCACGGTCCTGGCCGAGTTCGCAGGCACCAAGCAGCTGGAGGCCAAACTGCATCGCCACTTCGCTGGCCGCCGTCTGCACGGCGAGTGGTTCGACTTCACCGGTGACGACCCGGTCGCGCTGATAGGCGCCGCCGTCCATGAACTCACGGGCTGACCGTGCATGTGTGGTGATGGGGCTCCGCCGGGTCGGGGCTCGGACTCGCTACCCCCTGTGCTCGGCGTCGGTCAGGGGGTGATCGAGATGCATAGGTTTGACGTCCGCTCCGCACTTCGCGCGGGAGGTTCCTCGTTCGCCGGGCTGTGCCGGGATCAGACCCGGTCTTACCTGCCCTCCAGAGGCGTTTTGGCTGTCCGTCCGCCCGACGGCCAGGATATTCTTCGCGGCGTTGATGTCCCTGTCGTGGGTCACGTGGCAGCTGCCGCAAGTCCACTCACGGATCCCTAGCGGCTTGGCTCCGCCGTTGGTGCCGCAGGCAGAGCAGACCTGGGTGGAGGGTACGAACCTGCCGATCCGGCCGAAGGTACGGGCATGCCGTCGCGCCTTGTACTCCAGCATGGTCAGGAACTGGCCCCAGCCCGCGTCGTGAACGGACTTGGCCAGCCGTGTACGCGCCAGGCCGTGCACCGCCAGGTCCTCGACAAAGACCGCTTGATTTTCGCGGACGATGCGAGTGCTGAGTTTGTGGTGCCAGTCCAGCCGGGTGTCAGCGATCCGGGCATGCTGCCGTGCGAGACGGACACGCGCCTTCTCCCGGTTCATGCTCCCCTTCGCCTTTCGGCTCAGGTTCTTCTGCGCCTTGCGTAGGCGTCGTTCCGCACGCCGCAGGAAGCGGGGTGCGGCGATCTTCGTGCCGTCGGACAGAACCGCGAAGTGAGTCAGACCCAGGTCGATCCCTACCTCCGGCTCCACTTCCGGAAGAGGTAGGAAGTCGACGTCGACGACGAAGGACAGGAAGTAGCGGCCCGCCCTGTCCAGCAGCACAGTCACGGACGACGGGGGCGCGGGAAGCGGACGGGACCAGCGGATCTCGACATTGCCGATCTTCCCGAGGTGAACCCGGCCATCGCGCAGGACCCGGAAGTCACTGCGGGTGAATCTGATCGACTGCCGGCGGTCCCGCAGCGATCGAAAGCGCGGGTAGCCGACCCGTGGCCCCAGCAGCTTCCCGGCTCGCGAATCGAAGAATCGACGGAAGGCTCCGTCCAGATCGCGAACGGCCTGCTGCAGCATCGTGTGGGACACATCCGCGAGCCAGGCCCGCTCCTGCGTGTGCCTGGCCGCGGTGATGACGCGCTTCTGGAGTTCTCCGCTGGGGATGTACTTCTCGCCGGCCTCGAATGCCTGCTTCCGCAGGAGCAGGCCATCGTTGTAGACAACCCGAGCACACCCGAAGGACCGGGCCAGCGCCTCGCGCGCGGCCAACCGCGGGTAAAAGCGGTAGTTGTACCGGAGCTGCACCGTGACATCGTCTCGTAGCCTCCCCTCACCTCGCGGTGACTTCGGCGAAACTGCCCGGTACGGGAACGTCAGCGGTCAGCCTGTCCCGAAAACCCGTCCCGCTTCCCCGACGCGTCCGCGAGTTCCGGGACGCCTTTCAGGACGCCTCTGGTGCTCCGGACGCCGTGGCGGGCGGCCGTCCCGGAATCGGTCGATTCCGGGACGGCCCGACCGAACCCCTGTCGTACGGACTCACGGCCGAATCACACGGTCGTGTCCTTCGCGGCGATCCGGTCGTCGAGGTACACCACGGCTGTGGCGCTGGCTCCAGCGTCGGAGGGGACCACGTTGCCCAGAGCCTGGGAGACCGCGGCGCCGACGCGCCGCCCGATGGCCCGGTCCGTCGCCGTCCACTCGCTGTGAATGTCGCTGTGCTGAATGTTGCGACACCAGCTGAGGACGGCGGCGAGGGTGATGCCGGACAGTGGCACCGTCACCATGCCGTCGTCGTCGGGCGAGACCTCGTCCTCCGTCGGCGGGCGGAACGCGCTCCCCTGTTTCATAGGCCCGGTGGTGTAAGCCCTCTCTCCGTCCTTGGCGACGTTCTCCAGCAGGTAGGCCCAGGTGTGGCCGTGACAGCGCACGCGGGCCACCCCGATACCGGCAGCCACAGCCAGGTCGGCCT
Organism: Streptomyces sp. NPDC056883; assembly: GCF_042788835.1. NCBI lineage: Bacteria > Bacillati > Actinomycetota > Actinomycetes > Kitasatosporales > Streptomycetaceae > Streptomyces > Streptomyces sp. NPDC056883. Next base: position 129,375 of record NZ_JBHUBS010000016.1, on the reverse strand, counting down.
GGTACGCGGCGTAGCTCACGGGCCAGTCGCTGTACGGAGGGTCAGGCTCCCCCTTGCCAAACATCCGTTCAATGACTCCCACCAGCGTCTCCTCCATCTCGGCGCGGACTTCGCTCCCCACCATGATCAGGGTGAACGCGCCACGGCCGACTGCCCTTCGATCATTCCCCGTTCACTCGCATGGGTGGACGTGGCAAATGTCCCGAACGTCTTTCGGGACGGTCCCGGAGACTTCCGATCATGGAGGGGGCGCAGGAATCGAAGCGTGCCGCGTGGAAGGTCGGCGAGTCCGGGCGGCGGGCGAAGTCGGTGTACCTGCGGCGCCCGGACGAGGTACGGCCGGAGCCCGAGAGCAGTTCCCACCCGGCTATAGTTACTCCTACGAATCTCCTTGTGGGTGACCTCGCTCTCTGAGTTTGAGGAACCCTGCCTGGTGGTTTGTGGTGAGGGGTCAGACGATTTTGCCCAAGCCGGTCCTCCGAGGCCGGTACGGACCTTCGGGTCCGTGTCGTCTGGCCCCGACTTAATTCTTTCCGGGCCGCGGCGGGCTCTGCCTCTGCCATGCTGGCCCATGGTCACGGACGGGCAGACGCCCCACACCGACCCCGACTCGGACCACCGCCTCTGCGGGATCTGCCCCGCCCTGCGGTACCCACGCGAGCAGTTCGTGATCTACGACCGGCCGTGCCGCGAAGCACCCTTCGACCCCGCCGACGGACACCGGTACACCCTGGCCGGAGAGCCGGCATGCGTCCACCCCCACAAGATCGGTACGCCGCCCGACCGCGTCGCCCCTCCGTCCGAGCCCCCGCCGGAATCCCCGGCACCGCCCCGCCCACGCCGCTGGTGGTGGCCGGGTGCGGGCAGGCCATGAAGGACACCGAGGAGAACGTGACGGCGGCGGCCATGCCATCAGGTTGGCCCGGTGCGTTCTCACGGCCGGCGAGAGGCGGGTCGGACCGGGCTGCATTCCGGATTGTCGGCGCCGTCATGCAGGATGGCCGAGACGATCATTCTGCACGGGGAGGAACTGCATGTCCGACGTCTGGGTACTCGGCACCCACCTGCAAGAGGGCAACTCCGGGTCCCTCGTCCGCGCCGACGCCATCACCCATCTACAGGCGTCCACGGAGAAGGTCACCGCCTCGCGGATCGGCTCAGAGGACTCAGTGGTGCTGGCCCACAAGGACAGCGAGGGTCTCTGCGGTCCCGCACCCGTCCTGCCCGAGGACTTCCACCTTGCGCTGCTGGTCGTGATCAACGAGGCACGCAGGCAGGCCCGCGCTGGCGGCGACGAGGACCTTGTTGTCCTCGCAGACCTCGACGACAACAAGAAGTGGGACTGGTCGGTCTTTCCGCTCTCGGAGGTCTACACCGGGTGAGCCGCACACCGGCGCCCCGCCGTTGAAGGCTGGCTCCGCCGGGGAGGCAGCCGTCGGTCACCTTCGTCGCGTGAGCGCACTGGCACCACGCCCCGGGGTGCGTCAAGCACTGCTAGCGTGGCCCGGTGACACCGAATGGCGCTCCTCGCGCGGAAGTTGACCCGTCCCGGCTGGTGGACGGCTCGCACACTGCAAACGCCCTCACCGCGCTGGGAGCCAACGGCGAGCGTGCGCTGGCTCACCTTCGCACCGCCGCGCAGATGCTTCAGGAGCCCGAGCGCTGGCCCAGGCCGTTCGAGACCGTCCAGGCGTCCTGCCGGTCCGCTCTGGATGCGCTCCTAAAGGAAGCCGGGGAGGACTTCGAAGGTCCGCGCGGTGCCCAGGAGCAGGTCAACAACGAGGTCGCGGGCTTCCTCAAGCAGGCCGGGAAGCAGAGACAGACCCCGCTGGGCAAGTTGCTCACCGCTCTCGACGCCGCAGATGTGCCGGACACCTTGGAGCCGAAGGCCGGCCTGGGAGCGGAAGTCGAGCGGCTGATCCACATCCCCAAGGGCCGCCTGCCGGTTCTCGCCGACCCCCGGCCGGAGTACGAGGCGGTCCGCGAGCTCCTGGACTTGGTCAAGGAGCTGCCGGCGCTGCCCGCTGGCGGGAATGACCAGCGGGCGGTCATCGAGATCCTGCGCCGCGTGCGGCAGGCCCGCCAGATGTCCGGAGCGGCCGAAGAGGCGGCCCTGCCGGACGGTCTCGACGGCCTGCGAAACGCGTGGGCCTACCAGGAGCGCGAGAGGCAGATCGGCGGCGGTTTCCGGCGGCGCCAGTTGGCGTACATCGTCACTCAGCGCACCGGCACCGTCCCCGGGGACGGTGAGGAGGAGGCGTTCCGGGCGTGGGCGAAGTTCTACCGGCGCGCCTCCGGCAGTCTTCACGGCGGCGGGGCCGAGGACGAGGCGAGCACCCGTCGCCATTTCGTCGACCTCCTGGCCCACATCGAGCAGCTCCTGCTCGACCTGCCCGCCTTGGCCCCGCTGCTGGTCCGGCTCGCCCGTACCGAGGTGCCAAGCGCGGCGGACGCCGCCGCGGTGGCCGCGATCCACCAGCCGCGTGCGATCCGCTGGTTCTTCGCCAACGCCGTGAGCCCCGCCTGGCTCGACCTCGTCAGTACCACGCGGCTGCTGCCCGAGGCGGCGCGGTGGCCGGCCCAGCCGTACCTGGAGCGCGTCGCGCAGGCGGATCCGCAGCGGGCCCTGGCCTGGATCCAGCTGCACCAGGGCGCGTTCACCGGCGTGGACCCGGCCGTGCTGGGCGGCCTGCTGCGGGTGGGTCGCTCCATCGGCGGGGACTCCTCCCCCGTGGTGCGCGCCGTCTTGGACCAGGACGGCACCGTGGAGGTGCTCTGGCACCAGTTGGTGGTGTGGCTGGTCGACATCCCGGCCGGCAAGCGGGACGTCAACTGGGTGGAGGTGGCCAAGCGGGTGCTGCTGTTCGCGGTGGAGAACCCGGCCGGGCAGTACTGGGAGCTCCAAGCGCAGCTGGTGGAGCTCCAGCGCGCCGCGTACGGCCCGAACGGCGCCGGGGAGGCGGCCGTGGTGCGGGCCGTACGTTCCGCGGTGAGGGAGGTCGTCGAGGCCGCCGTGACGTCCGAGGTTGAGCGGGCGGACCTTGACCTGGCGGACGACCTGCGCCAGATCGTCGCGGCCGACGACTTCGGCGGCCCCTCCGCCACCCGGATCGCGGTCCGTGCCCGCCTCGACTTCGCCCGGACCGAGTTCGAGCACGGCGTCACCCTGGCCGAGCGCATCGACGGATGGCCGAGTCTGCCGGGACCGTCCCGGTGGGCGGACCGCGTGCTGGCCGTGCACCTGCTGGAGAGCCTCCCCCAGCAGCGCGACGACTCCGATGCCTCCCAGAGCTGGCTCGCGGCCGCCCGCGGCCTCCTGGCTCGCCTGGGCGAGGTCGAGATGATCGGCGCCGACGCCTTCGACCTGGTCGCTGTCGCCCTCGACCGTTGCCCGCCCGATGCCCTGCCGGAGCTGGAGGAGGAGCTCACGGCCGCGCTCGGCCCGGCCCCGACCGGGGCCGCCCTCGAAGCGGGCCGCAGCGCTCTGGCCGACTGGACTGTCCCGGCCCCGGCGGGCTGGTCCGTGGTGTGGTCGCTGTCCCCGGTGCTGCCCGCATCGGTGCTGGCCCCGTGGCAGCCCGTCGTTGACGCGGTGACCTCCCGGCTCGGGCCCGTTCCGGCCAAGCCGCTGCCGCGGTTTCAGGTCGTCCCCTACCTCGACACCCTCACCGCCGCCGGACAGGACCTCGCGGCCGCGGCCGCCAGCCCGGGCGCGCCGGTGGCCGCCGCGCTCCTGCTGCAACGGCAGCAGGCTGGCTCCCTGTCCCCGGACTACTGTCGGATCGTCCTGGGCCAGCTCGTCGCCACCGATCCGGCCCGGTGGGCCGCCGACGTCCCCGCGGTCACCGCGGCTCTCGCGGACCACGCTCTGCAGCAGGCCTACCTGGCCGCGCTGCGCACCCCGCTGACCGCCGACCCGTGCCCGCTCCCGGACCACGAGGCCACCACGAGGGCCGTCATCGCAGCGCTGTGGGACCTGCTCTGCGCACCCGGAGTCGAGGCCTCGGTCCGGCTGCAGACGGAGCTCACCCTGTGCCTGGCGCTGAGCGAGGCCTGGACGAGCCGCATCGACCTCGGGGACATCTCGATTGCGATCACCGGCTGGCTGGAAACGGCATTCGCTGCCTGGACCGAGCCGACTGACCCGGTGGCCGACCCGCTGTCGGCCACGCACTCCGAGATCGGCGGCCTCGCGCTCGACGCCCTCCTCCGATACGGCCTGACGTTCGCCGTCGCCCCGGCCGAACTCACGGCGGCCATCGAGACCCTCCTCGACAGCATCCTCGACGAGGGAACCGACAGCCGCGCCTTGGCCGTCATCGGCCAACACCTCCCCGCCCTGATCCAGCACGCGCCCCTGTGGACCGAACGGCATCAGGCAGATCTCTTCGACCTCGACAAGCCGTTCGTGCCCGCCGTCATCGGGATCAACTCCCGGCGGAGCATCGACGCGGCCGGCATGCGGATCCTGCGGCGCCTCGACCCGCTCAAGCTCGCCGCCTACTTGAGCCGCACCAGCGGCGACGACACGACGCACGCGAGGCTCTGGCCATACTGCGCGGCCCTGCTGCTGGCCAAGCCAGCCGACCTCGGAGGCCGCCCCGAATTCCTCGCCCTCCTCACCACCTACGACGGCGGCCCTGCGGCGATCTCCCGACTGCTGAGCGAGGCCGAGCGCCTCCTACCCCGCACCACCACTCCGGAGAACGCGCCGGACATCGAGCACGGCATTGACCTGTGGCGCGACGTTCTCGCCCTCGACCTTCCCAACTCGGCCGGCCACCTGCACGGGGCCGGGAGCTTTACCCACACCACAGCGCTGGACGACTCGGTGTGGCTGGAGCTGACCGCCCAGACCCTCAAGCGCACCACGGGCATCACCAACATCACCGCCGTGGCACGACGCGCGGCTCGGCGGCCGAACCTCGAAACCGCCCACCAGGTCCTCGCACTCCTCGTGGCCGCCAATGGCCCCGACGACTCCGCCATCGCGGCATTCCGAACCGCAGAGATCAAGAACGCCGGCATCGCGCTGTGGCAGGCCTCCCAGCCCGGCACACCGGGCCGCACCGAGCTCGGCCAAGCCCTCGCCCGTCACCACGACTTCCTCGAGGGCGCCGTGAAGGAGTGAGGCGGCGCCCCGGTACCGGAACTGGCGCCAGCCGCCTCTCGGATCGGGACGCGGCCCGCACGCTCGCAGGGCTCTTCAAGGTGGATCCCGGGGGTTACCGGGCGGCGGAGATGGTTGAGCTGCGCTGGTACGCGATCACCGGGGACTACCGTGCGTACGAGGAGTGGGAAGAGCAGCAGGCTCCGAGGCTGACCGAGATTCGTTGCCCGTGTGAACGACGAAGCGTCGACGGGTCAGACGGGATCGGTGTACGAGATCGGCTTGCCGGTGGCCTGGGAATATGCAATCTCCCTGCTCGTGGACTCGCCGATATACCCGCCGGGGTTGACGACCAGGACCCGGTCAGCCAGGTCGATCTTGCGCAGGTGGAGGGTGTCCAGGGCGGTCTTCTGCTCGTCGGTGATCAACTCGTCTGCTTCGCCTGGCGCGACGACGATGACACCTGCGAAGGTCAGATCGCGGTTCGCCGCACGCATCTCGTTCACGAACCGGGTGGAGCCACAGATGCAGACAATCTCGGGCCGGTCGGGCACGGCTCAGTCCTTCGGTCGAACGGGAAACCGTCCGTGTGCACGCTGACGTCACAGACAGGCATACGCGCAAACAGCTTATGGAGCGAGATGGCCGCCGCACAGCTACACCGTCGCAGGCGGGAGACATGGCCCGTACCGGGAACAGCGCTGCTCGACGGCTAAGCCTGGGGTGCATCCCCACCACGAACAGCCCAACGACCAAGCCCAACCGCCGTCACGCCAACCCCGCACGTCGTGCGTCGCGGAGGCCTGGACGGAGCTCAGGAAAGCCCTCGTCGTCAGGCCGGGACGCTGCCGGCTCCAGCGCCTCGTGACCGCTTCACCATGATGAGGCCGCCCAGCACCGTTGCGAGCAGAATGACCGCACCCAGGACCATGGTCGGGACAGCCGGGGTACCGGAGCCGCCGAAGGAGAGCCAGGACCAGGCCGTCGGGAAGTACAGCAAGGGCAGGCTGGTCGGGCCGGGCATCAGCAGTCCGGCGCGCTCACGGGTGGTGAACGTTGGGGCGTCGGGCTCAATCGCGGCCAGCTTGCGGTAGAGGCCCCCCACGTTCAGCGCCATCAGCAGTGCGACAGCCGACGGGTACCACCAGCCGTCCGCCATCGAGCGCACCAGGGATTCCAGAGTCATGTGCTCATCCTCCCCGATGCCACTGACACCGGCGCCCGTCCCTACGGGGACGCTCACCGTCAGCATCTACGCGCCCTTCGGGAAGATCCCCGACGTCTCCGAGCAGGGTCACCCGCCCCGCGGCCGGCGTCTAGCGGATCAGGCCGCGTCCTGCGCGTTCTCGGGGAGCAGCTCGCGCCAGGCACGCAGTTGTCCGGCCACCCGGTCCAGGCCGGCCAGCACGGTGTCCAGCTCGGCGCGGGTGCGCACCGGCAGGTAGTCCGTCAGCTGGTTGTGGCCCTTCGCGTCGTCGACTCCGAAGTGGATCTGCGGCTGCCGCGGCGTCCCCTGTTCCTGGAACGTCTCGTTCGCGGACATCGCGAATGAGACGTTGAGGAGTTCACCGCTGACCGTCGGCGGGAACCTCACCGCCGCCGCCTGCGAGAGGTGGACGATCGTGTCGGTGCCCGCGTCCTCGGCGCTGTGATCGGCGTGTGTGCACCACGGCGGGCAGTTCTCGCCGGTCACCGACGACTTCCAAGCGTTCGCATCCATGGCCAGAATCCTCCCATACAACCTGAATAACCCTTTTCGGGTCAGGTGCTGCCCTGGATGGACAGTGTGATGGGGTGGGTCCGCGCGGGATTTGCAGCAGCGCATGGACAAAGAGGGGCGCGAAGATGCAGGACACCATACGTCGACACGGGTCGTGGTGGAGGGCGGCGAGCGTCGTCGTGGCAGCGGTGGCGGTCAGCTCGGGCACGGTGCTGCCGGCGGCCGCCGATACCGACTCGTGGGACTACCTCACGAAGATGCAGGCCCGGGAGATGTGGAAGGTGGCGGAAGGCACCGGCGTCACAGTGGCCGTCATCGACAGCGGGGTCAAGGACGGCTCGGGCTGGAAGAGCGACTCGGTTCTTCCAGGCGTGTCCTACATCGAACCGCCCTTCGAGCGCCCGGATATCACGTACCCGCCCCACGACGACTTCGTCGGGCATGGAACGAGCATGACCGCGGCGATCGTCGGCGACGGCTCGTCAGGCGGCCCCAAGGGACTGGCTCCCGGCGCAAAGGTGCTGCCCATCCGCACGTCCGTTGGCACCCCCATGGCTTTCGCCGTGGCCTCGGAAGCCGCACGGGGAATCCGGTACGCGGCCGACAACGGAGCCAAGATCATCAACTTGTCCATCGGCGTGACTCCAGACTGGCCGATGGACAAGATCAAGCCCGCCGTCGAGTACGCCCAGAGCAAGGGGTTGTTGATCTTCGCCGCGATGGGGAACGAGGGCGAGCGCAAGAACTGGACCAACGCGATCGCCGGCCTGCCGGGAGTGATCGGCGTAGGAGCCGTCGACCCGACCGGCAAGGCCATGCCGTTCAGCTCCCACGGGCCCGACACGGACCTGACCTCCGTCGGCAGCAAGGTCCAGATCCGCTGCTCCGAAAACAAGGGCTGGTGTGTGGGGAACGGCGGCACCTCATACGCGACCAGTCTGGCCTCCGCCTCCGCGGCGCTCGTCTGGTCGGCCCACCCCGACTGGACCGCGAACCAGGTGGCCCGCGTCCTCATCCAGACCGCCGGCGCCCCCACCGACGGCACCAAGCGCAGCGACTGGGTCGGCTACGGAGTCGCCCGACCCCGCAAGGTATTGCTCGACCACGAGGGAGACCCGGGGGCGCCCGACGTCGACCCCCTGGCCGCGCCGGCCCCCGCGAAGACCCCCACCCCCAGCACCGACCCGACCGCTGCGGCGCCGCTCCCGGCGGCGGCCGCGGACGCGGAACCCGGCCTCTCCTGGCAGCGACCGGCACTCGGCGCCGTCGTCGCCGTGAGTCTCGCCCTCGCCGCCACAGTGATCGTCAAGCGCCGTCGCCGCTGACTCCTGCGGGCCCGTTCGGCCGCCCTGACTCACCCAGTCATCTACGCATGGGGCATGGAGGCCGCTCGGGAATCCGTGCAGCTGGAGCTGGTGGTGGCAGGTGTACGGATCGCCTCGCCGAACGGGGTGGGGAGGGCCGGCAGCCGGGAGGTAGCCACGATCCGCCGAGCCTCGGCGTGACGGCCGGCAGGGGCGCTGCCCCCGCACCCCCGGCCACCCTGCTGAGGGGGTGAGGCTCCGCTCGTGGCGTGCGGCCCGCCGGGGGTGAAGGGGGATGGGGCGCGGGGTGGGTCCCTCGTTGGTCGCTCTCCGCACCATGCCCTACGACCGCCCGGGGGCGCGGCGAAATGCATGCCGCGCCCCCGGGTGCCCGCAGGGCCCACCGTGATCGCCGCCCAACGAGGGACCCACCCCGCTCGGCCGGAACTCTGGCCAGCGGCCGCAAGTCCCCGCACGGGCACCTGAGAAGGTGCCCTGAACTGCGAAGATGCCAGATCCCGGGTGGACAGACCACATCGCATTAGGTAGACTAGTGCATGTCGGAGAGAGGGAGGGCAACCCGCCCCGACGACACCACCAACCACGAGGAGCGATCATGACTCGCAACTACCGGGCTCCCAAGGCCGAGCCGGTCACCGCCGAGGAGGTCTCCGCCCACGTCGCGGCTACCCCCGCGGGAGCCGTCCCCTCCATGCTCAAGGACGCCGTACGGGCCGCGCTCCCCGTCACCATGTGGCCCAGCCCTTGGGTCGGCAAGGACTTCTACGGCCTGGACTGCCTGCTCACGCCTGGCTCCATGCACGGCGAGCGCCCCGAGGATGCCGCCCCAGGCGGTGAGCCGATCCTCTCCGTCCTGCCGCACGACTACCTCTCCAGTAACGCGGTCTTCATCGAGAACCTGAAGGAGACCGCGCGCGCCGCGGGTTCCACCGAGGCCGAAGCCGCCGAGTTCAGCCGCTGGGTCATCATCGAGGCCCAGCTCTGCTTCGGGGACTTCCAGACCCCGTACGCGACCTGGAAGGACCGTCAGCGCACGGCCTGACCCCAAACGCCGTAAGGGAGTAGGCGCCGGTCGGGGGTGGCACGTACCCCGCCCCCGACCGGCCGCCCGCGCCGACGAAGGACACAGCGATGACGTACCAGCAGCCGACTACGGCCCCCCGCCCGGTCACCGCGCACTACTACAGCTCCACCGAAGTGGCTGCCAGGGTCAGCCGCTTCCTCTACTCCGAGGCCTACGCGGTCACCCCGCCGTCCGGCACCGCCAGCGGCCCGCAGACGTGGCGCGGGACCACCGTGCGCGCCGCAGTGGAGGGCTCCACGCGCAAGCCGCCGGTCGGATGGCCGCACGGGCAGGTGGAGTTCCACCCCGGCGGGATCATCCGGTTCACCGGCCCCCCGCCCATGCCCTGGGACCCGTCCGAGTTCTGGCACGCCGAGCCTGTCGCCGCTCCCACCTCCTGGGGGCCGAGCTGCACGCGGTGCGGGGCCTTCGAGGCCGAGCACTGCTCGTGGTGCGCGCCGTGGCTCCACCGCCCGGACGGAACCAGCTGCGTCCACGGCACCTTCACGCCCGCCAGCTGACCGGAGGCGACCCGCCCCGCCCCGGCGGGCGGATTCCCGCCCGCCGGTCCATCACCTCACCGAAGGACACCACCTTGACCCCGCAGCAGATCACCGCCCAGAGCTACACCCTCCCCGCCGCCCTCGCCCTGGCCGAGGCCGGTGACCGCGCCGAGCAGTACGAGACGGACCAGGCGGGGGCCGCCCGCGCGGCCTGCCTCCTTCTGGCCGCCACGGTCCGCGACCTGCTCACCGACTGCGACCACGACGCCCCCTTCGACGCCACCGGGCTTGAGCTCCGGCTGAACCCGGGCCCCGGCACCGTGAGCGCCACGGGCTACTACTGGACCGCCGACGGGGAGCGCCGCGAGTTCCAGGGAGCCGACGACGTCTACCACCTCCAGGGGTGGGCCCACTTCCTCACCACCGACAACCAGGACACCTGGGAGCAGCTGTGCGCCGTCCAGGACGGCGGCACGCACACCACCTGGTACAGGCTCGACCTCATCCGAGCCTCCGCGTCCTGACACACCGGAGCCCGGGGCGGGCGAGGAACTCCCGCCCCGCGCCGCCCTTCCCCTCTCGGAGCACCGATGACCGCCACCCTGGCGCAGCACACCGGCGGACAGGAGGCCGGTCGGCAGGAGAGCCGGCGGTCGCGTTCCGCGCGCGGTCGGCGCCGGCTCGTTGTGGTGGTTGATCCCGTCGCGAACGTCCACTCCGGCCCGGCCGCACCACCGTCACCCGGCCATCCGGCCGGACCCCGGTGCGCGCCGCCAACCACCGACTTTCCCCGACCATCCCGCCGAGCCTGGAGAACACCATGAACACGCAACTGCCCGCCCTCGTCTCCGAAGAAGCCTTCGGGCCCCGAGCCCTGGACCAGGCCATCGAGCACGTAGCCCGGCTCGTACGGCGTGCCGCCGAACGCGACGGCGTCACCGACGAGGACGTCATGGGCCACCTCACCGACAACATGCTCGGCGCGGTCTACTTGGGATACCTGCACGCCGAACGCGACAACCTCGACGCCGAAGCACGCGATGACGCAGCCCGGCGCACCGCCTATCGGACCCTCTACGACAACGGCTTCCCCGGACTCGCCTACCGGACCGTGCTGCGGCTGTGGGGGCGCCCGCGCTCCCGCCACCGTCCGGCCGCCATACCCACCGGCCCGGTTGCCACCCTTCACGAAATTGGGTAGACTAGTCAATGTCGAAACAGGGAGGGCAAGCCCTGGATCACGCACCACACACCGCCGAGCCGAGGAGATATCCGTGGGTGGACACGACTTTGAACAGGTGATCAGCGGGGCGACGCTCCAAGAGGCGTTCCATGACGCCGTCGAGCAGGCCCAGCGCGAGTACGGACACAACCCCTACTCCGGAACGGTCGGCATGAAGGACGAGGTCGTGCTGATCAAAGAGGAATCCCGGACCGAGGACGAAGCCCAGACCCGCGCCCACGAGCTGATCGAAGCCGACGACGAACGCATCCGCGACAAGTGGGGCCCGGCCGGGGCCCTGCCCCTCCATCCCGTCGACGGACAGCCGGCATGGCTGCTCTTCGGGTGGGTGGCAAGCTGATGACCACCCTCACCGCCACCGCCGCGCGCAGCAGCTTCCGTTTCGCCCTGGATATCGACGGCTGGTCCGAGCTCAGCGCCTGGGGCTACGACGAGGGGCTGGAGTCGTACTTCGCGCAGCTCTGGCGCGACGGCGACCCCGTCAATTCCAACCCGACCGTCTGGCTGATGGGCTACGACCCCCGCTACACCCGCCGCGAGGACCTCTTCGCCGCGATCCTCGCCACCACCCACGCCGCGCCGCTGAATATCCTCAGGGCCCTCGGCGGCGACCGCGAGCAACCCCCGGCGATCCGCCCCGGCGCCGCCCCGATCCTGGCCCACCGCCACGCCATCGCCCGGCACGACACCGACTCCTTCTACCTGCGCGGCGCCGCCGAGGCGCTCGCCTGGCTCGCCGCGGAAGCGCCGCACGGCCCGCTCACGGGGCAGAAGAGTCCGCCGCGAGGGCCGGGGTTCCTCGAGGTCGAGGCCGAACGGTGGGCGGCGAGCGCGGCCGCGCATCAGCGCCGCGACCTCCCGCGCGACTGGTTCGCCGGGATCGAGACCACTCTGAGGTGGGCGAACGGCCAGGCCGCCAGCCCCTGGTGACGCCGGCGCCGCCTCGCGCGCGGATACCGGCCGGTGCCCGTGCGCCCGCCTCTGGATGAAGGTGCGCGGGCACCCGGACACGGAGTTGACCCCACCCCCGAACGTGAAGTAGAATAGTCAATGTCGCGAAGGGGAGGGCAAACCCCGGGTCGACCCCACTGCCACCCGCGAGGAGCCATTCCGTGAACGCCTACACCGCCGAGACCCCCGCCGCGACCGCCCGCCCCACGGAGCGCCGCTTCCCGCGCTTCTGGAGCCGACGCCAGCCCTCCCCTGCACCGTACGTGGAGCTGGACTGCGCCTGCGGCGTGCGGATTTCGGCGGCCGGCTTCGTCGGCGTCCTGGCCACCCGCAGGAGCATCTTCAACCACACGTGCCGCACCGAGGCCGCGCCCGCCGCCGCGAAGCCGTAGCCCCGCAGCCGCCCGCTTGCGCCGCTCCCGCAGGGGCGGCGCCCTCTCGACCCGCGAGCCGATGCGCCTCGCTGCCCAGCGAACCGGCAGCAGCGACCACACGCCGCCCCGCGCACCCGCGGGGCGAACCCCGAAGCGGCAAGAGAGACGGCATGGCAGTCCTGAACTACCGGCTCATACCGGCCTCGCCCGACGAAGGGCGCCCACATCGGAACCGGCGCGGAAGCATCCGCCGCCGCACGCGGCGCTGGGCCCGCCGGGCGGCCAAACGTGCCGACGAACGACTGTGGCACCGCGAGCGCGACCAGCGAGCCTGACCCCCCGCCCGATTGACACCCACCACCCCGATAGGTAGACTAGTTAATGTCGGAACAGGGAGGGCAAACCCTGAATCGGCCATCACGAACCGTCCCGCACGAGGAGTTCTCCCCCATGACCACCCCCGCCCGTCGGCACATCATCGTCGTCCTCGACCGCTCCGGCAGCATGAACCGCGTCCGCGAGGACACCGAGGGCGGACTCAACGCCCTCCTCGACGAGCAGCGCCAGGCGCCCGGCATCACCACCGTCACCCTCGTGCAGTTCGACGAGGAGGTCGAGACCGTCTACGCCGGACGCCCGCTGGGCGAGGTCCCGGAGTTCATCCTCCGGCCGCGCGGCATGACCGCCCTCCTGGACGCCATCGGCACCGCCGTGCTGCAGGAGGGGCAGCGAATCGCCACGCTCCCGCCCGCCGAGACACCGTCCGAGACCACCCTCGTCATCCTCACCGACGGCAAGGACAACCGCTCCACCCGCTTCGACGCGGGCCTGGTCCGATACCTGATCAACGGGGCCCAGAAGAACGACGGCTGGACGGTGCTGTTCCTCGGCGCGAACCAGGACGCCTTCACCGTCGGCGGCACCCTGGGCATCCCCAGCGCCACCACCATGAGCTTTGACGCGTCCCAGACCCAGGCCACCCTCACGGCCGCCGGAACGATGGTCCGGCGCGGTACGCAGACCGGCGAGTTCGTCTTCACCGACGAGGAGCGCGGCGCCGCCGTCAACCGGCCCAAGTAGCCCGCCCCGCACCACCCGGCCCGCCGGGGGCGCACCACCGCGCGCCCCCGGCGCCATGAACCACGAAAGGCGCACCGTCCCATGTCCACCCCGACCCGCACCGCCCCCGCCAACACCGAGGCCGAGTTCGCCCGCGCCGTCGCCGCCGAGCTGGGGCCGCAGTGGTCACCCCGGCCGGCCACCTGGCCCGGCCGCTTCCAGCTGGTCGACGGCCGGGGCGGACGACTCGTCCTCCTTCCCGGAATCGTCCGGGGCCTCCTGCCCGACACCAAGGCCCGCAGCCTCCGGCACGGCCCCTCCCCACCGGAGATCGGCGTCACTCCCCGAAGCCCCCGGTACGTGGCCGGGCACATCCGCCGCAGGCTCCTGCCCCGCTACGCGGCCGCGCGCGACGAACAGCAGGCCCTGATCCAGGCGCAGCGCACCGAACAGCGCGAACGCGCCCGGGTCGCGCAGCAGATCGCCGACAGGCTCGCCGCTACCGCGCCGGACATCTGCGTACACCCCGACGCCCCGTACCGCAGGCAGACCACCGTCACCGGCCGAAGGGGCGTCAAGGCGGTCAGCGTCAGCGCGGTCGTCGGCGCCTCGGGAGCCGAGGTCTCCCTGACGATCGACGGCCTGAACGCCGAGCAGGCCAGCGCCATCACCGAACTGCTCACCAGGCTGGGCTAGTTACCCACTCCACAGTTGACGCCCACCACCCCATGAAGTAGACTAGTCAATGTCGGAACGGGGAGGGCAAGCCCGGTTCGGACACCACAGACCATCGAAGGCAAGGAACTTCCATGACCTCCCGTCGGGCCGAAGGCCCCACCACGCTCCGCATCCGCATCGTCATCAGCGAACACGACGCCCCCGAGCCGGAACCGGTGGCCCCCGACCCGCTCGACCTGATCGCCGCCATCCTCCTCGCCCACTACGGCCCCGGCGCTCCCGAGCGGTCCCCGCGGGCGAAGAGGTGCGCGCACCACGACCAGGAGTCCACCTGGATCCCCCTCGGCGAAGCCGACCCCCACCGGTTCCTGCTCGACCTGGGCTGAGCCCACCACCATCCAGGGCCGGGCCCCCGCAGGCCCGGCCCCGACTTCCCCGACTTCCGGAAGGAAGGCCCATGACGGCCAGCACCATCACGTTCGACGACACCCTCGTCTTCATCCGCAACAGTGCCACCGAAGACGACCTCGACCGGTTCGAGGACACCGCCCGCGCCCGTACCCGCACCCTGAACACCCAGAGGGCGGCGGCCCTCACGGTCGGGCAGGACGTCCGGCTCGACCACTACGCCGATGCCCGCCTCAACGGCCTGACGGGCAAGGTCGAGCACATCGACCGACAGCCGCGCAGGACCACCTACGTGGCCGTCCGCCTCGACGAGACGTCCACCGAGCGCTACGGGAACTTCCACCGAGTCCCGGACGGCGTCAAGGAGCACGTGGTCACCCGGCTCCACGCCGAGGGCTGCTATCCCGCCTGACCCCGCCCACCGACCCCACACCGAAAGGACTCATCCCGTGGACCTCAGCGCCGACACCGTCAACGAATTCCTCGCCAAGCACGCCACCGACACGCACCTCGAGAACCTGCGCCCCGCAATCAGCAAGAGGCGTACCGCCCTGGACACCATCAGGGTGACGAGCTTCAAGGTGGGCGACGAGGTGATCGTCGACAAGATCCGCCCGAAGTATCTCGCCCAGCTGCGCGGCACGCTGCTGGAGATCAGCCCGTTGCGGCGCGGCGCCCGGCAGGGCACCGTCATCCGCCTCGATGAGGAGTCCACCAACCGGCTGCGCAAACACCAGTACATCCCCGACGAGGACACACGGCACGAGATCGACATCATCCCGCTGAACGCCTGCTACCCGACCCGCGACGGCAGCACCGCCCCCGCGCGGTAGCCGTCCAGTCGGCGCGCGGCGGCCCACCGGGTCGCCGCGCGCCCCGGCCGCACCCCACCCGGCTACCTGAGCAGCCGGGTGGGCACGGCCGCCGATCGGCGCGAACAGCCCGATCAACCTTGCCGCCGCCCCCGCGCAACGGTGCCCTCCACCGGGCGGCGGGCCCCCGACCATCAGGAGATGACGTCATGCCGGTCTTCCTGGCCGAACCCTCCCCGACGCGGCCCCGCGGCGGGTGGAACCGCCTCTCGCTCAACGCGCACATGGGCATCGGGGCCCAGTGCGCGCTCCAGCCGACGTCGTACGCCGCCCTGCTGGAGAGCTACAACACCGTCCGTGCGCGGTGGGGCGGCTTCGGCAGCTGCGTCAAAAACTCCCGTTGGGAAGGCCGGCAGCCCGACTGTGAAACCTGCCCCGTCTGGAAAGCCCTCCTCAGCTCCACCGAGGAGATCCCCTTCAGCGCCGCCCGCGTCCTGGTCCGCACCGTCGTGGAGTACCCCGACCGCGCGGACGTACCGTTCACCGCCCCGCCGACCACCCGGCTGTGGGTGACGGACCGGCCGGACGCTGAGGACTACCGCGAGGCCGGCCAGGAATGGACCTGGGGAAGGCTCGCCCGACTGCGCGGATGGGAGCTGGGTCGCCGGCATCACGACCCGATCAGCCCCGGTTTCTGGCTCCACCGCACCCCCGCCGCCCCCACCACCGACAAGGAATCCGCCCATGAGTGACACCGGCATCGAACCGCACCCCGCTCTCCGCCCGTTCGAACCCGCCGACTTCGACGAGGCATGCGAAGGGTGCGAAGCACCCGCCGGGGCGTTCTGCCGGTCCGGCTGCCCGTGCGGCTACACGGCTGCGGACGCACGGACCGACGCTGCCCGGCAGCAGCTCCACCGCGAAGGACGCGGGGTTGCACCCCATACCCGAAGCTGGTAGATTAGTCCATGTCGAATCAGGGAGGGCAAGCCCCGGAACGGCCACCTCGAACCGCCGCCCGCACCTCACGGAGACCATCATGACGAACCACTGCGACGACTGCCGCCGTCCCGAGGCGCTCCAGCGCCACTGCCGCGTGACGCTCACCGGCGCACTGGTCAGCACCTGGCTCTGCACCCCCTGCGGCCAGCGCTTCGACCACACGACGTCCCGCCTGAACGCCACCACGCCCCTCGCGTACGCCTAGACCCCAAAGCCGCCCGGGGCGCCGCGCGAACGCGGCGCCCCGGCCCGACCGGCAGGCACCCCATGAACCAGCGCACCATCGCCGCCCACCTCGCCCGCAGCCTCCTGCGCGCCGCCGACCACACGGCCCGCCGCGCCGGAGTCCCCAACCCCTTCGACATCGCCCGGATCACGCTGGACGAACTCGCGCAGGGCGCCTCCGGCGCCGACTTCTTCCACGAGGTCCAAGACCGCGTCCACCGTGCCGGATTCCGCTGGCCGCAAGACACCTGACCGCGCGGCGGCCGCCGCCGAGTGCACGTGCACGCCGCGCGAGCCGCCCCACCGAACCGGAGACCGCATGAACCAGCTCGACATCTGCATCCAGGCCGCCGCCGAGATCGCGGAAGGCCTCGGCGCCCCCTGGGCCGTGGGCGGCGACCACGACTCCGGCCGTGCCGCGCAGATCGACCATCCCGACGGCCTGACCCTGGAGGTCACCGCCCCCCGGATGCACCCCACCGTGTACGTCCGCGTCCACGCCGTGATGCCGGCCGGAGGCGAGTCGTTCGCGCCCGCCCCCATCTCGGCCCGCGCGGACCGGGGGAAGGCCATCGCCCAGGACGTCCGCCGCAAGCTGCTCCCCCGCTACGCGGAGGCCAATACTGCAGCTCGCCAGCACGTCCTGGACGCGGCGTGGACGAAGGCGCGGCGACGGGAGGCCGCCGAGCACCTCTCCCGCCTCCTCCCCGATGGCCGATGGTCCAGCGGCCATCCCGATGACGCCGCCACGGTCACCGGGAACTTCCCCCTCCCACTACCGGGAACACGCCAGGACTCCCCCGTTCAGGTCAGAGCCCTGCTCAGCGGGAGCGGAAGCGGAGCGACGGCCGACCTGAGGATCGAGCGGCTCCCCCTGGGCGTCGCCTCGAAGGTGGTGAAGGTCCTCGCTCAGGCGGCGCGAGCGCACCGGGCGTGAACACCCGCTTTCCGCCCGGTTCTGTGCCGCACCGCCGGAGAAATTCGACCGGAGCCCGCTCCCCGGGCCAGCGCTCCCCGGGCCAGCGCGCGCCGGGTCACCGCGCGCGGCCGGCGAACCGGACAGAACGCGCGCGGATCCGGCCGGTTCGGCCGGAGCTTCGGACCGTGGCGGTGCGGATCCCGTAGCTTCTGCGCCATGGCGAGGACATTGCGGTTGGCCGTCGCGCAGAGCACTGTTCCGGAGGACCCCACAGACCGCGGTGCGCTGCGGGCGGCGGGGCAGGAGATCCGGGCCCTGATGGCGGAGGCCGCCGGGGCGGGGGCGCAGTTGGTGCAGTTCCCCGAGGGGGCGATCACCTACCCGAACAAGCACGTGATGGCGGCGGGCCCGGACGGCGAGCTGGTCCCGGCCGACTGGAGCCGTGCCGCCTGGGATGTCCTGCGCGAGGAGGCCGAGTCGATCGCCGCGCTGGCGGGGGAGCTGCGGCTGTGGACGGCGTTCGGGTCGCTCCACCCGCTCACACCGCCGAATCGGCCCCACAACAGTCTCTCTGCGCCACGAGGCGCAGTGCCGTATCGCCCGCGCAGCGGGCAGAGATTGGAGGAATGTCTCTGGATCTGATGGCTTACCCAAGATCCGAAAGGTGAAGGGAACAGCAGCATGCCAGGAAACCGGCGACCGTGCCCAGGCGTATGGGGCGGTGCGTCGGGAGATCCGCGTGATAAGGCGAAAGCTGAATTGCCTGAATCCCAGTTCCAGAAGGTGTAAATGTTGTCACCCGCCGGAAAGACGCCTGAAACCGGTGCCGGCCCCTACGGCAGGATGTAAAGGCTTCTGCTGCAATTCTCCGGGGCGCGGGAGCGATGCCCAGTCAGGGTATTCAAGGAAACGAACGGGACGCCTAAGTCACGCTAGAACGTACGGCACTGACGAACGTGGGATCGCCTAAGGGACGCGAGTCCTATGGCGACAGAGTGCCCGTAGTAGTCGCAGGGGTAACGTCCTGCCAATCTGGAGACCGGGAGAGCCGGATCACAGGGCGAAGGGGCACAGGTGATGGACAAAATAGAACCGCGAGGTATGCGAAATGCAAGACGCCGAAGCGGTGCTTTCTGTCCTCCGCGAACGCGGCAAGAAGGGTTTGTCGTGCAGCGAGCTCTACAGGCAGATGTTTAACAAGGATCTGTATTTGCTGGCCTATGGTGGCATCTACTCAAACAAGGGTGCGATGACTCCGGGAGTCAGCGAAGAAACCGCTGATGGCATGTCCGAAGGGAAGATCGACCAGATCATCGAAGCAATGCGCGGCGAGCGGTATCGGTTTTCTCCGGCCCGCCGTGTATACATCCCGAAGAAAAACGGGCGGCTTCGTCCCCTTGGTTTGCCATCCTGGGGAGATAAGCTTGTCGGTGAAGTGGTACGTCTTCTATTGGAAGCGTTCTACGAGCCGCAGTTCTCTCCCCGATCGCACGGTTTCCGGAAGGGGCGCGGGTGTCACACCGCGCTTGGCGAGGTGCAGCGCACCTGGTCCGGAACCGTGTGGTTCATCGAAGGTGACATCTCCGACTGCTTCGGGTCAGTTGACCACGAAATCCTTCTCGGGATACTGGCGGAGAAGATCCAAGATAACCGATTTCTCCGGCTCGTTCGTAACATGCTCAAAGCCGGGTACATGGAGGACTGGGTATACCAAGAAACGCTGAGCGGTACTCCGCAAGGCGGCGTTCTCTCCCCCCTGTTAAGTAACATCTACCTCGACAAGCTCGACGCATTCATAGAGGGGACTCTTATCCCCGAATACACACGGGGAAGCCGCCGAAAGGGCAACACTGAGTACCTCAGGTTGAAAAGTCGGCGGTTTCGTGCGGTGCAACGCGGCGACCGGGCGCAGGCCCGAGAGCTGCAAAAGCAGACGCAGCGCATCCCGGCAACGGACCCAATGGACCCTGACTATCGGAGGCTGACCTATGTACGGTACGCCGACGATCACCTGCTGGGCTTCATAGGGCCGAAGGCTGAGGCTGAGGAGATTAAGGACAGGCTGGCACAGTTCCTACGGGAGACCCTCGGGCTGGAACTGAACCAGGACAAGACCCTGATCACACACGGCCGCACACGTGCGGCGCGGTTCCTCGGCTACAACGTCATCGTCCAGCACGACAACACGAAACTCTCTCGGGGCCGCCGTTCGGTCAACGGGACAATCGCGTTGCGCGTGCCAACGGATGTGATCAAAGCCAAGTGCGCCCCTTACCGGAAACACGGAAAGCCGTGGCACCGGGGAGAGCTCCAGAATCTGGACGACTACGACATCGTGCGGATCTATGGGGCCGAATACCGGGGCGTCGTGAACTACTATTTACTTGCCCAGAATGTGTCACAACTCGGCATGTTGTGCTGGAACGCCCAGACGTCAATGCTGAAAACACTGGCCGCCAAGCACCGCTCAACCGTCAGGAAAATGTCAGCCCGCTATCGGGTCAAGACTGAAACCAAAGACGGGCTGCGGATCTGCTACGAGGCCAGCAAGACACGCCCGGACAAGCCAGATCTAGTGTCACGATTCGGTGGAATACCTCTCAGACATGACAGGCGTGCGAACGTCCATGACCCGGCTCCGGTCCACGTTCGCCCTCCGCCCAAGGAGTTGATTCACAGACTCCGAGAGCGGCGATGCGAACTGTGTGAGCAAGGTGCGACGGTGGCAGTCCACCAGGTCGCCAAGCTCGCGGATCTGGGGATACGGGGGCCGGACCAGCCCGCATGGGCAGCCCTGATGGCCAGGAAGCGGCGCAAGACGCTCGTTGTCTGCCACGGATGTCACCAACACATCCACGCCTCCTCAGCAGCGAACGCGGCATAGTCACTGGAGAGCCCAATGCATTGAAAGATGCCCGTTGGGTTCGGCGGGAGGCTGCGCGGAAAAGGCCCGGAACATCGGGACCTCGCCGCGCAGCCCACCCAGTTCGTCGTCTCCGACCGCGGCGAGCTGGTCGCGCGGTACGACAAGCGGTTCCTGTCGCACACCGAGGTCTCCTACCTGTACACCCCGGGGCGCGAGCCGCTGGTCTTCGAGGTCGGCGGCATCCGTATCGGCTGCGCGCTGTGCGTCGAGGCGAATTTCCCGCCGCTCTTCGCCGAGTACGAGCGTCTGGGCGTCGACTGCGTCCTGCTCTCCGTGATGGTCGATGACGCTCCGAGGGCGCGTGTCGCCCAGGCATACGGGACGCTATACAGCTATTGGTTGGGTTATGCCGTGCCGGCGCAGTTCAGCGCCACGGTGCCGTCCGGGATCGTGGCGCCGGGCGGCCGGTGGCTGGCGCAGTGCCCCGCCGACGGGCAACCCGCGCTGGCGACGTGGCCCTTCGGTACGCCCGGCCCTGGCGCCGCCGGGCGCAGGAAGGGCTCTACGAGGACCGACTGGTAGCCGGGGACCCGCGCAGCGACATCCGCACGGCCTTCTGAGAGCGCCTCGCGCGCCTGATCCACCAGAGCTTCCCGGCGGCACGCCGAACCGCGATGGTCTGCCACGGGGGCGGCCTGCCGCGCGCCGGCGGCCGCCGGGCGGATCTCCGCGAGGATGTCCCGCGCCCCGGGCCGAGGAGCTTCTGTAGGACCGCCGTGCCGAGCTTCTCCGGATCGTCGGCAGGGCCGGTGGAGGCTGCGGTGAGCCGAACGGATCCGTCCAGGGACACGGCCTGCCCGGTGAGGCTCAGCCGGCCTCGGCGAGGCCGCTACCGCTGCCCGTCTGCCGCTCGTGCTCCGCGCGGGCAGCCTCCAGCAAACGCCGCCACGACGTCACCAGGGGGCGCCGGCGCAGCAGCGCCCTTCTCTCCCTGGAGGTCATGCCGCCGAAGACACCGTGCTCGATACGCCCGTCGAGGGCATACGCGAGGCACTCAGTGCGCACGGGACAGCCGGTGCAAATAGCCTTCGCCCGGTTCTGTGCCGCACCGTCGACGAACAACTCCTCCGGATCCGCGGTCCTGCAGAGCCCCCGTTTACTCCAGGCCTCCTGGTCATTCGCGCCCACCCCTGTGCCCGCCCTCTCCCTGGTCCGGCATGCTGCGCTCCCCTGGGCCCGCGCAGTCCGCAAACGGTACGGCACCCGCGTGCGGGACTGAAGATCGTTTTCGAGCTTCAATCCCTTCGGGTGAAGGGGACTTGACGGCCGAGCTCCACCCCTTCCATCGCCCGGCGGCCCGGATCCGTACGGGAGGGCCCCGGGTTGACGAACCGACACTCATGGAGTAAATTAGTCTATGTCGGAACGGGGAGGGCAAACCGCGTTCCGGACACCATGAACCAGAGCGAGGAGACGCTTCGTGTCCATCATCCTGCGCCACACCGGCCTCGTCGTGCCCCACGGCGACCTTGAGGTCACCGAACTCGACGCCGTGAGCGACCTGTCCGCCTACACCGCGGTCCTCTCCTACAAGGGGCGCCCGGCCGGGTCCATCGAGGACGCCGGTCGGGGCGGCGGCGCCATCTTCTCCCCCCTCACCCGCGCGCACCTGGACACCGTGCGCGCGTTCGTCGCCGCAGCCCGCCGCAGCGGCCAGCCCGTCGGCGACGAGGAGGTCTACGACGATCTCGTCCGCGAGTACGACATGGAGCTCCAGACCCAGAAGGCCAGCCGGCTCCAGCACACCCTGGTCCGGGGCTTCTCCCCCACGGGCTCGGTGATCGCCTTCATCACGCTTCACCAGCCGCCCGAGCGGTTCACGCCGAGCGTGGCGCGCCAGCTGGCCCGGGACACCCCCCAGGCCGCTCTCTGGGAGGTCTGGACCGGCAGTAGCTGGGCTCCCGGATTCCCGCAGCCCGGCGCCGCCACGTGACCCCGGCCCCGCCCGGCGGCCCGCTCCACCTGACGACGCCGACCGGCGACCGACTCACCGTACGCGCCGAGACCGACTGGAGGTTCGGGCTCGCGCTCTACCACGTCGCCGAGGCGGGCGGGTGGATCACCATCAGCCCGGCCCGGAACGAACCCGGCTGCCTCCTCGTCGCTTACGGGCGCCCCGAGGGATACACCCTCGACCGCACCGGCACGACCTGGACCCGGCGCCCCGTCTTCAACAGGCAGGAGGTGCGCGGGATCGCGACCGTCCACGTCGCCAACATGGAGCAGCAATTGGAGGCGCCGGGCTGGAGCGAGACGGACACCTGGCACTACTGGCTGACCCGCCCCCGCCGGGCCGTCCCCCGGGCCGTGGGCCCAGACCCGTGGGAAAGGGGGCGGCTGACCGACCGGGCTCATCAGCGGGTGGCCTCCACCGTGGCCGCCCTGGTCCGCCACCACACCGGGCGGCCCGACCTCGCCGACCTGCACCAGGCCGCCGAATACGCCTACGCGCCCCGGGAGGTGAGAAATCTGGAAGAGCAGCGCCGAGCGGCGCTCCGCCGGATCCGCGACGACGTCCGCACCGCCCTCGACCTCACCGACCGCATCGCCCAGGCCCTCCGCACCCAGCCGGCGCCCCAGCAGAGCATCACCCCGACCCCGCCACCCGCTACAGGACGGACACCTGATGGCTTCCCCCACCCCGCCGCACCCGCAGACGGGCCCCTGTGAGCTCGTGCTGGGCACCCTCCCCCCGGAGTTCATGCTCCAGTCCAGCGTCCAGCACGAGCCGGGCAAGACCCTCATGGAGATCGTCGACCTGCGCAGCGGCCAGACCGTCTGGGGGCACCTCTTCGACTCCGACGACGTGAAGGGACAGCTCCACCACACCGGCAACGCCCTGGCGGCCACCCGCTCCCCCGACGAGGTGTGGGACAGCGAGCGGCTGCGCCTCGCCGCGGACGGCACGCCCAACCTGGTGTTCGAGGAGTGCAGGGTCTGCGGCCGGACGCTCGCCCGCCACCGCCGGATCACGCTGCGGGTCGCGCGCCTCCAGGACCGCCCCGGCAGGCCCGAACGGATCCTGGAACACCTCGTCATCGCCTGCGAGGAGAGCGAGCTCCCCGGGTAGCGCCGGTGAACCCGGTGGGGTGTCCCGTTGACACCCCACCACCCGATGGATAGAATAGTTAATGTCGGAACAGGGAGGGTAAGTCCTGGACCGTCCTCCACACGCCGCCCCGCCTCCAGGAGTTGCTCCTCATGCCGCACCCGCACCACGCCAACGGCCCCTGCGCAGCCTGCATCGCCACCGGCCTGCCCGCCGTCGCAGCCCGCGACCTCAAGGCCGGAATGCTCATCCAGACCGCCTTCACCCCGGGCCCGCACTCCGAGTACTCGGTCGGCGAGATCGCCACGGTGAGCGTCGACGAGGACGGCTTCGCCTCGTGGTCCTTCCGCTGGAGCCGGACCTACCGGGGAACGAAGCAGACCTACGCCTACCCCGACGCCAGGTTCAGCACCCACAACGTCTACCCGGACCACGAGTACCTCCCGCTCACCCCCGGCAGCGTCGAGCCCCCGACCGAGAGGTACCCGAGCCTGACCTCCCCCTGAAACCTCCCGCGCGCCCCGGTCCTGTCCGGGGCGCCCGGCAGACCACCGATCTCCGGGAGGGCAACCCGGAGCAGCTCACCACGACCACCACCCCCGAGGAGGCCTCCCGATGGGAGCCCGCGCCATCATCGAGTGGCACCAGACCGACAGCGGTGCCCCCGCCTTCCTGCGGCGCAACCACTGGCTGAGCCCCAGCACCTTCCTGCCCGCGCTCGCGGACTTCGTGCACGCCGCACGGCAGACCGGCCAGACCCTCGACGCCTGCCTCTTCCAGAGCTGGGCCGCAGAGCACGCCCCCTACGTCCTGGGCGAGGAGGAGACGGGTAAGCGCACAGCCCTCCTGCTGCCCACCTCGGACATCCAGTTCCACTACCTCGTCCAGCTCACCGGCACCAAGCCTGCCGAGCGCACCCTTCTCGTCACCGCGAGGGAGCGCGAAGTGCTCCTCCCCGGTGCACGAGGACGCTGGACGGTCCTCGTGCAGGCCGGAACCGATGCCGAACTCCACGAGGAAGCGGCCGCCCTGCTTGACCGCCAGGCCGCCCGCATCCGCAGCCTCGCGGCCCAGGGCCGGGGTGGACCGATGCCCCCGCCGAACGAAGTCGCCGACCGCGCCCGGCTCATTCGTGCCCGTGCGGGCCTGCGAGCGACCCAGTGCGAAACCGTGCCGCAGGGAGTCTCACCCGGCAAGGACAAATGATCAAGAGGGGTGCCTCGTGCATGCCGCTCCGGTACCTTGCCGTCCGGAGCGGCACCCCAACCTCCCGCTCCGGCCTCCCTACGGGAATGGCCGGCCTCACCCCGTACATCGCTCCGGAGAAGGCAGATGGCTGACGATCTCATCCTGCTCCGCCAGGCCTTCGCCGAGATGCGCGCCGAAGACCTGATCGCCGAGAGAGCGCCTTCGTACGCGGACCCGGCCACCGGCGAGATCCGTGTTCTTCGCAAGCGCTGCACCACGTGTCTCCTCAACCCGGCCGGAACGGCTGTCGAGCTCGAACCGGGCCGGCTCCAGGCCTTCATCAAGGCGGTCCGATCCAGCCGGGACGGCAGCGTGGTCTGCCACAGCACCCTCGACCCGGTAGCCCCGCTCGGCACCCCGGCAGCCATGTGCCGCGGCTACACCGACGCCTACGGACTCCCCGCGGCCGCGACCGAGGCCATCGACAGCGGGCTCGGCTACCTGGTCGAGGTCCCTGAGCCGCCCAAGCTCGACGGCGGGTCCTAACCTGTGCGCCGCTCACGCGGCACACCAACCAGCATCTCCGTCACTCGGCAGACCCTTCTCCGGTCCACCGACGGGTCGATCGCCTTCGGCCTTCCCTAGCCGGAGCCGGCGAGCGGGTGCTGACCTAGCCTTGGTCCGAGACGCGTTCGCCGACCGGGTGCGCGCCCAGGGGGAGGAGAGGCGCGCGTGTTCGACAAGTGGCTCAGGCCCCAGGACGTTCAGCAGCCAGACGGCTTGCTGGAGTACCAGCTCCTCGCTGACGGCGGGCTGATCGAGGACGAGGAGCTGGTCGCCCAGCTGGGCCACGAGGTGATGCGCAACTACCTGGCCCCCGGCGAGCTCGCCAACGTCTTCGACGACCTGGGCGCGCCGGAGGTCGCGGGCTACCTGCGGGTGAACAAGTTCCCCGTGGACCGAAAGATCCGGCACGGGGACTTCGGGGAGATCGTCACCGGCGCTCTCTACCGCAAGGTGCGCCGGTGGTGCGTCCCGGTCTTGAAGCTGCGCTACAAGCAGACCCCGGCGCAGGCCGTGCAGGGCACGGACGTGCTGGCGTTCCGCTTCCGGCAGGACCCGCCGGCGATCGCCGTACCGGAGGTCAAGACCCGCGCCTCCCGGGACAACAGGGTGGGCAACGAGGCGTACGACAGCCTGGAGAAGGTCTTCGACAGGCTCGACGAGAGCATCCACTTCCTCATGGCGCGCTGCAGCGAACGCGGGCAGGTATTCCTCGCACGCCGGCTCGGAGCTCTGCTGCGCGATCCGGGGCACCGCCAGGTGGAGCGGCACATGCTCTTCGTCCACGACGCCAAGTCGTGGAAAGAGGACATCGTGACCGGACTCGGCGCGAAGGTGACCCAGCGCACCGAGCTGACCGTCGTGAAGATCGACGACCTCAAGGACTTCGTCGGCCGGGTCTACGACGCGGCCGAGACCGCCCCCGGCAGCACCACCAGCAGCGGCACGGATAACGGAACGGCGGGCACAGCGTGAGGGACGACGACGGGACCATGCGGCGTCTCGGCGACGAGGCACTGGCCATGGGAGAGGCGTCCGCATCCCTGCGCGGCCAACTGCGCTCCCACGTCCTGGCCGAGCAGATCAGCACCGAGGGGAGCGCCGCGTACACCTACGACCCCGACGCTCTGCGGCGCGGCCTCTCCCTCGCCCGGCTCGGGCAGCTGGCCCGCACCCCGCGCGAGCGCCGCGCAGATCCAGGGCCGCTGCCGGACATCGCCCAGGCGTACGCCGATCTGGCCGCGCGGGCGGGCGAGCCGGAGGCCCGGATCGAGCTGCTGGCGATCTCGGCGACGATGTGGGGTCTGGCCGGCTACCAGGCCAACGCCACCGCCATCGCCCGCGACTTCCAGCAGGAGGTCGGGGAACTGTTCACCTACGGGGACATCCCCGGTCCCGACGGGCTGACCGCGGCCGCCCCGTACCGGATCGCCGCGGCCGCCGGCGCGTTCCTGCAGCGCGACATCGACGCCGTCGCCCAGCTCGGCGCCGCCGCGGTGAGCGAACTGCCGCGCCTCGGCCGCGAACTCACCACCGCGCTCGCCGCGGGCCGGGCCGAGCAGGCGGACCTCGCCGTGCTCGCCGCCTACGGCCTGGTCGGCCGCGCGGCGCGCTCGCTTGCCGCGCTGTGGCGGAACGGCGACCGTACGGCCGGCCGCACCGCGGTCAACGACCTGGAGCAAGCCGCGGCCATCCTGCTCCAGGCCTCCATCGTGGACACCTGGACCCTCGTCGACTCCCTCGCCCACGCCGTCGAGGACATCGTCGCGACCTCCCCGTGGCTCCTGCTGCGCCGCGCCTCCAGCTGGTCGAGGACCTGGGAGCGCTACCTCAAGGCCCTGATCGTCACCGACCGCCCGCTGACCCAGGTGTGGCCCTCCCAGCGCACCGCCCTGGATGCCGGACTCCTGGACGCCCGGGCCCACAACCTCGCGGTCACCATGCCCACCTCCGCGGGCAAGACCCACATCGCCGAATGGGCCATCCTCCACGCCCTCGCCGACACTGGCGAGGCCGACGACAGCCCCTTCGGGACGTTCCTGCGGTTCATGGACCCACCGCTGGCCGTGTACGTGGTGCCCACCCGCGCACTGGCCGCCCAGGTCGAGCGGCACCTCGCCGCAAGCCTCGAACTCGTCGGCCTGCGCGTCTCCTCCCTCTTCGGCGGCTCCGAGTACGTCCGCTACGAGAACCACCTCCTGGACTTCACCGACGTCCTGGTCGTGACCACCGAGAAGCTCGACCTGCTGCTGCGCAACGCTCCCGAACTCGCGAGCCGGCTGCGGCTGGTCCTCGTCGACGAAGGACACACCCTGGACCGGTCCGAGCGCGGGCTGCGTCTGGAGATGGTCCTCACCCGGATCCGCCGGACCACCCCGCTGGCGAGGATCGTCCTGCTGTCCGCGGTCCTGCCCAACGGCGAGGACATCGCCCGCTGGCTGGAGCCCACCGCTGAAGGCACCAACCACGCGGCGGTCGACTGGTCGCCGTCCCAGCTGCGCACCGGGGTATTCGCCTGGTGGGGCCAGGAGCAGGACGGGCAGAGCGGCGGCATCCGGTACGGCACCGCGAAGGACGGCCACTTCTTCGTGCCCAAGGTGATCACCCGCCATCGCGCCCGCACCCGGTTGCACCCGCGCGACACCAAGGACGTCGCGGCCGCGCTGGCCCTGCACTTCGAACGCCTCGGCCCGGTGCTGATCTCCACTACGCAGCCGGCCTATGCGCAGGCCGCCGCGCGCGCCCTGCAGACGGCGTTGAAGAAGGCCGGCACCCCCGAGCGCCCTGCGGACTGGCACGGGCAGACACCGGGTGACCAGCGCCGGACGCTCTCAGAGAAGATCGCCGAGCACCTCGGCGACGAGCACGAGCTCACCACGATGGTGCTGCAGGGCTTCGCCTACCACCACGGCACGGTCCCGCAGGCCGTCCGGCACCTGCTGGAGCGCGGCTACCGCGACGGCACGCTACGGGTCCTGTGCGCCACCAGCACCCTCTCCCAGGGCATGAACCTGCCGGTCAAAACCGTCCTGGTGCACAGCACCTGGCGCAATAAGGAGCAGATCCCCGTCCGCGAGTTCTGGAACGCCGCGGGCCGCGCGGGCCGCGCCTTCCAGGAGACCGAGGGCCACGTCGTCCTCATCGCCAAGGACGCCCAGGAGGCCAGCAAGCTTCGGAGCCGCTACCTCGACAAGGGCAACATCGAACCGGTTCTCTCCACCATCGGTGCGCTCTTTCACCGCCTCGCCATCGCGAGGCTGGGCACCCGCCCCGAACGAGACCAGGACCTGACGGATCTTGAGCTCCTCGACCCGGAGCAGGACCTGCTGACCGACTGGGCGCAGGGCCTGGACCTCCAGCTCCTGACGATGCTCGCCGAGGAGGTCGTCGACACCCCCGACCAGCAGCTGCTGGAGGACGCCGCTCACGACCTGCTCTCGCACACCCTGGGCGGCCACCAGATCGGTGCGCAGGGCTGGTCCCTCAAGCCGCTCGTCCGCTTCACCGCCCGCCGCGTCTCCGCGCTGGCCCGTCAACTCCCCGAGCCGGCCGCCCGCGCGGCGATCCTGCGTACCGGGCTGAGCCTGCAAGGCGGCCTCGACGCGATCACCGCCGCCGAGGAACTCGCGCTCACCATCACCGAGTACCCCGCGCTCCTCACCTCCACGACGTGGCCGGCCATTCTCGACCGAATCCTGGCGGCCGCCGCCACCATCCAGGAAGTCCGCCGCAGCGCCACCTCCAAGGGCCAGCCGATCGAGGCCGTCGTCGCTGTCGCTGCCGACTGGATCGCCGGACTGCCCCTCCAGGAAATCCACACCGCACACCAGCTGGTCCTCGGGGCCCAGGACATCACCGCCACCTCGGCGTACATCGACAAGGTCATCGTTCAGGACCTGGCCTGGGGCGTCTCTTCGATCCTGCAGATCCTGGAGACCCGCCACGGCCTCACCGCCGAAGGCCCGCTCGCCGCCCTGCCGGCCATGCTCAAGTACGGCGTCGACACCGCCCCGGCCTGCTACGCGGCCAGCCTGGGCATCCACGAGCGCCGTGAGGCAATCCGCCTGGCCGAACGCTGCCCCGTCGCCGAGCCGTCCTTCTCCGAGTTCACCGGCTGGCTTGGCGACCTGACCACCGACGAGATCACCGCCATCACCACCCCGAGCGTCGCGGCCCTGCTCATCCGCAGTGCCGAGCGGCGCAGCCCCCGCACCGTGCAAAAGATGATCCTCAGCGGCCGGGGAACGTTCACCACCCCCCTGCGCGGCGTCCAGCATGCCGACAACGTCTGGCTCCTCGCTACCCTCCCGGCGGGAAC
The DNA here is from genome assembly GCF_042788835.1 of Streptomyces sp. NPDC056883. Classification (NCBI taxonomy): domain Bacteria; kingdom Bacillati; phylum Actinomycetota; class Actinomycetes; order Kitasatosporales; family Streptomycetaceae; genus Streptomyces; species Streptomyces sp. NPDC056883. The sequence continues at coordinate 99,938 of NZ_JBHUBS010000016.1, read as the reverse complement.
CCTTCTCGACCTGGTACGAGACCTACACAACCCGGCGGACCCAAACGCCATCCGAGTCGAGTACCAAGGTCTTCGCCTCGGATGGATCGCCATGGGCACCGCCAGGCCCCTTGCGCTGGCCCTCGACGACCACAACGCTCCCACGGTCACAACCATCCTGCGTTCCGACGCCCAAGCACTCGCCGCCAGCGCTGGCATCGAGCAGTTGACGGCCCACGATCAGGTCGAGCTCACCATCACCCTCGGTCCGGCCCTGAGCTGATTCCATCACCAGGGGTTGGGGCCAGCTGCGGGGCCGGGACGATGCGATGCGGTCCTGGCCCCGGTCCGGCAACCTACGCCTGGGGCCGACGCAGGTTCTCCTTGGACGACAACAGGCCGAGCACGGCGTGCTCGCGGTGGTGAGCGTGCCAGCGCTCCGCCAGCTTGCGATCGGTGAACAAAGCCAGGCCGCGTGCGGTCTCCGAAGTAAGGTCGACGGCGTCCCAGCCGCCGGCTTCGCCCGCGAACTGCACGGCGATGTCGTGGAACCGAGGGCCTCGGAAGTAGGAGACGTGCGTGTCGCTGGTGTCCAAGGGCTGTCCGGTCTCGTCGGAGACCAGGGTGTTGGCCTCGTTGCGGGACTCGAAGTAGCTGTTCACCTGGGGCTGGATCTCCGTGCGCATCGCGGCGAGGACGCGTTGCCTGTGCGTGGGCACCTCCAGGCACTTCTGGTAGGAGAAGGCGACCTTGTCCCCGTTCACCAGAACTGCCTCGGGCCCCTTGTGATTGCCGCGCGGCGTGGCGATGACACGGAAGTAGTCAACCCCTGGACCGACTTTCTCCGTTGCGTCGGGGTGCATGTTGAGCAGGTCCCGCAGCAGCAGGTCGTCGTCCTCCTGGTCGACGACTTGCCCGTGGGCGTAGCGGGCCAGGATGTCCTGCACAGCCCCCTGGCGCGCCTTCTTCGTGGCGTACCTGCGCGGACCAATCCAGACCTCAGCCACTTCCACTCCTCTGCTCTGAGGGCCGACAGACGCCTCACGCTAGACCACCGGCCCATACGGCGGGGCGGTCCCTCGACTTCTGCCATCCCCACGGGGGCTACTCCTCGATGTTCAGGCGGGCGATGTCCGCGGCGTACGCGGCGGTGCGGACCGTCGAGGTACCCGACACAAACAGGCCGGCGCCTCCGACGGCGAAGGGAAGAGAGAGCAGCAGGCCGGCGGTGATCGGGCCCCAGTCGCGCGCGCCGTCGCAGCTGTCTCCCTCGTCCACGCGGTAGGACTCGCGGAGATATCCGGTCTCGTGGAAGGCGCGGGACTTGCACTCGATAGCACCGCGGTGGCCGTCGACGCTGAAGGGGAACACGAGCAAGTACCCCAGCCACAGCCAGATGAGTACGGCCACGGCCATCAGGCCCCGTCCCCAGCCCTGTTCACGCAGTCCCCGCACCCGGAACTCCCTGTCGTACACCTGTGCCAATGAGTTCATGGGGGTGACGTTCATACAGGTGAACCTAACCCAAGCGACCCTTGACCTCGCCCTCTCGGCTTCGGGATGACCCACCAGGCCCTGGATCGAGGACTCTCCGCCGTCTGGCTCCTGGTGTTGCCCGCGGATCACGCTCGCGGAGGACGGCCCGGCGGGGTCTGGAACCTGGTGGTCACGGTGCTTCTGGAATGAGGCGGTCGTCCCACGCGAACACGCCGGTGCCCCTGGCCCAGCTGAGTCCGTGGACGCCGACCGGCCCCAGCACGCTCGGGACATCCGCCGCGGTCTGCCGGGGCTTGTGGAAGCGGGTCACGTACCAGATGCCCCGGATCGGGTTTCGGCAGTACTGGCCCGCCGCAACGTGGCACTTCGGGCAGGGAACCGCGGCGCAGGCATTCCAGGCCCGCCGGAGAGCAGGTTCGACATCGGCCGGGTCATGCCCGGTCGTCTTGGACGTGAGCGTGAAGTACTCCATCGCCTGATGGTGGCAGTGGGATCAGTCTCCCGTCAGCCGGATGTGCCACCTTGTCGACGTCCCCCAACGCGCTCCCGGTCAGCTCTTGTCGGTGACGGGACTCGGGTGCCCGACTCCGTCCCGGAAGACGGCGCCGACACCGCGGGCGTGCCGGGCTCCGGGTTCAGACGGAGCCACGCCGCCAGTGCGGCCTGGAGTTCGGTGACCTCCCGATGTCCGAGGGCCTCACCGCGTGCGCCGACGTGGAGGCGTACCTCCTGGGCGGTGACGCGCCAGCCGACCGCGCGGCGGGCCGGCGAGCCGATGGCGGAGCCGCGGGCTAGCACCCGCAACGCGTCGGCGGCCCGGGGCGAGAGGGGCGATGCCTGGTGGCCGGCGGGGAGCGGGTGCTTGTAGCGCGAGGCGACGCCGATCGCCTCGTAGAAGGCGTGGAGGGCCTCGTCCAGCGACCGCGGTCCGGACGGGGCGAGCCCGACGAACTCCTCCAGTAGTTCCGGGTGCACGGGGGGAGCGTGGGGCCCGTACGGATTGGCGTGGAGCGGGTGTTCGCTGGTCTCCAGCCGTACGCAGGCCGGCGCGACGAGGACACGGCCGTACGCCCGGCCGGTGAGGTCGGCGTGGATCTTCCGCAGCCGTGCGGCCTGCCGGGGGACCGGGTGAGGGTCCACGGAGGTGGGCACATCGGGCTTAACGGGCGTGGGCTTGAGCCCCAGCGGGCCGTGGCAGCGGTGCAGGACGCCGGCCTCGGTCAGGATGACGGTCACCTGGCGGCCCCGCTCGTCACAGCCGAGACGGAATCCGACCACGGTTGTGGGCACGTGACCTCCCTGCGGGGACTGACATCCACCGTAGCGGGAACCTCGTTGTCGCCGGGGCCGATTGCCCGACACCGCCACCGCGCAGGCGGGCCTACGGGGGCGGGCCCCGAGTCCGGAAGCCGCGCGTGAAGGAGCGGGGCGCTGCCCCGGACCCCGGCCAACGGTCCCAGAGGGGCCGGGGGCCGTCGTCGGGTGCGGCTGGTTGGTGGTGGGGGGTGCGGGGCGCGGTGGTCCCTCCGGTCGATCGACGTCCGAACCCTGCCACCCCCGGGCAGGGCGGCCAGGCCAAGCCGCTACGCGGTCGCTGCGCGAGCCCGGCCGCCCTGCCCGGGCGCGGCACCCACCGCGCCGCCGACCGACCGGAGGGACCACCGCTCAGGCCGCCGCCATCTGCGGGACGCAGCACGCCCCGCTAAAAGATCATGGAAATCCGCCGTCCCGAACTTGCGGACCATGCCCATCATGAGTAGAATAGTAAATGTCGGAACGGGGAGGGCAAACCCCGGGACGGACACCACGAACCAGCCTCACACAGGAGCGCATCATGGCTATCGAGACCGCCGAGCAGTTCACCCGCCGCGCCGCCGTCGTCATCCCGACCGACGCCGCGTCCAGCGCGCGGAACGCCGATCTCTCCAACCTCGCGCAGATCCTCCAGCGGCAGCAGGGCGCCAAGATCGACATGGTGGCCCCCGCTGGCGCCCTCACCGTGCAGGGCGGGAACTTCACCGTCCAGGGCCTCCCCCCGATCCTCACCGACACCGGCGTCACCATGGCCGACGGCACCTACCGGCCCACGGCCGTCGCCGACGAGGGCATTGCCGCCAAGCTCGGAATCCCGCTCGCCTACCTGCGCCGGATGCGCGCCGACAAGGTGGACCTGTACGACGCGAACGTCATGGGGTGGCTCGCCGAGGACCCGTCCCGCAAGTTCCTCCTGCGCGGCTTCACCGGCGACCAGGGCGGCGAAGGCATCCTCCGGGCGTTCCTGTCCGACAGCTACAAGCGGATCGACAACTTCGATGTGCTGATGGCCGCGCTCAGCGGGGTGAAGGAGTCCGGCCACGAGGTCAAGATCACCGGATGCGACCTCACCGAGCGCCGCATGATCGTCCGCGTCGAGTCCGAGCACATCAAGGTCTTGGCCCCGGCCCTCCTGCGCGGCTACCGCTCCCCCTTCACCGGCCAGAGCGGCGACGAACTGCCCATCGTGTCCGCCGGATTCGTCATCGCCAACAGCGAGGTCGGCGCGGGAGCGTTCACCATCACCCCCCGCATCACCGTCAAGGTGTGCGAGAACGGCATGACCATCCAGAAGGACGCTCTGCGCGCCGTCCACCTCGGCGCCAAGCTGGACGAAGGCGTCATCCGGTGGTCGGGCGACACCGAGACGAAGAACCTGGAGCTGATCACCGCTCAGGCCCGCGACGCCGTGGCCACGTTCCTTGACCGCGAGTACGTCGAGGCCAAGCTCACCCAGATCGAGAAGGAGGCGGGCCGCCCGCTCGCCGACCCCGTCAAGACCATCGAGGTCGTCTCGAAGAAGCTCAAGTTCACCGACTCCCTTCGCGAGTCGATCATGGGCCACTTCGTGACCGGCGGGCAGAACACGGCAGGCGGCCTCATGCAGGCCATCACCGCCACCGCCCAGACCCTGGACGACGCCGACGCCGCGTTCGAACTCGAAGGCCAGGCCCTCACCGCCATGAGCCTCGCGGCCAGCGCGTAGCCCAGACTGCCGCTCCCCGGGGCTCTGGCCACCGCCCCGGCCCCGGGGAGCGGCACCCCGGCCCGCCCGGACCTCTCCCCCGGGCGGGCCGGTCCCCCGGTACCCGGACCGCAGGCGCGGCGGCATCGAGCCGCCCCGCCCGCGCACCCCCCGGTCCCCGCCGTCGGCCCCAACCACCGCGCCGCACGCCGCGAACACACCACGACCCGAACGAAGGGCACCGCCATGCAGGCCACCGCCACCCGCCCCCAGCCCACCGACACCACCCCGGCCGCCGCCCGCCCCGGTACGTGGTGGCTCGTGGTCACCCAGTCCGGCACCCACATGCTCACGCTCTGCCCCGCCACCTCCTACGCCCCCGTCAACGTCTACGAGAACGGCTACCTCGTCTCCATCACCGCCCGGACGATGTGCACCCCCGCCGAGCGCCCCGGCGTGCGCCACGAAGTCCGCCCCGACTACAGCGCGTACGAGGCCTCCTGCCTCATTCCCGCCGACCACCCCGCCCACCGCGCCGTCATGCGCCACATGAAGACGCTCTGACGCCAGCGCGGGGCGGGGCGCTCCCCCGCCCCGGAGGAGCCGGCCCGGTGGGCGACCGCGATCACGGCGGCATCGAGCCGCCGCGCTCGCGCGCGCCCAAGCCCCAGCCCGCCCACCGCCGCACGGCGGCCTCCGCCCACCTCCGCGAAAGGCCCGACCCGTCATGCCCACCCTGATAGCCGTCGACCCGCCCGGCTGCGCGTGCACGGAGTGCATCACCGGCCAGTACGTCCCGCTCGACCGCGCCACGCCCCGGGACATCGCCGCCATGCTCAGCGGCCGGCTGGACAACCACACCGGGGCCGCGCTCCGCGTCACCCTCGTCTACGCCCTCAGCCCCGGCGGGAGCCTCACCACCGCCGTTCCGGACACCGTCCGCGTCGACTGCCAGGACTTCTCCTGGGATCTCGAGCCCTGGCACGCCCACCCCAACTCACCGCCTGGGGACTCGTGAACTCCGCTACCGCGCCCGCCTCCTGACCTCCGAGAGGTCGGGGGCGGCTCTCCCGCCCCACTCGGGCCGGCCACCCCGGACCGGCGACCCCCGGGACCCGGAGCAGCACCCACCACCCCCCTGGACCCCACCCGAAGGACATCGTGACCATCACCGCCCAGCCCTCCCCGCCCGCGCACTCCGAGCAGCACCTCGGCTCGTACGGACTCCTGCGCATGGACATCACCACCGACCTCGACGACGTCTCCACCACCTACCGGCTCCGCGGACCCCACGTCACCGGCAGCGTCGTTCTCTCACCCGGGACCACCCTGTCCGACCCCACCGATCCGGACCGCTCCTGGTCACCCGACCTGCACATCCTCTTCGGGACCGCCCCCGTAACGCCCGCCCACCGGCGCGCGGACCCCCTCACCGTCAACCGGATCGAACTCGCCCGCAGCTCCCGCGTGTTCTTCGCGCACCTCGACGCCGGCTCCCCCGTGCCCACCTCCCGGCGGGACAAGAACCCCAACACGGCCCCCCTGCCGCCCGCCACCCGCCGACACGCCCAGGCCGTACTCGCCGCGGTCGTCGCCCACTGGCGCGCCAGCCCCGACCGCGAGGCCCTTGAAGACGCGGGACGCAAGATCGCCGCCGTCTACTGGCTCGCGAGGTACAGCAAGGACCTGCACCAGCTGAACCAGACCCTCACCAAGACCCAGGCCGCCCGGGACAAGACCTCCCGACGAGCCGACGCCCTCCGCGCCCACCTCGCCAGCACAGAGCGCGCGGCCGCAGCGTAACCAGCACGAGCACCACCCGCCCGGCACTTTCCGGGCCCCGCCTCCTCCGACGCGGAGCCCGGAAGTGCGCACCGAACCGGCCAGGCACCACGCCGGATCACGGCCGGCCCGCCGCGGTACCCCTTCTCCGCAGTGACAAGGGCCGGCGCTGCGCACCGGAAGGAGCCCGGCTGCGCCGGGCACTGTTCACCCCGGCACCGACCTGCGCTTCGCTCCGGCCGGCACCGGGGTCTTCCTCCATCCCCGGCTTTCTGATTGTGGGCGCGGGGGTCTGGCCCTCAAGCGCTCCAGTCCGTGTCCTCGCCGGCCCGCTCCTACGTCGCTATACCGCCTGCGGTACTCCTTCCCGCGCTTGACCGCCAGACCCCCGCGCCCTGGAACTGCCTTTACCGGGGCGGGAGAAAGAAAGGTCTGCGGCCACCTGCACGTCCACGCCACCGCCGCACACCGGCTGACGGGCCGACCGGGGCGAACACTGCGCAGGGACACGCGGACGCTGCGCGCCCGCCAGCCCGGCACGGGGCCGAGCCATCACGGAAACCAACCCGTCAGGAGTTGCGAAAACCCACCCCGACGACTAGACTAGTCAATGTCGGAACAGGGAGGGCGAACCCCGGGCCGACCGCCACGAACGCCGAGTCGAGGAGACCCCCGTGATGACCGCCCACCAGGACGAGACCGCAGCCAGCGCCACCCCGGCGCCGGTCACGGGAACCCTGCGGACCGACCGGACCGAGGTGAACAGCATCTACGACGACGCAGGGCGCAGCGTCGTACGGCACTTCACCTACGTGCACCGCAACTACTTCCTCGCCGGGGCCCCCGACATCCGGAACGCGGAGCGCCGCTACTCCGTCCGCCCCACCGGCGCCTCCCTCTCCTGGGCCCGCATGAACACCGAGGCGTGGGAACTGCGCACCGCCTACGTGCACGGGGTCCGCGTACTCAAGTCCGGCGCGCCGGGCACAGAGGTCCCCCACCTCTCGCCCCCCATGCGCGAAGTGCCGCAGTGGCTGCTGTCCTTCGCCGAGGCGAACCGCCCCACGGACTGACCGAATCCGGGGCGGGGGAGGTTGACTCCCCGCCACGGATAGGTAGAATAGTTAATGTCGGAACGGGGAGGGCAAACCCCGGGCCGACCACCACGGACCACCGAGCCCAGGAGTCACCCATGGTCGCCGTCATGACCGAGGTCCCGCCCGTCCTCATCACCCCGCAGCCGGCCTGCGACCCCATCCAGTGCGAGCGGTGCGGCGCGCGGTCCGACTTCCCGGACGACGGCGACGACGGCGCCTGGGCCGCCCATGACCACGGCTGGCACGTCGCCACTTTCACCCGCGACTCCTGCAACTGCCCCCACCTGTGCGCCGACTGCGCGCACGACTGGTGCGGAGAGACTGACGACAGCCCGCGCCTGATCGGAATGCGCGTCATCGGATAGCCCCTCCCGGGCGGCCCCACCGGGCCGCCCGGCCCCGCCCCGCCCCGGCACGCAAAGGCAAGGACACGAACCCCCATGAACGCAATCTATGTCGCCTCCCTCTCCGACTACAACGCCGGACGACTCCACGGGAAATGGATAAACATCGGCGATGACGCCGAGGCCGTATACGACGAGATTAGCGGCATACTCGAAACCTCCCCACAGGGAGACGCGGAAGAATATGCGATCCACAGTTTCGAGGGGTTCGGCGGAATCGAAGTTGCCGAGACGGAGGAAATTGAAGACCTTATCCTTATCGCCGAAGCGCTGGACAACTTCCCGTCCGCAGTCGTCCAGCACATTTACGAGACGTGCGAGGTCGAACACCTTTCGGAAAAGTGTCAGGAAAAGTACATCCGGACGACAGAATTCAGCGTCGATCCCGAATCGGCCGTGGCCGAATACGCCCTCGACTACCTCACCGATCACGGCACCAAGGGGGTGCCGCAGCTGTGGCTTGACCACATCGAGGCCGTGGCCGAGTCGCTCGCCATCCACATGATCAACAGCGGCAGCGTGATCCCCCTCTACGCCGGAGCGGGCACCTACCACCTTGTACGAGGAAACTGAAATGACGCACGGAACCCCGCACCCCCTGCACCTTTACCGCGCCAACGTGCCCGACACCGAATATGCCGAGCACCTGCGAAAACTCGCCGACGCGGCATTCACGGAAAGGGCCGAAGAGCAGAAGAGCCTGCGCGCCATCCTGCGCGCCGACGAAGACGTGTACGGCATAGGCCCGCTCGCACTGGCCCAGGAGAGAGCCAGGATATGGCGCAGGATCCGCGCGCGGGCCGTCGGACATCCGGAAATGGAAAGGCAGGCCGAAGGCGCCGTATTCACCCCGGAGGATGGCAAGCTGATAGCAGAGGTCCGCAGGCTCCGCGCAGAACTTCGCAACCACGGAGAATACGGAACCGAGTACGAGGAATGGGAGGCCGCCCGCCTCTTCCTCGTCCACACCGATTTTCTCGACTCCCCGGAAGAAGGCGCCGGACGAATTGACGCCCACGCGAACGTCAGGTAGATTAGTACTTGTCGGAACGGGGAGGGCAAACCCCGGGCCGGACACCACGAACCGAACCGAGGAGACGCACATGCCCACCGTGATGCTGACCGCCGCCGACCAGCTCGACACGATCCGCGAACTCGCCCACGAGCTGTACGCCGGACGCGCCGAGACCGTCGACCGGGCCGGATTCGGATACTTCCGGGCCGACGAGTACGCCTACGGAGCCGAATTCTGCGCCCCCACCCGGGTCGCTCTCGACAGCATCGCGGCGACCAAGCTGCGCCATGAACTCTCTCTTCACGTCGCCGAGTACGCCGAGGACCCCGAGGCGGACCCCGACCAGGTCATGGACCAGGGCCAGACGGTCCGCCTGTAGCCGCCCGCTCCCCGCGCCTGCAACGGGCGCGGGGGCCCTCCACCGGCCAGGGAGCCCCGGCCGGCCTCCAGCCCCACCCGCACCCAGAACGAACCCCCAGTGACCAGCCAGAGCCCCGCAGACCCGCAGGCGGAACTGCTCGCCCGCGCCGCCGCAGGAGACCGCGCCGCCCAGGCCCAGTTCGCCGCCGCCCGCACCGCCCGCGTACGGGCCGCGAGTCCTTCACCGCCAGCGGCCGCGCCGCCGCCCGCCGCATGCTCCGCCCCCAGGAAGCGACCGCCCGATGACCACCACCGCCCCCACGCCGCCCCTGCCCGACCCGTACGCCGACCCCGCCGGGTATCTCGTCGTCCGCTGCTCCCGGCTCCACCAGGCGAACACCGAACTCGCCGGAGCCTTCCTCTACTCCGCCGCGCCCACCATTCGCGCCATCTGCCCCACGGCCGCCCGCGTGATCTTCGACCGCACCGCCAACGACGCCGACCCCCGCCAGCCGGTCACCTTCTTGCGCATCGAGGACGAATACGGCTCGGCACTCACCACCCGCGAAGACGCCGACACCCTCGACCGGCAGGACCAAGCCCTACTGCGTCAAGCCCTCGGCGAGGCCTACGCCGCCGTACTCCACTGGAACGCCGGAGCCACCCCCGGCCCCCGCCCGTGGAGCGTGGAGAGCACCTACGGATTCCAGGACGGCGCCGCGCCGCCGTTCCTGTGCACCGTGACCCTTCCCCCGGCCCGGCCCGCGAGTTGACGCACCCCATCACGTGAAGTAGACTAGTCAATGTCGGACTGGGGAGGGCAAACCCCGGGCCGGACACCGCGAACCACCGAGACGAGGAACGATTCCCATGGGATACACCCACTCCTTCGCCTACACCTCCCAGGCGGAAGCCTTCCGCAGCAACTGGCTCCAGCTGCGCGTGGACGCGGCGGCCGTCGTGGACTTCGCCAAGAAGGCCGGTGTGGTGCTGGCCGGGCCGGACGGCACCGGTCTGCCGGTGATCAGTGAAGACCTGATCGCCTTCAACGGGCGCGGTGACGAGGGCTGCGAGCACTTCCGCCTGGAGCTCTCCCCCCGCCGCCTCTCGCAGTTCGGCCCGTTCGTCTGGAGCTTCACTAAAACGGCAGGCCTCCCCTACGACATGGCCGTCACCGCCGTACTCCTGCGCGCGCACACCCTGATGCCCGAAGTCTTCGCCATCAACAGCAATGGCGACTGGAACGAGGACTGGCAGGAGGCCCGCGCCATCCATCAGGCCCTTTTCGGTGACCCGGGCACCGGCGACCCGCTCACGGACACCACCGTCGGCCCCGTGGCCGTCCGCAGCTGACCACCGCCGTCCGGGAGCCGCGCCCGCAGCCGCGCGAACCCCGGACGGCCGTAGCGCGCCGGCCCCAGCGGCCGCACCCCCGCCCGGCGGCCGGCCGTTCACGTCCAGGCCGTTCGGCGACGGCCCCGCCGCCCCGACGCGGCCCGGTGCGCGCCTTGACCTCCTTCGCTCCGCCCTACCCGCAAGAGCTCTTCCGGCAACCCCGAGGTCTTCATGAGCATCACCATGTCCGAAGCGAGCGCTACCACTCTCCGTATGGCGGTCGAGTCCGCCAAGGCCGCCGCCGCGGCAACAGCCCACACCGCGGCCATGATCATGATCGAAGCAGGCGGGGGCCAGGGCAGCATCCACCGGGCGTGGAGGGGTGAAGGCCCCGACGCGTTGTGCCTGATCAGCGCCCCCTCTTTCAGCGGGCACATCATCGCCGGGTCGCACGGTGACCGCGTCCAGATCACCCTTCCCCACCTCACCCCGTCCGCGTACGAGAAGATGCGAGCCTGGGCCCAGGACCGCGACGAGTGCCACCACGACCACGACTGCGACTGCCTCACGGACCCGTGGCCCACGCTCGCCGCCCTCTCCCAGGGCGACGAGGAGCACGACATCGACTACCGCGCCGACCACGAGTACGCGCGCGGGAGCGCCCGCCTGGCGTTCGGACGCGTCACCGTCAAGCTCGACGACGAGGCCGTGACCGTGGCGGACACCCTGATCCGCATCGCCCGCCACCACGCCTGATACGACCAGGGGGCCGACCACCCCGCCGTCCACCCCAGAAAGCCGGATGGGGAGTTGACATCCACCCCCCATCCAGTAGATTAGTCAATGTCGGAACAGGGAGGGCAAGCCCCGGACCGGCCACCGCGAACCGCCGCCGCAACGAGGAGCACCCATGGCCAGCACCACCGACCGCGCCGCCCGCGACCGCAAATACTTCGAGGAGCGTCTGAGGGTCGCCGCCGAGGCCGGCCGGAAGGACGCCCGCCGCTACGCGAGCAACTGGTGGGACCGCCTGCACGGCGAGGAACTGACGGCGGAGAACGTCCGGATGGACGGCTTCTTCGAGCACATCACCGGCTACCAGTTCCAGGTCGAGCTGTGGACCGAGCTCATCGAGGCCTTGTCCATCACCCGGGACGCCGTCGCGACGTGGCACGAGCAGATGGCCAAGGCCGAGCGGAGCTCCACCCCGACCGGGGGCACCATGGGCAACCCCATCGCGGACGCCCGCCAGCACCTGTGGCACGACGCGAACGAGAAGTTCGCCCGCTACGCCGCCGACCGCTTCCGCCGCGTCAGCTGACCCGACCGGCACCCCCGGGTCCGACCGGCACCCCCGGTCGGACCTGGGGTCAGGTTGACACCCCGCCCACTTGAGGTAGACTAGTCCATGTCGGAACGGGGAGGGCGAGCCCCGGGCCGGTCACCGCGAGCCACCGATCGAAACGAGGGAACATGTCCACCGCCACCGCAGCCCGCCCCACCGTCGGCCCCCGCATCCTGGAGACCGTCAGCGAGAGCGCCTACGCCGAGCCGAGCGAGACCCACGTCCGCAGCATCGGCGGCACCTTCTACCGCTTCCACCGGTGGGAGTACCGCTCCGGCGACACCTTCATCGACGTGTCCGTCCCCGACGAGGCCACCCGCGTGATGATCGAGCTGTTCCCCGACTTCGCCGACATGCCCGAGCACTTCGGGTGGACGCTCAAGCGCCAGTTCGCCAGCTACATGTTCGACTGACCCGCCCGCCGGGGCGACGTCACCGCCGCCCCGGCCCGAGGCCCCGCACGGCACGTAGCCGCGCCCGCTCCACCACGCCGCAGCGAGGATCCATGCCCACGCCCACCGACCCCTACCGTCCCGAACATCCGGCGCCCCGGCCCCAGAAGAGCGCCGCGCAGCTCACCGCCGCCGACTTCACCCACTGCCGCATCGGCATCGAGTACCGGCCCGCTCAGGCCGCCTCCTACTGGCGACTCCAGCTCTTCACCGGCGAGGCCGGCCACAGCTTCACCAAGACGACCCGTGCGCGGATCTCAGAGCACACCGACCCCCTCCCCGTCGCGCATGATGAACTGGCCGCACTCGGCCTGGAGATCGACCCCTCCCGCGAACCCGGCCCGCTCAGCGCCTACCGCGTACGCCCCGCCGCCAAGGGCCCCACGGGAGCGCCCCGCCCCGCACCCGGCGCCGGGGAGGCGCCGCACCCACCGGTCACAGGCAACGGGATCAACCCGCACACCGGGGGAGGTTGACACACCCACCCACGTTGAGTAGAATAGTAAATGTCGAGAAGGGGAGGGCAAACCCCGGACCGGCCGCCACAGAACCACACACGAGGAGACACTCCCATGGCAGGCGAGACCACCATCACCCTGATCGGCAACCTGGTCGACGACCCCGAGCTGCGCTTCACCCCCTCCGGGGCCGGAGTCGCCAAGTTCCGCGTCGCCTCCACCCCCCGCATCTTCGACAAGACCACCAACGAGTGGACGGACGGCGAAAGCCTCTTCCTGACCTGCTCCGTCTGGCGCCACGTCGCCGAGAACGTCGCCGAGTCCCTCACCAAGGGCATGCGCGTCATCGTCACCGGCCGCCTGCGCCAGCGCACCTACGAGACCAACGAGGGCGAGAAGCGCACCGTCTATGAACTCGACGTCGAGGAAGTCGGCCCGAGCCTGCGCAACGCCACCGCGAAGGTCGCCAAGGTTCAGCGCAACACCAACCAGCAGCAGGGCGGCTGGGGCCAGCAGGCCCCCCAGCAGCGCACCGCGCAGACGGCCGACGCCTGGAGCGCCGCCCCCACCGACGAGAACCCGCCCTTCTGACCAACGCCCCTGCCGGTGCCGCGCCCTCACGGTGCGGCACCGGCCCCGGTGTGGCGCACGCCGCGCCGCCGTCCGGCGACCGCAGCCAGGCCGGCATCGAGCCGGCCTGGCTGCGCCCGCGCCGACAGGCCGGAGCCGGCCCCCGCCGTACGCCCCGCCGCTGCACGCCCGGGCCCCGGCGCGCGGCCACCCGGAGCACCCCCTCCGCCGCGCAGCCAGACCGCGCCGGGAGCGGCATCGAGCCGCCCCCGGCGCGCACACCCCGCCCGCCCCGCCGCCGCCCCCAAGGGTGCGGCGCCACGAAACCGACGAACGAAGGCCCCACGTGAAGAAGACCCCGCTCGGCATCCGCTTCACCACCGGATGCGGACACTCCTGGAAACGCCGGCACGCCCGCTGGAGCGCCGCGTACCTGCGCGGAGCCCTGGCCGACTGCCCGGTCTGCGGCGAGTACCTCCTGATCGTCATCCCGGACGACCTACCCGCCGACCATGTTCCCGCCGACGTCCACTGCCCCCGCTTCCACGCCCACCTCGCCCAGGTGACCAACGGCGACTGGCCCGCGGACGGCGCCGGCACCTGGACCTCGACGTTCGGCCCGCACTGACCCCCGACGGCACCCCCGCCCACACATGGAGCAGCACAACATGAGCCCCACCCCCGACCAGCAGTCCGCCGCGGCCTTCCTCGCCCAGCTCCTCGACAACCCGCCGCCCTGGCTTCCCGAGACCACCAGCTGGGAAATCTTCCGGGAGGTCGACGGCCGCCACTCCCTCAGCGGGGCCATCGCCCCGGGGCCGGGCTCCGTGTCCGACCTCCTGCGGACCGCCGCGCACGTCAACGCCGGCTCGTACGAGGAAGGCCGCGTGCCGCAGGCCCGGTTCACCCTCGACGGCCACGACATCACGCTCTACCACCTGCCGCCCCCGGCCCGCCGGCCCGCGTCCAGCTGCACGACCTGCGCGGCCTCCCTGGGTGAGCCGGGCGTGCCCCTCGTGTGGATCGGGCTCGTGCCGCGCGCCATCTGCATCCCCTGCCGTGACCGCATGCACGCCGCCTTCCTCGCGGCCAACACACCGTGAAGGCCACCGACCCGTTCGCGGAGTTGACCATCACGATCACGTGAAGTAGACTAGTAAATGTCGGACCAGGGAGGGCAAACCCCGGGCCGGACACCACACACCACTAGCACCAGGGAACGGCCTCACCAGCGGCCGTGCGGTGCCCGTCAGGAAGGACGCGGCCGTGACCGCCACCACCGTCAACGGGATCCAGGTCCTCGCATCCGAGGCCGTCGAAGCCCCGATCAGCACCTCCGCGAAGCCCATCTACTTCAAGCAGGCCCGCCGCCTCCTCCTTGCCAACGACACCGAGCTCTACGGCTGCGTCCACTGCGACTTCGCGGCTACCGGGATCGGCGTCGTACGGACCCACCTCAAGGCCCACCGCCCGACCGACGTTTCCGCACCCGACGCGCCGCGCAAGAAGCCCGCGCGCGCCAGCGCGAAGAAGACGGCCGTGCCGACCGCACCCGACCGCCCGGCCCCCGAGTCCCTCACGCCGGACTCTCTCGCCTCGCTCAACCTGGGGCAGCTCGTCGAGCGGGCCCAGGCCACAGCCAAGGCCGTCAAGGAGCGTGACCTCGCCCGCAAGGAACGCGATGCCGCCCGCGAGGAACTGACGGAGTGGATGGACCGGACCGCCAAGGCCGAGCGCAGCCTCACTGCGATCCGTACCGCCCTCGACGCGTAGCCGCCCGCACGCCGCCCGGCCGCCGGGCGGCGCGCCCGTCCCCCAACGCCCCGGAGTCTCACCGTGCCCGAGCGCGCCATCATCGACTGGACCGGCCCCGACGGCCGGCCCGAAGCCCGCCTCTACTCCCGCTGGTCGCCCCCCGCCCAGCAGATACCCGCCCTGGCCGACTTCCTCTCCACCGCATCTCACCCCGAGGTGTGCACCCTCGCCGACTACCGCGCCTGGGTCGGCGAACACGCCCCTCACCTCATCACCGCCGTCACCACCCCCGCAGCCCCCGAGCCCGGCAGCGCCATCGACTACCGCTACACCGTCCAGATCAACCCGTTCCGCGTCACCGCCCGCACCCACCGGCCGGACCGCCCCGACACCGTCCTCACGGCCGACTCCCCCGGCGAACTCTTCGCCACCGCCGCACAGCTCCTCGTCGCCCAGGCCCTGCGGATATGCGCCCTCACCGAAGCCTTCCCACGGCCCCCGTACGCCGCCTACCTCGCCGACCCCGACGCCCTCGAAGCCGCCGCCGTGCGCCACGAAGCCAACGCGGCGGCAGCCGGCTGGTGGCCCGACGACCACCCCCTGCTTGACCCCGCCCACTCCAACCAGTAATTTAGTACACGTCGGAGATGGGAGGGCGAACCCGGACCGGCCACCACAACCACCGAACAGGAACCGCGCACATGAACACCACGCTCCCCCTGGCTCCCGACGTGATCAGCCACGTCCTGCACCAGGCCACCACCGCCGCCCCCGCCGTCACCCAGGCCGCCGCCCACCTGAGCACCTGCACCCACCTGCCCGCCTGGCACACCCAGCCCATCGCGCTGCCGCCGGACATCCGCGAACACCAGCAGCGGGCCCGCGCCTTCCATAACGCCCTCACGGCCAGCCGGTGCACCTGCCTGCACGGCCTCCCCGAGCAGCTCCTCGCCGACGTCACCAAGCGCTGGGCCGACGCCCTGGACGCCGGAGCCTGGTACGGGCAGTCCGCCTACCGCTCCTCCCGCGAAGTACGCGACCACAGCCGTCGCCAGTACGACAAGGCCATCAACGACCTCCTGGCCCTCACCGACTGGATCACCAGTGGCACCGCCGCCCACACCGCCCGGGGCACCTGGTGACCCGCCACCAACGCCCCACACCACCCCGGCCACCGTGAGGAACCCTGCCCACGACCACAACACACCAGCAGACACAGCCGACGACGGACGCGGTGTTCCCGTACACAGGTACGGGAACACCGCGCACCCGCCGTCGGCCTCTCCGCGTATCCACCCCCACCGCCAGCCGCCGCACCCTCACCGCAAGGAGCACCCGCTCATGAAGTCCCTCGACGAAGTCAAGGCCGCCTTCGCCCTCCTGCCCGAGCGCGTCACCCTCAAGCAGATCGCCGACGCCACCGGCCGCGAGCTCGACTCCGTCCGCAACTGGGTCTACGACAAGAGCGCCGGCTTCCCCCCGGACGTTCCGCCCCCAGGCCTGCGCGGAACCAAACTCCGCGACCGCGACCAAGTCCTCGCCTGGTACGAGAGCCAGCCGTTCGCCGCAGACGACAGCACCATCGGCGGACCCCGCAACGTCGCCGAGACCGCCCGCCGGGCGCGCCCCCGCCACGCCAAGATGGACACCAAGGACCTCGCCCGCACCCTCGGCATCACCGTCCGCGGCGTGAACTACTACGGCTCGGCCTACAGCGCCGACAAGAGCGAGAACCCCTTCCCCGAACCCGACGAGCAGGGGCTGCGCGACTGGTCCGAGGTCCGGACCTGGATCCTCGACAACGCCGAGCGCGACCGCAAGCCGTCCAAGCCCTCCACCCGCGACGAACGCGGACTCACCACGCGCGAGCGCGAAGTCCTCGAGCTCGTCCAGGCCGCGGACGCCGAGGGCCAGGACGTCACCGTCCCCTGGCTCACCGACAAGCTCGGGCTGAAGTCAGCCGACTCCGCGCGCAGGCTCCTGCGGGCCATCGAACAGCACCGCGGGCCCGGCGCATCCAAGATGCTGCGCCCGGTTGCCCTCGCGGAAGCGGCCGGCACGACCACCGACATGCTCAAGTACTACGCGAAGACCTTCAGCGCCGGCGCGGACCCGTTCCCGGCGAAGAACGCCAACAGCGAGCGCAACGTCGATGACGTCAAGGCATGGATCGAGCGCCGGAAGAAGGCCCAGGCCAATCGCGGCTCGTGAAACCCCGCCGGGCAGCAAACGGCCCCCGACCTCAGCACCCTTCGGTGCCACAAGGTCGGGGGCCGCTTCGTGTTCGCGCTACGCCGCCGGAACCCCGACCGGCTCCTCCACACCAGCGCCCTCTCCGACAGCGTCCGTCTGCGCCGTGCCGGCGGTCTCCGGCAGATCGTCAGGGGCCGGACCGTCACCGGTAACCGGGACCTCCCGCGCCGGCTCCCGAGGTCCTGCAGCGGCTTCGGTCGCCTGAACATCGGTCGTCGCCTCCTCCTGGCCGTCCTTGTCCTGGTTCAGGTACCGGCGTATGTCGCCCAGCGTCATCCCCAGCTGCTCGGCGGCGTTCGGCTGGCTTCCGAAGGCCTCGACGGCTTCGACGATCGTCTTGGCCATCTCCCGCTCGACCACGGTTGTCTCCTGCGCCGCGTCGGCCTCGATCGCGGCGATCTTCTTCTCCTTGTCCTCGTCAATCGAGGCCAGCTTCTTCTCGTGCTTCTCGACCTGGTCCAGCACCTTCAGCTGGCGCCTCTGCTGCTCCCGGAGCTTCTGCTTCCGCGACAGCGCTTGCTCGTTGCTTCGTGACGTCATGCCCGGATCCTAAACCGGCCATAAACGCCGAACCCCGCCCGCGACCTGCGGCAATGCTCACACCAGGCCTGCTGGCCCCAGCAGCAACCACCACCCCGGGAACCCGCGCGCCTCTCTGAACCACCCCCAACACCCCCTCACCCAGAAGGAGGTGTCACCGTCAGCACCCTGCCGCTCGAAGTTCCAGCGACTCGCACCGAGGGATACCTACGCGCTCCCTGCCCCTCACATCTTGGCCGCGGATGTCCTCGTCAAGACTCTCCTCCATCCCTGCGGAACCTTCCCAGCCAAGCGGCGGGGTCGGGCTCGAACAACCTGCCACCGGCGATATCCCTCAGCATCACGACGTTGCCCTTGTCCATCGCCATCATCACGCCGGTGCCCAGGAGGGCGGAGGTGACGTTGCGCATGTCCTTACTGCTGTACAGCGCCGATACGGTAGCGAGCAGGGCCTCCTCGCCGTAGTCGTACATGCGCAACCCGACGTCGTTCATCCGCTCTGCCAGCAGGCACAGCTCACCCGCCGTCGAAACGGCCTGGCGAGCAAGGTCGGCGAGTTCCTCGTTCCGATTCCCCATGACCCCACAATGACACCGGGCGGCCCCGGTGCCCCACGCGACAGGCGGCCATCGATCGACGCCGGGCCGGCCCGGGTTCCCAGAAGCCCACGACCATGACGACTCAACCCTGGCCGCCGGCGGCGCCCTCATCCCGCGGCACGCCTACTGCACCACCGCCGGACTCAACGCTCGCCACCCCGGTCAGACAGATGCCCTCGTTGGTCACCGAGACCCGCGGCGCGGTAAAGGCCCCCATCCGGCCTGAGGAGACCTGCAGGACGTCTTCACCGAAGGGTTCGCACCCTGATGAGAGCGCGTGGTCAACGGCGAGGACTCGTCGGCCCCTCACCGACAACGTCCTCGCCGGCCCCTCACATGTCCAGCGCACGTACCCAGGTCACTTCCAGAACCCTGCACCATCACGGCCGAATCCCTGTACATCCCACTGAGACCTTCCTGTTCCTCACCCCACTCGTCCCTCTCGCCCCCCTCCCACTGACCTTCTGCCTCTTCTATATCCACCCTCCACTGCCACCTCACTGATACCTCCTCCTCCCACTACCTCTCCACCTCACTGACCTCTACCTTCCAACTCACCCTCTTCCTCCTTCACACCATCTCTCACCTGCTCATTCTTCAATCATTGAGATCTCTCCAAGATCATCTAGTCACACCATGTGCATTACCTTTGGCATATGCCGCCCGGCTGTCTAAGATCACTTCCATGCACCGTCCGATCACGCTCCCCCAGGCCCTCGGCCAGGACGTGATGAACGGGATGCCGAGGACGGCATGCTGACGATCCACCCGGTCAGCGCCGGCATGGGTATCGACTACCTCCTGAGCACCGTCGCGAGCGACGACCGCACCCTCGGCGTCAGCGCGAACGAGGAGCACTGGGCAGCCGGAGCGGACACTCCAGGCTTCTGGATCGGTCAAGGCGCCGCCGCTCTCGGCCTCTCCGGAGACGTCTCCCAGGCCCACGCGGACGCCCTGTTCAAGTACGGCGAGGACCCCCTTACAGGCGAGGCGCTGGGCCGCCGGTGGCGCCAGTACAAGACCGTCGAGGAGCGGTACACCGAGCGTCTGCGCCAGGAGCCGAAGGCCTCCGACGCCCGGAAGGACGAACTGCGCGCGCTCGTGGAGCGCGAGGGCGAGCGCTCTGCCAGGGCCGGCTGGGAGATGGTCGTCTCCCCCGTCAAGTCCTTCGCCATCGCGGTCGCCCTGGCCGACGATGAAGGCCGTCAGCGACTTCTCCAGGTCGAGGAGCGGGCCTTCCAGAAGATGTGGCAGCGCATCGAATCCAGCGCCGGGTACGCCCGTATCGGGGCCAACGGAGTCGCCCAGGTCAAGACAGACGGCCTCGCCGCAGCCGTCTTCACCCACCGGTCCAGCCGGGCCGGTGATCCCGCATTCCACCGGCACATCGCGATCAGCGCGAAGGTCTCCGTCGACGGGAAGTGGCTTGCACTGGACGCACGGCCTCTGCACCGTCAGCGCGTCACCTTCGGCGAGATGTACACCGCCGAGCTGGAGCGGGGCATGGCCGAGGAGCTCGCCATCACCGCCATCGAGCGCGACGACAGCCTCTCCTTCGACAAGCGCCCCGTCCGCGAGTTCCACGGTGTCGGACAGCGCCTGATCACCGAGTTTTCTTCTCGCCGCAGGCAGACAGAGGGCCACCTCCGCGAGCTGATGAAGGCCTTCCGGGTCCGTGAGGAACGGGAGCCCAACCGCGCCGAGAGCTACCGGATGGCGCAGGCCGCCGCGCTGACAGACCGCCCCCCGAAGGAGCTCCGCTCGGAAACAGACGAGCGGGAACTGTGGCGTGAGCGCGCCCGGAAGGAGGGCCTGCGCCGCCCCGATCGGATCGTTGAACTCGCCCAGCGCCAGTCCGCTCAGGCCATTCGCAGTGCCCCGCGAACGCCTGTGGAACACGCCCTCGAAGCACGAAGGACCACCGCCTTCCAGGACATCCCCACCGCTGTTGTCTCGGTCCTGGAGGCGAACCGTGAAACCTGGACCCGGTCCAACGCCGAGGCCGAGGTCATACGCCAGCTGGTCGCCGGAGGCTGGCACATATCCCTGGGCGAGCAGTTCGACACGGTCATCCAGCAGCTGACCTCAGCCGCCCTGTCGCCCGAGTACTGCGAGCTCGTCGACATGCCCGACCTACTCCCCGTACCCGCCGACTACCTCCGCCCGGACGGAACCTCGCTGTTCCACGACGCCGGCTCCACCCGTTACACCTCGCACAACATCAGGGCCTCCGAACGCGAGGTCGTCCGAGCTGCCCGCGAGCCCGCGCCGGTCCTCATACTCAGCCACGAACAGATCGACGCCGCGCTCGCAGCGGGCCACGATCAGCGCGGATTTACCCCCAGCCAGGAGCAGCTGGCCACCATCCACGGCATCTTCACCGGCGACCGTCGCGTCCAGGCCGTCATCGGCCGGGCCGGAGCGGGCAAGACCACGATCATGGCGCTGCTGCGCGAGGTCGGCGACGCCTACGGCATCCCCGTCATCGGCATGGCCAACGGCCAGATCCAGGCAGACGTCCTCGGCGAAGAGGCCGAGATCCGCACCGAGAACATTCGCCGCTGGCTGTTCATGAGCGAGACCAGCGCCCCCGGAACCCCGGAGTGGACGCTGCCCGCGGGCGCCATCGTCATCGTCGACGAGGCAGGCCAGGCAGCCTCCACCGACATGGCCGCACTGCTGCGTCAGGCCGCCGCGGCGGGCGGCCGCCTTCTGCCGGTGGGTGACCCCCTCCAGCTCGGCGCACCTGGCCCCGGTGGACTCCTGGCACAGATCGAAGCAGACGCCGGCGCCCTCTACCTGACCGAGATCCGGCGCTTCCGCGACTACGACGGAACCCTTCGCACCTGGGAGATCGAGGCATCCAAGGCCCTCGCCGAAGGCGACTCGGAGACGTCCTTCGAGGAGTACCACACCCGCGGGCGCATCCACGCCGGCAGCGCGGACGCCATGTCGGCCAAGGCGTACGGGGCGTGGCTGTCCGACACGAACGACGGCCTGGTCTCCATCCTCATCGCTCCGGACAACGCGACCGCGGCCGCTCTCTCCGCCCGCGCCCGCGAGGACCGGATCCAGGCCGGGATCGTCGACAACACCAAGACGATCCTGCTGCGCGACGGCAACTCTGCGGGCGTCGGCGACCGCATCGTCACCCGTGCCATCGACCGCAAGACCGAAGTGCGAGGCGGCCGCGGCTACATCCGCAACGGCGACATGTGGACGGTGACGAAGGTCCTCGGTGACGGCAGCCTCGTCGTGAAGTCCACCCACTCCAAGGCGAGCGCAGTCCTGCCCGCCTCCTACGTGGAGGCGTCCGTTGAGCTCGGCTACGCCATCACCAAGGACCGCGCGCAGGGCCTGACCACCGACACCGCGCACGCGCTCTTCGACCAGGGCATGAACCGCAACGCCGCCTACCCGTCGGCGACCCGCGGCAAGTACGCGAACCACATGTACCTGGTCGTCACGCCCGAGATGGTGCCGATCGTCGGCGACCCGGACCCGGTACGCACCGCCCGCCAGGCGTGGGCGCAGATCATCGAACGTGACGGCACCACCCGGTCGGCGACCGTCGCCCAGCGCGACTCCCTGGACGCCTCCGAAGCGCTGCATACCCTCGTGCCCCGGCTGCGTTACACCCTCGACGACCTCGCCGGCGAGCGTCTGGTCGAGCAACTGCGCGAGCAGATCCCGATGGTCGCCTCGATCGTGGAGGCCGAGGCCTGGCCCGCGCTGCGCGACGTCCTCAGCCGTGTCGAAGCGGGCGGAGCCGATCCCGTCGCAGCCCTGCAGCGGGCGATTCCGGTCCGCGGGTTCGGAGACGCCGACGACGTCGCCGCGGTCCTGCACTGGCGGCTCCACAACGACGACGTGGTCCTCGCCGCCCTCGATGCGGCGGAGCAGCAGCTTGCCTCCGGTCCCCTGCTCCTGGCCCAGCTGCACCTTCGCCTCCCCGAGGAGGACGGCAGCGAGAAGAGCACCTACGCGCACGATCTGGCCCGCGCCGTCACCACGCGCGCCGAGGAACTTGCCACCAGCGCGGCGGAAGATGCGACTCTCGGCGAAGGCTGGGCCGCCGCATACGGACCGGCGCCCCAGGACAGCGGCGAGGCCACGACGTGGCGGGAGCGGCTGGCGTCCGCCGCCGCCTACCGCGACCTCGTCCAGCTGGCGGACACCGTCCCGCTCGGCCCCGCCCCCGAGCCCGGACCCGACCACCTGCGCCGCGTGTGGCGCGACGGACAGGTACCGGTCGAGGACGCCGTGGCGGCCGCCCGCGTACTCGGTGCCGCCGAGGCGGGAGCTCGCTGGCTCGACTCCCTCGGACCCGTCCCGGCGCCCGAAAGCGCGCTGCGGGAGCGGTGGATGGACGCGGCTGTCGCGATCGACACCTACCGTGAGCGGTGGGACTACGGCCGGGAAGACCTCTCCCTGGGCCGGCGTCCCGCCGATCCCGTGCAGGCCCTCGACTACGACGCCGCGCACGCCGCCGTCGACGTGTTCCGCCAGAGCACCCCGCCGCAGGGTGCCCCGCAGGAGAGCGAGCGTCCCGAGCTCCAGGCCAAGGTCCAGCGGGGCGAGATCGGTGCGATCCGCGCCGACGACGCGGCACGCGCCGACAACACCCTGCACGCGAAGAGCCGTGCGGCCGACGCGGCGGCGCAGCAGGCACTGGACGCCCGGAACCGGGCCGAGACGGCACTCAAGGCGGCGGCGGACCCCGAGCGGCGCAGCAACCACGAGGCCCTCGCGGCCCGCGCCGCCGAGCTGTCCGCGCACGCCGATCAGGCCGCCGAGGCCGCCGCCCAGGCACGCCTGCGCGCTCAGGAAGCAGAGGACTCCGCCCGTCGGCACGCCCCCCGCGCGCTGGAGGCGCGCGCCGACCACCGGGCGGGCCGCGATGCCGCGCGCGCCCTCGATGCGCTCGGGCCCGAGCCGGCCCCGGCCCGATCCAGCTGGCAGCAGCGACCGTTCGGCGCGCTCTCCGAGCACGCCCTGGGTACGGCGGAGGCCTCCGCGCTGGCCCGCGCGCGCCTCGCCGACCAGGAGGCCGACACCGCGTACGCCCGCGCCGACCGGCTGCGGGCCGACCTTGCCCCGGGCGGCCGGATCGAGACCGAAGCGGCCCAGCGCGGCCAGCAGGTCACCGCCGTTCAGGACCTGCGCCGCACCCGCGTAGACCTGGCCTCCACCGAAGGTGAGCGGGCACGGGCCGAAGCGGCGATCGCCGCCACGACCGTCCGGCTGGAGGAGACCACGCGCTTCAACCGCCCGGTCCTGCGCGGCGAAGACCGCCGCATCGCCGAGGAGCAACTCGCCCAGGCCACCCGCGAGCGCGCGGCCGCAGAGCAGCGCCAGGCAGCCCTGCTCGGTGAGGCACAGCGGCTGGCCCCGCTCGCGGGAGACGAGGCAGAACACGACCGGCTCCTTGAGGAATGGGCGCAGCTCGGCGGCAGCGTCGAGGCCGTCGTCACCAAGGAGAAGGAGGTCGCTGGCGGCGACGCGGACCACGCCCGGGCCACCGGTGACCAGATGCGCCGCCGTGCCGAGACGCACCGCGAGCGGGCTGTGGGCCTTCGCCGTGAGCTCTCGGTCCGGCGGAGCATGGATCCCGCCGAAAGGCACAGTGAGGACCTGGAGCGAGCGCAGAACGCTCAGGACGTGCAGCAGCAGCGAGCCCAGGACGCCGCGCAGGCGGCGGCGCGACAGCAGCACGAGGACGAGCAGAACCGCCGCGACGGCCACCGCTACTGACCCGCACGGAGCCCCTGCGGCCGGACACGGTGCAGCGCCCCGCAGCGGACGGCCATGACGCCGCAACCGGCGGTGATCACCACGGGATGGGCAAGTCGGCCTGGCCCCAGGGGCACCGCCATAATGTGGCGCCCACCCCCGGGCCGCGCCGGCATACGTCTGGAGTACTGACTGCGAGCCCGGTCGTCGGCCCACACTGGGAGGAGCAGGTTCCGACCGTCCGAAGGGGTACGAAGTGAGCACATCCGCACCCGTCGCCGTGCTGCTGATCGGCCTCACCGGCTCCGGTAAGACCGTGCTTGCCCGAGCCCTGAACGACCGCGGGATGCTCCGCCTGTCCGTCGACGAGGAAGTCCACCGCCTCCATGGCCGGTACGGCGTCGACTATCCCGAGCACGAGTACTTCGCGCGTGAACGCCCCGCCGTCGACGTCGTACGGCAACGGCTCGCCGACGAGTTGTCCGCCGGAAACGATGTCGTCCTCGACCATGGGCTGTGGCTGCGCGCCGACCGCGGCGCATGGAAGAAGACCGTCGAGGACGCAGGCGGCCAGTGGTTGCTGGTCTACCTCCCCGTCGAGAAGACGGAGTTGCTGCGGCGCCTGAACGAGCGCAACCAGCGCGCCGACGCGAACGCGCTGACCGTCACCCCCAGGGCCCTGGACGACTTCATCGCCCGCTTCGAGCCCCCCGGCCCCGAGGAGGATGCCCTCAGCATCGACGAACTGGAGGTGGCCCTGGCAGGGCGGTCGAAGGGTGCGCCGCCTTCCCCTCTTCGTGCCCGGCGGCCCAGTCCCACCTGCTGAACCTGGACACGGCCACGACTTCCTCCCCCAGCCTCGATTCCGCATCCGCGCTCCCCAATCCGACCGGCCGGCGCGGGGAGACCCCTCCCCCCCTGACTCATCACAGACAGCCCTTCCGGGCAGGCCAGCGCGTTCGGGGTTCTGATCGCTACCAGACGTATGACCGCCGTCAGATCAGCTTCTCGATATCGCGTTCACCCACACGAGAAGACGGTTCCGCGGTGATCACCAGCGCCGCTACGCTCCGTCCCCATGACCACACGCGCCATCTCCCTGGCCGCCTGTACCGTCGCCGCCTTCCTCCTCGCCATACCTCCCGCCCACGCCGTGGATCCCGCTCCCTGTATCAACGGCGAATCTGAATCAAGGTCGAAGAGTGCCGTGGACGAAGGCGAGATCCGGTGGACCGACGCCACGAAGTACGACGCCTCCCGCACGTGGGCGCTGTCGACGTGGCAGTACTCCGGCGCGAAGATCAAGCTCGCTCCCGACTCGGCCACGACGGTGAACGACCTCGAGTTCCAGGACTACACCGGGCCCTCCGGTGACCGGGACCCGGTCGCCTCGTACGTCCGCGACTCCGGGGTCGGACGGACCGACTTCATCCGCTTCAACCGGTCGAAGATGGACGGCCGCAACCGGGCCTATCAGGACTCGGCAGCCGCCCATGAGGTCGGCCACGCGCTCGGTCTGTGCCACAAGGACGGCAAGATCCTCTCGCTCATGTGGACCTCGATCAACGTGGGCATGCCGGTCACCGAGCCCCAGCCCGTGGACAAGGCGAACTACAAGAAACTCTGGGGATGATCATGGCCAAGCACATGTGGTGGGTGGCGGGCGCCGCCGCTCTCGCGATCGCCGGGAGCGCCGGCTCGTACATTGTGTTCTTCAGCGGCGAGGTCCACACCGAGTCCCTCTGCGGAACGCCGGCGAACACCCCGGAGCAGATCGCCACACACGTGGAGACCCTGGTGGTCGGCACGGTCGGAGAGCAGCGCATCACCCCCGACGCGAGCGGTGACAGCGCGGTGAGCCTGTCGACGCTCACCGTGGAGAAGGCCCTCAAGGGCACCGCGCCCGCCACCCTGGACCTCGCTCAGGGGGTGGTGAAGAAGCCCGACGGGACGTTCGGCACCACCGAAGTCCTGAACGAACCCCTGCGAGCGGGGAACCGCTACGCCGTCGGCGTTCTCGCCGAGGAACGCGAGGGCGGCGGACGATGGGTTTGGGGTGCCGAGCGCGCCGACGGACCGGCCGCTGACGCGAAGTGGCAGGCAGCTGTGGACGCTCGGGAACCACTGCCCGAAGCCACCTGCGGCAACGACGTGAGCGGACAGTAACTCCCTGGAAACCTCTCCTCCGCCGTGTGGTCCAGCCGGCCCTGCTGTCCGGCCGGACCACTGAGGGCGCCGCTCAGCGCCGGTGTCCTGTGGGGTGACATTCGCGAAAATCACTCGGCGTCGGGGTCGATGTCGCTCGGGTGGGTCCCGGTGAGTTCCCATTCCAGCATCCTCATCCGCTCGACGCCGCGCCGTGCGGCGGCCACCATCGCCGCGTCGAACTCGTGGTCGGGGCGGATGTCCGCGGCGTCGAGGTAGGCGTCGACCCGGCTGGCGTCGCCCGTCGTGACGAGATGGCGGCACGCGAGGCCGTGCTTGATGCGGGCGCTGCTGATGTCGGGGAAGTTCGCGATCAGCGCGAGCGCCGCTTCGTCGTCGTCCAGATTGGCCGGCGCGACGGTCAGGTACAGGGTGCCGAGGTCGTGCTCGTAGGGGTGGTGGGTCATGTCGGGTCCAACGGCTGTGCGGCGCCGGGGCAGGTCGGCCGTACGGGTGACCCGCGTCCCGCCGTGGCGCCGCAGCGCGACCTGACCGATCCGCTCAGGCGGCGGCCGGAACGCGGGCGTCCTACCGCGTGGACGAGGGCGAGCGGTGCGATGCCGAGCGCGACTGGGGCCCCATAACCACGGGGCTCCTCCTCTCGCTCCCCTTCGCCGTCCTCGGAACAGGCCTGTACGTGTCGGGCAGCTCGACGCTGCGCACCGCCGCGGACATCGCCCGCCTGAACGCCACCAAGGAGATCTGAAGCTCCGGGAGGGCGGCGGAGTTTTCAGAAGCGGTCCTGGGACACTCCAGCTCGTATGCCCGGCCAGCGGCTCGTGTCCTGTACTCATGGACATCCGGGCCTCTCCACAGGGCCCGCTGCGGGTACCGGCTCCCTGGTTCTCCCCCCGATCCGGGTGGAGCCGGTACCCGACTCGAGCAGCGGAGCAGAACCCGGCCAAGGGCCCGGCGACCTTGATGGCGGGGCTCTGGGCAGCGGGGTGCGGCTACTTCCCTGCTTTCGCCTTCTGGACGGCGGCCGGGAGGTCCTTGGCGACGAGGGATGGCTCCCCCGACAGCATCACCATGATGTTGCCGGCTCGTACGGCGGTCTGCCGGAGCACGGTGGTGGAGGATCCGGTCACCACGGTCATCGTCTGCGCGTACTGCTCGTCGCCGAGGCCCTTGGGCGCGGTCTCCTTCTTGATCTCGATCTTGACCGGTGTGGTGCCCGAGTTCAGGTTGAAGGACGGGCACGAGGCGTACGCGTCGAAGAGGGCCTTGGTGCTCTGGGCCAGCTTCGCCGGGGTGTCGCTGTACAGCTCCTCCCCCAGCTTGGAGACGTCACCTCCGACGGCGGTGCTGTAGGTGAAGGAGGCCTTGACCCTGGCCGAGAAGTCGAGCGCGCCGTCGCCGGAGGGGCCGTCCAGTTTCTCCAGTGCTGGGCAGCCGCTCATGCCGCCGCCGGTGCGGGCGGGTGACGTGGGGACCTCGGTGTAGTCCTGTCCGAGGTCTGCCCCGGTCAACAGCCGCAGCCGCAGGTCCGACTCGCTGACGGGCGGTGTGGTGGTGTCGGGCTTCACGCCCGCGGGGAACGGGTCCTGGCTGGAACTGCCGCAGCCGGCCGTGGCCAGGGCGAGGAACGCGGCCAGGGCGAGTCCGGAGATACGGTGGTTCATGGAGGCTCCCTGGGTGTGTAAGGGCCGACTATAGCCAGAGGCCCGGACACCATTCGCGGCCAGCCCCGGCCGTCGCCGCGGCTGTGACTGGTCGCGACGACTGACACCAAAGCTTCGGCTGAGTCACTGTGGGCCGGGCCTGCGTCGTGCTCGGCTCAGTTCCAGGTGATCGTGATCCCGCTGGCCGTCATCAGGGTCATGACGGTGGCGGTCATGAGCCAGTAGGGCACCCGCTCCACGGTGAGGTGCATGCCTCCCAGGTGGATTTCGAGGGCAGGCCGGGGGCGCTCGTTCCGGGTCGTGCTCTTGGTGGTCATCTCTCGTCTCCGATCGCTACGCAGGCCCGCCGCAGCGCGGTAGGCCCAGGTCAGGCCCAGGTGTTGGGCGCTGAAGCCAAGTTCTCGCGGATCGGGCAGGTGAGTGAGGATCGGTGGAAAAAGTGCATCCGCTCCCGGCTTACTGGCCGTGCCTTCTACTCTCGGCACCATGACGAAGAAGCTGCCGCCGGCAGCACTCGCACCGGTCCGCGCGATCCTGGACCGGGACGGCTATGGCCCGCTGGTCTACAGCGACGAGTTGTTGCGCCGGGACCGGGTGAACCGGTTCATCCCGCTGCCCGGCCGGGCGGGGGCGACGGTGGATGACGCGGTGCAGGCCGCGTTGGTGTGCGCCCGGGGTCGGAGAGGAACCGGGCACCTGTGCCCGGTGGTGGGGTGGTACCTCCTGGCCCGGAGTCCGGAGCCGGAGGCCCTCTCCAAGCTCCGTGAGGCGTTGGACACGGCGGTCGTGAGAGTCGCGGGGCGAGCCGCCCGCGGGGCGCTCCAGCTGCCTGCGGTCTCGAGCGACATGGGCGACGACATCGGCGAACGGACCGCGAAGACGGCCCGGGGGGTCCGCGATGCCCTGACCCGGCTGGTCGAGGCGGCCGTGCAAGGTGAGGACCGTCGGGAGTTTCAAGCGGTCGTCGACGAACTGTTCGTCGAGCAGGGGACGCCGCGGCGCTCCCCCGCGGCTGCGTTCCGAGAAGTCGCGAAGGTGATCTACGCAGCCGCGGGGGCACCGCTCTCGGACGACGATGTCGCCGCGATCATGGAAGCGGCCTCGCGGTCCGACGATCAGGCCGGGCTCCTGTACGGGCTCCTGGCGGCCGACGAGAGCCTGCGGGAGCACACCCGAGGGCCAGCCGTCGCCGTGACCGACTTCGCCTACCTGCGCACACTGCTGGCGGACGCCGATCCGGAGCGTCTCCGGGAGACGACCCTGCGGATCTTCTCCCCGCAGACCAAGGGGATGGGACACGCGGACTTGCAGGACCAAGGGGTCATCCCCCACGGGGGAGAGGCGTGCAAGCCGGCGTGCGACCACACGGCGTGGATGTTGTGCTTCCTGCTGGACCCGGCGAACCGCAGGATGTGGGAGCTCGTGCAGGGCGACCCGCACCAGCTGATGGAGCAGGCCGTCCTCTCGCACATGAAGTAGCCGGTAGGCCAACAGGCCGGGCTGGCGCCGTCCCGACATGCTCCCGCTTTCCGGCCTGTCAACCGTGCCAAGGTCCGCGGGTCCCTGTGTTGGGCCCCGGCGGGGTGCGCATCCGTCTTCTGGTTCGGTGTGCACCTTCGCCGTCACATGCGTGCAGCCTGCTGGTGAGACGCCGTTGCTGTGGCGCGGGCGACGACGGAGGCGCGTGTCGGATCGACCTGGGCCGCGACCTGGCCGGTGATCTCGCGCCGGATGACGGTTTCCGCCGCTCGTTCATCCGGGCTCAGTGCCGAGCGGCGGTCGACTTCGCCCTTGGCGGCTTCGGACTGCTCGCGCAGCTCGCTGGCCTGTCCGCGCAGTTCACCGGCACGTGATTCCTTGCGCTCGACGTCCTCACGTTCGCTGTTCGAGGCCCGCGCGACCATGGCGTCGTCGGCGCCCATCTCCCGCAGCTCTGCGGCCATGGAGCCTCCGCCGGTCTCCTCGTAGCTGGCGCGCATCGATGCCGCTTCGTGCTCGGACTCGGCCGCGACGGCGTCGGCGGTGTCGGCGAGCTGGCGGGTCTTGCCGGCCGTCACCATCAGCTCGTGGTCCGTCATCAGCGACTGCGGTGAGGCGTCCGCGATCCGGTCCGCGGCCGCCTCGGCCTGCTCGGGGAGGAGCGCCTGGACGCCCGCGGCTGGGCCGGTGGCCTCCACGGCGAGCGGGTTCGGTCTGGCGGGGGCGATCTCCGAGGCCCACGCGAGGATGTTCTGCCGGACCTCCGCTGCCCTGTCCGGGCCCAGGTCGTAGGCGGCGAACTTCTCGTCGGGGATCTCGGCGACCTTGCCGAGCTGGGAGCGGAAGACGACCTCGGGGGCCGGGTTGGGGTTGGCCGCGAGGTACTCGTCGACGACCTCCGCGCCGAGCACGGCGTTCATCTCGCTCAGGTCGACGTAGTCCTTGGCCTCGGTGCGCCAGCCCACCGCTTCGGCCTTCATCTGCACGCAGTCCTGCACCGACATGACGCGGATGCCGTCGAGGTCGGAGGGGAAGTAGTGCATCTCCATCGGGACCATCTGGATGGTCACCGGCTCGTCCCAGGGGCGTGCCAGGTCGCTGACGCTCAGGTTCGCGGCCTGGTCCAGGGCCCAGACCTTCTCCACCTCGACGTGGTAGCCGGCGTCGGTCAGCGCGGTGACGACTTCCGCGCGGGCATCGACGGCTGCCTCACCGATGTCGGGCATGTTGAACAGGTCGATGTCGTCGACCGGCCGGTCGGCCAGGCCGTGCGCGCGCAGCGCCATCGAGCCGGCCAGCGCGTAGTCGTACTTGTCCCCGACCGTCTCCAGGGCGATCCGGGCTATCCGCCACTTCTCCTCTTCGGTCACTGCCCGCTCACCGTTCCGTGAGCTGCGGGAAGCGGCTTTCCCACACCCGCATGACGGGTGCTTCGGCCAGGCCCACGGCCCAGACGGACGTCAGGAGGGCGGTGTTGAGGAGCGCGTACTGCTGTGCGGCGGTTCCCTCGGCGAGGACCACCCGGTACAGCTCGCTCACGGCGCGCGGGTCGGTGAGGTCTACCTCGGCGGGCACGGTGTCGCGTACGAGGTCGTCGGGAACGCGGACGGTTCCGGTGGCCGGGCCGGCCAGCCTGTCGAGGTCGTCGACGACGGCGAAGCCGTTGGCGCTCCTCCAGCGGCTGAGCGCGGGATCGGACAGGGCCTCGGCGATATCGGCGGCGAGCCGGCCTTCGGCGACCGCGCGGGCGCGGAGTTCCTGCTGGACGGCGCGGCCGCGCGCCGCGCGTTCACGGGGGACGGGGGTACTCATCATCGACTCCTGGTGATGGTGGTGGTGTGCGGGCCGCTACGAGGCCTGCTGGAGAACGTTGGCGTTGGTGCCGGCGAGCCACTTGAAGGCCTGCCGGTGGGCCATCGTGATGTCGCCCTCCTCGATGCTCTGCTCCTGCGCGACCCGCCACAGCAGGGAGCGCAGTTCCACCGCTCCCCCGGCGGCCGCTCGTCCGGTGTCGCGGGCCACGCCGACGAGGATGTGCGCGAGGGCCGCGATGTGCGTCTGGACTTCGCCGAGCTCGACCGTGGCGGTCTTCCTTCCGCGCAGGAGGCCCCCGGAGGGCTGTCCGATGGTGAGCGCGGCCAGGTTCCGGGAGACGGGGACGTTGCGTGCCGGGTAGGGGATGGACCAGTGCGCCGTCAGCCAGGGGGTGACCTGCTCCGGGACGCGGATGCTCCAGCGGTCCGGTCCGTCCTGCCGGGCGACGGCGTCGGACAGGGCGTGGCGCCGCGCCCCTTGCCACGCCGCGTCGTCCCCGCAGAAGGCCACGGCGGCGGGCCGGTCGGGCAGGATCGCGAACAGCGGGAACAGGCCGGCGAGGTCGAGGGTGCCCAGGAGTCCGGTCGAGCGGCGGGGCCAGCCCGGCTGCGCGGGCTCCTTGTCGGCGATGTGCCACCAGTCGGTGGGCCGGTCCAGGAGGTGGCGGGCGAACGGCCAGGCCATGATTTTGGTGAACTGGTTGCCGGCCGCGTCGCGGCCCATCAGGACCGCGATGCTCTCGGCGTACGGCGGGAGCTCCAGGCGCTGGGCCATCTCCTGGCGCAGCGCTTCGCCGCGCTCGCCGGTGAAGTCGGCGGCGGTGGCCCACCTCGGCCAGATACGGCCCTCAGGCTCGGCGGCGGACGGTGCGGGTACGGTCACTGCTCTGCTCCCTGTCGGATCATCTCGTGAAGGCCCGGGTGCTTCAGGGCCTGGTCGGTCATGTCGTCCGAGACCTTGGAGTGGATCTCGAAGGCCCGGTCGTCGTCCCGGAACTCCCGCACGCGCGGGTCGGTGTGCTTCTGCGCGGTGCACTCCTTGAGGGCGATGCGGGGCACCGTCCGGTAGAGGGCGTCGATCCACTCGACCTCGGCGGTGTCGCGTTTGCTGCCCGGGCTGTAGGTCCGCACCCAGGACACGAACAGTGCCGTCAGCAGTTCGCGGACGTCCTTGTGCTGGTACCAGCAGGGCGTGAGGTGGGTGAGCGTCCACGGGTAGGTGCGCACCAGCCACTGCACCCAGATGCGGAGTTCTGCCAGGCGCTCGCGGCGGACGGCCGGCTCCATCGCGGCCCAGACCCACCCCGACAGGTCCACCTCCTCCTCTTCTTCTTCATTGTCGAGGTCGTCGAGGATTTCGCCGGTGTCCTCGTCGACGAGGCCGTCCATGGGCGGGATGTCGTAGCCCTCTTCGTCAGGCACGTGCCAGCTCCTTGCGTGCGGGGGCTTCCTTGATCAGCCGCTGGAGGTCCTTGTCCTCGAAGATCATCCGCAGGCTGACCAGGACGGGCGCCTTGTTGCCGTACTGGACGATGGCTGTGCCGTCCTTGAGCTGCTGCAGGGCATGGACCGGGGCGAGGTCGCGTTCGCGGTTGTGGGACTCGGGGGAGATCGAGACCTCGGCTCGGCCCAGCGTCAGGTTGAAGAAGTTCAGCGTCTCGGGATCGGCGACGCCCGGTAGCAGCATGCGCAGCGGGGAGGCGGAGATGACGGTATTGGCCTTGTCGTCGCCCAGGGAGGTCCGCAGCTGGCTGAGGTCGTGCCAGATCGTGAACAGCACGATGCCCTGGCCGCGGCCCGTCGTCAGGACGGTCGCCAGGTCCGGGTAGCGCAGCACGTTGCCAGCCTCGTCGATCAGCAGGCCGAGGGCGGGCGCGAGCGGCTTGCCGGTGCGGGCGTACTGGGATTCGGCGGCGTGGATCACCGAGGCGATCAGCGCGGTGATCAGCGGCGCGTAACGCCGGCTGTCGGAGGCGGAAGCGACGATCGCGATGGTGCCGCCCTTGGCGATGACCTCTTCGACGTCGAAGTCGCTGGCCGCGCTGCTCTCACGTACGGCCTTGTCCTGGTAGACGCGGGCGATCACGTTGAGGGTGAGCTGGATCGAGCCCACGCCGTCGCCGTGCAGGCGCCGCCACGGGGAAGCGTAGTCCTCCGCGGCCTCGGCGAACCCGGCGTCGATGAGGACGCCTTCGACGGTGTCGACGGCGTCCTTGCCCAGCGAGAGCCAGCGCCGGAACGCGGTGATGCCCTCACCGGAGACGCGGGCGGCCAGGAGCACGCCCTTGACGATGGGCTGTGCCTGCTCCAGCCAGGTCTGCGCCTTGGGGTCGGCGCTGTTGGAGGAGGCCTCGGTCAGCCATTTCGCCATCTCGTCGGCGTCCTGCTCGGTCTTGCAGTACTCCACCGGAGACCAGCGGGACGTGACCCGCCCGGGTATCCCCTTGGGGGCCACCACGTGCACCGGGCGGCCCTCGGCGGCGCGCCGGGCGTAGATCATGTCGAGGTCGGAGGCCTTGACGGTGGTGATGACGAGGGGGCCTGCCCACTCCAGGGCGTTGGGCAGGAGCAGGCCCATGGACTTGCCGGAGCCGGGGATGCCGAAGGCGAGACCGGACAGGCAGGGTTCTCCCGCGACGAGCTTCTTCGTGACCAGACCGCGGCCCGCGACCAGCCGGTCGGCGCGGGTCTCCAGGGACTTCTCGGCGCGCAGGTGCTTCTCCACCTTGCGGCCGCCCCAGGTCGCGCCGTCGCTCTGGCGCTCCCACGGCTTGAGGACTACCGCGGCGACCGGGGCGGCGACGGCCAGCAGGGCCCAGGGCCCGTACTGCATCAGACCGCCGCCTTCGACGAGCGAGGGAAAGTCGGTCATGTGGTCCTCCTGGACGGGTGCGGGGTGGTGCGGGCGTTCTTCGCCGCGGCCAGCGCGGCGCGCGTACGGGCTATGCCCGCCGCGTTGGTTTCGGGGTCGATGCGGGACGTGAGGTCCAGCGAGGCGAACGCGGGCGGCGTAGGCGTCGGGAAATCCGCGACGTCCACCACGGGCGGCGTGTTCTCGGTGGCCTTGGCGCGGTGGAAGTCCTCGCTGCGCTCGGCGCAGCGCGGGCAGGGCATGCCGGTGTCGAGGTTCACGCCGTCCTCGCACCGGGGGTCCGGGCAAGGGCCGGGCCGCAGCAGCGCGATGGCCACGCCGACCGGCCGGGACATGGCTCCCAGCGCGGCCTTCGTCGCGTAGCCGTGGGCCCACCAGCGGCGCACGACCCGCGCGGACAGGTCTTCTGCCTGCCGTCCGGCCGCGAGCGCCGCCCGGACGGCGCCGGTCACAGCGGCTGGGAGCGGCGAGGGCAGCAGCACGGTGAGCTGGCCGGGCAGGGCGTCCAGGACCTCGAGGACGGCGGCCACCGTGACGAGCTCGACATCCTGCTCCAGCGGCCCGCCCGACACGGCGGCCGCCGCGACGGGTTCGGCGGGCGGGGCCGGCTGGGGTGTTCCGGGGGCGCGGTCCGGCTCCAGCGTCAGGGTGACGGCTCCGGCGTGCCGTCCCCGCACCGCCTCGAACTCCACGGCAGTGACCGGGGTGGGGAAGACGTACAGGTCGGTCGCCCATCGCCCGCCGGGGGACTCGTACTTCACGCGCAGCAGGAGCCCGTCGGCGGTCAGGGACCGGGCAGCGGAGTGCAGCCGCCGTACGGGGACGCCGTGCTGCTCGGCGAGGGCCGCCAGCGTGAGCGTCTGGCCGTCCGCGCAGTCCAGCAGGGCGCCCAGGAGCGTGAGCGCCGCACCGTCCAGACCGGCTGCGCGCAGCGTCTCCTTCTGGACGGCGCCCGCGCCGGGCCGGCCGTGGAAGATCCTCACGAGGCGCCTCCGGGCCGGAACGCCGACGCCGCACAGGACTGCAACCAGAGCGCGCGGGCGGCCAGCTGCCCCTGGAGCAGCCGGGCACCGGGCGCGTGGCCGTGGGTTCCGGCGGAGGCGGGAGTCGTCATGAGCAGTCCTCAGCAGGTCGTGGTCAGGCCGCGGTGAGCGCCGACTCGTCCGAGGTCTCGTCCACCGCGGCTTCGGACATGGCGTTGGACGAGAAGCACAGCTGCTCCTCGGTGGTGGTCAGCAGGTGCTGGACACCCGGGTAGACGGTTTCGCCGACCTTCCACAGGGCCACCCCGCGGCGCAGCCGCGGAATGTGGTCGGCTGTCCAGGCCGGCAGGTTCAGGCGGTTGACGACCGCGCGTGCCTCGTCGGCCTTCATCGAGTAGACGACCAGGGTGTCGGCCATCTTCAGCGCGGCCGCGGTCTCCGTGCTGTCGTCGACATCGCTCAAGTGGTGCACGATGAAAATGCAGGACAGGCCGTAGCCGCGGGCGAACTTGAGGAACTTCTCCAACAACTTCGCCAGCTGTGGAGTGCCCAGGATGTGCCAGGCCTCCTCGAAGACCAGGATCCTTTTGATCTGGTTGTAGCCGCGGCATCCGGTGTCCGGGTTCCCGCCGCGCTTCCACGCGCCGGAGGCCGTGTCGGTGACGATCCGGGCGTGCGTGTCCGGCGGTGTGCCGCACTCGCACTCGCCGCGCAGCCACACCTCCTCCAGGAACACGGAGATGACGGCCATGAGGATCGTCATCGCGGCGCCGCCGGAGGGGACCCGCGCCAGGTCGAAGACGATCATGAGGGCGTCGAGGTCGACGCTCAGCGAGGTCGGCCCGTCCAGCATGCCGACCAGGTCGCCGCCGCCGGCCGCATCGTCGGCGGTGCCGCCGCACAGCCGGTCCAGGACGTAGGAGGCTTCCAGGCCGTCGGCCAGGAGCTCGTCCAGGCCGCGCTTCTTCGCGGCGGCGTCCTGCTCGGTGGGGTGGCGCAGCGCGAACGCGACGTCGGGCAGGACCGCGACGCGGCCCTCCGCCGCCGCCCGCTCGTTGGCCCGGCGCACCGCGATGCGCAGGGCGGAGCCGGCGAACTCGTCCAGGCTCCGGTCCAGACCGAGCTCGACGACGGTGCGCACGAGTTCGACCTGGCGGCGGCCGCTGATCTCGGGGTCCAGCGGGTTGATGCACGCAGAGCCGGGCCCGCCGCCGGGAACGAACTTGATGGGCTCGGACCCGGTGAGCGCGCGGCACACCGCCGCCCACTCGCCCTCGCCGGACTCCTTCTGCTCCTTGGTGTCCAAGATCGCCAAGCGGCGGCCCATCCGGGCCTGCCTCAGCGCGTACGTCTTGGTCAGCGCCGACTTGCCCCGGCCGGTGTCACCCATGACGAGGCAGTTTCCGCCTGGCAGGCCGTCGCCGAAGATGGAGAACGGGCAGTAGATGAAGGCCTTGCCGGAGAACAGTTCCCTTCCCACGACCGTGCCGGCGGTGCCCAGGGTGGGTGGGGCGATCGGCAGGTAGAGGGCCTGGGAGGCGCGCGTCGTCGTGTACAGCGGACGCATCGTCGTTTCCCGCGCGGGTGCGAAAACGTTCACTTCCTGATCCCTCCGGCGAGCGGCAGCGTGTTGGCGAAGGCACGGTGGTGCTCAAGGTCAAGCCACTCGATACCCAGGTGAGAGGAGCGCGCCTTCGCGCCGGTGTCCCGCTTGACCTTGGACAGTTCCTTCTCGGTGCGCGCGGAGACGGTGATGTAACCGACGATCGCCGCGCCGGCCGCGCCGGACGCGGCCAGCTCCATGCCGCGCTTGGCGGTGGCCTGGGTGGCGATCAGGTCGCGGGGGTCGATGTTGCGGCCGAGGCGCATGTCGCGCTGGATCTCGGCCTGGTTGTTGGTGTCCTCGCTGAGCATCCGCTTGACGGCGGCGTCGTTGGGCTCCAGGTGGGAGGTGATGGCGACGGTGCGGATGATGTCGGGCAGCCCGATGAGCAGCGGGGCCATGAAGTCGGGGCCGACCGGGGTGTTGGGCCAGCTCACCACCGCGGCGGTGGCGTGGTACCAGCCCTCCGTCGAGTCCGCGGCCCGCGCCCGGAAGGACCGCTTGTCGAGGACCTCCACCTGGCGGGGGAAGGCGTGCTGCATCGGCAGCGTCTCGTCCCAGATCAGGTGGTCCGGGTCGTAGCTGTTGCGGATGAGCGCGGTGAGGGCGCCCAGGTCCATCGGGGCCACCACCCGCAGTTCGGCGTCCTCGCAGCGCGCCCACAGCTCCTCGGCGGCCGCCGCCATCACCGCAGCGATGCCCTCGTCGCCCGACCCGCGGTCGTGGGACTCGGCGGCGAAGTCCTTGTTCCAGGAGGCGTAGGCGACGACGTAGTACCGGTGCTCCTCCGCGCTGGTGCTCACCGCGTCCGACAGTGCGTCGTAGGACGCGGCCAACCAGTCGGGAACCTTGGCGGTCGCGGGCGACTGGGCGCGGGTCGCGATGTGCTGCTGGTGGGCCTCGGGGTCGGACTTGAGCTGGCGGGCCAGCACCGAGATCCGGTCGATGGGGTTGTCGGTGGAGTTCCCGAAGGAGTCCAGGAGGGAGCCCCACCGCTCCAGGGCGAGTTCCTGATCGGAGCGGTCCTTGCCCGCGTGACCGCGCGAGGCGATCTCCAGGGCGATCGTCACGCAGCCGAGGTCCGGCTGGAGGACGACCGCGATGTCCTGGCCGCGGACCGAAGCGGTGACCGGGCGGATACCCGTGATCCCCGGGGCCGGTTCAAGGGCCTCCGGCGGGATCCCGCCGTCACGCAGCACACCGGCCTCCACGGCCGGCGAGGTCCACACCCCGCCGGTGATCGCCAGGGTCCGCTTGTGGTCCCGCTGGATCCGCCACCACTTGTAGAGGGTGCGGCGCGAGGACGCCCCCTTGGGCTTGTACGGGATGAATACCGCCCCGGCCGCGATGCCCACGGGCACCGCGACCGCGACGAACGCGAGGAGCGGGATGGCGGAGAACAGCCAGGCGCCGAACACGGCGACCGCTCCCGCGCTGACGAGCAGGACCTGCTCGCCGAGGTCCCGCTTGCCGACCAGACCGGTCGGCCTCGGCTTGCCGAAGACATAGCTGCGATCGGACATCAGCTACCACTTCCTCCTGGAATGGGCCGGACCGGTGCGGCCGGAGTGGACGGGGCGGACGGAGCACGCGGAGTGCTCGGGGTGGACGGGGTGGGAACGGTCGCAGGGCCCGCCCCCGAGGACGTTCCGGCCGGGCCGCCCGAGGCCGGAGCCCCCGCCGGAGCGGGAGAAGGCGCGGGAGGGGAGGCCGGAGAGCCCGCGGGCTGTGCGGGCAGCGGGATGGTGGAAGGGCCCGCGGGTGAGTTCGGACTCGCGGAGGGACTCGAGGCCGCAGAGGACTCTCCCCCGCCGCCGGCCGCGTGGTCGGCGGGAATCGTGGAGGAGCCGACAGGGTTCGCGGTGCCCGCTCCCGCAGCCGCCGGCACGGAGGACGAGTCGCCGCTTTCCGAACCCGAGGCGCCTTCGCCCCCGGCAGGGACGACCGAACCGCCGGTGGGGCTGGAGGACGGTGCGCCGCTCGGCGCACCCTCGCCGCCGGAACCGCCGCCGGGGCCGCCGGTGGAGGAGCCGCCGGACTGCGGTCCGCCCTCGCCGCCGCCCTGGTCCGCGATGGTGTCCGCGCCCTGGGCCTTGTTCTTGGCCATGTCGACACCGGCCTTGACGGCGGTCAGGGCCGCGCCGACCGGTCCGGCGGCGGCGGTTCCCTTGCCGACGACCGAGCTCGTCATCCGTGCGCTCATCGCCGAGTTCGCGGCCTGCGCCGGACCGGGTACCGCCGCGGCCGGACCAGCCTGCCCGGCGGCCTTGCGGGTGTTCATCAGGGAACCCATCTCGTCCCCGAATCCGGGCAGCCACTTGTAGATGGAGGCGCTGGAGAACACCGACAGGAACAGGAGCAGGGCGCCCACGAGGATCGTGTTGACCGCGTCGGCGTTGCCGCTCTTGTCCGAGTTCATGATGGCCGCGGCCAGCCCGAACAGGGCGAACAGCACCGGCTTGGCCAGCAGGAGGGCCAGGAGCATGCCCACCCACTTCTTCGTCTTGCCCCACAAGTCACGGTCGACCAACCCGGCGTTGACCAGAGGCCCGAGTGCCGCGCCGATATAGAGGGCGCCGGCGCGGATCAGCAGCTCGATCCAGACCAGCAGCGCGGCCACGATGATCAACAGGAACACGATGATCAGGACGACAGGCGCCTGTGTGGCGTCGGTCTTCAGGATGACCTTCGTCAGCTTCTCGATGAAGGCCTTGCCCTCCTGGATGGCGTTGCCCGCGAACACCTTCGTGATCTCGTCGACGAGCTGGTTGAGGAAGACCAGGGCGGCCGGGGTGAAGGCGTTCACCATGACCTGGAGCAGGAGCAGTCCCACGGCTTCGGAGACCGCGGTGACGGGCGAGATCCCGGAGACGACACGCTTGGCCACCGCGACGAGCCACAGGATGAGCGTCAGGAGCGTGGAGACGCCGAAGATCAGGGCGTAGGTCTTGAGGAAGCCCGGGTTGGTGAAGTCCACCTTGGTGGTGGCGTCCATCAATCCGATGATCTTCCCCAGGAACCAGGCCGCGCCCTCGCCCATCTTCTTCGCGATGAACCCGAACGGGTCGGACGCGAAGTCGGCGATCGCGCCGACCGCATCGTTGATGTCGCAGGCTTCCGAGATGCCGGGGATGTCGCAGGCGCTGGGCAGGGCCTGGGCGGCCGGCGCGGTGGACAGCAGCCACAGGGGCACCAGCAGCCCGGCGGTGATCGTGGCGGGCAGCGACCGCAGCGCCCTCAGGCGCGGTGCGCGGCGCCGGGGGGCTTCAGCGGGAGTACGGCGCGACATTCGCGTCCCCTCCCAGCTGCCGGAAGGAGTCGGGGGCGGACGGCTGGCCGGCCGTCGCCTGCGGGACGAGCCCCGCGGAGCGGGTGATGCCGACCGCCCGCCAGTCGCCGTCCACCCACCGCAGGGTGTAGTTCCACTGGTTGAACTCGCTGGTCGGCGTCAGCTTCGAGGTGCTGTCGGCAACGCCGGTGACGGCGGCCGTCCACAGCTCGACGGTGACGATGTCCGTGCTGAAACTCGTGACCTGCGCCGACAGGGTGGCCTGCCGGTTGATCAGCGGGGCCCCACCCTGGGTCAGGCCGCTCTTGAGCACGCCGAGCTTGGCCATGGCCGCCTCGGACTGCTCGTCCAGGGTCTTGAGGCGCTGCGCCACGGATTCCGGGGCCATGATCACGTTGGTGATCTTGTGGCGGATGTCCTTGTCGGCGAGGAACAGGGCGGTGGACTGCACCGCCTGGAAGTTCGCGGCGGCTGCCTTCGCACCCTTCTTGGTCCGCTCGTACCCGACCGGCACACCGTCCTTCGTGCGCACGGACCCCGTGGTGCCCGCGCCCTCGGTGTTGCCGCCGTCGGCTTCCTTGCTCTTGCCGGGGGTAGCGACCGGGGAGCCGGCCTTCGGGGTGCCGGAGGTGAAGAGGTTGGCGATGAGCAGCCCGGCCAGGGTGCAGACCACGACAGCGATGACGATGAGGGTCAGCGGCTTGGGGCCGGACCGGCGGGGCGCGCGGTCGGCCGACCACGGTCGGCCTTCGGAGTTGTTGTCGTTGTTCGTCATGGAGATCGCCTCAGATGCCCATGCCGTAGACGGCCGTGAAGATGGCGGCGGCGGACGCGACGAGGAAGATCCCCACCAGACCGCCGACGATCTGGCCCTTGCCGGTGTCGGTGTGCATCGTGCTGTTGCCGGAGCCGACCCAGCCCTTGCTCTTCGCGATGCCCAGCAGGAACGTCGCCGCCGACACGACCAGGACCATCGCGGCGATGACGCCGATGATCACCTTCGAAGTCGCTCCAAGCGCCCCGAAGGGGCCCCAGCTCGGGTCCACACCGCCGATCACGTCACCGACGCTGTCAGCGAGAATCATCCACTTACCGTCAGAAGCCATGAGTTTGTCCTTTAATGGGAGATGGGCCCGGACCCGGAAGAGGGTCCGGACGAAGGGGCGCAAGCGCCCCGGAGGAAAATGCGGTCATCCGATGTGCCGCATGGCGACGATCTGGCCCTGCCACCAGGACATGGGCTTGATCCGCACGTTGAGCCCGGTCCGCGGGGCCTCGATGACCTCGCCGTTGCCGATGTACATGCCAACGTGCTCCGGCACGGCGGCGCTGCCCACGCTGAAGAGCAGGTCGCCGGGGCGCAGCTGGCTGATCGCGGCGACCGGGGTGCCGGAGTGCACCTGGTCGTAGGTGGTCCTCGGCAAGTTCACGCCGGCCGCGCCCCACGCCATCTGCATGAGCGATGAGCAGTCGCAGCCGTTCATGCTCTTGTAGGGGAAGTTGCAGCTCCCGCCCCACTGGTAGGGGGTGTTCAGCGCGGTCCTGGCAGCGGCGATGGCCCGCGCGGCGCCGCCGGAGCCCGGGGGCAGCGGTACCTGGCCGTCGGCGGCCGCGGCCCACTTCGCGGCGAGCGAAGTGATCTCCTCCACGTAGCCTCGGGTCTCGTCGAACGGAGGGACACCCTGGTACTTCAGGACGTTGCCCTCCCCCGCGTTGTACGCGGCGAGCATGTTCTTGACCGAGTCGCCGGGGACGTTCTTGACGATCTCGGCGAGCTTGCAGTCGTAGGCGACCGCGGCCGGGATCGCGTCCGCCGGGTTCAGCGGGTCCTTGACTCCGTCGCCGTCGCCGTCGACCCCGTACACGGCCCACGTGCCGGGGATGAACTGCGCGATGCCCAGCGCTCCCGCGCCGCCGTCGGGCGGGTTCGGGCGGAACCCGGACTCGGCGTGGAGCTGCGCGGCCAGGAGAGATGCGGTCACCTGGGGGCAGGTGTTCGCCATCGCCTTGTCGATGAGCTTGCGGACCCAGTCGGGCACCGGGGCGTCGGCCGCGATCGAGCCGCCGGGGCCGTTGTTTGCGGCCCGCGCTCCCCCGGCCCCGCCCAGCATCATCATCAGGGCGAAGACGAGTACGAGTACGAGCACGAAGGCGGCGGCGCCCGCCTGTATCAGCTTGTTCACGCCGGCCGCCTACGCGTACGGCAGCGCGATGACGCGCCACGTACCGTCGGCGCCGCGTTCGAGCTGGATGGCGACCTGCTTGGTCTCGGTGGTGGCCTGACCCTTCTCGGGTGCGGTGGTCAGCCGGTACACCACCCGCGCGAGCGCGGAGGTGGCCGTCGGCGCCGGAGCCCCGTCGGGAATCGACACCTTCAGGACCGTCGCGGTGACGGTCGTCTTGTCGGCCGTCCACTGCCGCCACACCGAGTTCGTGCTCGCCCGGGGCGTGCTGATCGACGCACCGAGGTCCGGCGAGGCGTAAACCGCGGCCCTCTTGCCCGCCTCCGTGTACGCCGCGTCCTTGCCTGGGCGCGCGTCGTGGCTCGCCCAGGCGGCCGCGAAGTCCGCAGCGACCTTCGCGATGTCCTGCGGGAGCTCGGCCCCTTCGGAGGCGGCCGGGCCCTCGGGTACGGGGATCGTCCCGCTGCCCGGCGCGGGGCCGGCGGCGGCCGACGTGGTGGGGGCCAGCTCCGGGGGCTCCGCCACTGGGGTGCCGCTGGAGCCGCAGGCCGTCAGGGCAGCACTCAGCGCGGCCAGCGCGAGACCGGAAGACGCCAGACGTGAACAAATACGGATGGATAGGAGTTCTGAGGGCATGGAGAATCCGCCTGCGGCTCGGTGAAAGCGAAGAAGAAGATGGGGTGCCGACGGCCCGCCGGGGCCAGAGGACTGCGCAGTCAGGGCATGCCTTCGCACACCGGCTCCCGGGCGCGGCTGGTGAGCACCAGGCCGTCCAAGAGGTCAGCGGGAGCGGAGAAGGCCCTGAGGCAGAGGCAGGGGCCAGCGGCGTGCCGCTACGACGGACCCGAGCCGGCCGTCGTACGGTGCGGACCCACTAGGGGAGTCCGGGCAGCCGCGAACACGGGGCCGCGGGCCCGGAGCGAGACGCTCGGCCCCGAGCAGCCGGGCGCGAAGTAGGCATGTCCCGCCGACGGCTTCGGCGCCGAGGCGGACAGAGCGGCCGTACCCGCGACAGGAGCGGTGTGGCAGGCGGAACGTGACGGTCCGGCGATGGCCGGCACCAGAACCCCGGCGCCGGTGGCGGCCGGGTCTTTGCGTACGAGTGATCGCATGAAAAACTGCCCTTGATCCAGGGAACCGGGCCGCAGCTTCCTACGGCGATACGGCCCAGCTCCCGGTGAACCGCGTCCCCTCCCCGGAGACGCGTCCCGGTGTTCGGGGGATCCCACTCCCCTGAACACCGGCCTTACTCGGGCTCTTTGATGCCGCAGCACATGGCACGGCCCCTCCCCCGACCCCATCCGGCCCACGTCGAACAGCACGTGCTTAGCGGGCTAGACTCCGCGCGCCCAAATCATGAGACGCGCTTTATCTAGCGGGCTAGATAAGGTGTGGATCAACATACGTCGATGCTCGTTG
The DNA here is from genome assembly GCF_042788835.1 of Streptomyces sp. NPDC056883. NCBI lineage: Bacteria > Bacillati > Actinomycetota > Actinomycetes > Kitasatosporales > Streptomycetaceae > Streptomyces > Streptomyces sp. NPDC056883. The sequence continues at coordinate 56,297 of NZ_JBHUBS010000016.1, read as the reverse complement.
CGACTGCAAGCCGATAAGTCGCAGATCACACTGTTGCCCGATTCGTCATGGACACGACCAGTCAATAAGCGTTCTAGACGTGGGTAGTTGTGCCGTTTAGCAAATTCCGTCTAGCACAGTAGATAATCAAGGTTGGCGGTTCGGGCTGAACTGCCCCCGCATGGCAACGGACAGGAGTGATTCCCCATGGGCGAAGAGAGCCCGCCCGGCCGCGAGCAGACGATGGCCCAGCGCCTCGACTTCCTGATCCGGACCCTGCACCCGCCCGGCCGCGGGCCGTACACCTACCTGGAGATCGCTGACGGCACCAAGCAGCTGCCCGGCCCCTCCGTGTCCCACGGCACTGTCCAGACCATCCACAAGGGCGTCAACACCAACCCCGGCATCGACTCGATCCGCGCCCTCGCCGGCTTCTTCGGAGTCAGCACCGGCTATCTGGCCGACGGAGAGAACTCCACCGCGGTCGAGAAGAGGCTGGAGGAGCGTATCGCCCGTCTGCACGAGGAGACCCGCAGGGCCGCCGCAGCCGACGAGTTCGCCCAGGTCCTGGAAGACGAGAACGTCCAGGCCGCCGCGTTCCGCCTCGGCGGCCTCTCGGCCGGATCCCTCAAGTCGGTCACCGCGCTGATCAAGCACCTCCGCAAAACCGAAGGCCTACCGGACGTCAAGCCCGGCCGGGGCCGACGCACCAAGGGCTGAAACGACACGTCGAGCCCAATTCACCCAAAGCTGCATCTACCTGACATGTGAGCAACAATTTTCAGCCATTGTGAAAATTTCGCCTAAGCTCCATACCGACAGGGCAGTACAAATCCGGCTCGAAGCAGCAGTGCACCTTCCCGCCGGACGGCGAGAGGCAGTCGATGAGCTGGTGGAAGCGGGGCGACCGCGAGTGCGTCGCCATCGTCAACCAGCTGCCCATCCCGCAGCCGTTCAACCTTGAAGCATTCTGCGAGGGCATAGCCGCCCTCCGCGGGAGGCCCCTCATCCTGCTGCCCCTCGACGGACCACCCGACCCAGCCCTGCCCTGCGGCATCTGGCTCGGCCTCGACGTCGCCGACCTCATCTTCTACGACGCCGCTGCTGCCGCCATCCTCAAGACGCAGATCGTCTTCCACGAGATCGCGCACATGCTCCTGGGTCACACCGCGCCCGAGCTCGACGTACCGCAGACGCCCTCCGAAGACGACCTCTCCCTGGCCGCCGAGCACTTCCAGCGCCTCCTCACCCGCACCCGCGGCGCCGTTTCCGCATTCGACCACCCCGACCTCCCGCTCGGCGCGATCATCCGCGCCGAAGCAACCCGGATCCGCGCCCTCGCGTCCATGACCGAAACCGTCGACGAGGAACTTGGGCTGGACCTCAGCCGCATCGCGCACCTGATGGGCCGTAGCAAGTTCGCCTCGCCCCAGGAACGCGCCGCCGAGACGCTGGCCACCCTCATCCACGAGCGGGCCAGCCGGCACACTACCCACTCCAGCTCCACCGAAGCCGAAGACCGCCTGGGCCGTCTCCACGACGCCCTCGGCCACCCGCTGCGGAACACCTGGTCGTGACGTGCAAGCCGTAGAGGTCGGCGTGCTCGCCATGCTCTGGACCGTCACGATCTGGCGCGCGCCCTCCGCCTTCCGCACCCCCAAACAGCGGGCCCTGTGGCTGTCCTTCGCCGCCTTGGCCGTCGCCATCACCTTGCGCGTGCCTGCCGTCATGCACAGTCTCGACGACTGGTTCCACGTCAACAGCCTCTCCACCCTCATCAAGCACTGGGCGGGCATCGTCGCGGCCGGCGCCGTCGTCGAGTTCGTCGCCGCCATCTCCCGCCCAGACCACCACCGAGGGTTCCGCCCCCGCCATTACACCGCCCTCGCCACGATGGGGCTCCTCGCAGTGCTCTTCCAGTTCGTCCCCCGCGAACACGAGGTCGACGACTTCTTCCTGGAACACGCCGGCAGCAGCTGGGCCACCGCCTACTACAGCGCCTTCCTCTCCTACCTCGGCTTCGCGATGGCCGCTTCCGCCCGGCTCTACTGGACCAGCGTCCGCCACGCCACCAGTCGCTTCCTGCGCTTCGGCCTGCGCCTAATGGCCATCGGCAGCACCTCCGGAGCCCTCTACGCCACCACGCGCGTCCTCTACCTCCTCGGCCGCCTCCTTGGGGTCACCCCCGACACCACCGATGCGCTGGCCGACACCCTCACCGATCTCCTCAAGTACCTCTCCATCAGCCTCATCCTGATCGGCAGCAGCGTCCCTGCGCTCGGGGTCGCCTGCCGGACGATCAGGGACTGGCGCCGCCTCCGAAGCCTTCAGCCTCTCTGGCGCGACCTCACCACCTCCACCCCGGAGATCGTCCTCAAGGGCACACTTCTTCGCGGCCCCCGCCTTCGGCTCCATCGCTGCGTCATCGAGATCAGGGACGCAGGCCTCGCCCTCGCGCCCTACACCAGCGACGCGATCCGCGAAGCCGCATTCCGTACCGCGGACGCCGCCGGATACGACCACCAGAGCAGCCCTGCGGCGGAAGCCCTCCGGCTGCGCGCCGCCCGGGAGGCCAAGGCAACCGGTCTGCCGCCGGTCGCGGAGGTTCCGGAGGCTGGAGCCCAAGGCCTCCAGGACTCGGACTTCGACGCGGAGGTCGACCGACTCCTCCAGCTCGCGAGGGTGTACCACTCCCCCATGGCTGACGAGTTCGTTGCCAGACAGGCCGACAGCGAGGTCTAGAATGTCCTATTCTGCGGCGTGGTGTTGGCGCGTGCCAACACCACCCGCGCTCCCTCTTGGGAGGAGGCGAATACCGACTCGAGCTGCATGAACGCTCAGTGGGGACCGGGTGCTACCCCCGTGCAAGTGTGTGCACAGGGGGCTACGGAGCTTATTGGCACAAAGCCTCCCGGTCGCCTCTCTCCTCTACGGATCTGTACCTCGGGCCGGTACGGTGGCTCCCATGCTCATCGCACTGATCTCCGGCCGTAAGTCCATGAAGACAACGGCCGCCTCCCTTATCTGCCACGCTCTCGCGGCACGTACGGCGCCCCAGAGCTACGAGCCGATCGGCTACGACGCGGACTCCGCGAACCACTTCAAGATGTGGGCGGACGAGGCCGAGGACAACGAGGCGCTGGACGAGTACCCGTTCCCTGTCCACTCGGTAGCCCACAACAGGTTCCAGAAGGCGGTCGTCCGCGAGTACCCCCACGAGGGAAAGGTCGGGGTCGTCGACACAGGCCACATGGAAGATCACGTACCGATCGCCAAATCCGTACTGATGGCCTCGGACGTCGCAATCCTGGTCCTGGAGCCCACCTTCAACGAGACCGAGCGCTTGGTGAAGCAGCTGAGTCTGTCCACGATCATGCGGGACGTGGACAAGCAGCGGGCCAATGAGGGGAAGCGCCCTCTGCGCCGGTTGATCATGCTCTCGAAGTACTACTCGGCGACCCGGGACTGGGAGGAGGTCCGGGACGACATCCTCGACCAGCAGGTCGAGAAGGACGAGCACGGGGATCCCGGCGCCTGGCTGGGATGGGAGATCCTGAGCACGAAAATCCCGTACCGAGCTGATCTGTCCCGAGTCGACGCCTTCAACCCTCCGAGCCCGGCGCTCGCCCGGAAGATGGGCTTTGACGAGCTGATCACCGAGCTGGAGCAGAAGGGGATCCTCCAGCATGACGTCTGAGAACACCACGCGGCGCCGGTCCTCGAAGACGAGCGGCGGTCTGCGAGCTGCAGCCAGAGCTGCCAAACCGACGGCACCAGAAGCGATCGCAGAAGAGGACCAGGCGCCGGCGATTTCCGAGACGGCAGAGGAGACGCCTTCGGTCCCCTCCGGGTTCAGCGACCGAGCCCTCGCAGTCCCGGCTCAGGCTGTGGTCGGTCAGGTTGCACCTGAGCCCAAGTTCCAGGTTGTTGCCGGGGGCCGCGGGCAGGGCGGGCACATGCTCGCGCTGGAAGACCTCCCTGACCCGGTGGAGATTGCCGACACCACCCTGCCTATGTCTGACGGGGACAACCACGTCCTCATGCAGTCGGTGCGCGGAATCGCGCAGCTCAGCACAGCGTGGGAGGTGGCGGCAAAGTCCTGCGCGAACGTGAAGTCACGTCAGTTCCACCTCCGTCTCGGATACCTCAGCATGGATGACTTCCTCGCAGAGGAAGCCGGGGGTCGGCTGACCCGGGCACAGTTCTACGCACTGTGCCGAGCCTGGGAAACCCGTACGGCCTTCCATGCCGTGTACGGGTCGGCAGGACGGCTCGAGCTGGAAGGCTCCAGCAGCGACCCGGATGACGCCGAGGCTGACGGTGTGGTGGTTGCCGCCAGCACGCCCCCGGTACTCGACCAGAAGGCCTACGAGGCCTTCGCCCCGGTGCGTGCGAAGCACGGCGACGAGATCATGGTCAGTGTCTTCGAGACCGTGAAGGAGGCCACCGGGCAAGAGAAGCCGCCCGTGCGGACCATCAAAGCGACCGTGCAGCGGGTGGCGAAGGTTCTTCCAGGTACCCCCGCTGACGAGATCATCGAAGAGGCGAGGAAGGCCGCTGCCGCGCATGCGCCGAAGCCTCGCACTCCGAAGGCAGGACCGGTCGTAGCCAGTACGACCGACCAGGACCGGCCCGGTGAAGTGGCGGCTCTTCAGCAGGAGGTCCGTCGTGCCCAGGAACTCGAGGTGTCCATCGAAGGCCTGGCGAATGTGCCGGCCCGCACGCACCTCTCCGCACTGCTGACGGAAGCCCGCGCGAAGGGGACTGGGGACGACACCAGGCATGCGATCGACGGGCTGATCTCCCGGTACCGGAATATCGCCCTTGACCTGATGGAGAGGGGAAGCCAGGCGAAGGAGTTGGCGGACATGCTCGACACGATGCGTTCCGGCTAGACCTGTCTGAGCGCAGGTATCAACGAGTGCTCCACCCGTAGTCGGCTCGCTCGCCTGGCCGAAGTTGAAAAGAGACCGTTTCCGCACAGCGCTGGTGTTGGTACGTGCCAACACCAGACCGCGGCTACCCCTAGAGTCGGAAGCACGGTACCGCCCATGAACGTGTCGACACCGAGGGCGAGTCGAGCATCCAGCCGGAGGGCTCCAGTGGGCCCACCTAGGGCCTCCCAGGCGCCCGTCGATCGAATCCCATTACCCGAAGGTCGACGAAGCGCCACAGGGGCATCCAGCGCCCCTGTCGCCTGTCCTGACGATCTGTGCGCAGCTCGCGCGTGCGCCCGCGTGCCCGCGCGCTTCTGTGGTTGCTGTCAGATAGCTCTGGTGGTGACGGGAGCGACGAATAGCTGAGCCACGAAGTACTCAGCCCCGGGCGGGGGGGCCTCCGGGGGGGGACCCGCCCGGGGAAGGCCGACGCAGTCGGCACTCCCGGACAACAAGACGGGGGCGAAGCCCTCGACATCTGTGTGCTTCCAATTTCTCTGTATGTATAGAGAGTCTGTCTGTATATGCATGCAGAATTGTGCATGGGGGGCCCCGCAGATTTCTGCGCTGGGGGGGAATGCAGAAAACTGCACGGGGATCGGACTCCGACACCCCCGTGCAGTTTTCTGCACGGGGGTCAGGGCAACAAAAACCCCCGTGCAGAAAACTGCACGGGGGTTGGGGCTGGTGACAGGTCGAGCTACGGGCGCTCGGGGGCCTCGGGGCGGGACGGGTGCCCGGGCTCGTAGAAGTGGGTGATGAACTCGTTGGTCGTCTGTCCGCCATCTTCGCGGAACCGCGGGACGACCTCAACTGCACCGACCGCCTTCAAGCCGGCCAACGCGTTCTGCACCGTCCGCTTGGACACCGTGAGGTCCTTGGCAAGGGTGTCGATGCCGGGGAACATCTCGTCGAAGCCGCCGTACCGAGCGCGAAGCCAGTCGTACAGCCACACGGAGGTACGGGCCTCCCGAACGACCCACCCGGGGGTCATGGAGTACCCGATGGGCCCCAGGTGCCGCATCCGTCCCGCATCGTCCGTCGACGCAGGGCGTTCCTTCTTTTTCGCCATGCTGTGGTGCACCTCTCCGATCCACAGCCGAGCCGTGGGTGGTCAGACGTGGGTGCGTCCGGTTACCCTGGTTCGGCATACATCTGGAACGGTCCTCCCTTTGCCGCCAAGCTATCGGGGTGGGCCGTTTCGTCTTTATACCGCCGAGACTACCGCGCAGAAGGCGTAGCTCGGACGGCTCTAGTCGCGTGGCAACGGTGTTCCACGACACTCGGCGGGCATTTGGGCTCAAGTGACGCGCCAGGTCGGGCCGAAGGGCTCTACCACCGCAGCGAGAACCGGGGTTCCCGGGGCGTGTCGAGCTCCGAGGGAACCAAGAGATCCCTTATCATCACATATTCGCCTGATTTGAGACTTGGTGTTGGCACGCGCCAACACCAAGGCGATGCCTCGGCCAGAACGTGGACTGCCGCCGCGACCTGTTTGAATCCGCACCAGGTGGAGGAGCGCCCCGTGCAGGTGTGTACACAGGGGCAGCACCGCGCCCAGGCCCCGCAGTTGGTTGCACCCCCCTCGCCCTGACCACGCGGAGCCCTCAGAACAGCGACGGCTGGCCCGCTGCGGCTACTCCCCAGGCCTGGGCTTGCCGTGATGCCCCAGCCCTCGCCGGCACACCTTGGTCGAGATCCGCCCGGAGTTCCAACAGGCTCGGCCCGCCGCAGTAGCCCTTGTCCGCCCAGGCGGCCATGGGTTCGTCGTCCATCGCCCGCAGCTTCCGGTGCCCGCACCCGCGGACCTTGGCCGCTCCGCAAGACCCGTGGTGGAGTGCAGGAGCCGCGAGCCGGCGCAGGTGAACCATCAACCCGAGCTGTCCCGGACAGACCGGACGCACGTCCTACGGCACCCCGTTCCCTGACGGGTCACCCGTTTGCGGCTAAGCTCCCCTGCCATGCTCATTGCCGTTATCTCGAACCGCAACAAGACCGGTAAGACCACCGTCGTGTCCTGTCTCGGGCACGCGCTGGCCAACCGCAAGCCGCCGAACAAGACCTACGAACCCCTCGCCTACGACGGTGACTTCTCCTCGCAGCTCCGCAAGTGGTACAAGGCCGCCAAGGCCGACGAGGATTTCTCCGAGTTCCCCTTCGACGTACGGCTCGCCGCCACCACGCAGTTCGAGGACATCCTGGAAGAGCACCCCCACGAGGGCAAAGTTGGCCTGGTCGACACCGCGCACCTTGAGGACTCCCGTGGCTACGCCGAGGCCGTCATGGAGCACGCGGACGCCGTGATCCTCATGACCGAGCCGAACCTCAACGAGCTGGAGCGCCTCGAGGCCCTGCCGCTGGCGGCCGCGATGGCCAAGGTCGATGCCAACCGTGCTGCTGCCGGGCGCCCGGCGATCCGCCGTCTGGTGATGTTCTTCCGGGTGCCGACCTCTGTGAACGCCCAGGATGTGAAGGCGACCCGGGAGTACATCACCGATGCCGCCAACGCCGAGGAGTGGGGCGGCTGGCAGGTCCTGACAACCAAGATGACCGAGAACCGCAAGCTGGCCCGCCTGTCGGAGACGAACCCCCCGAGCCTGGACGCAATGAAGTCTTCCGGTATGGATCAGCTCGTCACCGAGCTCGAGAACCTGGGGGTGCTTGTCTGATGGCGCAGGCCGCGAAGAACGCCGCGAACAAGCGACTGGAGGCGAAGCGGGCGAAGGCGGAGGCAGAGGCCAGGGCCGCCATCGAGGCAGCCGGCGCCGAAGACGCCCCGGACGCCGGGCCGGGGGAGAAGGCCACCGCAGTGGTCGCTACCTTCTCCGACGCCAAGCCCGCCAGGCCCGCCCAGTCCGAGATGCCGACTCTGTACGCCCATGGGCGCGGCTCCGGCGGCCCGATGCTCTCTCTCGCCGATATCCCCGACCCGGTCGAGCTCCCTGAGCGCACCGAGTTCTCTGAGGGTGACGAGTACCTCGCCGACCAGACCGAGCGTGCCGTCGAGCAGATGGAGGACGCGTGGGAGGTCGCGGCCAAGGCCGTGGCCGGCGCGTACGCGCGCAGGCTCTGGCTCGTCAAGGGCTACACGTCCATGGAGGAGTGGGGCCGTTCCATGCGTCGCCCCATGGCACCGACCGTGTTCTACACGCTGCTCGACGCCTGGAACGTGAAGGCCGGGCTGTCGCAGATGGTGGAGGCCTCCGCCACCCGCCCCCAGGTCACCTCCCCACGTGGGGAGACTTCGTTCGAATTTGATTCGAACACTTTCTCCCCACGTGGGGAGGTGACGATCGTTGAAGTTCCACAGCTGACGAAGAAGCAGGCCGCCGCGCTTGCTTCGGCGCAGAAGAAGCACGGCAATGAGGGTCTGTCGGCGACGCTGGCCGGCGTACAGAAGGCCACGGGGAAGAAGGCGCCCTCGGTTCGGGCGCTGGAGGGCGCAGCCAGGGCCGTCCGACAGCTCCCAGAGGGCGCCAGCCCCGCGCAGGTCGAGAAGGTGGCCGAGGACGCGGCCAGGGCCGCCGCGAGCGCACCGAAGAAGTTCTCGCCCGTGGCGGTCACCACCACGGCCGAGGTCGCCGATCCCGGCGTCAGCGCAGCGACCGCCCTCATCCAGGGCCACGTACGCAGGGTGAAGGAGGTCAACGCTGTCCTCAACGGCCTGCCGCCGATCCCCGTATTCCAGCATCTGACCGAAGAGATCGTGGACGCCCGTGAGGCCGGTGACGGAGGTGCTGCCCTCACGGCCCTGCACACGGAGATGGATGGACTCGTGACGACCCTCGGGATTCTCCTGGCTGCAGCGAAGATGGCCCGCGCCGAGGCTGCCTCCGGCGCCAAGGACAACGCCGAAGTACCCGCGCAGGCCTCTGCCGAGTAGCCAGCTGGGGGCTACGCCGCAGGGCGTTACCCAGCGATATGGCGGCGCGGTCCACGTCCGATCCGCGCCGCCTCCGGCAGGGTGGCGACACTCCAAACCCGGGCGAGCCAGGAGGAGACCCGGGAGGCGCATCCACGGCCCGGGCCGTAGCTGCCGAGCTGCGCGCCGTCGGCGTGCATGTCATCCGCATCGAGCGCCGGGCCTCCAGCGGGCAGTGGGCGGAGGTTCCCGTGTAGCCACTGACCGCCAGGCCACCACCCCTGTGCCACCCGCTCGGGTGAATAGATGTCACGCCCGGGTGGGGCCGAGAGGGGCGCCCGTGCCGTAGTCGCTGTCCTCCACCACGTGGCGGTAGGTGTGTGCGGGGTCGGCGTCCCACGGTTTCTCGCTGCCGCCGGGCCCGTTGAAGGAGACCTGCCGTCCGGCCTGGAGCAGCACGGGCCGGTAGGCGGTGCGGGCCTTGCGGACGTGCTTGAGGAACTCGGCCAGGAGCGGGGTGGTGCCCTCCAGCGCGGCCAGGGCAGGGAACGGCGGGGTCTCGTACCGGTCGTAGCGGTCGGGGAGGCGCACCGAGTTCAGGCGGCGGCCGGTGAGGTGGCCTCCGTCGAAGACCATCAGCTGGTACGGGGCGGCCTGGGCGGTGGCGGGGTGAAAGTCGATGGCCAGGAGCGGAGCCGGGCTCTGCAGGGCCAGGCCGGTGGCCTCTTGGAGCATGCGCCCGGCGGTCTGGAGCGGGCTGTCCTCCCCGGGGCGCATGTACCCGGCAGGCAGCATCCAGCGGCCTGTGCGAGCCGAGCGCACCAGGAGCGGCCCGGCGTCGTCTCCGTGGGTGATGTAGACGGCGGTCGCAAGTCCGATGGCCAGGCCCTGGCCCTCGCCCAGTTGGGGGCTGCTCATGCGGTGGCCCTTCCGCGGGCCGTGTCGCGCGACACCTCGCCGGTCTTGGTGTCGTGGGACACGGTGGGGGTGGTGTGCCAGCCGTCGTATCCGACGAGGCGGGGGTCCCAGGCGGGGATCGCGAACTGCCGGTAGGGGGCGCGCTGGAGGGGAAAGGCCCCGAGCCCCAGGCCGAATTCGAGGGTGGTGAGGGCGGCCTCGGGCTCGGGAGTACCGAGGGCTTCAGCTTCCACGTAGGTGCCGATCCCCTTGACGACGGCCAGGGAGACGGCGTAAGCGGGGAAGTTCGGGTTGCGGTAGGTGGTGCGGTGGATCAGGAGGCGGGAGAGGCGGTCCAGGCCGAGGGCTTCGAGGCGGCGGCGCACCGAGGCGTCGTCGCCCTGGGACAGGAGCAGGGCCAGGGCCGCGGGGTCGATGTCGTTGGCGCGGTCCGGTCCGCCGTCGGCGGGGGTGTAGGAGACCGCGATGCCGCTGGCGAGGGTGGCTCTCACCAGTACATGCTCATCGCCGTGCCAGCGCTCGGCGACGGAGACGGTGAAGTACGACTCGTGAACCTCTTCCTCAGTGCCCGGCCGGTAGCCCTTGGCGGTGAGGCGGTCGCGGAGGAGGGGTGTGCACGAGCTGATTGCCCGCTTGCGGATCATCTTCGGTCCCTTCTGTTCCTGCCTGGTGTGTCCGGCGACACCGTCGCCGGCAGGGTGTCCCGCGACACCACGGCCGTCGTGGTGTCGCGGGACACAGGCCGCGGGGAGGCGACTTAGGCGAAGCTCACGCCGCGCTCGGCGTAGAACTCGGTGAACACGTTGACCGGGATCGCGGCCTTGCGGGCCTGGTCGGTGTGCCCGGAGGGGTTGCGGAAGTGCAGCTGTCCGTCCCGGTGCCCGGTGACGTACACGAGGTGTCCGCCCTTGCCCGGCGCCGGGTTTTCGGGGCGACGGATCTCCTTGTTGACGGAGGCGATGACGGCGAACCCGTTCCGGACGAGGGTCAGGAGGTCCTCGACAGGCAGGCGGCCCTGTACCTCCGCCTCGAAGCCGTGCTCGGCGCGGACGTAGTCCACGAACGGGGCGTAGATCAGGCCCCGGATCACGCCGCCGTCCAGCTCCTCGTACGCCCCGTACTTGCGGGCGCCGTCGAGGAGGTCGAAGAGGCGCGGGGCGGTGCCGTCGCGGCGCAGGAGCGCCATGCGCAGGCAGGCGATGCCGCAGATGTTGCCGGCCCAGCGACTGTAGGTGGCCAGGTCGGGGGCGCCGGTCTCGGGCCAGAGGGGGTCGTCGGCGACCGGGTGCCCCTGGTAGGCCATGGCCTCGATGAGGTCCTCGCTGGCGTACTGGGTGATGGTCGGGAAGTCATGCATGCGCGGGGGTTCCGTTCCTCGTGCGGAAGCTGCTGGTCAGATCATGGAACATGCGAAGGTCCACCCCGCCGCCGGAGACCACGACACCGACCGTCTGCCCGGCCAGGTCGAGGCGGTGGGCGAGAACGGCCGCGAGCGCGACCGCGCCGGACGGTTCGGCCACGCACTTGAGGTGCTGGAAGGCGTAGCCCATGGCGGCGGTGATGTCGTGGTCGGCGACGGTGACCACGTCGTCCAGGAGCAGTGAGTTGACCTGCCAGGGCAGCTCGGAGGGGGTGGTGTGCCCCAGGCCGTCGGCGACGGTACTCGGCACTTCCGCGAGGGAGACGCGGTGGCCGGCGCGCAGGGAGGCCAGGGTGTCGGCGGCGGAGCGCGGCTCGACGCCGACCACCCGGATTCCGGGGCGCAGGTCCTTGGCGATGACGGCGGTTCCGGCGGCCAGGCCGCCGCCGCCGACGGGCACGACGAGGGTGGTGATCTCGGGGTGGTCGGCGATGAGTTCCATGGCGGCCGTCCCGGCCCCGGCCATCACGAGGGGCGAGTTCGCCGAGGGGATGATGGTCAGGCCGTGCTGTTCGGCGAGGTCGGCCACCAGGCCGTCGCGGTCCCCGAAGCGGCGGTCGTAGACGACGATGTCCGCGCCGAGCGCGACGGCGCCTTCGACCTTGGCCCTGGGGGCGTCGGAGGGGATGACGACCATCGTGGGCGCGTCGAGGAGCCTCCCGGCCAACGCCAGAGCTTGGGCGTGGTTGCCGGAAGAGGCTCCGATGATCCCGCGCTGGCGGGCGTCGTCGGGCAGGCTCGCGGCGTGGTGGTAGGCGCCCCGGAACTTGAAGCTCCCGGTGCGCTGCATGTTCTCGGCCTTGACGATCACCGTCGCCCCGGCGGCCTCGTTGAGGGCGGGGACAGAGATGTGGGGGGTTCGTACGGCGATGCCGCGCAGGGCGCGGGAGGCTTCGACGACGTCGTCGGGGGTGATGGGTAAGGTCACGGCCGGTACCCGCCGCTCAGGTCGGCGCTGGTCAGGATCATCCGTACGAGCTGGTCGTAGTCGATCCCGGCCGCGTTCGCCATGGTGGCGAGGTTTCCGTGGTGGGACAGCCCAGGCAGGGAGTTGAGCTCCAGCCAGACGACCTGCCCGGCGGTGGTGACGATGAAGTCGCTGCGGGAGTGACCGGCGCAGCCCAGCGCCCGGTGCGCGGCCACAGCGCTGGTCTGGATGAAGGCGATGACGTCGGCGGGGAGTTCGGCCGGACACCGGTACTCGTGCAAGGTGTCGTCGCGCTTGGAGGCGTAGTCGTAGAACTCCGCGCTCGTAGGGAGGGTCTCCAGCGGCGGCAGCGGCATGAGGGAGCCGTCGACATCCAGGACCCCGCAGGTGACCGGGGTGCCCTCCACGAACGGCTCGGCGAACCAGCCCTGCTCGGCGTCGATGCGGGCGATGGCGGTGGTCAGGGTGTCGGTGTCGCGGGCCAGGACCATGCCGATGGAGCCGCCCTCGGAGATCGGCTTGACGATCAGGGGCAGGCCGACGGTGGCCAGGAGATCAGCGACGATCTCCCCGGTGGTCTTGCCGGGCTCGATCAGGCCGGTGGTGGCGACCTCGATCCCGGCCTCAGCGACGAGCTTCTTCGAGACGGTCTTGGCCATGCCGGTGGCGGAGGCCAGGACCCCGGATCCGGTGTAGGGGACGCCGATGGTCTCCAAGTAGCCCTGGAGGTGGCCGTCCTCGGCGTGCTGTCCGGCGATGGCGAGGAACGCGATGTCGACGTTGCGGACCTCGGTGTCGAAGTCGGCCGCGGTGGTGTCGAGCATCACAGCGCGGTAGCCCTGGTTGGTGAGCGACTCGAAGACGGCCTTGCCCGACAGCAGGGACCGTTCCCGCTCGGTGGACTTCCCGCCGGTCACGACTGCGACGAGGGGGTTCTCGTTGGGCACGGGGGCCATGGCTGGTGCTCCTCTAGATGGGTGTGGTGGACGACACGGGCGCCGGCCATGTGTCGGGGGACACCGCCGGGAGGGCTACGGTCTGCATCGGGCCGGTGGCGCGCGACTGCACCTCCGGGGAGCCTCTGTACCGAGGGAGTCCTGCACGATGTTGTCCTTCTCGCTGGAAGAGATCGCCGCCGTCACCGGAGGCCGCCTTACCGACGTGCCCGACCCGGCCGCGTCGATGACGCAGGGCATCGTCACCGACTCCCGGGAGGTCGTACCGGGCTGCGTGTTCGTCGCGCTCGTCGGCGAGCGTGTGGACGGCCACGACTTCGCGGCCCGCACCGTCAAGGGCGGGGCGGTCGCCGTGCTGGCCTCCCGCCCCGTCGGAGTGCCGGCCATCGTCGTGGACGACACCCTTGCCGCGCTGGCTGCCATCGGCCGCCACGCCCTGGCCCAGCTCACCGATCCGGTCGTGGTGGGGCTGACGGGATCGGCGGGCAAGACCTCCACGAAGGACCTCCTCGCCCAGGTCATCCCCGGGCTCGGCCCGACCTGCGTCACCGACCGCAGCTTCAACGGCGAGATCGGCATGCCCATCACGATCCTGCGTGCCAACCCGGATACCCGGTACCTGGTCCTGGAGATGGGCGCCCGGGGAGCCGGGCACATCGAGAACCTGACGACGATCGCCCGCCCGCAGGTCGGCCTGGTCCTCAACATCGGCAGCGCCCACGTCGGGGAGTTCGGCGGCAAGGCGGCCATCGCGGAGGCCAAGTCCGAACTGGTCGCGGCCCTCCCGGCCGACGGTCTCGCCGTCCTGAACGCCGACGACCCGCTCGTGGCCAAGATGGCCGAGCGCACGAAGGCACGGGTTCGGACGTTCGGCATGGGCGAGCACGCGGACGTGTGGGCCGACGAGGTCACCCTGGACCAGGCCGGACGCCCCTCGTTCCGCCTTCACCTGCGAGGCATCGCCAACGCCCGCGTCGAGATGGGCCTGCACGGCGAGCACCACGTCGCCAACGCGCTCGCGGCTGCCGCTGTCGCCACCGGCCTGGGCATGCCGCTCGCGGACGTCGCCGAGGCGCTGTCCGGGGCACGGAACCTGACGACCGGCCGCATGGAGGTCTTGGACCGGCCGGACGGGATGCGGGTGGTCAACGACGCGTTCAACGCGAACCCGGACTCGATGCGCGTCGCGCTGAAGGCGCTGGCCGCAATGGCCGGCGACCGACGCACCGTCGCGATCCTCGGGGAGATGAAGGAACTGGGCCCGGAGGCCGAGGCCGGACACCGGGAGGTCGGCAAGCTGGCCGCCGACTCCGGTGTCGGCCTGCTGGTTGCGGTCGGTGGCGAGCACGCGCACGCGCTCGCCACCGCCGCGCGGGAACAGAACCCGCTCCTGGACGTGATCCGGGCCATCGACCGCGACGCCGTGCCAGCCGCCGTGGCAGGTGTCCTGACGGCCCGGGACATCGTCCTGGTCAAGGGCTCCCACAGCACCGGCCTGGAGGCCACCGCACTCCTCCTCGCGAACGACACCGTGGGAGACCACGACTAGCTCCGGACGGCGCTGACCGTGTGGGCGAGGAGCGCCTCGCCCACCTCGGCCACGGCCCCGGTGCCCATCGTCAGCACGAGGTCACCGGGGCGCACCAGCTCCCCGCAGACCTCGCCGGCCGCGGTGATGTCCGGCACGGCGTGCACGGGGGTTCCGTGCTCGGCGACGGCCGCCGCAACCTTCTCGGTGCCGACCTGTCCGATCGGGGAGTCCAGCAGGGAGTGCACGGGCAGGAGCACGACCTCGTCGGCCTCCGCGAGCGCCCGGCCGATGCTCTCGCCCAGGGCGGCTGTGCGGGTCCAGCCGGAGGGCTCGAAGACGACCACGACCCGGCCGCCGTCGGCGAGCTGGCGCGCGGCGCCGATGTCGGCGGTGACGGCGGTGGGGTGGTGGGCGAAGGAGTCCATGACCGTGACCCCGTCCGCATCGCCGACCGGCGTCATCCGGCGGGCGACCCCCGCGAAGGTGGCCAACCCGGCGATCAGGGTGCCCGGGTCGATGCCCAGGACGAGACCGGTGGTGTACGCGGCGACAGCGTTCATGGCCGCCGCGTCGCCGGGTACGGCGATGCCGAGGGTGGTCTCTACGCCGTCGGGGCCGCGCAGGGTGATCAGAGAGCCGGTGCCGTCCGGCCGGATGCCGGTGACGCGCACGTCGGCGTTGGCCGAGCGCCCGTAGGCGACGGCGAGGGTCTGGCCGTCGACCAGCTCGGCGACGTGCCGGGCGCCCTCGTCGTCGACCGAGAAGACCAGGGCGTTCGCGTTGCGGGCGAACTCGGCGTAGACGCTGATGGCGTCGTCGCGGTCGACGTACGTCTCGGGGTGGTCGTCGTCCACGGTGAGGATGACGGCGACCTCGGGCCGGTAGGCGGTGAGGGACCGGTCGCTCTCGTCGCCCTCGGCGACGAAGATGTCTCCCGGTCCGGTGCCCGCGTTCGCGCCGGTCGCGATCATGTCGCCGCCGCCGGACCAGCCGGACAGGTGCACGCCGACGGCAGAGGCGAGCATTGCCGTGGTGGTGGACTTGCCGTGCGTGCCTGCCACGATGACGGAGTCCTTGACCTCGGCAACGAGGTGGGCCAAGAGCTGGGAACGGTGCACGACCGGGAGGCCGGCGCGGCTGGCGGCGGCAACCTCCGGGTTGTCGGTGCCGAGAGCACTGGACCAGATGACCAGGCTCGGGCTACCGGGGAGCGCCCCGGTGTGGCCGATGCTGATCGTGGCACCGGCCGCCTGGAGGCGGTCGGTGACGGTGGTGGAGCGCACGTCCGAGCCGGTGACCGTCGAGCCCCGCTGAGCCAGGAGCAGAGCGAGGGAGGACATCCCGGCCCCTCCGATACCCACGAAGTGGGGGCGGGAGGTGTCGAGGGGACCCTCGGGGACGGTCGGGATCGGAACGTGCTTGGTTTCGACCACAGCTACTCCCTTGAAGCGGATGGAAGCGGTATGGGCCCGCCCCCGCGGATACGGGGCCGGGGTGGTGCGGCCCTGGTCAGCTGTAGATGGACGGGCCGGTGCGGCGGCGGTGCGCACGGACGGCGGCGATGGCGAAGGCGAGGGCCATCACCGACGGGCCGGGCGCGGGCAGTTCGCCGTGCAGGAGCGGGGCGACGGCGAACGGGGTCGCGGTGGCCGCGCTGACGGTCAGGAGGAAGGTGTCGTTGCGGAACTCGCGCCAGTGGTCGCGGAGCATGGGTGGCTCTCTTCTTTCTCGGGTGTCGCAGGACACTGCGGCTAGCGCGGTGTCCTGCGACACGGTCTGCCGGGTAGTGGCTCCGAGGCCGGGCCAGGCAGGCCCCCCGACCCCGGAGCGGTCTGTGGGCCCCACGATCCGGTGGGCTTCTTCGCCCACCACCGCTCGGCGACGCTCAGCAGGTGCTCGGCGTACTGGGCGTGGAAGGTCAGGCGGGCGGCCGGGACGGAGCAGTTCCTCTTGAGGAGGTTGCGGGCTCCCTCGAGGGTGTCGGCGGCTATGCCGCACCGCGGAGCGTTCGGCAGGGCGGCGAGCTGCACGGTGGTGTGGTGCGGCTCAAGCCGGCGACCGAGTCGCCCGACAGCCCCGGTGGGGAGGGGGCGGTCAGACCGGGTGGCCGGAGTCTGGCGGCGGGACTTCCGACCACCCGGGGTCGTCGGCCGCCAGGTCCGGAGCGGACACGGCGGGCAGCGCGTATGCCGAGGGCTCTACCTCCGAGAGGGCGAGGTAGCCGAGCAGGCCGTATGCGGTGGCTTGGCAGGCAATCAGCCCGAGGGTGAAGGCCTGCTCTGCCCGGTCTGCTAACGACATGTCCTCGAACTCCTCGGGTAGGGCGGTCCCGTCGCGTCTTTCGGCTCCGACCATTCGACGGGGGTGTCTGGTGGGGCGGCGAGGCCGCCTGCGGTCCGTGCTGTACGACATGCACCGGTCGTGGGGTTGGAGGGGCCCGCCCCTTCGGGTGTGTGGGGGTTCCCGAAGGAGCGGGGAGGGTCACACTGTGGGGACACCTGACGAGGGCTGCGTCGTACGGATCAGGCCAGCCGTGTCTCCGGACACGGGAACGGGTACCCGGCTCTGGACCGCCTCGGCGAAGCTGATGCCGGGGTGGCCGTCGTCGTCGTACCCGAGCGAGCGCGGGTCGGGCTCGGTGAACGGTCCCGGGCCGAGGGGGCGGGCCGGGTACGGGTTCCAGGAGGGCTGAATGGACACCGTCAGCGCACCCGCTCGGCGGCCTGCCCGGGGAGGGTAGCCCGGTGGGCCTGGGCGTAGCGGTGCACGTGGTCGGCGAGCTTGGCGTGTATCAACAGCCTGGCCGCGGGGCTGGGGCACTCCTTCCGGACCAGGACCTGGGACGCGTGCCGCAGGGTTTCGTCGGCGATGTCCCGCCGCCTGCTGCACGGCAGCGAGGCAACGTACTTCTCCGCATCTCGCAGGTCCTGGCTGATGTGGCTCCGCAGCCGCTCCACCACGGGTCCGGTGGTGGGGCCGCGGGGCGACCAGCGAGCCAGGCCCTGCGCGGTCTCGATGTCCGCGCTCAGCGCCGGCAGGTAGGTCGTGCCCTGCACACCACTGGCGGGGTCCATGGGGACGAGGCCGCGCGGGGGGACGAGGCCGAGGTCCTGGTTCGGATGCGGACTGACCGCGTGCGCTCTGCTGGTGCTCTCGGGGGTCCTTACGTGCTCGGTCAGGCTCGCCACAGTGGTGCTCCGTCCACGGGGAGGGGGTGATTGCCGCCCGACGTCCCGGGCTGCCGACTGCCGAGGAAGGGTTCCTCCGAGCTGCCGGGCGGCTCACATACACCGTGCTCCTGCTTCGAGTTGAATTCAATCTGAACGCGACAGCCGTTGCACCCCAACGGCGGATTGGTATATGACGGACGCGAACCGACTTCAACTGGAGGCGCACCGGCAGGGTTTGGAATCGAACCGGGGGATCCCGGAGGTGAACCGGGGGTGTGCGGAGCCGAGCCCGGGTATCTCGGAGACGAACCGGCATGACCGCGAGACGAACCGATCGGAAGGGGAAGAGATGGCGGCGAACGTCGGAGCGACGTTCCTCCGGATCATGCTGGGCGCGGAACTCACCCGCCTGAGGGAACGAGCCGGGTTGACGGGCGCGCAGGCGGCGAAGGCGGCCGGGTGTGCAGCATCTACCATCACGAACATCGAGAGCGGGACGAGCGGCTTCCGGCGCATAGAGCAGCTCTCCGCCCTCTTGGGCGAGTACGAGCTCAGCCGGGACGAGCACGCGATGTTGATGGACTGGCACAAGCAGGCCAAGGCCGATGACTGGTGGACCGCCAGCGTTGCCGTCCTGCCTTCAGGCATGAACCTCTACCTTGCCCTGGAATCAGGAGCCGTTGGGGCGAAGTGGTGGGTCCCCGGGGTCGTCAACGGCTTGTGCCAGACCCCGGAGTACGCTCACGCGCTGATCTTGGCGGCGAAGGAGGCCAACGACACCACGAACGAGTTCGTGGAGCACGCGGTCGACGTCCGCCTGAAGAGGCAGAAGCGCATCACCGAGGAGGGGATGAAACTCCACTGCGTCATGGAAGAGGCAGGGCTGACGAACACGGTCGGTAGCAGCGAAATCATGCGCGCCCAGCTGCGAGCCATCGCTGATCTGACCGATTTGCCAAATGTGACGATTCAGATCATCCCGAAGAGGGCCCCCACCTATCGTGCGACGAGCGGTGGCTTCGGGATCTTCAGCTTCGACCCCGAGCAGCGCCTCGAACCAGCCGTTGCCAGTGCCACCGTGGATGGCAGCACGCGGGTCTCCTCCACACCGAGGTCGATCAAGCAGTTCGAGCGGCGGTTCGAAGCTTTGTCCCGGGGGGCGCTGCCCCCCTACGAAACTCCCGCGTTCCTGAAACAACTTTCACGAGAGGTATGACCACATGAGCACCACCCGCAACACCCGTACCGACGGCTGGTTCAAGTCCTCCTACAGCGGTGACCCCAACGGGGAATGCCTGGAGGCCAACTACCAGACCGCCGTGCCGGTCGTGGTCCGCGACTCCAAGCAGAACGGCGCGGTGACCCAGCCGATCCTGTCGTTCTCTGTCGACGCCTGGTCCGCGTTCACCGGCCACGTTGGCTCGTAGCGCGCTGAGGTCTACCGCACGAGATCAGGAGGAGCCGGGCAGCCGGCCCCAGCCTTCGCGTGGTCGGCGTTCGCCGGCCACGTTGCTCAGTAGTGCTGGGCATGGAGTGCGTAAGCCCCCCACCCCGTCGGAACCGGGGTGGGGGGCTTCGCATAGTGCCGTCTGATGGCGCACGTCGTACGCCATCGGACGCGTAGTGCGACACCCTCAAGAGGGGGCGTCGCGCATCGGCGGGAGCAAGCTCACGCTGTGCCCGCACCGGCGTCATCAGCTACTTACCCGCGTTGACCAGACCGCGGAACCCTTCGGCCGCCTTCACTTGCCGCGTGCCGAGGAACTTGTTCCGGACGGAACGGTCTACGGAAGGCGAAGGGCCCTCCCAGTCGTCGTCCCCGACACTGGAGGGCGGACTACGACGAGCACTCCCCGAGCTCACGCAGCCGGCCAGTCCCGACTCGGCCCGGAGCCAGTACAGTCTGCGACACCCCGTGTTCCAGAGGTTCCAACGTGTTCCTCTGCTGTTCGACTGCCGCCAGAGCACCGGAAGAGACTCCCGTGTCTGACCAGCACTCCCCCTCCTCAGCCTCCCCCGACGAACACATCCCCGCCCCCTGTGAAGGCGGCCCGCGGGGCGAGCCCGAGGAGCGGCCGGGTGACGCCGGCGTGAAGCGCACTGCGCAGGAAGCCTTCGACCGGCTCGTAGAAGAGGTCGCCCGCGATGGGCTGGCCGCCGCTGAGGACAACATCTACGTCGATCTGCACTGGTACGGACTCGACCCCGAGGAACAGGCCTCGCTGCTCAGCCTGCTCTCCTCCGTGTGCTCGGGGCTCTCAGCGATCCCCAACGCCGAAGCCCACCGACACTTTCCCAAGGCCGCCTCCCTCTGCGCGCGGCTTATGAACGCCGCCGCCGACCTGAAACTGCACAAGCGGGCGACGGGAACACAAGCGGGGATCGACCCGGCCGGTGAGGACGCCGCCGAGATCATGGCCGTGATGCGCGAGGTCTGGGCGGCCGATCCACAGTCCCAGAAGGAGACCGTGGTCGTCCTGATGGCGATGATGGGCGCGGCCTGGCAGACGGCCGCCGAGGTCGAGGCGATCTTTCACAAGTAGCCCGCGCCTGGTGTCGTGGGGCGCAGGCCGGTAGTCATGTCGCCCCACGCAGCCAAACTCCGCTCGTAGGGCCGCCGCGGCCTGCGCCTCAGAACGCGGCCGCCGTCACCGTGTCCCCGGACACTGCCCGGCTCGGACCCCCTGCCGGTGGGGCCCGTCCTGTTTCCGTGCTCGCCGACAACGTGACGGCAACTGGGCTGCTCTGGCGGGCATATGGTGCGCGGCATGACTCTCGAACGCATCACGATCGCGTCCCGTCCGTCCACGATGGCTCTCTTCCAGGCCGGGCAGGTCCGTGACCGGCTCGCGCACTGGTACCCGGACACCGACGTCACGATCCTGCCCGTGTCCACCGAGGGCGACCGCTGGGCCGGCCGCCTCGTCGACCTCGGCGGCAAGGGGGCCTTCGTCAAAGGCGTCGAGCAGGCTCTCCTCGACGGCCGCGCCGACCTCGCCGTCCACTGCCTCAAGGACATGCCCGGCGACACCGAGCCCACCGACGGGCTGACCGTCGTCGGCTACCCGTCCCGCGACGCCGTCAACGACGTCATGGTCACCGCCGGCGGGACCCGCATGCACCAGCTGCTCCCCGGCGCCCGGGTCGGTACCTCCGGGCCGCGCAGGGTCGCGCAGCTCGCCACCTACAACCCCGCCCTCGTCGCCGTCCCGGTACGCGGCAACGTCGACTCACGCCTGCGGCTCCTCGCGGAACGGGAGATCGACGCCCTGATCGTGGCCCGCTGCGGCCTGGTACGCCTCCGCAGCGCGGACCCCCGGATCGGCGAGGGCATGGTGCTGGAGACGATCTCAACGGTGCGGATGCTCCCCGCCGTCGGGGCCGGGCTCCTCGCCCTGCAGACCCGTACCGGCGACGAGGCCACCATCGCGGCCGTGAGGCGGCTGTGCGACGTGCACGCGGAGGCCGAGGCCGTCGCCGAGCGCACCATGCTCCGCGCGCTGGCCGGGCACTGCCTCGCCCCGATCGCCGGGCACGCCGACGTAGTCGTCCAGGGCAAGGAGCTGCGCCTGACCGGCGCCGTGTTCAGCCCGGACGGCAAGACCCGCTTGGAGTCCACCCTCCAGGGCCCCTCACCCGAGGCCGTGGGCCACGGGGTGGCCGCCGATCTCCTCGCCCAGGGCGCCCGCCGCGTCCTGGACGACGCCCGCTGACCCGCGGCCCGTGTCGCACGACATGAGGCCGGCGCGGGTGTCGGGCGACACCCTTCCCGGCCACACCCACCGGGGTTTGGCCGGAACCACGAGGGTGCGCGCCCGCTCCGGGCCCGTACCGTCACCTGCGTGACAATCCGATCCATCACCCATGCCCCGGCGCACTCGCTGCCGGAGATCCCCGGGTGGATGGCCGACTGCAGGGTGTGCCGGATACGAGTCGTGGTCTGGCGGAAGCTGTTCTGGGCCGTCCGAACGGAGACCGGGGTCCGGCAGCGGAACAAGAGCGCCGAAGTCCTCGCCGAGCACATCGCGGTGAGCCATCCCGAACAGGTCCCCGCCTACGATCTCGACTGCGGGAACTGCATCACCTACGGAACGCAGGTCAGCGCGTTCACTCCGGTCCTCCTGGACCGCGCGCACCGCGCCGAGCACCTCTTCAAGACCCCCGCCGATGCCCGTAGCTGACCCAGGGCAACCGGCCTGGCATATTCAAGAATTGGGCGGACAGCCCCTCACGGGGCGCTACTGTCTCGCCTGTACCGATTGAGCGTCACCCACCTGCGGAAAGGGGGGTAATCCGTCATGCGCGCATTCATCGCCGCCGCCGTCCTGTCCAACGACCCGGACGCGGCCGAAGAGATCGACGCCGAGGCCACCGACGAAGGGGAGGCCGCCGAGGACGACGTCGCGTAACGGGTCGGCACCAGCCGCGCCCGCAGTCTGCACAGTTCGTACGGCACGGCCCCGGCACCCCTTCCTCGGACAGCAGAGGGTTCCGGGGCCGCACTGTGTCCGGCGACAGCTCGCCGGCCCGCATGTCCCACGACACCCACGGAGCACCGTCATGCCCCTGATGACCGCCACCGACCTCGACTCCGAGCCCAAGGCCACCCACAAGCAGATCGACGCCTACCTCCACGCCCACCGCTTACAGATCATGCGCCGTCACATGAAGGGCGAGGAAATCCGCAGGATCGCCGAGCGCTACAAGGTGTCCGTGGTCGTGATGACCCGCCGCATCGAGAAGTGGACCGACGACCACGACCTCGTCAACGAGGCCCTGGCCCCCGTCTCCTGGGCCCGGCCTCGCCAGGCCGCATTCCTCGAGCCCGTGGCCACGTCACCCTCCTGGGGCTACAGCGGCGACGACATCGGCTACTGGGAACACCAGTGACGGTGCCGCCGAACCCTAGCCCTCCTCGCCGGGCCGCGGCTTGCGGTGCCGCCCCCGCCCGCGCACCGGAACCGGCCCACCCTCGGAGGGCGGCCCGTCCTGCTTCGGCGGCGGGTACAGGATCTGCTGCGCCTGGGCGTAGTTGGCCGCGTGTACGGCAGCCACGAGTACCCGTCCCACCGCTCGATCACCCGAGGCTTGTCCGGCTCCACGTGCGCGGCACGGGCCGGACCCGGCGCCATCGGCACCGCCCGCAGCCTGCCCACCCGGCCCTGCTGACGGGCCAGGAAGCGCTGCGCCCACTTGTCGAGAGGTTCCTCTTCCATGACCGCGGAGTGTCCCACGAGACGAGTGCCGGTCGGTTGCCGACGGACACCCAGCTCGGCAACCGACGTTCGCGAACATCTCCCGAACGGCCGAACACGTGCACTACGCTCCCGGCTCATGAAGCGAACCAGCGCCTTATTGGGCGCTCTCAGCGCTGCCCTCCTCCTCACCGCGACGCTCCCGGCCACCACGGCGACAGCCGCAAAGCCCCCGGTGAAGGCGGTGTTCGGCGGCATCACCAGCGCCGGCAACCCGGTGCTCCCCATCGGCTCCCGCCTCCCGGCCAGCCTCACCGCGCCCCGCGCGGCCGCCCCGCCGACGTTGACGAAGGCGGCCGAAGAAGCCGCCAAGACCGAGATATCCCGGCCACTGACTCCGCAGCCCACCGCCGGGCCGCAGGCCTCCTTCGCCGGGCCAGTCCCGCACTCGACGCCGTTCGTCACGGTCAAGTGGTGCCGGGAGAACACCGACACCAGCGGCAGCGGTGCGATGGCCATGGACCGCTTCAACTGGTGCGCGGGCCGCGACAGCGTCATCTACTACATCGACACGGAAGGCCAGGTCCAGGGCAACACCACGTTCCGGATGACCACCGCCGGACGCGGCGACAAGGGCTCCCGCAAGACGTTCTTCACCACCGAGTTCACCAACTTCAAGGACTCCGGCGTCGTCCTCCCCGCCGCCCTGGTCCGCCTGGAGCTGTCGTACAGCACCTCCGGCTACTCCGACACCGACGGCTCCAACCCGGCCTGCGGCGTCGTCGGCAACAGCCCCACCACCGTCGCCGCCTGGCGCTCCGGCAGCACCGCCGTCTTCGAGATCAACTCGAACAAGGCGGACGGGTACACCCCGGACAAGATCAGCCGGTGCACCGTCGCCCAGCAGGCACGCTCGGACCTCAACCTCGGCTGGGTGACGCTCCACACCACGAACGTCCGCGCCGACTCCGCGGCCTACCTCGGCACCAACGGAGCCACGATCTTCTCCGACAAGTACGCGGCCCTGTGGGACTACACCCGCTCGGACCCGGCCGTGAACGAGGTCGCGCAGCACATCTACGACGCCCAGACCAACCCGGGCAGTACCTTCCCGACCAAGGCGGGCAAGTCCATTCCCGGGAAGATCGGCTCCGGCCGTCCGCTGCACTACGCCGCCGACGTCGTCTGGGACCTGGAGAGCTACCAGCGGCGCAAGGACAACACGACCGCGAAGAACACCGCGTGCAAGGCACTGTCTCCGTCCGGGACTCCAGCGGGCAAGGAGTGCGACGAGTACCCGTTCGCGAGCACGATGGAGGGCGCAGGCGCCGGCGACGGGAACTTCTCGGTCCGCTACGTGACCTCGTCGGACAACAACACCGCCGGTACGTGGCTGCGTACCTGGTACGTGGACGAGCGGGTCATCAACCGGGAGGGCTTCTACCCCATCATCGGCGGATAGCTGCCCTGCGACCTGGGCCCGGGCCCCGTACACCACGGTATACGGGGCCCGGCGCGCTACCGCAGCGGCCACACCCGGACGTCGAACTGCTCCACCCCGCCGTCCTCGGGAACTGGCCGCCGCCACACCCGCACCCGTACCTCCTTCCGGCCCTCCGGGAGCACCAGGACGCCCTCGTTGCGGCCTTCGGTCGAGGTGCACCGGATCTCGCGCTGCGGCGCCACAAGCTCAACATCGGCCACCAGGAGACCCGCCCCGTCCGGCGGGGACTGCGACCAGTACGACACGGCCGCCGCGATGGGACCGGGCCCGATCCGGACCCGGACACCCAGCGCAGTCGGACTCACCGCCAACTGCTCGTCCTCGCTCAGCTTCACCGTGTGGATTCCCTCGTCGTCCCCCAGCACCCAGAGCCAGCCCCACTGCCCGTGGAACGGTCCGGCGAGCGCCTGCTGCTCCGGCAAGCCGGTTGCGTAGATCCCTGCGAAGTCCAGTGCGTCCATCGCCGGAGTCTAGGACGCGCCCACCCACAGCAGGTGCTCAACAGCCCTAGCACCGGTCACCGTGCTCACCTCCACCTGCCCCAGCGCGTCCGGGGCCCGTGGCGCCGCTCTAGTCCTCCCAGCGCAGGCCCTGGTTGAGGTCCCCCACCCGCCATGTCCGCACGACGTACTTCTCCAGACCACTCTCGCGGCCCGAGTGCTGCAACTGCCAGCGCTCCTCCAGCGGGAACAAGCACTGGCGTTCCACACGGACCCGGTAGCGGCCCGGCGCCCCCAGGGCGATCGGCCCATGATTCATGTGCCCCTGGAACAGCTCCTCCACCGTGACCACCCCGTACCGGGACAGGATCTCCACCTCGCCGACCGGCGGCACCTTCCCCGGGCCCGGCTCCCCGTCCCAGACCTCGAAGTCCAGCTCGACTTCGTGGTACCCGATCAAACTCATCACACGGACAGCCCGCTCCCCGACCCCAAGACCGGCGTCCTGCCCCAGCGGAGGGTTGCAGTGCTCGTCGCTGCCCTCGTCAAAATCCACGATGACGAACTGGGAGTGGTCCACCTGCACCACCCGCTCGATCCGCCACAGGAGCCTGCTCATGTCGTCCATGGCCCCACCCTTCCAGCCCGACGGCTGGCGCAGGTGGCAAACAGCACCTGCGCCAGCCGCGGCGCTGTACCTCACTTCAAGGCGCCGCCGCGAACCTGCTTTACCCCGTCTCCCAGCGGGCGGTCGACGACGGCGAGACTCACCGGCGGGAATCCGTCGCGCAGTTGCTCCCAGCCCCGGCCGCCGAAGTCCCACAGCAGGGACTTGCCCCGGCGCGGCCACAGAGCCGGGTCGGTGAGCGCGATTCCCGCGTACGCGTGACCGGGCCTTCATTCCGGGTGGCCGGTTCTCTCCTCGGAGCCTTGCCTACCGGCGGGGCCGCCACCACACTCCGCGCATGGACGCGAACCCGAGGACACCGATACCCGCGCGAAGCAGACGGCTCCGCCGTGGTTTGACCGTGACGGGAGTACTCCTCGCGGTGCTCGTCTCCACCGGCGCGGAGGAGGCCGGGTGCGCACCGCCTGCCGAAGGCGGCGCCGTCAACGGGGACAAGGGGCAGGCCTGCCGCTACATCATGCACTTCCCCTACGTGGAGCGCGGGAAGATCGTGGGCCAGGTCGACGTGACCTGCTACGAGGCGGTCCTCAGGCAGAGCCTGACCGTAATCGTCGAGCGGAAGCAGGCAGACGGCTGGGTCGAGGTGGACCGCGATGCCTTCGACAAGGCGCCCGCGAAGGGGGTCACCAAACAGTCCAAGCTGGCTGTCCCGTGCACCCCCGGGGCGTACCGTACGAGGTACCACGCCACCGTGGAGGCGCTGAAGGAACCCGACGGCATGGCGGACAAGGGCGGCGGCTACTCGCCCACGGCTGTCATCAGCAAGGAGCAGTGCGCATGAGCATGAGCGAGGGGCGCCCGGCCAAGACGTACCCGGAGCCCGCCGGAGAGCTGTGGCTCGGCCGGTACAGCAACGGCCCGCTGCCTCTGCGACGCCGCATTCTCGGCTGGTACTGGGCTGGCGGCGGCCGCCACCTCCACAATGCCCGGATCACGCTGCGGGACGCCCTGAGGAGCGTCCGCGCGCTCAAGACACACTGACCTGATGATCACGGGCGGGCCCGCACCCTAGTGCCACTAGGGTGCGGGCCCGCCCGTCTTCCCGCAGCAGGTACTCGAGAGCACCCGGCGGCGCCGGAGCCGGGACCACCGCGGTGGCCGACGAGATGAGGTCCGCCACCCGAACGACGGCCGGGCGGGATATCGGCCCCGTTCCCGCTGGATCGAGGTGCCTGGTGCCGCACCAGGGGGCGACCAGCGCGCCGGCCAGGTGCTGACCGGCCCTTGCCTACGCGTCGTCGAGCTTCGCCGCGTACACCCGCTGCGCCCGGCTGATCAGGTCCAGCTGCGCACCGGTGAGGACGTGCGCGGCCTGTTCGCCGATGCCCTGGCGCACCATCTCCCGGTACAGGCGGGCCGCCGACACCGCCAGCGACTCCAGCTCTGCCCGGGTGAGCTCCCCCTCGGCGCCCGCGGCCGGCTCCGGCGCGGATTCCGCGCTCATGACGCCGTTGGTGAACGTCAGACCGGTGATGTCCCCGCCCGTTTGGATGAGGGTTCCCGCGAAGGTGCCCCCGGTGACGCTGTTGACCACACTGCCCATTCCAAGCTCCTTCGCCTGCACGGTTGTCGTGATCCGATCATCAGCGATCCATCCCCGACGCGTACAGGCGATCAGCGAAACGGGACTGGCCATCGCCCCGGCGGCGTTCGGCATCTCGCCGGCCCAGAGCCTCTCCGCCCTTCCTGACCGAAGTGCGGCGGCGCCCGCTGACGACGCAACAAATTCGATGGCATGTTCTAAAGAGGGCGACGTGCGGGGGCCCGGCCGGTATAGCCTCGGGACACCCCCAACACCCTGCATTTCGCGAAGGGTTCCCCTGTGCCCTCACCTCCACCTCCACCGACGCCGAAGCCTGCGACGATCACGGCGATCATCCCGCCCGGCGGCCAGAAACCTCCGCCTCCACCGCGTCAGCCGCCCGGAGGAGGACTTCCACCGCCTGCGTGGCCGCCGCCCCCGCCACCCTCGGGCCCGGTCGTCCACGTCCCCATCGCGGTCCCCACCCCGATACCCATCCCGATCATCGTCACCGTCCCGGCCGCCGCCACCGAACCCGACCCGGAACCGGAAGAGGCGGGATCATGGCGCGACTGGCAGCGCCTGGCCTACTTCGCGGCCGCCGCCGGAGCCGGATACGCCTTCAACCTCGTCCAGTGGGCCGGCGAGTTCCTCACCCACCAGGGCGAGAAGTACGGCCAGGAGTCGGCCGTCTATCAGGGGCTGGGCGTGGCCACTGCCGCACTCCTCGCCGGAGCCCTGCTGCGCTCCTTGTTCATCCGGAGCAACGGACCCCTCGCCCGGATTCTCGCCTGGGCCACCCGCATCCCCTTCGTCTCTGCCCTCCTTGCTCTCGGCCTCTACGGCCCCGGGCCCGAACCAGGAAGTCCTCCCGTGTACTTCGCCGCTGCCGACCCGGGCCCGTGGCTCGGGGACATCGGATACCCCGGCGCCGCACTCGCCGTGACCGTCCTCATGATCGCCTTCCTCAAGAAGAACCCGAAGAAGAAGATCGGGCAGGCCGCCGCCGCCCTCATGTCGTTCGTCGCCGCGTCCCTCTACCAGGCTGCGGGTGGTCCGTGGCAGGCCCCGGCCGACTCGTTGATGCGGCTGATCGACAACCTGAGGGAGTCCAACCCGGTGTTCGCCGGCGTCGGCTACGCCGCCCTGTGCATCGCGGTCACCCTCGTGATCGTCCTCTTCAACCTCACCGCCCGCCGCAGCGCGTTCGCCGGATTCCTCGCCGCCCCCCTCTACAACGCGGCCGGCGCCGGGTACGCGATGGTCGCCCAGTTCGTCGCCACCGGACTCGCCGCCCTCATCCACCTGTAGGAGCCCGACGTGAACATCAGCAAGGAAGTGGAGTTCGCCGGGTCCTACCTGCGGGCCCTGTGGGACGGCTCCACCATCATGGCCTCCTGGCTCTGGAAGATCACCTTCACCGGAGACTGGAAGCTGCGCCTCCTTATCGCCGCGTGGGGCGCCTGGACCCTCTACGTGAAGTGGGACGACATACCCGAGGACGCCTCGTACCGGTCCATGCTCGTTGCCGCGGCTCTCGCCCTGTGGATGATCATCGCCCTCGTCGTCGCCCACCGGAACCTGGCCGAACCCGAAACCGCCGACAACCGGGAAGACGACGAGAACCCGGGGGAGGGAACCGTCCCCGAAGACTCCGGTCCCGATCCAGACGCAGAAGAAGAGGCGGAACCCGAGCCTCAGACCCACCTGATGGACCGCGAAAGCTTCGTCCTCCTCGCTCGCTCGCTGATCGCCCCGGGGACCGTCGGAGTCCATCTCGCGACCCTGGACAAGGCCCTGGGGGAGAAGGGGAGGGCCCGCAAACACGCCGACTTCTACGGCATCACCGTGCGCCGCCAGGTTTCGGTGAAGGGGGACAACCTCACCGGGATCAGGGCCTCGGACCTCCCCTCTCCCGAGGTCGCCAGAGCCGTCGACCTCACCCCCACCGAGCCCCGCATCACCAACATCCAAAACGACTTCTCCTGACCCATTCCAAGGCCCCCTCTCCCCCCTTCCGCACCCCGCCCCACCTCATCCCCAAGACCCCAGAAAACCGCAGCTCACACCCCACTCTTGCCACTCTGCTAGCCAGAATTCTGGCCTCCCGCTCTGGCCTCGAGGAGACCCCCGTGTACTACCGATACCGGCCATGGTGCTCCGCCTGCCGGATCTACGTCACCACCAGCCGAATGCCCCGAGGCAAGGCGATCGCCGCCCGAGACCAGCACCGCGCCGACGTCCACGGCGGCGGAGCTGGACACCGCGATGTCCTCATCCGGTCCAAGCCCAACGCCGGGGCCGACCTTGTCCACATCGCCTGGATCGGTGCAGCCCTCGGCGTGCTCTCCGCGTGGCCGTGGCTGCGCCACTTCCTCGGCCTGTAGCCCGCAGAGGTACCGGAGAGCGCCCCGCCTGTGCTCTGCGCGAGCTCGCCTGGGTGGGACCCGTACAGCCGGCCGGTCGGGCTCTCCGACGACTGCAGGTCCAGAAGACGCCCATGCCGTCCTGGACGCGGAGGCGCCCCCGGTACCGAGGCAGGGCGCGGATCCCTGACGGAGGTTGGCCTTCTGCCCGGAGCGGTCAGGCGTCGGCCAGGGCCCAGGCGCAGTGGCCCGGGTGCTGGTCGTAGAGCCAGCAGTGGTCGTTATCGGGGTTGTCCGGATGGTTCCGGGGGGCTTCGCAGTGGTCGAGGACCGAGATCTCATACTCCGTGGTCCAGCCCTTCCAGCGGATCCAGGAGTGCAGGCCTTCGGCGAAGGGCATCACGTCGGTCCCGCACAGCGGCTCGGCGTGGTGCTCCTCTTCGTAGAGCTCGTGCCCGTCCTCAAGCTCGCACCTGTGCCAGCCTGGCTCGACGGGGGCACTGTCGGGGAGGAATATCCGGCCGGTGCAGCGAGGCTGGCCCGGGGTCGATTCGTTCACGAACACCAGCCTTGGCACACCGCCTGCGCCCATGTCAACACCGCGCCCGGAAAAGCGGGGTGAGGCGCTAGCGTCGTTTCCATGTTGATCTGGTCATTCATCCTCGCGGGCGTCGGACTGACCGGGCTGTGGCTCCAGGGCTCGGGCCGCTGGTACGGGTGGGCGTTCACCATCGTCGGCCAGTCCGCGTGGATCGCCTACTCCCTGCTCTTCGGGCAGTGGGGCTTCCTCCTGGGCACCGCCGGCTACCTGTTCGTCGCCACCCGAAACCTGCGCCGCTGGCTGCGCATCCACCGCGCCGGCCGGAGCACCCCCGGAACGGCCACCGATCCGGCGTGCGCCTGCCCGTGCACCTGCATCGCCCAGGCTGCCGCAGCGGCGTAGACGCCCGCTCTACGGAGCTGGGGCGAAGACGGCGTTGTCCGGAAGCCTGCCGCGGAACGCATCCGGGATGCTGCCCATGAGCCACAGCCGCTCGGTGGAGTGCACGGTGGCCGGGTCGTCCAGCAAGGCGTAGTGGTGGACCTCCAACCCGACGTGCCCGATCTCCGGCGGAAACCCCTGCTCCTTCGACCACGACAGGTAGTGGCGGCCGTCGATCCGCAGCGCGCGGCGCCCGTCCGGGTCCTGGTCCCCGAGAAACCGGTAGCCCACGCATGTCAGCCAGGCGTCGCAGGAGGAACACACCCGGTACGCCGCGCACCGCGCGCCGACTCCCCGGATCTGCCGGTCGGTCCCCTTGCCCGGGCACAGCTTGCAGTCGAACACCTTGTACCGCTTTGGCTCCCGTACGGGCCGCCGCCTTAACCAATGCTCCATGCGTCCGCCTCCCCTGATGTGCCGGTCGGCTCACGAAGGTACCGGCCCGCGGCGGTTGGCGTACGGCACCCGCCGCGGGCCGGCCGCCGGGCCGAGGAGCACAGAGGGCCCCGTACGCTCTGTCGGCCAGCGCGGCCGCGCCTATAACGTGCACACGTTATAGGGCCAGGATCTCGGTCTGCTGTGACCAGTAATAACGTGCACACGTTAGTGAATCATGACCGACACCGCCGAGCACGGCTCCCGCCTCGTCGCTGCGTTCGAGAGCGCCTGGGACGCGATCCGATCCCGCCACCCCGACGTACCCGAAGTCCTGGTTGTCGCTGGGCGCGCGCTGGACAACAAGGACCACCACTGGGGTCACTTCGCCCACCATCCGGCAGGCGTCTGGAGCATCGGGCGCTCAGGAGACGCTGTACGCCCGGAGCTGTACGTCTCCGGGGAGGCGGTGTCCGAGGGCGGCCGGGCGGTGATGCGGGTGCTGCTGCATGAGGCTGCCCACGGCCTGGCTTGGGTTCGTGGACTGAAGGACACCTCCAACGAGTGCCGCTACCACAACCGGACCTTCGTGGCCCTGGCCGCCGAGCTCGGCCTTCTGTCCCCTTCCTTCCCCGATCTGGTCATCGGCTTCTCCGACTCCACCGTCCCTGACACCACGGCGGCCGAGTACGCCGACGTCATCGCCGCCCTGGACGACCCCACCCTCGCCTACGCCGACCACCACCGCACCAGGCGCGTCATCGCCGCCGAACGCAACCGGAAGGTTCAGGCCCGCCAGAACCTCGAAGTACGCCAGCGCGACAAGCGCATCAAGCTCGAAGAGGAGGAGTTCGCCAAGGAGATGCGCCGCCTGGACCGTCTCATCTCGAGCCTCGACGTCGAGTGGGAGAGCGCCGAAGAGGAGGGCCCGCAGACGCGGGCCGGCAAGCGGGTCACCGCCATGTGCTCCTGCACTCCGGTGCGCCGTCTCCAGCTCACCCCCCGCTCGCTGACGGACGGCCCGATCCTGTGCGGCCTGTGCATGAAGCCCTTTAGGGCCTTCGGCCCGCTGCCCGCGCCGCGTACCCCAGGCCGTCAGCCGACCCATACCCGGCTCTGACGGAGCTGAAGGACACCTCCGCCGGCCACGTGTCGTACGGCACCAGCTGCGGGCGGCCGCACCGCCCAGGTGGGCCAGAACCAGCCGGACGACATACCCCGCGCCCCCGGAACCCCCGGGGGCGCACTCATTGGGAGGGAACCCCTGTGGAGATCAACGACAACGAGCACATCGGCACCGCGCACACCCTGGTCCTCGCGGAGATTTGGGCCGCGCCGACACGAAGGCGGGCACGCTCCTGGCCGCGCTGGCCGTCCCCGTCTCCGTGGTGACCGCCGTCGTGACCGGCCGCAGCCTCGGCCCGGCCACCGCCGTCCTGCTGCTCCTGGGCCTGGCCGCGCTGGCGGCCGCGAGCGGAACGGTCCTGTGGGTGGTCTTCCCGCAGATCACCGGGCCGGGGCGCGGATCCTGGCTCCACTGGGCCGCCTGCACCCCCGAGGAGCTGCTCGCCGACCTAGCCCCGGAGCGGCGGGCCGAGGCGGTGGTGGCCATGACGAAGCGCGTCAAGGCGAAGTACCGCACGGTGCGCATCGCGGTGATGCTGACGGCCGCCGGGTTCGCGCTGCTCTTGGCGGCGGCCGTCCCCGCCCTGTGGTGAAGCGGCGTGTCGGCTCCCCGCGTTCCGGTATGCAGGGGGCCCGCACCAACGCGAAGGAGCCCTGATGTACGTCGACGTGAAGGTCCTCGACCAGGAAGTCGTCCGCCTGGCCTGCCTGATGGCCACCCGTGGGATGGAGGACCTGACCCTGCCGGCGCAGGGGTCGCCGGAGGAGCGTGGCGCGGCGCTGGAGGAGGAGTTCTCCCAGGAGCTGGGGAAGTCGTACGGGAGGATCGCCGATGCCGGGTCGGACGAGGAGTGCATCCTGCCGTCCCTGCTGATGGGGATGGCAGGCAAGGTCTCGGCCCTGGCGACCGAGCTGTCCATGCGTGGCGACCGGGATGCGGCGGAGGTGATCCGGTCGATCGGCGTTCGGTAGAGGGGGTGTCGGGGGGACACTGCAGCCGGCTCGGTGTCCCCCGACACAGGCCGCGGGTCAGCCGGTGCGGCGCGGGCTGGGGTAGCAGGGCACGGTGTACACGGTGCCGGGCTGCAGCGTCCAGGGGCCGGTGGTGGAGGGTCGGTGGTATTCCAGTCCGGGGATCTCGTACCCGGCCAGGATCAGCGCGGCCGAGGCGCGGGAGGGGGCGAAGGGGTGCTCGTCCTCGCCGAGGTGGGAGGTCTTCCCGGCGATCTCCAGGGTCCAGCGGCCGTCGACGGGCCGGACGGTCGCGGTGTGGGTGGCGAAGGAGGCCACGGTGTGCGCGGGCGTGCTCCAGCGCCCGTCCGTGTGCTCGGTCCAGGGGCCGTCGTCCAGGCGGAAGACGGCGCCGACGTTCGAGGTGTAGTAGCCGAGCTGGCGCAGGTGCTCGGTGAAGTCGCGCTGGGAGAACTCCTCGTCGTCCAGCGCCTGGTGGGCGGGGGCGCCTTCGGGGGCGTTCTGGACGGTGAGGCTCCAGCGGCCGTCGGCGTCCCGGGCGGCGTACGCCACCGGTGCTGCTTCGCAGGGTGCCTCGGTGCTGCCGTCGGCGGGCGTCCAGTCGCCGGTGATCTTGTAGCCGAGGAGGGCGGCGCGGTCGCTCCAGTGGTAGGGGAAGAGGGCGTCGCCGGCTTCTTCGGCGTGGGGCCCGGGTTGGGGGTCGGTGACGCGGACGGTGCGGTCGGGTTCGAGGATGTCCAGGTGCCAGCGGCCGTCCTTGTCGGTGACGCGGGCGGTGAAGGCGGTCGTGCTCATGTGGCGGTGCTCCTTCGGTCGGGCTGGGTGTCCTTGGACTCGGCGGCCGGCGCGGTGTCCTGCGACGTACGCCGCGGCGGCCACTACTTGGCGGTCGTGCGCTGATCCTCGTGGTTCTTGGTGGCGGGCTGGGTGGCGGCGATGAAGTCGGCCGAAAGACGGTTGGCCCAGGGGGCGAGTTCCTCGTGGGAGGCGACCGCCTTGGCGACGATCCGGTTGACGGCGTCGGAGCGGGAGAGCCCGGCGCCGCGTGCCCGGTTCCCGGAGGCGGTGAACAGGGGGCCGGTGGTGGCGGTGGTGCCGCGGGCGGGGCTTACGGCGCGGGTGCCTGCGGTGTAGGTGTCGATGAGGCGGGCGGCGTCGCGGCTGATGGTGACGGAGATGGTCACGGTGTCGGAGGCGTTGGCGGGGTTGACCTTCCAGGTGGTGCGGAAGCCTTCGTTGGTTCCGCCGTCGGCTTCCATGGAGCGGATCATGGAGGGGCGCAGCTTCTGGTGGCCGAGGTACTGGTTCATCAGGAGGTAGAGAATCGCCCGGTCGCGGTCGGCGTCCGGACCGTTCAGGCGGTCGGCGGCCTGGAGGATCCAGCGGGGGCCGTCGCCGCGCAGGCCGGTTCGGGTGGGTTCGGTGGGTACGGGGGCGCCGATGAGGGCGGCGCGGGAGAGTTCGATGCCGTCGGTGACGCCCTGTTCCAGGAGGTGGGCGTAGAACGACTTGAGCGCGGAGGCGACGACGGCCTTGGTGGCGAGGGGGACGGGGGCGCCGGTGAGCGGGTCGGTGAGCGACTTGATCCAGTGCTTGGCGGCGAGGTGCGTGAGGCTGTCGCCGTCGCGGTCGCGCGCCCGGTCGTACGGGTCGATCGACTGCTCGGCGCAGTGGTCGAGCCAGGCGCCCGTGTACGCGCGGTAGTGCCGGCGGGCCTCCTCGGAGAAGCCCGCTGAGCGAAGCCGGGCGGGTCCGTTGGGGTCGGTCCAGGCGGTGAGGCGGGCGCGGGCATCGGCGATGGTGTCGTTCGGCATGGTCCGTCACCCTATACCTCTATGTGTGGTAACGGACGTGCACCACCCACTCATACCTGTCGTTGGCCGATCACCGTGACCACGTGCACGACGACGGGGCGGGCCTCGCGCACTACAGGTGAGTGGGTGGTGGCCAGGTCCGTTACCACACATAGAGATTGGGGGTGGAACACCCCGGTCCCGAGGATCGAGAGAAGGAGAACAGAGCCCTCCGCGTGCACGCAGCGCCGTCACCGCGGACACTCCCACGAACTGAGCAGCCGAGCGGCACAGGGGGCCTCCCCGGAGGCGGACACGGAAGTTGTCCGGCCCACACGGCGCCGGACAACGCGAAGCGGGACACCGTGAGGGCGGGTACCCGGCATCCTGCGCGAGCTCGGGCCAAGATCGCAGGCCCCGCGCTCCGCACCCTAGACCGAACCACCCCACCGGCCCAAAACCCCGCCGAGACAAGTTGACCGATCACCCCCGCGCGGTACGGGCCGCGCCCGGTACCGTCCCGCCATGGAAACCCCCGACCACTTCGCCTTCGCGTCCGCCACCTTCACCGCCGACGACGGCCCCCACCGGTTCCTGCCCTTCACCGGCCACGGCATCGTCTACTTCCTCCCCGAAGACAAGCAGGAGAAGTTCGTCCTCCTGCTCCCCCACGACTCTCCCGTCACCCGCGAGCTGACCGGCCCCTCCCGCTGGGACGCCAACCTCTACGCCCCCGGCGGCCCCACCCGGCGCGGCGACCTCGAAGTCTGGCTCCACCGCATGGCCTGGCAGCACGCCACCACCACCCCCGGCCAATTCACCACCCTGCACGGGTACGGCGCCGGACGCTCCCTCCACAGCCTCTTCACCCTCCCCATGCCCTTCGCCGAAGCCCCCGCCCCCCACTGGGCCACCGGCCTCTCGTACGCCCCCGAACACACGGCCGCCGACCCGCGGCCCGCGTCCTACGACACCAGCGCCGGCGGAGCGTCGCAGGACACCCTGCGGGGACCGAAGGTGCGACCCAGGTAGACGAAGACCGTCAGGTGCTCGTGGCCGTACGGTCAACGCGCCACCCCACCGTCGCGCACGATGTGCGCCAAGGTCCTCGACGGCATCGTCGTCCCGATCTCCAGCGGCACAGTGAAGGGCCGCAGCGTGACCGGCATCTCAACCGACGTCGTACAGGGCCCGGACCGGCACAGAGCGGGCCCCTGCAAGAAGCCCTCCCCGCTGGACCGGGTGGACTCCACCTCCCGCACGAGGGTGAGCGTGCCGTCGGCGTCGGCCTTGTTCTGCTTCTGGTCGACCCAGATCTCGAAGGCGTCGACGTCGGCGCCCGCCCTGGCCGCCAGGAGCGCTGCGTTCTCCACCCGGGCCGCATCCGGGAGGGGTGTGGCGCCGACGTCGATCCGGAACCGCACGAGGGATCCGGCTCCGGCCATCACATGGATGTCAAGGAAGCAGGCCATCTGCTCAAACGGCCATTCGCCGGGGTGCGGGATGCGGTGGATCTGGCCGACGTCCTCCAGCCCCCTGCGGGAGAAGCGCCGCCCGGCGCGGATGTCCGTCCGGGCCTCGGAGAGCGCCTTGGCCGCCTCGGGGTCTTCCAGGTACTTGTCGAGGACGCCCTGGGCGGCCTGCTGGTGAAAGGTGTTCATGCCGGGGAACGTAACGACGGGCTCCGACACAGGCGGGACTCCTCCCGGCCCGAGGGCAGGCCCCGGGCTCCGATGCGGTCGCTACAGACCCGACCGGTCAAGGTGCATTCATGGGCATTCCGGGTGACCTCCGTCGAGACTGACTGGATGCAGCCCAAAATCGACTGGATCCCGTCCACAGGACGGCCACCAGATCGGGTGAACCCCAGTCAACCTCGGTGCGCATACGGGAGAATGGCCCTCAGCGCCACCCGCGAGACTTGGACCCCATGGACGCCACGCCCCACTTCGCCATGACCGCCGAGCAGCACCGCCACCTCGCCGAGCTGACGGTTCAGGCCCGCCAGGCCATCGCCGACGCCCCCGCGTACGAGCACTGGCAGCTGCACCCGGAACTCGAGGGCGCCTCCGCGCTGGCGGACTGGGAGCGCGCCGTGTTCCGCAACCGCCTCCAGGACCTGCTGCTGGCCGTGGAGACGACGCTAGGGCTTCCGCCGCAGAATCTTCCGCGCGCCCCGTTTGCGCCGCGCGCGTGACGGCGGGCGAACCGGATGATCACCGGCCTCACAGGCAACTCGCCCCGACCCCCCGCCGCCAGACGGTAGGTTCGGTCGTCGGAGGACACCGGCGGCGGCGCCGGCGAAGTATCGCAGGACACACGCTGCGGGCGGAAGGCGGGGAACGGACAGTGGAGAATCAGGTGCAGGGTCTCGCGGACTTCGCCACGCTCGTCGGGCTCATGTCCCGGCCACCCGCGGACGAACACGCAGCATCCGACACGGCCGCGTTCGTGAACAGCCTCACCCACGAACAGGCGGTGGCCATGGCCGTCGGCGGAACGGACGTCCTCGCCGGGCTCTTCCACGCCTTCGCCCTCCACGCCCGTGAGCACGACATGACCGGCGGCGCCCTCCTGATCCAGGCCATGGAGGCATCGGCCGCCCCCGCCGACCCGGTCCTCACCGACGAGGTCCGCGAGGACCTCACCGCACTCGCCCGGTCCCTCGCGCTGCGCACGGCGGTGATCGGCCATGGATGACCGCTACCGGATCCGGGACCTGGCCCCCGGTGACGTCGACGCCGCTCAGGCGCTCCTGCAGCTCGCCGCCGAGAAGCAGACCAAGGCCACCCGGGAGGCGACCCGGATGCTCCTGGAGATGACGGCGGCCGGGGACAGCCCCGTGAACAAGCGCGGCTTCACGCTGGTCGCAGAGGACACCTCCACCGGGCGGATCGTCGGCGCGGCAACCGTCGGGCCCACCGGCTTGTGGTCCCACCCCGTCCTCGGCTGCCTGCCCAAAGTCGGCCGCGCCCAGTGGCTGGAGCGCATCGGGGAGCTCTACGAGGTCGCCGTCCACCCCGACCACCGCCGCCGGGGCATCGGCTACGGACTCATCGAGGCGGTGGCCGCGCACCAGATCGCCGCCAACTGGCGGCTGCTGCTGTGGTACTTCCACGCCGATTCGCCCGACGCCGCCTTCCACCCCCAGGACGCCATGTGGCCGGTCGGGCAGGAATTCCGGCTAACCGAGCCCTCGGGCCGGGTCGCGATGCCGGTGCGAGAGATGAACGGGGACCTTCGGCTGTGCATCAGCCTGCTGCACCCGGCTACGAAGGTGCTCCTCGACCCGGCTTCCGGGCAGAAGGCTGTGGCGGGCATCTTCAGCGGTTCGCCGTGGGAGGTCCGCAACGGGGCAGCCGTCGTCGTGCCGAAGATCCCGCAGTCCCGCAGGCCCAAGCGGAAGAAGGCCAAGCGCCGGTGAACGTGTCCTCCGACACCCCCCGCGGTGACTGCGTGCCTGCGGGTGTCGGACTCGGACTCCTTGGCCGACCATCCAGACCGCTGGCTCGATCGGCCCTGGCCTTGTTCCCCGCGTGTGCAGGGGCTCCACCAGGTGATGGTGAGCACCTCGGCCGGCGAGGTGTTCACCATCACCTGCTGCGGCTACCGGTCGGGGCCGAACCGGGCGTTCCTGTCCGCCTCGTCTTTCCGGAGTGTGGCGGCGGTCTTCGCGAACCCGTCAGCGGTCTCCCTCAAGATCTCCCTCATGTTCTCCAGCTCGCGGGCGCACTGCTCCAGTTCCTTGGCCCGCTCGTCATACCCGGCGTGGTCAAAGGGATCCTCCACGGGGTTCGCCCCGTACTCCAGGAGCCGGGCCAGCACAGAGGCAATGCCGTACGACGAGAAGACCGTGCGCAGTGGCAGGCCCTCGGGGGCGTCGCCCCGCCTGATGGCCGCGACGCGGGAGACGAGCAGGCGCTCCAGGCGCTGGGCGAGGTGGTGCAGCGCGCGCAGCTGGTCGCGGCCGTCGGCGGCGGGCGGTCGGTGGCCTTCGTAGAAGATGTCCCCTGTCAGGATCAGGTCCTGGTCCTGGGACCCGCTGCTCACGGCGGCGCGCTCGGCGAGGGCGATCTGCTGCTCGACGGCCCCGGCCAGGGCGTGGGCCATGGTCAGCCGGTAGTCGTCCGGGCCCTTGTTGATGATCTCCGCGAAGGTGAGCTCCTCACGGTTGGAGACGCGGTTGATGGCGCCGATGGCCAGCAGAGCCGCGTGCAGATCGGTGGTGTCCGCGAGGGAGGCCTCGAGGTCGTTGTCAGTCATACCGATCACACTGGCACAGGCCGATGTTGAGCGGGTTAGGGTCACCGGATGGATGAACGGGAGACCCGGCAGCTGTTCTTGATGCAAGTCGTGCCGCTGTTGCTGCAGCGGGCCGACGACGGGTCAGCGATCCCGTATCTGGTGGTGTTCCCCGACAACGACTCCGAGGAGCGGCGTGCGGCTGCGATCGGCTTCGTCGCGATGACGTGGATGATGCCGATGACGGAGGTCGCGTCCGGGGAGGGTTCACCGTGGCGGGTGTGGGTGCGGCACGAGACAGCATCCTGGTGGGGCGGGTTCGGGTTCGACGGATGGGCGCTCGGCGACGAGCTGCCGATGACCGGGCCGTGGGCGCAGGCTCTGCTGGTGCAGCAGTTCGCCGCCGTGGTGTTCATGCCGGGGCTGCGTCCGGGCGACGACAACGCGAAGCTGCTGGAGACCCTGAAGACGGGTCAGGGGGCCTTCTGGGCGTCGGCGCTCATCGAGGACGCGCCCGACCTCGGAGTCCGGCCGAGGTGAGCCCGAAAAGTGGGGCCCG
Organism: Streptomyces sp. NPDC056883; assembly: GCF_042788835.1. Lineage (NCBI taxonomy): Bacteria > Bacillati > Actinomycetota > Actinomycetes > Kitasatosporales > Streptomycetaceae > Streptomyces > Streptomyces sp. NPDC056883. The sequence goes on along the minus strand of NZ_JBHUBS010000016.1, from coordinate 16,833 downwards.
CCTGGACGTCCCGCCCGCCCGGTGGGAGTCTTCGGGGACCGACCTCCTGGTTCAAGATCGGGCGGGCATCGCGCACGTCGACGGCGGCCTCGGAATGGCCCTCGACCTCGACCGTTCCAGCGGACCCTGATCGACTCCGTCGGCCACAGCCTCGCCCCCGGCCTCGTCCACCAGGGCGAACCCCGGGGGCAGTATCGGTAGGAGGCAAAAGCCGCCGTCAGTGGATCTTGAGGCGGTAAACCTGCTGGTCAGTGCGCCGCCAAGGTAACGACAAAAGGGGCAACCGGTGGATCACCGACCGCATTCGCCCTGGTCAACCACCCTTCTACCCACCACCGGTTCAGACCCGGAGCCGGCTACCGCAACTCCCGCGGAGGTGTCCGAGGACGCAGCGGCCGGCTGAGGTGTCGTGGGACACGGGCAGGGCGTGGCGGCGATCTACGGAATCCTCGTCCGCCCCGACGCCCGGCATGGCATGGTCGTATCAACTGGCGTGCGAACGATCATGGGGGGACGGGATGGCGACCGTGGTTGAGCAGCTCCGCAAGTGGCAGGCGGAGGGCGGACCGGATCTGTGGGTACGGGCGTGGGAGAGGACCGTGCGGGTGGTCGAGGGGCCTCTGGGCGGGTACGACCTCATGCTCGACGGGGTCGTGATCGCGGAGGGCGCCGCCGGGCTGAACACCGCCCTGTACCTACTGGCCGCCGAGCGCGGCGTCGCCCCGGAGGCCGTGACGGGCGAGCAGGTCGAGGAACTCTACGCCGTCGGCGCGACGACGGAGGAACGGCGGGTGGCGTGGGAGAACCGGCTCACCGCCCTCGGTCACCAACTCACCGACGCCGGCGACCCCGTCGTGCGGCTGTGGCGCGAGATCGCTGAGGACCACCGCACCCCGGAGGGCTCGTACGACGACACGTTCGACTTCTCCATGACCCGCTGGGGTCCCGGGTACACCGTCGGGATGCACAAGCTCCGCAAGCAGTTCTCCATCACCATCTGACCTTCCGGACGGGGGTGTGGGACGCTCCCGCGACGGGCAACTCCATGAACAAGTTGGGGCGCTGAGTGGAATCGTTTTTCGACCGGGTCTCGCGGGTCTGGCCTGCGGGCCGCCGTGACCTGCACTGGCACATCTTGCCTACATCCGAGGAGGCCCTCGCCCTCGCAGCGCCGTACACCGGATTCTTCCGGCCGGGACTGCCGGGCGTGCCGCTGCACCGCATGCACTGCACCCTCCTCCACACTGTCGGCCTGCCCTTTGAGGGCATCGACCTGGACGCCCTCCTCGATGACGTCGAAGTCTGGGCGCGGGAGGTACAGCCCTTCACCCTCACCTTCGACCGGCCCGCGATCGGGAACGTCGCGGTCGAGCTCAGCGGATGGCCCGGAGGCCCGTTCACCGGGATCGTGGAGGCCGTCACGCAGTCCATGGTGCGCACCGGGGCGGAGTTCACGTCGGCGCCGAGTCGGTATCCCCACATGTCCCTGGCCTACACCTCGGAGGGCTCCGACAGCATCGAGAGCGGGAGCCTCAAGGCCGCGCTCGCGGCCCTCGACGGCCCGCTCTCCGGTACCGTCCTCGCGGACCGCCTGCACCTCGTTGAGCAGTGGCACGACGGCACGCAGATCCTGTGGGAGCCGATCGCCGAAGTCCCTCTGGGAGCGGCGGCGTGACCGGCTTTCCCGGGTTCCGCCCGATGACCGGCGACGCGGTCGAGATCAGGGCCGAAGGCACGGTCATGAAGATGGCCGGGCCGATCGGGTGCCAGGGCCTCAAGCCCGCCGAAGGCGAGCAGCTCGCGGTGAGGCTGACCCTGCCCGACGCCGACCCGCAGCAGCGCCGCACGCTGTCGTGGTGCAAGACCTTCTCGTTCACCCTCTTCGTCGGCGGCGCCGTCCTCTACGCCTCTCCTCCCCGGCTGAAGGTGCGGGAGATCCAGCGGGACGGTGACGGGGCGCTGACCATCACCGGCTCCCCAGGCTGAACGCTGTGCCCGCCGACATGCGCCGGCGAAGTGTTCTGAGGCCAGTGCCCGGGCGCTGTCGGCGGCGCCCGGTACCGTCGAGGGCATGACGACCCAGGACACTGAGGCCGTCGAGCCTCCCCTGCCCCGCTCCGCCGCCACCGTATCCCTGATGGCGGCCTGGAAACCGCTGGGGCCGCCCGTTCCTCCTCTCGGACGTCCACGGCCGCTACCCGGCCGAAGGCGTCCAGTGGCCCGGCGCGCGCGTGGCGGTGATATGGCGGGAGGACCGGCCGCCGGTCACCTCGTACCGGTCGATGGTCCAGATGATGCGGCACAACCCGCACCTGCGGCCCGTCTGGCGCCCCGGCCCGGCCAAGAGGAAGACGACGAGGCGGCGGCCGACCTGCGCAAGCTGATGCCGGTGGTCGGACGGGTCCGCCGGATCAGCGTCGGCTCCGACGTCTCAGTGACCTCCAGCCACAGCGTGGTCTGCGACATCGCGGTCTCAAGGTTCTCCCGGGTCGTCGTCGAGATGGGACGTACGGAGATGACGACACCGGGCAGCGCGGACGGCATCGCGGAGTACATCTCGATCCACAGGCACGGCGGTGCGACCCAGTTCGTCTGGGAAGAGGACGGCACGGACGGCATCAGCGCGGCGGCGCTGGTAGAGGAGTCTGCCCGAGACCTGTGCTCGCTGCTGACCGGACAGGGCCTGCCCTACCCAGCATCGGCACCCCGATTCCGCGGGATGCCCGCCAGCGGAATTGAGGAAGGCCGGCTGCTGCCTACGGGATGTACGGGCTACTAAGGGCGGGCCGGGGTGCCGCTGTCGTAGGCTGCCGTCCATGGACGATGCGAGCGACCACGCTGTTGGAGGCCAAGAAATCATCGACGGCACGTACGGCGATCGGCCCATGCCCGGCCGGCGCCATCGAAAGCCCCAGATGCGACAGGACTGGCTCATGGCCCCGCCCCCGGTGGGCCGGGCCGACACCGCGATGACTTCGTACTTCACCGTAGAGGACATGACAGGCGAGGTCCGGTCCCCGCGGTGACCGCTCGGACCTTCGGGTGGAACGCGGCGCCCGCGGCTTTGTCCGGGAACACCCCCGGTAGGCTGCGGGGATGGAGCAGATACCGACGTTCTCGCAAATCAAGGCCGAGCCAGTGGTCGTCGGCCACAGCGACGGCCTCGGGCCCTGCCTGATCCTCACCCACGACGGCCATCGGGACAACGCTTTCCCCCACGCCACCGGCATGGTCCCCATGGCCGACCCCACGCCCCGGGAAACCCGCTGGGAGTGCTGGATCGACGACGACGGCCACGCGAACCTGCGCTATGGCGGCGAGGACGTGGTGACCGGCATCCACTTCGAGCGCACTTGGCTTCGCCGCTTCGCCGAACGCGCTCTCTGCCACGTCCTGTACCTCCCCGCTGTCGGCCCCGGAGCCGGTATCGACCGCGCCGTCGAGCAGAGCCTGGCGATCGCGACGCAGGCGGGCTGGTGGGCTCCTGCTCCCCTCATCCCCGCGCCTCTTCCCCGCTGAGCAGCCGACTCCTGCCTCCGGAATGACCGATCAGGTACTAGTCACGGCACCTGGTTGACCGGAAGGATGAACGGACGACTCGTACGCCTACGGAACGGGGCGCACGAACAGGCGGGGGCCGGACCGGTGGTGTGGTGGGTGGAGCAGCGTCACCAGGACAGCCACGACCCGAGGTCAACATCCCTGTACGCCGTGCACCGCTTCCGCGACCTCGACGGAGCCAAGCGCCGCTTCCACGGGTCGCCAGCGCAGGTGGAGCAGGCGGTGGCCAGCGCAGTGGTCTACCCGATCGACGGCCGCGAGCACCAGGTGCGGGCCCGGCCGATCCCGCCCTCCACCTCAATCCGTTCGGCCACCGCCCCCTTCCGCCTGTTGATACACGAGAACGGGCGGGCGGAGGAGCACCGGTTCGAGAGCGGGCCGACGGGTGAGGAGTTGACCGCGGTCATCGCCGAGCTCACGGCGCGCGCCGCCGGGGCCTTTACCGGGGTGTCCTGGCACACCCCGGCCGGCTGAATGTCGGCAGGTGTCGAGAGGGTCAGCCGAGATACGGCCGAAAGGGATAGCAGGACGCCGGCGGTGTGATCGCCGGGGTCCTCGTGTCTGCGGTCCGGCAGGTCACGCGGCCGGAGCCGCGGGCGGGAGTTCGGCGTCGAGCCAGGTGATGAAGGCGAGCGCGGAGCCGCCGAAGTGTTCGCGGACCCGGCTCTGGATGGCGCGGAGTTCATGGCCGGGGACGAAGTCGTGGGTGGTGGTCTCGCCGCAGCCGCACGCGCAGTCGCGGGTGCGGAAGGGGGTTTCTTCGGGCAGATCGCCGTACCTGATGCTGTTGCGGGAGTCGTTGGCGAGCGGGTCGGGCTGGTTGATGTACGTGTCGTACAGAGGGTGGCCCGGTCCAAGGAGATCCGTCTCCAGGGCCTTCTTCAGACCCCGGTCGGTCAGGTGCTCGGTGACGGCGGTGATCTCGCCGACGGCGCGCACGAGTCCCTGGCCGACGATGAGGACGAACCGCTCCCGGCTGATGATCCTCATGTCGAGCCGCCACACCCCACGTCCGGCTTCCATGGCCTCCTCCTCGGTCATGCGCGGGAAGTATCCGATCGCCGTCCGTTGGAGCACGTCGGTGGTGGTCTGTTCGTAGTCGCCGAGCCTGATGCGTACCGCCATGGCCCCCTCACCAACTTTCTTGTCCGCTGCACCATCCGATGGGCTTAACTTTGGGTGGCCACCCATGCTAAGTAAAACCCTGTCTGGGGAGGGGCGCAATTCGATGTTTGGCGTCGAGTGCCTGAAGGCCCGTCGGCCGGGTGAGGAGCAGCACCTCGCCGGCATCCGTGCTCAAGGTCACCTGCCCCGGGTACTGGGGACCGTACGGACGTGACCGAGATGTAGGGGTGTCGTGGAGTACAACGGCCTTCCTCCATCCGTGCGCCGATACCGGGCCTGCGCGTCCCGTGGTCGTGGAAGACTTGCCGTACTTCAAGTTCCCGGCGAAGGGCGCAAAATGACGGACGGACCCTCCGTGTACGACCTGTTGGCCGGCACCAGCGAGGAGAAGAACCTTGCCGAAGACCTCGCTGGGGTCGTTGACTTCCTCAGCCGTTTCCTCGGTGCTGCTGAGGACGGGAACTGGTACTACGCCAACCAGACGGCCGACCAGCTGCGTGACAGCGTCGAGAAGTTCCAGCGGCGCCTGACGGAAATCGTTCGCGATGGCCGTGGCGACATCGAGCGCGACGAGGACGGCCGGGTCGTCCGCCGCTTCGCCGCTCCCGACGCCGACGGGAAGCGGGTCCACCAGGCCGCCACCGCGTTCGTGCAGTCGTACGCGGCCGGGCGGGCCCTGTTCCCGATCGACGGCCTGGACGACGAGCAGGTCAAGGCCCAGCTCCTCGCAGACCTGAAGCGGAACGCTGACCTGCGTGCCGCGCTGAACGCCGGTGACGCCGCAGAGCTCTCCCGCCTCACCGGCCGCGAAGTCACCATCGTGCAGGGCCCCGATGGCGGTCGCTAACCGCTCGGGCCGCCTCCGGCGGCTGGCCGGCACGCTCACGGGCCAGTTCGGTCTGCCCTGGGGGCCTACCGCGATCGAGGCCCGGTATGACGAGGGCCGCCGCGAGTGGAGCTTCGTGTGGCCGGACGGCCCCACCGTGGCGCAGGTGCGGCGCGCCGCCACGTCGACCGAACCCGAGGCGGCCGAAGGCTTGCTGTACGAGCGGACGCTGTCGAAGGAGACCTACGCCCTCGGGGTCCTGCGCCTCACGGTGGCCGCCGCCCCGGCCGACAAGGACTTCCAGAGCCCCGGAATTCACCCCTTCGACGTCGAGAAGTTCTTCGAGAAGACGAAGAGCCCCAAGGCCCACGGGCGCGAGTCGGCGATCGTGGCCAACATCGTCGCGCAGTCCAAGTCCTCTGGCGGCCCGGGATGGGGCGGGGAATCTCAGGTGATCTGCGACTACGTCGCGAAGAAGGGGATCGCCGCGTTCCTCACTGACGTCGAACTGACCCCGATCGAGGCCCTGACCGCGCACTACGCCCGCGGTGAGGCCGAGCGGGCGTGGCGCCGGCGAATGGTCCCCCTGACCCCGCTGGAGGCGTTCAGCACCGCGCAGGCGGATGAGCAGCCACCCGCGGCCGCCGTGGAGGCCGCGCTCACACTCCTGCCCGAGCTGCACGCGGCGCTCGACACCGCGGCGGACCGGCTTCGTGCCCGTGCGGCCCACCACGCGGTGAAGCAGGCCGGAATCAGCCGCCCTCCGGTGTAGCCCTTACGCCCGGGTTCCACCTGCATGATCTCGATGTCCGTCGCCCCTCCACTTCCAGATCCAGCACTCGGTGCCCGGCGCTCGGAAAGTCGTAGCTCACCCCTGAAACCATGGCCTTGCCGACGCCGCCCCGCGATCGGCCCGAAGTGGGAGGTACGCCTGGACGAGGAGACTAAGCGCCGGGTCACCGAGTTCGCCGCCGGACGTCCCCGGGCGGACGTGCTGCGCGAGCTGATCGCTGCCGGGCTGGACGCCTTGGCCCCTGCCTGACCAACAGCGTGCCGCAGTCTGCGGCTTTCGGGTTCCGCGGCGCCAGCCACCGGTAGCGTGTGGAGCAGGTGCAGGCGTGAGGGGAGAGCGAGTTGAGCAGGTTCGGGCAGTGGCTGGCCTCCTTCTCGGGGGAGGAATCGGCGATCGGGAATCTCGCGCGGGACGCCGCAGCGGATCCCCTCTGGCCGGACGAGCCTGACGAGATCGCCGTCTTCCGGGAACACCTGGAGGAACTCGGTGCCATGGAGGCCGTCCTGGAGACGTTGCAGCGGCCCTGGGAGCAGTACGAGGTGTGGAGCTGAAGCGCCGGCGTGCGAAGGCGGGGAAGGCGCGCCGCCGGTTGAGTCCGCCGCGGCCGCCGGGTCCGCGCTGCCCGCGGTGCCCCTCGACGTACGTGCGGGTGTGGGTGCCCGGCCCCCAGGTCGAGGTCTTGGTGGACGTGGCCCGGCCGGGGGCCGGGGTACTGGAGGCCCAGGTCCACGCCGACGACCTTCCGCACGCCGGGGAGCAGTTGATGGCGATGTGCGCGCTGTGCGAGGCGGATCTGGGGTACCGGCCGCGTCAGCACGGCCGGCCCGCCTACGCCGCGGCGGTGACGGCGATCGAGGAGGGGCCCTGGCCGCGGGCGCGGGACTGGCAGGTCGCCGATCTGGACACGGACTTCTTCGCGACCGCGCTGCAGCGGCGGATCGACGCGTACGACGAGGAGCTGACGGGCGAGCCGGGGTACGGCTACGCGCGCTCCCGGGAGTACGACCCGCCGGGCCGGGGCGCTCCCGAACGTGGTCAAGACGTTGACCACGAGCCGTCAGGCCTGGTGGCGGATGCGGGTGGTCAACGCGTTGACCACCCTCCGAGCGTGGAGGAGGCGGTCCAGGCGGTGTTGGCCGCGCGCGCGGCGCAGGCGGCGGCGTTGGAGGTGCTGGGGGTGGCGCTGCGGGCGGAGTACGTGCCGGGCGGCGGGCGGGACCTGTCGCGGCGGGCGGCGCCCGCGATGTCGCGCCCGCTGGTGCTGCGAGCGCTCGCCGGAGTTCTTGAGGAGCAAGCCGAATAAGTTCTCTTCCGGGCATTCCCAATATCACCCCGCAGCGGCTTCGGGCCGCCTTCGGCTAATTCCATGATTTCTCCCTCCCTAGTGCCTCGAAGCGGATATGGTCGTCTCGCTAGACCCTCTGCCGCGTGGCGCGTTGGGTGGTGCCCCTGGACAGGCAACTCGGGAATTCAGACACCCGAGTGCCGCCACCAGGGGTACGCATCCGGTGTGCTCCGAAGAGGAGGAAGGGCATCCATGGATGCCGAGCACGAGGCGAGCGGTCGTCGACGGCGGGATCGGTGGAAGCGGGTACGGACCCGTAGCCACCGGGCAGTTCGCGCCGCGACTCCGTACGTGGAGCTGCTTGCCGCCGTCACGGCGCTGGTCGTGACGCTCCGGTAGCCGGCCGGGCCTGTCTTCACCAGGCCCGGCGGCCGTCCGGGGGGTGAGGTCCGTCGCGGTTGGCCGCGGCGGACCTTCGCCGTTACGAGCGTCGTAACGCGGGCTCATAAGCTGTGACACATAAGAGTGTACAGGGGCGACAATCCCAGGCGCGTACGCTTGTCAAATCTCGGTGGATTCTTATGTGGTGAATCCATTTCAATGCTTCCCGTGGATATTTGGTTCGTGACGTATGTTCGCGGCGTATGTTCGCGGCGTATGTTCGCGGCGTATGTTCGCGGCGTATGTTCGCGGCGTATGTTCGTGACGTTCCTGGAATATGTAATCGGTGCTTTGTGGGGGCCGGTTTGGTCCACTGCGTCTCCGGTAGGCGTTCTGCGGGTCGTACAGCGCCTCGCCGCGCGCGTATCGCCTGCTCGGAGGGGGGTCACCTACTAACGGTAGTAGGTGATACGTCGGCTCCCCCGGCACTGCCGGCGCCGCGGCCGCGCGGGCGACCACCCCACAACGTTGCGGGGTGGTCGCCCGCCGGGCCGCCCGGGACGGCGATTCTGGCAGCGACTGTCAGAATATCGACCCGCAGAACGGCGCCGTGCGCGGCCGAACGCGGAGCCGCCAGCGTGATGGGATCTCCGTCGCGCGAGAGGCTGTCAGCGGGCCGCGTGCGGCTTCGGCGGCTTCCGGAACCCCGCCGAGGCCGTCGCGCTCCCCCGTCGGCGGCCCGCTACACCCCCGTCCAGCTTTGTGTCGCTTACTAAGGGTGCGCTCGCCGGCGAGGTGCTGAGCAGCACCCCGCCGGGGCTCGCCGGGGTCAGGCCGCCGCGCGGCGGCGCGGCGGCAGGGTGTCCAGGAGCGCCCACACCCGGCGGCCCTCGTCCGAGGCCTCGGTGCCGCAGGACGTGGTGCCCTCGACGGCGGCGAGCTCGGCCAGCAGGTCGCCCTCGGGGTCGGCGGCCGTGTGGGAGAGGACGACCACGAGGACCATGCCGTCCTGGTCGGCCAGGTGGACGCTGATCCGCTTGCCCTCGTCGGCGACGGTCGCGCCCACCAGCAACCGTACGGCGGTGTCCACCGTGATGTCCTCGGGCCGGGCGTAGCCCCAGCCGCGCACCGTGGCGGTGACCTTGTCCACGGCCTTCTTCGCGGCCCAACGGTCCCCGGTCAGCGCCCAGTTCGCGACGCGGCGGTTGCGGACTTCCATGCGGTTGGACGCGGCCAGTGGCCGGGACTCCCCCAGGCCGGGCGGGATGAGGGACTTCGTCGGCGGCTTGCTCGGGTTGTCCGGTACGGGGGTGGACGGCGGGGTCGGCCGGTCCGGGTACACCGGGCGCGGCTGGGGGGACGGTGTCCTGGGCGGGTAGTCCGGCCGGTGCTTCGACTCCGTCGACTCGCTCACCGGGTCCTCCTCGCGCCTTGGCCGATCTTCACTTCCCATCCTGGCACTGTTCGCCGCGTCGCGGGAGGCCTTCGGGCCAATCCGGCCCCTTGCCGGAGGACGACTCTGAGGATTCCTCATAATCTTTGTTATGTGGATCGTCAGAACGACTCCTGCGGGGGAGTCCGGCGGGCGCGAAGATCGGTCAAGCGCTACGCTGCCCGATCATGGGTGAAGGCGAACTGGAGATCATCACACAAGGCGGCGCGCAGCTCGCCGTCCCAAGCGGACCGCGAGCGGAGGAGTCTTACCTCGCTGCCCGGGCGCGCCTCGGGATCGTACGGCCGCGCGATCCGCGCAACCGGCGGCTCGGGGAACCGCGCTACCGCATGGATCTGCTGGCGGAGCTGTGCGACGAGGAGACCACCGTCGCGGTCATGCACTGGCTGACGAACACCCGGATCGGCTCCGACCAGTCCGCCCGGGACTACGCGGACGACCTGCGGCACTGGGCGGCCGTGGTCCGCGAGGAGCTGGGCCTGTTCCCGATGTCCTTCCGCGACATCTCCCCCGAGCTGGTGCGGGTGTGGCGGCTCGCGGAGGAGTCGAGGGTGCGCGCCGACGGTACCCGGCGGATCTCGGACCGTACGATCCTGCGCCGCCTGTCCACGGTGTCCTCGCTGTACGACTACACCCGGTGGAGGACCGGCGAGCGCCAACTCATTTCCCCCGTCACGAAGTTCGACCGGCCGCAGATCGACCCGGCCGACGAGTCGACCGCCACTCCGATCCTGGAGAAGGACGAGCTGACCGAGTTCATCGGCGCCGCCCGCACCGCACGGGAGGCCTTCGTCCCCACGGTGATCTACACCTTCGCCGGACGCGTCACCGAGTGCTGCGCCACCCGTCTGGAGAGGATCGAGAACCGCGCGGGCCGCCGCCACCTCGACGTGCTCCGCAAGCGGGCCAAGGGCCGCCTGTGGGGTGTACCAGACGGACTGGAGCAGCTGGCCGACGTCGTCCTCGACGGCCGGGTCTCCGGCGCGCTCCTGCTGGACGACAACGACCGGGAGATGGACCGACACGCGGTCAACGACCTCCTCGCCCGGCTCGGGCAGCGGGCCGGGGTCCTGGGCGGCCGGGACGTCACCGCGCACGTCCTGCGCGCCTCCTGCTTGACCCACAAGCACGACGAGGAGGTGCCGCTGGAGGAGATCCAGGAGTTCGCCGACCACATCCACATCGAAACCACCCGCCGCTACATCCGGCGCCGGATGAGCCAGGTCGCCCGGCTCGCGCACGCCGACAAAGCCATGTCCACAGTCCTCCCGGCCGTCGCCCGCTGGCTGCCGGCGGCAGCCTGAACCACGCCCGCGGCAGGTAAGGATAAGCCCGAACTTACGAAGTGCTACTTGACGGGTGGCGTCACGAATACGAGCAGCCCTCTCTCCAAGGGGTTCATTCGCTCACGGCCAGCAGCTTTCCAGGAACTGGCGCAGCTGGATGCTGGTGGGCGGGAGTTCGTCGAGGTGGGAGACCCACTGGTGGCGGTCGTGCTCACTCAGGACGACGGGGGCAGGCTTGTCGACGGAGACCACCCAGTTGAACTGGCGGGTCATCGTCCCCCGGGTGTTGGGGTAGTCGAAGTGGCCGCCGTAGTGCTCGACGCGGGTGATGGCGAGCCCGGTCTCCTCCAGCGTCTCGCGCAGCAGACCGTCCACGATCGGTTCACCATCTGTGATGCGTCCTCCTGGGATTTCCCAGGTCCCTCCGAGGAAGTCCTCCGGGTTCCGGCGTACGACGAGCACGTGACCGTCGTGGATGATCATCGCGGAGGCCACGAACTCGGCGATCTGCTCGGTACGGGCCTGGGTCTCGAGGTCGTCGCCGAGCGCGCGGGCAGTGACGTAGCGGACGAGGTCACTCATCGGCAGGGCGCCGGGGTGGCGGGGGTCGACCCAGCCCAGGGCGACGCCTTCGGTCAGGGTCAGGGTGTCCGGGTTTCCGTCCCAGCGACCCTCGAACACGTAGCTGAGGTGTCCGTTGCTTGCCGTGTGCGTGAAGGCGTGCGCGAGCGGCAGGTCTAGGCCGATCTCCTCTTTCACCTCGCGGGCGATCGTCGCGTACGGGCCCTGGTCCTCGGCCTCCGGCTTGCCGCCGTTCGGGCTCCACGTGGAAGGCCAGCAGATCCCTGGGCCGTCGCCCCGAAGGTGCATGAGCAGGTGCCCGTCCACGTTGCGGATCAGGGCCAGGGTCCCGTACCCGTAGGGCGCCGGGCGCGGGGTGACCAGTTCCAGCACCCGCATCGTGTCGGCGAGCATCGACGGGTGCATGGGCAGGTCCGCGAACCTCCTCGGTTCGATCCACGCCAGGTCGGTGCCCTCCCCCAAGGTGAGTTCGGAGATTTCGCCGTCCCACCAGCCGTGGAAGACGTGCACGGGGTAGCCGTCCGAGAGGACCGAGAACATGGGCCGCAACGCCACGCCCGTCAGGGCGACCTCCTCGCGGAGCTCGCGGACGGCGGTGGCGTGCGGGTCGGCGTCCTCCGGCTCGGCTCCCCCGCCCATCGGAGCCCACGTCCCTGGAGCCCACAGGCCCACCCGGTCGTCCCTCAGATGCATCAGGACCCTCCCGGAGGCATCGCTGATCACCACGACGGTGCCGTACGGGTCCTCGTCCGCCGGCCGGTCCTCGCGCGGACGCCCGAGCAGTTCCCCGACCCGGGCTCGCAGCACTGGGTCCCCCAGCTCGGAGGGGCCGCGCCAGCGCGCCCCGGATACTTCCTCGAGCTGCAGCGTCACCGGTGTCTCGCCGCGCACCCGGAAGACGAACCGGACATCGAAGTGCCGATGCCTGGGCTCGCCCTTTCCGGCCGCGCCTCCAGTTCATGGACGTCGATGTGGATGGGCGCCTCAATGCCGCCGAACGGCTCCAGCGCGACGAGGGAGGTCTCCTCCGCGACCTCCCGCAGCACCGCCTCCATCAGCGTCCGGTCAGAGGGCTCGCAGTGACCGCCCGGCTGGATCCACACGTTCGACGCGACGTGATGGATCAGCAGGACCTGGTCGTGGTCGTTGACGATGACGGCCGACGTCGTGACGTGCCCGTCGAACGTCTCCCGGGCGGCCATGTCGCGGCCGGCGTCAAGGCCATCCAGGAGCGGCTGCAGCGCCGCCCGTTCATCGGGGTGGGCGCACAGGTAGACCGAGACCACTGCCTGGATGTGCGCTGGGGGGATCGGCACTTTCTCTCCTCAAGATGAGCCCTGCCGTCTGACCTCTCACAGGCGTTCTCGACCAGGCGACGGGGACGAAGGGTCGAACCTAGCCGCGCCGAGAAGGCCACCGGATGAGAACACGGCAACGCCACCCGCACGGGCGAGCCAAACCATGATGGGAATTCGTCCTTGCGGAAGCGGATACGAGCGCGGATACGGTGACGGCATGCGGATGGATCGCGATTTCGAAGCGTGCACGTTCGTGGCCGTCGGCCTTGAGCTAGTGCGGGAGTTCGGCACGGTCAGGGTGGCCGGTGTCGCCGCTCTGGCAGTCAAGGGGGTGGCCTGGACACCCCAGTGGCGCGTGCATGCCCGCGTGGCCGGTGCCGGGGAGGTTGCGGGGCCCGCGCCGGACGGAGGGGTTGTCTGGACGGACTCCGTGGGGAAGGCCCTCGCGGAGGTCGAGCGGCGGCTGACGGTGACGCCCCACGTGGTGGTGGCGCGGTTGGGCGCGGTGGAGGCCGCGACGTTCTGGGAGCATCGGGCTTTCTGTCCGCGTTTGGCGTCCTTGATGGTGTGGGATGCCTTGCGCCTGGCGCAGATCGCGTGCCCGTCGGTGGCAGAAGTGTCGGAGAAGACGCTGGCCGCGGCGCTTGGTGTCGGGCTTCCGGGGGCGGGGTCTGTCCTGACGCATCGGGTGTGGGCCACGTCGGAGATCTGCCATCGTGCGGTCGTCCAGGGGGTGGTCGCCGGCCGGTGGTCGGCTCTGCGCCAAGTAGAGGATCTTGTGGGCAGGCGCCCGCGGCCGGTGGAGGAGCACCTGCTGCCCACTGGCCCGGTCCAGGAGAGCCTCTTCGAGTAGCTGCTGCTCCTGTACGGAGCAGGGCTGCGGCGGGAGATCCCGCGAGGGCCCACCGGTACTGCTCGTTTGGCTGAATTCCCTGCATTGTGTGGGGAGTCGGCCCTGGGCGTCGATAGGGTCCGCGGGTGCTCTCCGGTCTCAATTTCACACTCCTGTCCCAGCCGCGCTTCCGGCTTCTGGCCTCCGCCCGGTTCGTCTCCGTGCTCGGCAGCGCCTTCGGGCCGATCGCCGTCTCCTTCGGGGTCCTGGCGCTGCCTGGTGCGACGCCCTGGGACCTCTCGCTCGTACTGGCATGCCAGGCGGTGCCGCAGCTGGTCTTCGTGCTGTGGGGCGGGGTACTCGGCGACCGGGTGCGGTCCCGTTTCCGGCTCGTGGCCGTGACGGAGACCGCGGCGGCCGTGTGCTGGGCAGGTCTGGCCGTGCTGTTCGCCTCCGGGGGACCTATCTGGCTGATCGCCGTCCTCGCAGCGTTGGGCGGAGTGACCCGCGCGCTGTTCTCCCCGGCACTCGAGGGCGTGGTCCTCGACGTGGTGGAGGACAAGGGCGACCGGCAGCAGGCGAACGCCTTGCTGAAGGTGTCGACCAACACCGCGCGCCTGCTCGGCATGACGCTCGCCGGGGTCGTGGTGAGCCTCCTCGGCCCTGCTCTCGCTCTCGCCCTGGACGCGGTGTCCTTCGCGGCCTGCGCCGTCTTGTTCACGGCTCTGGGCCGGCGGACGCCAGACCGGCCCGTGCGCTACAAGTCCTCGGCACTGCGGGATCTTCGTGACGGGTGGCGGGAGTTCGTCGCCCACGAGTGGCTGTGGGTGACCACCGGCCAGCTGGCCTTCGTGTTGGCGGTGGTCAACGCGGTGGCCGGGCTGCTGGGGCCGATGCTGGCGCAGGAGTACCTGGGCGGGGCCTGGGCCTGGGCGCTGGTGATGGTCGCGCAGATCGCCGGGCAGATCGCCGGCGCGGGATGGGCGGCACGGCTGCGCCCCGCCCGCCCGATGCTGGTGGCGACCTTGTGTACGGCGGGCGCGGCGCTGCCCGCGCTGCTGCTCGCAGTGCGCGCACCACTGCCGGTCATCCTGGCGGGAGCGCTGGCGTACGGGGTGATGTGGGACGTGACGATGGTGCTGTGGCGCACGTGCCTGCAGCGGGAGGTCCCGAAGGAGGCCATCTCCCGGGTCTCCTCGATCGACCTGCTGGGCTGTTTGGCGTTGGCCCCGGCCGGCCTGGCGGTGGCCGGGCCGCTCGCCGCGGTGTTCGGCCCGGGGCCGATCGCGCTCGGCAGCGTCGGGCTGGTGGTGGTCGCGGTGGGCGTGGCCCTGTTCTCGCGGGACATCCGTACGCTCCCCGGTGACCCGCAGCTGGCCAAGGAGATGGCCCCGGCGGCCGCGTCCTCCGCGTGAGGAACTGCCCGGTCAGGTGCGGGCGGTGAGGACGACCACCGTGTGCCCCTCGGCGACGGGGAGTACGGAGTGGGCGAGCCAGCCGGGGGCGACGACGGTGAGTCCGGTCTGGGCGCGCAGGGTCAGGGCGCGTCCCCAGGGAAGGCCGGGCACGGTGGCGGAGTCGCAGCCGGCCCGCGGGTCGTGCAGGCACAGTGCTGCGGAGCTTTCGTGCGGTGCGTCGCCGGCGGTGGCCAGGTAGCACCAGGCGGTCCAGTCTCCGTGGCCGTAGGCGAGCGGGACGCGGTGGCCCGGCGCCCAGATCTCCACACCCAGTCGTACCGCGGTCGTGGCGGCGCCGGGGCGGATGGTCTGGGCGAGAGCGGTCAGGACTGTGAGGGCCTTGTCCGTATCGAGGACGTCGCCGGGGTCGAGGGCCCGGCGGTCAGTGGGCGGCTTGATCATCTGGCTGTGCAGGAGGTCGTGGTCGACGGCTGGGTGCACGGTGCCGAGCCAGACGGGGGTGGTCCACCGGTCCTCCGTCACCGCGTCGGTGGCCGGGAGGCGGTGCGGGTGCGGGGAGAGGGTGGTCACCGGACCTCCATGGTGACGTTGAAGGCGATGCACAGCCGGGCGGTGTCGCTGTGGTGGGGGGCGACGCCGTGCCGGAGCCAGGACGGGAAGGCGATCAGCAGGCCCGGGTGCGGCGTGACCTCGTGGATGCCGCCGGGCCCTGCCGGTTCGGTGGCCCAGCGGGCGGGCCGGGGGTCGGCGAGTTCGAGGGCGCCGGTGGGTTCGGGGGCAGTGCGCAGGTAGTAGACGCCGGAGACGGCGCTGTCGTGGTGGGCGTGGACTTCGTGGAAGCCGCCGGTGCGGTAGTGGACGGCCCAGGCCGAGGCCCTGAGCGGGGTCTGCGGGCCGGCGCCGGTGAGGGCGAGCGCAGCCTCGCGGATCCACGCGTTCAGGGAGGTGATGGCGGGAAGCTGCCAGGTCAGGATGTCGGGAGCCGACTTGCGCGCGGCGGCGACGCCCAGGGAGCGTGAGGTGTCGGCGTGCTCGCGGGTGAGGATCTCTTCGGCCAGGGCGTCGGTGTCCGGGCCGGTGGGGGTGGTGCGCTGGTAGATCCGGGTGGGCCACAGGTCCTGGCGGGCGCCGCGGACCGTCCAGTCGCCGGCAGCGGGCGCCGTGAGGGTCACGGGGCGGCTCCGGTGGGGGTGTAGACGGAGATGTGCTGGGTGGAGGCCGAGGTCAGCGGTGTGCGGCGCCAGTCGGCGTACCGGTCGGCGAGCGTGAGGCCGGCGGCCGTGGCCAGGAGGTCGAGTTCGGAGAGGTGGACGTAGCGCATGGCGACCGGCAGGAGCCGCATGCCGGTCTGGTCGAAGCGCAGTTCCTGGAAGTGGATGGTCTGGGCGATGGGGTCGTGGGTGATCGCGGACAGGCTCAGGTGGGTGTCGCTCTGGTCGCGGATGGCGAGCTGCTGGCGGCCGGCGAGGAGCCCGGGGGCGCGCGGGACGGTCGCCTCGATGACGAAGCGGCCGCCGGGCGCGAGCGCGTCGGCTATCTGCTGGAGGCAGGCGGCCTGGCGGGGCTGGGTCATCAGGAAGTAGAAGCTGGAGAAGGCGACGTAGATCAGCTCGTAGCGTTCGCCGCCGGTGTCGAGGTCGGCCATGTCCCCGACACGGGTCGTGACGGGCCGGTCGCCGCGGTGGCGGTGGAGCTCGTCGAGCATGTTCGGGGAGACGTCGAGGCCCATGACGGGGGTGCCGAGGTCCGCGAGCGGGAGGGCGATGCGGCCGGTGCCGACCGCGAGTTCCAGCGCCCGGCCTCCGGTCCCGGCCAGCGATGCGAGGAACTCGGCGGCCGGAGCGGGGTCGCGTTCGTGGTGCTCGGCGTTGTAGTGGGGCGCCCACTGGTCCCACAGCTGCTGCTGGCGTCCGGACTCGTCCACGTGCCTCTCCTTCGGACGGTTTCGACTGGAGCGCGGGTAGCGCCCGGGCCGTCGGGACGGTGCCGGCCC
>NZ_JBHUBS010000015.1:178025-200842 GCF_042788835.1 Streptomyces sp. NPDC056883 | reverse complement strand
GCAACCGCGGCGCGCTTGGGAGGGAGCCCGGGCGCTTCGCGCCCGGGTCGCCCCCTTCGGGGGCGGATACCCTCCGCTTCGCTTCGGGTATCCCAGCGCTACGCGCTGGGGAGGGACCAGAGACCCCCAGCTTCGCTTCGGGTACCCAAGCGCTGCGCGCTTGGGAGGGAGCCCGGGCGCTTCGCGCCCGGGTCGCCCCCTTCGGGAGCGGATACCCTCCGCTTCGCTTCGGGTATCCCAGCGCTGCGCGCTGGGAAGGGGCCAGAGACCCCCGGGCTTCGCTCCGGGTACCCAAGCGCTGCGCGCTTGGGAGGGGAGCCTGGGCGCTTCGCGCCCAGGCCGCCCCCTTCGAGGGCGGAAACCCTCCGCTGCGCTCCGGGTACCCCAGGGCTGCGTGCTGGGGAGAGGAACCTCCTCGCTGCGTTCGGGGGGCGCTTCGCGCCCAAGGCCCGCCCTTCCGGGCGGGGGCTCCTCCGCTTCGCTCTGGAGCTTGGGCGCTTCGCGCCCAGAAGCCGGCCTACGGCCGGGAATCCTCCGCTTCGCTCCGGCTCCTGAGCGCTGCGCGCTCAGGACTGAAGGAGCTCGCTGCGCTGGCCCGAGGCAACCTCCTTGCTGCGCTCGGTGGGGGCTGCTTTGCAGCCCGGTGCCGGCCTTTGGCTGATAGCTCTGCACTTCGCTGCGGGCTTGGGAGGGGAACCCGGGCGCTTAGCGCCCGGGGGAAGCGGAGACCCTGCGCTTCGCTCGGGGTTCCTCAGAGCTCCTAGCTGGGGAGAGAAGGCCCGGCCTTTCGGGCCGGAAACCCTGGCTTCCCCTTTGGGGAGGTGGTCCTCAGCTTTGCTCCGGACTGAGGGTCTTGCTGTGCTTGGGACCGGAGCTTTCGGGCTCAGCTCTGCGCTTCGCTCCGAGCTATGGCTGGTTTCTCGGGCGAGCGGCCTGCGGGTGGCTTGGGACAGGTTTTAGTTCTGCTGAGCTGCACCAGACAAGGCCCCCCGCGCTTAGCGCGGGTCGCTACCCCGTTTCATGGGTTCCCGACCTATCGTCTGCCACGCAGACCGGCTAGCAACAGCGGGCCTTGACAAGACTTTTCTTAGCCGTGGCAGGCCGGTAGGAACTCGATGCCCTCCGGTGTCCCGTACTGGACCACTGCGATATAGGCCCGGGGGATGCTGCACCCGACCTCGGTCCACTGGTATGCCAACACGCTCCAGCCCACGAACGCGAGCACCAGGACAGTGCGCCAAGTCTTCGACATAGGTGCTTCGTCCCCATCCCACTGCCGGACGACACGCTTCCGGAGCAAGCGCAGCTCACAGCAGGTGAGTACGGGGGTTGCCGGTCATTGGGGTGGCGGCCTTCTGCGGAGAAGGAGACCAGGTGGTGAGTATGGAGCTGGGCCCAGGTGGAGTTCCTTCGTTTTGATTCGGAGGGTGGCCCAGGAGTTTGGGTTTAGGGGGGTTGCTCCGAGGAGGGATGCCTCTAGGTGGAGAGGTTGGACTTGTTTGTGTTGGGTCTGGGTTTTGAATCAGCCATTGGTGTTCTTTGGGGGTTTAGGGGTGTTGAGGGGGTCTGTTGCGGACTTCGCAGTGGTGAAGGGTGGGGTTTGGGGGGGGTTCGTGGTGGGGGTGGGGGTGGGGCGTTGTGACCTGGGGTTTTGGGGTGGGGTTAACGGCGTTAATGGGGGTGCGGGTGGGGGGTGTTAACGGTGTTAAGCGTTTGGTGGGGGGCTTGATTCAAAATGGGGAGTGGATAGAGACGGGAATCAGTCAGATTCTGCGGGGTTGTGGCTGGGGAGTGAGGGGTTCCGGTGGGGGGATTGGGGTGTGGAGGGGGGTTGTTTCTTGGGCCGGTGTGGGGTCTTGGGTGTTCGTTGAGATGGGGTTGAAGGCTTGGGCGGGAGCGACCACCGGCCTATAGAAGGTACGGAGATGCGTCGTCGCAGGTCAGAGGGGGTGCGGGGGAAAAGATATGTCCCCTCAGGAGGGACATATCTCGGTGGTTGTGTCGCTGCTAGGGGGACACAACGGCTGCAAAATGTCAGTGCGGTTGACGTAAAATGCGCTAAAACGTCGGGGCGGCTGACGTATTGGGGGAGATCTGCCGGCTAACTGGTGGTGGGGCGGGTGGGGTTGGCAGGGGAGGGTTGGGGGGTGGGTGTGGGGAGGGTGTGGCTGAGATATGTCACCTGTGAGGGGACACAAGACACGCCGAACGTCAACGAGCGTGACACTTGTGTCACCCTTGTTGACATACTGATCTCCGCAGATCAACGGAGTGGAGAGCAGCCTCGTGTCATCAGAGCCACAGCGCCGCCGGGGCAATCCGGTAGGGACCCCGCGTCCCGATCTGCCGGTGGACGATGCGATCTCCGCGTGGAGTCAGCCCCTGGCTCCGGTCAAGGATCTGGACAGCCTCGCGAAGCGGTACCCGACGCGGAAGCTGACCTTGGACGGCGAGCGCAAGCCGCTGGAGTTCTACGGGACCGAGAACCAGCCGAATGCGTTCTCGATGGACAGCCTCGAGTTCTTCCTCGTCATCGCCCAGTACTTCCGGGAAGCGCTGCCTCTGCGGCTGATCCTGCTGCTCATCGCCTGCCAGCGGGCGGGGGGGCGGATTCCACTTACCCAGGAGGAGATGGCTACCATCCTGGATGTCAGCCGGACGAAGACGTCGGAAGCTCTGCACACGGTGATGTCTCATGGGATCGTCTTCAAGGTGCGGCGGGGTGTGTATCAGTTCAACCCGCCCTACAGTTACCGGGTGGCGGAGTTCATCCCGGGTACCGAGATGACGGGTGAGTTCGTGAAGGTGGAGCAGCACGGGACCATCTCGCAGATTCGTAGCGATACGAGCCTGCCGGACTTGGTGCGCTTCCCCTCGCTGGACCACATGAGGCAGGCCATCGCGGAACTGCGGGCCGAACGGGCAAGAGAGCGCGCTGCGCGTCGGGTGAGCCGGACGAAGCGCACGGGAGAAGGGACGGCTCAGTGAGCACCTTGCGATTCGCTGCGGTCAACGCCGATGGGCTGCTCTCCGACCTCGACCTGCCGCCGGCGGCGTACCGGGTATTGCTGAAGCTGCGTTCGCTCAGCGAGCCGGGCGGGCGGATTCTGATCGACCAGGCGACGGTCGGCGGGATGCTGGACCTGAGCCGGCCGAGCGTGAACGCCGCGTTGAGGAGCCTGGAGCTGGCGAAGTTGGTCAGGAAGATCCGGAACGGGGTCTATCAGATCAACCCGATGCTTGCCGGGTACACGTCGTTCGAGGACGCGGTCGCCGCCGTGAACGAGATGGATGCCGAGGAGCGGCTGGACGCGCGGGGCTATGTGGCCAGCTACCACCGGGCGGTGGCGGCGTATCAGGACCAGCTCGCCGAGCAGCGCAAGAAGCGGGCGGCTCAGGCCGTCGCGAAGAAGGCGGCCGAATCGAAGCGGCGTCGGGCGTTGCACGCGGTTGGCTGAGTGAGTGGTGTTTGCAGGGCTTCTGAGGGGTGCTCAGGGGCCTTTGGGGGCCCCGGAGTATTCCGGGGCCCTTTGTGGTGTCCGAGGGGCTTAGGGGACGCTGAGGGGCGTTGTTGTGGGTTAGGGGACGTGGATGGTCAGGTTGGCTAGGGCTGGTGGGGTCGTGACTACGGATACCTGGGTGATGCGGGTGTCCGGGATGGTGAAGAGCATGACGCGGAAGCCGCCGTCGAAGCGGGCTACGACGCCCACGCCGCCGTTGACGAGGGCGAGCTGCGCGCTCTGGTCGAACTGGGCGAACGTGGCTGCCTGACGGGCCACCAGGGCGGCTCCGTGGATGGCGGAGAGGGCGCCGGCCATGCCGTTGTCGGTGCGTGCCACGACATCGGGGTCGAGGACTTCGAGCAGGGCCTCGAAGTCGCCGCTGCGTGCCGCGTTCAGGAAGGCGCTGACGATGTGGTGCCGGCGGGTGAGGTCGGGTTGGGGCCCCGTCTCGGCGCCGCGGACCCGGCGGCGGGCGCGGCTGGCGAGCTGGCGGGCCGAGGCGGGCGTGCGCTCGGTGATCAGCGCGATGTCCTCGAAGGGGACGGCGAACAGGTCGTGCAGGACGAACGCGAGCCGCTCGGCAGGGGTCAGCCGGTCCAGGACGACCAGCATGGCGGCGCCCACCGAGTCGGCCAGCAGGACCTCCTCCTCGGGTGCGGGCGCCCGGGCGGCGTCGTCGGAGGGGGCGCCGGGGACGGGTTCCACCGGGCGGGCCTCCAGGGGCTCTTCACGGCGGGAGGTGCGGGAGCGGAGCATGTCCAGGCAGATCCGGCCGACCACGGTCGTCAGCCAGCCGGGCAGGTTGTCGATCTCGGCGGGGTCGGAGCGGCTGAGGCGCAGCCAGGTCTCCTGGACGGCGTCCTCGGCTTCGGCGAGTGAGCCGAGCATGCGGTAGGCCACGGCCCGGAGGTGTGGGCGTAACTCTTCGAAACGTTTCGCCAATGCGTCGTCGTGCGCGGGGCTGCTGGTCACTGTTCTGGTCCTTGGTGTGGGTGGCTTCTCAGAAGTTGAGCTCCACGTAGTCGATGTCGGTGAACTCGACGAGGAGGCCCTGGGCGCGGGCGCCATTGTCCTTGAAGTAGATCTCCTGGAGGCCTTCGGCCGTGATGCCGCGGAGCTGGGCTTCGGTGGCTCCGGCCTCGTGGGCGCTGAAGAGGCGGGAGGCGTACTCCGGGGGGAGGTGCTGGGTGATGCGGCGCATCCGGCCGTCGTCGGTGGTGCCGGGGGCGGCGCTGAAGCCGAAGCGGGCACGGGTCTCGATGACCAGGCCGGTCTGCTTCGCGGCTTTGTCGCGGGCGCGCTTGCGGACGAGGGGCTGCCAGCGGCGGCGGACTTCGCGCTCCAGGCGCGCGGAGAGGGCCGGCTTGGGCTGCTTGATCTGGTCCTTCACGTACCGCTCGACGGTGCGCCGGGAGATGGCCAGGAGGTCGGCTACGGCCTTCGTGGATTTGAGCTGTTTCACGAGGTAGCGGATCTGGGCGCCCGCCGATTTGGGGATGGGGCGGGTGAAGTTCTGCTCGTCGGCGCGGTCGAGGCTGTCGCTGATCTCGGACATGGGTGGCTCTTACTCTCCGTCGGCCGCGGCGTCGTGGCCCTTGATGTGGCGGGCGGGGTTGTGGCGTTCGTCGAGCAGCTGAACGGCCCACAGGAGGGGTTGGGTGCCCTCGTGCTTGACCATGCCGGGGCTGACGCCGAGGCGGAAGCCACCGGGCAGGGGCTTGCCCTCGGGGGTGCGGGGGAGGAAGTCGAGGGGGCTGGGGCCGTCCGAGAGGTAGACCGCGCAGTCCGAGAGGACGGCGATGGGGTGGAGGTCTGCTGCTGTTGCGAGCTTCTGCATCTTGCGGTGCATGTTGACGCGGGCCGTCGAGATGACGGCGGCGCGGATGTCGGGGCGCCAGGTGGGGCGTTCGAGGGCGGGCCAGCTCTCGCCGGGGCGGTAGCCAGCGCCCTGCGGGCGTTCGCGGAGCTTGCCGATGCCGCCCTTGACGGTGGACTTGATCGCGGAGAGGACCGCGGTGTGGGGGGAGGGATGGTTGTCTCCCTCGTTCCCCTCGTTCCCCTCCTTGTACTCCGCCATCGCCTGGAGGAAGGCCGCGTCCGTGAGGGACGAGTGGACGCCGAGGTCCGCCATCGTCGTCATGTAGGCGTCGCGCAGGCGGGTGTACCAGGCGTCGAGGTACGGGCCGTGTTCCGGGCGGAGCCAGGCCTCGGTGGGGCGGACGGTGAGGCCGAGCTCCTGGGCGTAGGCGAGGGTCGGAGTGGCGTACCAGGCGGGGCCGGTGGGCGGGAGGCCGTTCGGGGTGAAGGGGCTGGGGAGACGGGGGTCCAGGGCGGCGGCTTCGGCGGAGAGGTCGGCGAGCCAGCAGCCGGGGAGCTTCGGGTCGAAGCGGGGGCCGTCGGTGTGGACCGCGGGGCCGGTGCCGACGAGGAGGCGGTTGGCCGCCGCGGCGAAGGCCATGTTCACGTCGATGCCGACGGCGTGGGTGCGGGTGCACTCGGCGTCGGTGAGGAGCTGGGGATCGCGGATCCAGTCGTACGCCTCTTCGTCGAGGACCTGGTCCGGGGTGCGCTGGTGGGAGCGGGGGTAGAGGGCTGCGACGACCGGGTGCTCGTCGGGGGCCTCCGGGGGAGCGGGGTCGACGGGGCGGGTGAGCGAGCCGGGGACCGGGGCGGAGACCCAGGCGTTCGTGGCCTCGTCGCGGGCGGCGCGGGTGGGCGGGCGCAGCGCCGTCATCAGCTCCAGGCCGGAGACGGCGGTGGAGCCGCGGGGGGTGAGGACGCGGGTCGCATAGGCGGTGAGGAGATCGGCGAGTTCCGGTGCGGGGAGGTCGGCTGTGTGCTCGCCCCAGGCGCGGGGGTCCAGGGCGCCCCAGGGGAGGATCGCGAGCTGGACGCACTGGCGGCCGGTGGTGGGGGTGGCGGGGCGGTAGATGCGGGGC
Organism: Streptomyces sp. NPDC056883; assembly: GCF_042788835.1. Lineage (NCBI taxonomy): Bacteria > Bacillati > Actinomycetota > Actinomycetes > Kitasatosporales > Streptomycetaceae > Streptomyces > Streptomyces sp. NPDC056883. Next base: position 194,400 of record NZ_JBHUBS010000015.1, on the reverse strand, counting down.
CACGGGCCGAAGCCTCGGCGGGTCAGCTGCCACTTTGATTTCGTGAGCTGCTTGATGACCGGGTGGTCGTCGGGGAGGCGCAGGCCGCGGCGGTCTTCGAGGACGAGGGGGAGTCCGAGTGCCTCGGTGGCGGCGGGGGTGAGGACGAGGAGGGGGTCCCCGTCCTTGCCGTTGCGGTGGAGGCGGGGGGAGCGGAGGCCGGCGGCGGGGGTGAGGGCCCACTCGATGAGGGCGGGGAGGGTGGTGGGGGGTGTGAGGACTGCGCCGTGGGCGGCGTGGGCCTTTCCTGCGCCGTCGAGTACGGCCAGGGGGCCGTTGCCCTCTGGGAGGGGTGGGGGGGTGGGCTTGGTGGGCTTGGTTGGGGTCGTGCGGGTGGTTTTGGCGCCGGTGCGGGGGGTGGCCGTTGACGTTGCCGTCTGGGGGTGGGGGTAGGGGGTGGTGGGTGCGGGGTGTGGGTGGGTGGGGCCCTGCGGGGCTGTTCCCCTACCCGCCCCTTCCCGAAACTGGGGCTCCGCCCCAGGCCCCGGTTGCGGGGGTGCGGCTTCGGGGCCGGCGTTCCCGGTGTGGGGGGTGGCGTTAACGGCGTTAACGCCGTTAACGGGTGCGGCGCCGCCGGGGGTGGGCCCGGCGCCTTCGGCGCGGGCCTGGGGGGTGGCGGTGTGAGGGGGTGTGGGCTGCGGTGCGGTGGGCTGCCCAGCGGCGGGCTCTGCCGCGGTGGCCTGCGCGGTGGCCGTCATCGGTGCGGCGGCCTGCGGGGCGGTGGCTAGAGGTGCGGTGGCCTGCGGTACGCCGGCCTGCTCTGAGGCAGCTTGTGGTGCGGTGGCCTGAGGTGTGGGGGGCTGCTCTGCGGCAACTTGCTCTGCGGCAACTTGCGGTGCGGCAGCCTGAGGGGCGGGGGCTTGCGGTGCGGCAGTCTGCGGTGCGGCAGCCTGCGAGGCGGCAACCTGTGGGGTGGTGGCATGCGGGGCGGTGGCCTGGCCCGCGGCAGCCTGTGGGGTGGGGGGCTGAGGGGTGTTAACGGCGTTAATGGGGGCGGTGCTGGGCTGGGGGGTGTTAACGGCGTTAATGCCGTGGAGGTCTGCCAGGCCGTTGAGGAGGCGGGCGTAGGCGGCGCGCTTTGGGGGGCGGGGGGCCGTGCGGCCCGTTTCCCAGGAGGTGACCGTTTCGCGGCGGACGGCCAGGGCCTGGGCGATCTGGTCCTGGCTCAGGCCCGCGGCCTCGCGGAGGCGCTTGCGCTCGTCCGGGTGCGGGAGGGCGTCCTGTGCCGCGGCCTCTTCCAGCAGGGCATCGACCGCGGCGAAGAGCGTGGTCTGTTCGTTTTCGTGCGCGTTGGGCATGGGCACCTCCAGGCGCAGCTTATGCGAACCGCACCATGGAACGCACGTGAAACACACGTGGGGGCGGTGGTGGTCCGGCCGGGCCAACGCCCCCTTCGTGTCGGGTCGGGGGTGGGGTGGGGTGGGTTAGATGCGGGTCAGGAGGAGTTCCGTTACCGCCTTCAGGTCGTCCGGGGTGAGGTGGGCGGTGAGGGCGTCCGCGATCGTGTCCGGGGAGTCCGCCGTGATGGTGATGCGGCGGGGGGACGTGGTGGGGGAGGAGGGGGGAGGGGAGGGGTGGGTTTCCGGGGTGGGGTTTGGGGTTGGGCGGGTGCGTTGGCGTGGGGGGTTAACGGCGTTAACGGCTTCCTCTGCCGCGGACGCCTGGTCCTCCTGGGGGAGGCGGCCGATGCGGCGGGCCGGTTCCACCTTGAGTTCGCCGGTCTCGACCTTGTCCTGGAGGTCCGGGGTGAGGTTGAGGAGGGTCAGGCGTTGGGAGACCCAGGCCGGCGTCTTGCCGAGGCGCTTGGCGACCTGGGCCTGGGAGCCGTGGACCTCGACCAGTTCCTGGAGGGCTCGGGCCTGGTCCATGGGGGCCACGTCGACGCGGTGGACGTTGGCGATGAGCGCCGACTCCAGGATGTCCGCCGCCGAGGAGGCGAGGGTGTCGTTGACGTGGATCTGCATGGTGCGAAGGCCGGCGCGCTGGGCCGCCGCCAGGCGCCGGTTGCCGTCGATGACCACGTACGGGGCGCGGCCCAGGCCGTCGGCGTTGCCGGGGTGGGCCTCCATGAAGGCCATGCGGGTGGCGACGGCCAGGGGCTGCAACTGGCCCCGGACCGTGAGGGACGCGGCCAGCTCTTCGAGCTCCGTGAGGTCCTCGCGGAGGTTGAAGGGGTTGTGGGCGAGGGCCTCGATCGGCACCTCCGAGGGCGGGACCACGCCGGAGGTGGGGGCGCCGGTGGCTTCGGCGATGGCCGCGCGGCGGGAACTGACGCCGACGGGCTGGGCGCGGGCGAAGGAGCTCGACACTCCGAGTTTGTCGGCCTTGCTCATGAGATCTCCCTTGCGAGGGCGCGCAGGGCGACGGCCTGCTCGCCCTTGGGTGCGTAGACGAACAGCGGCTGCTTCACGCGGACCGCTTCGCGCTGTTCCTTGAGGTCGGGGACGATCGCCACGACCCGCGGATCCTTTATGTCCATCCAGGCCTGGAGGGAGCTGGTCGCGATGTAGCCGCGGCGGCCGTCGTAGAGGTTGACGACGAGGCCGAGGTAGTCGATGTCGAGGCTGAGGTCGTCGCGGAGGTCGTTGATCTGGGAGGTCAGGAGGTCGTAGGCGTCCGCCGAGGAGTCCTCCGCCTGGACCACGATCAGCGCGCCGGAGGCTCCCGGCTGTTCGGCGTCGCGGCGGCGGCCGTAGTAGATGGCGGCGTCCATGCTGAGGCCGAGGCTCGGCGGGCAGTCGATCAGGATGACGTCGTAGTCGGCTTCGACGGGGGCGAGGGCCCGTTCGAGCGCGGCCTCGCGGGCGCGGACCGTGGAGAGGCGGACGTCGAGGAGGAAGGCGTCCGTGCAGGCCGGGAGGATGTGCAGGCGGTCGCCGAAGTGCTCGTCCGGGATGGGGACGATCAGGTCGGAGAGGGGCCCCTTGGCCTCGCCCGCCATGTGGCAGGTGAGGCTGTCGCCGCCGATGGGCAGCGGCTGCCGGCCGAGCTGCTTGGTGAGGTGGCCCTGCGGGTCGAAGTCGACGAGCAGGACGCGCATGCCGAGGCCGGGCAGGTCTTCGAGGTCGATCGGCGGGGCGGACGCGGCGGATGCGATGGCCTCCGAGGTCGTCTGGTCGCCGTCCTCGACGGCCGAGAGACGGGCCAGTTGGCGGGCCACGCGGACCGGGTGGAGGGTGTCCGGGTCTTCCGCGAGGGCTTCGGCGGTGCCGGCGGTGATGGCGGTCTTGCCGACACCGCCCTTCTGGTTGCACACCACGATGCGCCGTACGACCGAGGGCCGCTTCACGGTGGGGGCCGGGTTCATCTCCAGCCAGAGGGAGACGGCTTGGGCGAGTCCCTGGATGAGGGAGACGCCGCGGTCCTTGGAGCCGGTACGGAAGGACTCCCACTGGCCGGCGGGCAGCCAGGTGGAGAAGGACTCGGCGCCGGAGGTGTCGACGGGGGAGGGGGAGGAGGCGAGCGCGCTCCAGTGGGCGATGCCCTGGTGGACGGCGTCCTGGATGTCCACCCGCAGCTGGGCGGTGCGGATCTTGAGCTCCTGGCGCAGCCACGGAGGAAGTTTGGAGACGACCTTCTCACGGTCGCTCGAAGACGAGGGCGAAGTCATGCGAGGGACTTTACTAACGTTCAAGGGTGTTCGTGGGCGCCACGCTTGAGTTTTGCTAACGAAGTGGTGAGGATCGGCCGGGAATCGCCCCCGGGCGGGGGCGGACGCGTCGTCAGCCGGCCGTGGCCGGAGAGGAGTCCGGGGTCGATAGCCCCAGCTCGGACCGCCACTCGGGCGAGCCGGCCGGGTCTGGGCGAGGGCTTCCTTGGGCGAGAAGTGGAAGAGGCAGACGTGCGTGAAGAAACCAGTCGGCCAGTACTTTTTGTAGAAGTGGATCATTAACGGCGTTAACGCGGAGGGGGGCGTGGGTGGCGTTAACGCCGGGACGGGTATTAACGCCGTTAACGTGTACGGTAGACGCAGTTTAATGGCGGGTGAGTGTGAGGGGATCCGATGACGGACGCGGACGAGCAGTGGGGCGCGGCCGTTCGGCTGCTCTGGGGGCCGCCGGCGAAGCCCGCGCGCGGGCCCAAGAGGGGGCTCACGCTGGAGGGGATCGCCGGTGCGGGGGTCGCCCTCGCGGACGCCGAGGGGCTGGCCGGCGTATCGATGCAGGGAGTGGCCGGGCGGCTGGCCGTCACGAAGATGGCGTTGTACCGGTACGTGCCGGGCAAGGCGGAGCTCGTCTCGCTGATGGTGGAAGCCGCCATGCCGGACTCCTCGGTCCTGGACGGCCGTCCGGTGGGGGAGGGCTGGCGTGAGCGGCTGGCGGCGTGGGCGCGGGAGCTGCTCGCCGGATTCCGGGCGCACCCGTGGCTGTTGGAGGCGACGGTCGGGGCGCGGGTGATGGGGCCGGTCGAGGTCGGGTGGATGGAGCGGGCACTCGCCGCGCTCGACGGGTGCGGGCTGACGGGGGGCGAGTCGATCGACGCGGTGGTGCTGGTGTCGGGGCACGTGCGCGGGATCGCGGAGCAGGAGCGGGCGATGGCGGGCGGGGCCGCGGGGGAGGGGCCGGACGCGCAGCTGACGTCGGTGCTCGGGGAAGTGATGCGGGTGCACGGGGAGAAGTACCCGGCGCTCGGGGCCGCGCTGGCCTCCGTGGCGGAGGCCGGCGGGCAGGACCAGGCGCTGGACTTCGGGTTGGAGCGGATCCTCGATGGGCTCGGGCTGCTGGTGGCGGAGCGAGCGGGTGGGCGGGCTTAGGTATTAACGGCGTTAACGCCGGGGTGGGGCGGGAGGCATTAACGGCGTTAACGCCGGCGGGTGTCCGGCTTGGTGGTGTCGGCCGTGTGGGAGGGCGGGGCATTAACGGCGTTAACGCCGAGGGCGGCTGGTGCTTGGGGGCGGGTCACCGTTAACGGCGTTAACGGTGAGGGGGCTCGCTGTGTTGGGTGGGCGGTATTAACGGCGTTAACGCCCGAGGGCGTGGGGCGTGGTGGTGGGGCTGGGCATTAACGGCGTTAACGCCCGGCGGTGTGGGGGCTCGGGCGGGGGGTGGGCATTAACGGCGTTAACGGTGAGGGGGGCGTTGGGGTGGTCGGTGGTGGGTGGAAGGTGCGAGGGCATGGGTGACGTGGAGCAGTGGGCGGTGCCGTTCCGGTTGGAGGTGGCGCAGTCCGAGTTGGACGATCTGGGGCGGCGGCTGGAGCTGGCGCGGTGGCCCGATGAGGTGCCGGGGGCGGGCCGGGCGTACGGGATGCCGCTCGGGGAGCTCCGTGAGCTCGCGGGGTACTGGCGTACCGGCTACGACTGGCGGGCCGCCGAGGCGCGGTTGAACGAATGGCCGCAGTACACCACCGTCATCGACGGGGCACGGGTGCACTTCGCGCACCTGCGGTCGCCCGAGCCGGACGCGACGCCGCTGCTCATGACCCACGGCTGGCCCGGTTCGTTCGTGGAGTTCCAGAAGGTCGCCGGTCCGCTGACGGATCCGCGGGCGCACGGCGGGGACCCGGGCGATGCCTTCCATCTGGTGCTGCCGCACATCCCCGGCTTCGCCCTGTCCGGGCCGACCACCGAGCGGGGGTGGGAGTTCAAGCGGGTCGCGCGGGCCTTCGGCGTGCTGATGGAGAGGCTCGGGTACGAGGAGTACGGGGTCCAGGGCGGTGACTGGGGCGCCGCCGTCTCGCGGGAGCTGGGGCGGATCCGGCCGGGGAACGTGCGCGGGGTGCACCTGAACCTGCTCCCGGGCGGTGGCGCCACCGCCGAGCCCCGGCCGGAGGAACTGGCCCCGCTGAGCCCGGCCGAGCGGGAGCGCACGCTCGCCTCCTGGGAGCGGTACCGGGTCTGGGCGCGCGAGCGGCAGGGCTACGCCGACATCCAGGCGACCCGGCCGCAGACGCTCGCGTACGGGCTGAACGACTCGCCGGTCGGGCTGCTCGCCTGGATCGGCGAGAAGTTCGCGGAGTGGGCGGACCCGCGCTGCCCCGTGGATCGCGATCAGATGCTGACCAACGTGACGTTGTACTGGCTGACGGGGACCGCGGGTTCCGCCGCCCGCATCTACTACGAGCGTGCCCACGCCGACTACCGGGGCGCGCCGCCCGAGGTGTCGAGCACCCCGACCGCGCTCGCCGACTTCCCCCGGGACAACTTCGTGCCGCTGCGGCATATCGCCGCGCGGACCGACCGCATCGTGCGCTGGACCTCGTACGAGAAGGGCGGACACTTCCCCGCGATGGAGGTTCCGGAGCTGCTGGTGGGTGACGTCCGGGCCTTCTTCCGGTCGTTGTGACCCAGGTCACTTTTGCTCCGTGTCACGTTCCGGGCTGCTCGTCGGTCCCATGGATGACAGCGCGAACGGCGAACGGCGAGCGGAGAAGGAGACGGCCATGAAGGTTCTGCTGGCGGGTGCGAGCGGGGTTCTGGGACAGCAGGCGGTACGGGCCCTGCGCGCGGCCGGGCACGAGGTCGCCGGTCTCGGCCGGGGCGCCGGGATGGAGGTCCGGGCCGACCTGCTCGACCGTGAGGGCCTGCTGCGCGCCGTGGACGGGCTCGGCTTCGACGCGGTGGTGCACGCGGCCACGGCGCTGTCGGGGAAGACCATGGCCCGGCACCAGGACATGGCGGGAACGAACGCGCTGCGCACCGAGGGCACCGTCAACTTGCTGGCCGCCGCGCGGGAGACCGGGGCGCGGCGGTTCGTCGTGGAGTCGATGATGTTCGGCTACGGGTACGGGGACCACGGCGGGGCCGTGCTCGGCGAGGACGACGGCTTCGGGCCGCAGGGGGCGAACGTCTGGCTGGAGCGGCACGTGGGCGCGATGCGGATCAAGGAGGAGCTGGCCTTCACCGCCGACGGGATCGAGGGGGTGAGCCTGCGCTTCGGGCTGTTCTACGGGGCCGGTGTCACCGATGTCCACGTGGTGCCGATGCTGCGCAAGCGGGCCCTTCCCGTGGTGGCGTCCAAGGGGCGGGCGCTGAGCTGGGTCGACGTGGCCGACGCGGCGAACGCCGTGGTCGCCGGCGTGGAGTCGGGACGGCCCGGGCAGGCGTACAACATCGTCGACGACGAGCCGCTGGGCTGGGACGCGCACATGCGGGCGGTGGCCGCGGCGTTCGGGGCGCCCGCGCCGATGACCGTACCGCTGTGGGTGCTGAAGCCGGCCCCGCTCGCGCACACCATCATGAAGACGGATCTGCGGCTGTCGAACGCCAAGGCGGGGCGCGAGCTGGGCTGGGCGCCGACCTACGCGAGCAGCGCGGCCGGGGCGGGGGCGCTTGCGGAGGCCGCGGGGGCGGCGGCAGCATGATCGTTCGTGACCCTTGCTGAGACCCTCCCGGGAGCCTCTTCGGACGCCCTCGGTCCCTTCACCGCCCATCGCCGGCTGCTCTTCGACGTCGCCTACCGGATGCTCGGCAGCGTCGTCGACGCCGAGGACGTCCTCCAGGACGCGTGGCTGAGCTGGGACCGCGCGGACCGGGCCGCGGTCCTCAACCCGCGGGCCTACCTGGTGCGCACGGTCACCAACCTGTCGTTGAACCGGCTCACCTCGGCCCGTGCCACCCGTGAGACCTACATCGGGCCGTGGCTGCCGGAGCCGCTCCTGACCGGGCCCTTGCCGACCGTGCCCGATGGTGCGGAGGAGGTGGAGATGGCCGAGACGGTATCGACCGCGATGCTGGTGGTGCTGGAGAGCCTGAGCCCGATGGAGCGCGCCGTGTTCGTGCTGAGGGAGGTGTTCGGGTACGCGTACGCGGAGATCGCCGAGGTGCTGGGCCGCGCGGAGGCGACCGTACGGCAGACCGGGCACCGGGCTCGCTCCCACGTACAGGCCCGGCGGCCGCGGTTCGCCACCGAGCCGGGGCAGCGCGGCGAGGTGACCCGGCGGTTCCTGGCCGCGTGCGCGGGCGGGGACCTGAACGCGGTGATGGAGCTGCTCGCCCCCGAGGTGACGGCCTGGTCGGACGGCGGAGGCAAGGTGACGGCGGCCCTGCGTCCGCTCTGCGGGGCCGACCATGTGGCGCGCTGGCTGCTGGGGATGCTGGCCAAGCCCGTGCTGCAGGCGGTGACCCTGGAATCCGCGCGGGTCAACGGGGAGGAGTCGGTGGTGTTCGTGTACGGGGGAGTCGCGCGTGCGGCGTTGACCTACGACCTGGACGCGGGGGACGGGCGGGTCGTGAACCTGCGGTTGCAGGTGAATCCGGAGAAGGTGGCGGGGCTGGCGGGTTGGGGAGCGGAGGAGCTCGCGTCAGGAGCGTCCGGCATGTGAAATCCGTCGGTGGGGGCGCCGCGGGGCTGTGATCATCATCCGATGATCGATGAACAGCGCACCCGGCCCGTGCTGGTGGGCGACGAGCGTGCCACCCTGACCAGCGTTCTCCAGTGGCAGCGGGACACCCTGATGATGAAGTGCGCCGGGCTGTCGGACGAGCAGCTACGGCGCAGGGCCGTGGCTCCGTCGGGGCTGAGCCTGCTCGGGCTGGTACGGCATCTCGCGGAGGTCGAGCGCGGCTGGTTCCGCAATGTCGTGGGCGGCGAGGACGTGCGCGGGTACTTCGGGAAGAACGAGGCCGGGGAGTGGAGGGAGTTCCACGTGGACGACGCGGACGTCGCCGGCTCCTTCAAGATCTGGGAGGACACCTGTGCGCGCTCGCGGGCCATCGTGGACGCGGCCGAGTCCCTGGACGTGACCGGCTCTTACGACGGTGAGGCGTACTCCCTGCACTACGTGCTGGCCCACATGATCGAGGAGTACGCCCGGCACAACGGGCACGCCGACCTGCTGCGCGAGGCGATCGACGGGACCACGGGGGAGTAGGGGCGGGGCGTGGGCCGGGGGGCGGCGGGCTAGACGGCGGATGCCGTCGTGCGGTCCACCTCGTCCAGGGCTGCCGCCCAGGGGAAGTGCACCGGGGCGTCCGGGCCGGCCGGGCCGGGGACGAATCCGCCCTCGCCGAACAGGACCTTGGCACCGGTGCCGCGCAGGACGGCCAGGGACTGGTCGAACTGCGGGTGGGCGGCGAGGGCGACGTTCGTGCAGGGCATGGTGACGACGGGGGTGCCCTTGCCGATGGCCTCGGCGGCGACCCCGACGACGAAGCGGTCGGTCAGGCCGAGGGCCCAGGCGTTGACCGAGTTGAACGTGGCCGGGGCGAAGAGCAGCGCGTCGGCCGTCGGCCACACGTCGGGCTCGCCGGGCAGCTTGTACTGCCAGCGGACGGGGTGGCCGGTGAGCGCGGCGAGGCCGTCGAGGCTGCCGGACAGCCAGTGGGCGGCGGTGGGGGTGAGGCCGAGGCAGACGTCCCAGCCCCGGGACTGGGCGTCCTCGATGACATGGGCCACGTCGAAGACGGGCGGGGCGGCGGAGCAGAGCAGGTAGAGGGTCTTCGTCGTGGTCATACCGCAATGTGATCATATTGCTCGACCTGTGGTTGACCCAGGTCGCGGCCGGACGTGACGAACCCCCGGGCCGGGTTCGGTCCGGGGGTTCGGAGTGAGCGTGCAGGTCAGCCGTTGGAGATGGTCTGCCGGGCGCTGCCCGCGGTGAACGCCTCGAACGCGCCCGAGAAGTCGGTCAGGTCCTTGCCGGCCTGGCCCGGGACCAGGCCCGCGAAGTCCTGGGGGACGTCTCCGACGGTGCCGGCGACGGAGTCGGCGAGCGGCGGCTCGACGGCCATGGCGGGGGCGGCGACGGCGAGGGCCGCGGTACCGGCGATGAGGGCCGTGGTGACGATGCGCTTGATCATGACCTGGTGAACGACGTGGTCGTACGGGGGTCACCGCGGCCACCCGGTTGCCGGAGCCCCCTGGGTCCGGAGCCCTCTAGGGACGGAGTTCCGTGAGGAAGGCGGACAGCAGGGAGTGCACGACGGCGGGCCGGTCCAGGTGGACGTCGTGGCCGGCGCCGGGGACGGAGACCGCCGTCGTCACGGTGGACGGGTCGGCCGAGTCGAGCATCCGGACGGATTCCTCGGGCGGCACGATGCCCTTCTCCCCGATGACCAGCAGCGTGGGACACCGGACCGCTTGCCACTCCGGCCACCACGCGCGGGTGGTGTTCTCGGTGATGGCCGCGACCATCACCGAGCGCTCGAAGCGCGGGTACCAGCCGTCCGCGCGCTGCTCCAGGCCGGCTGCCCAGGCCTCGCCGTTCAGCTCCTGACCGGTGAGGAAGGTACGCGCCTCGGCGAGGGTGGGGAACGGGAGCGGCCAGGAGTCCAGCCAGCCGCCGATCTGCTCCGGGGTGCCCGGGTCCGACTGGGCGGCACCGGCGTCGACCAGCACGAGGCCCCGTACGAGGTCCGGATGGGCGGCGGCGGTGAGCATCGCGGTGTGGCCGCCGAGCGACTGGCCCACCAGGACCGGGCGGTGCAGGCCGAGCTGTTCGCAGACGGCCCGCACGTCCGCGACGTACGCGGCGCGGGAGACGTCCGCGGGGCGGCGCTCGCTGGCTCCGTGGCCGCGCTGGTCCATCGCCACCACGCGGTGGTGCGGGGCCAGGTGCGCTGCGGCCGCGTCCCATTCGCCCGCGTGGCCCGCGAGGCCGTGGAGGAGGACGACGGGGGTGGTGGAGCCGGGGTGGTGGGAGTCCCAATCACGGCAGGTCAGACGGGTGCCGGCTCGGGTGACGGTGCGTTCGGTCCACATCATGCGGAGATCATCCGATATTTTTTTGGTGGGGCCGATGAGTTTTCGCGGGGGTCTCGGTCTACCTCTCGTACGTCGCATCCGTCGCATCGAGTGCAGCAGAAGGAAAGAGGACCGTCATGACCGAGCCGGTGAAGGGCCCCGCCAGCTACTTCCCTTCCATCGAGAAGAAGTACGGCCGTCCGATCGCGGAGTGGCAGGAGCTCATCCGTGCCTCGCCTCTGACCAAGCACATGGAGCTCGTCGGCTGGCTCAAGAGCGAGCACGGGATCGGGCACGGGCACGCCAACGCGCTCGTGAAGCACACCCTCGCCGAGCAGGAGTAGCGGGGGAGACCGGCTGGACGGCTGGAGGGGTCCGTGGACGCAGGCGTATGCGGTTGAGCTTCTCGGCGATGTTCCGTCTCAGGCGTGGGGAGTTGACTGGTTCCCATGACGAAGACAACGCAGCAGACGCAGACCGACACCACCCTCCGCACGCTGGTCATCGGCGGCACCGGCAAGACGGGCCGACGCGTGGCAGAGAAGCTCACCGCCCTCGGCCGTCCCGTCCGCGTCGGATCGCGCTCCGGTGATCCGGCCTTCGACTGGAACGAGCCCGCGAGCTGGGGACCGGCCCTGGAAGGCGTGGACCGGGCGTACGTCACGTACTACCCCGACCTCGGCTTCCCCGGCGCCGCCGAGCATGTCGGTGCCTTCGCCCGGGCGGCGGTGGCCGCCGGGGTCCGCCGGCTCGTGCTGCTCTCGGGCCGCGGCGAGGAGGCGGCGCAGCGGAGCGAGGAGGCGCTGAAGGAGTCCGGGGCCGACTGGACGGTGGTGCGCGCCGCCTGGTTCAACCAGAACTTCGACGAGAGCTTCTTCCTGGAGCCGGTGCTCGCCGGCGAGATCGCCCTGCCGACGGGCGACGCCGTCGAGCCGTTCGTGGACACCGAGGACATCGCCGACGTGGTGGTGGCCGCTCTGACGGAGGACCGGCACATCGGCCGTACGTACGAGCTCTCCGGCCCGCGGCTGCTCAGCTTCGCCGACGTCGCGGCCGAGCTGTCGAAGGCGACCGGGCGCGAGATCGCGTACGTCCCGGTCTCGGACGAGGCCTACCGGGCGGTGCTGCGGGAGAACGGGTTGCCGGAGGAGTTCGGCGATCTGTTCACGCTGATCACGGACGGGCGCAACGCGCACCTGGTGGACGGGGTCGAGGAAGTGCTGGGCCGCAAGCCGCGGGACTTCGCGGACTTCGCGCGGGAGGCGGCGGCCCGCGGCGTCTGGGACGTGTAGGCAGTGGGCGGGTGGGGAGGACGGGCGCACCACGCACCTGGTGGCCGGGGAGCAGGTGGGGAGAATGGGCCGATGGATACGCTGACGGCTCTGCTCGAAGGCCCCAAGGCCACATCGGCCTTCCTCATCAAGTGCGTGTTCAATCCGCCCTGGTCGGTCCTGATCGAGGACCGGGCCCCGCTGTCGGTGATGACGATGGTGCACGGGTCGGCCTGGCTGCTGCCCGACGGGGGCGAGCCGGTGCTCATCGCGCCGGGTGAGGCGGCCCTGGTGCGGGGACCGATGCCGTACACCCTCGCCGATGCCAAGGACACGCCCCCGCAGATCAGGGTGGGGCCTGACCAGCGGTGCAGCAGGGTGAACGGCGGGGAGGACGTGTCGGACTCCATGGCCCTCGGGGTACGGACCTGGGGTGCGGCGGAAGGATCGGCGGTGCTGCTGAGCGGCACCTACCAGGACCCGGGCGAGATCGGCAGCCGCCTGCTCACCGCGCTGCCGCGGGTGCTGGTCGGCCCCGTGGACCCCACGCTGGTCGGCCTGCTGGGCCTGGAGATCTCCCGTACGGAGCCGGCCCAGGAACTCGTCCTGAACCGGATCCTGGACCTGCTGCTGATCGGCGTCGTACGCGGCTGGCTCGCGGAGCGCGGCGGCGCCGAGAACGACCCGGTCACCGGCCCGGCACTGCGGCTCCTGCACGAGAACCCGGCCCACGGCTGGACCGTGGAGTCGCTGGCCCGCAAAGTCGGCGTCTCACGGGCCGCGTTGGCCCGCCGCTTCACCGAACTGGTCGGCGAGCCCCCGATGTCCTATCTGACGGGGTGGCGGCTTGCGCTGGCGGCGGACCTGCTGCGCGACCCGTCCATGACGCTCGCCTCGGCCGCCCACCGGGTCGGCTACGGCTCGGCGTTCGCCCTCTCGACGGCCTTCAAGCGGGTACGGGGGGTCAGCCCGCGGGAGTACCGGGCGGGGACGGCCTCGGCCGCCCCCGCGGGGTAGGGAGCAGCCGAGGCACCCGGGCCCCTTACGGGTGTGCGAGGTCCAGAACGGCCACGGTTTCGCCGTCGCTCTGTTCGCCTGTCGGGCGGAAGCCGAGGGAGAGGTAGAAGGGTTCGGGGGTGCCGGGGCCCGGGTGCCAGGTGACGTAGGCGTGGGAGGCACCCCGGCGGCGGAGTTCGGCGGTGACCGCCGTGACCGCGAAGCGGCCGTAGCCCTTCGCCTGGTGGGCGGCCGAGATGTTCAGGCGCCAGAGGCCGGAGCGGATGTCCCGGGGGTCCTCGGCCGGGTTCCAGGCGATGTCGAGGAAGGCCATCACGAAGCCGACGACCTCGTCGCCGTCGACGATCGCCCTGGGCCAGGCCGTCTCGCCGTGGGCGTAGGCCTCGGCCAGCGACTTCACGACCGGGGAGACGAGGTGCTCCTGGTCGGGGCGGACCGACAGCGCGCAGACGGCGGCGAAGTTGTCGGGGGTAACCGGTACGAGGCGCAGGGAGGCGGCGGATGTGCTCATTGGCGCAGCCTACGTGTGCGCTACACGGGAGTTGTCGGGGGCTGTGCGGCACGGAAGATTCACTGGCCGGATGGCGCCGGTGATGGCACGATCAACAGCCGTCGGGGGGCGGTGGGAGCCTCCCGGATTCGGATTTCGACGCATATACGGGGGCACAGCTGATGGGAACCACCGGGACGAGACTCTCCACCGCACTGCTCGTCGTGTCGACCGTCCTGGTCGGCCTGATGGCGGGGCTGTTCTTCGCCTTCGACGTCTCGGTGATGCCGGGACTGGCGAAGACGGACGACCGTACGTACGTCACGGCGATGCAGAGCTTCAACGCCGTCATCGACGGCAATCCGCTCTTCGGGACGGTCTTCGTCGTCGCGCTGCTCGCCGCCTTCGCCGCGGCGTTCGTCGAGGCGCGTGCCGGGCGCCGTACGGTCGCGCTGTGGGCGGCGGTGGCCGCGGCGGCGTACCTCGTCGTGCTCGTCGTCACCTTTGCGGTCAACATCCCGCTCAACAATGAACTCGCCGACGTGGGTGACGCCGCGAAGCTGACCGACTTCTCGATCGTCGAGAAGTTCAAGGGCACCTGGGAGACGGCGAACATCGTCCGCACCCTGCTCTGCGCGGCGGCGCTGACCGCCCTCGCGCGGGCGCTCGTACTGTACGGGCGGGCGACGGGGGCGATCCGGGCGACGGGAGCGGCGGCCGCGTCCGGGCGCGGCCGCTGACGGGCTAGGCGGCCGCCAGGAGGGCCCAGGACTGGCAGGCCAGGGCGGCCGTGCACAGGGCGGTACGCCAGCGGTTGGCGGGTACCCACTTCTTCTCGAACGCCGCGCGCACGGCGGCCGGATCGGTGATCCGCTCGGCGGGGCCGGCCGCCTCCAGCGCGTTGTTGAGGGGGATGTTCACCCGGCCGGTGACCGCGACGGCGAGCACGTAGAGGACGAGGGCGCCCGCCAGTGCGGGCAGCGGCGCGTGCTCGCCGGCGGGCAGGTGCAGGGCCAGGGCGAGGCCGGTGAACAGGAGCGCGCCCAGGAACGCCAGCATGAACCAGCCATTGATGATGGACGTGTTCACGCGCTGCATCACGGAGATGAGGGTCCGGTCGTCGGATCGCTTCAGTGCCGGCATCACCGAGACGTCGAATGCGAAGAAGAGGCCCGCCATGAGGCCTGTGGTGAGCGTCGCGGCGACGAGGGCGGCGACTCGTGCGATGTCCATGTGGCCTGTCTATGTCCTGCCCATTGGTTCTGTCCATTGGTTCTGTCCATGGTGGAGTGGGCGTCGATGAGAGCAGGCCGGAAAGGCTCGTGGCCGTGGTCGGCCGGAGGAGTACCCTCCGGCTGGGGATTGTGTTCGGATACTGATTTCCGCCATGCGGAATTCCGGTCCGGAGCTTCGAGCCGCATCTCGGGGCCGGTCCCCACATCGAGACCTGGAGGAACAGACCGTGACGGACCCCAAGGACCCGCAGGGCCGGCTGGACGCGCTGCGCGCCGACATCGAGCGCCGGAACCCCGCCCAGCCCGAGTTCCACCAGGCCGTACGGGAGGTCCTGGACACCCTGGCACCCGTGTTCGCGGCGCGTCCCGAGTACGCGGAACCGGGTGTGGCCCTGCTCGAGCGGATCGTCGAGCCGGAGCGCCAGATCATCTTCCGGGTGCCGTGGACCGATGACCGTGGTCGCGTCCACGTCAATCGTGGCTACCGCGTCGAATTCAACAGCGCGCTCGGCCCGTACAAGGGCGGCCTGCGCTTTCACCCGTCCGTGGACATCGGCGTGGTGAAGTTCCTCGGCTTCGAGCAGATCTTCAAGAACGCGCTGACCGGGCTCGGCATCGGCGGCGGCAAGGGCGGCAGCGACTTCGACCCGCACGGGCGGTCGGACGCCGAGGTCATGCGCTTCTGCCAGTCCTTCATGACCGAGCTCTACCGTCACATCGGCGAGCACACGGACGTACCGGCAGGTGACATCGGTGTGGGCGGACGTGAGATCGGCTACCTGTTCGGGCAGTACCGGCGCATCACCAACCGCTGGGAGGCCGGCGTCCTGACCGGCAAGGGCCAGGGCTGGGGCGGCTCGCTGATCCGTCCGGAGGCCACGGGCTACGGCAGTGTGCTGTTCGCCGCCGAGATGCTGGCGGTCAAGGGGCTGTCGCTGGACGGGCTGACGGCGGTCGTGTCCGGCTCGGGCAACGTCGCGCTGTACACGATCGAGAAGCTGCAGCAGCTGGGGGCGAACCCGCTGACGGCGTCCGACTCCCAGGGGTACGTGGTCGACGAGAAGGGCATCGACCTCGCACTGCTGAAGCAGATCAAGGAGGTCGAGCGCGGGCGCGTGAGCGAGTACGCGCAGCGTCGCGGGCCGTCGGCGCGGTTCGTGCCGGGCGGGCGCGTCTGGGACGTGGCGGCGGAGGTGGCCTTCCCGTCGGCCACGCAGAACGAGCTGACCGCCGATGACGCGCGGACGCTGATCGCGAACGGGGTCAAGGCGGTGTCGGAGGGCGCGAACATGCCGACCACGCCGGAGGCGGTGCACCTGCTGCAGGCGGCCGGGGTGTCCTTCGGGCCGGGCAAGGCGGCGAACGCGGGCGGGGTCGCGGTCAGCGCGCTGGAGATGGCGCAGAACGCGGGGCGCGTGGCGTGGAGCGCGGAGCGGGTCGAGGCGGAGCTGGCGGGGATCATGCGGGACATCCACGCGGTGTCGTACGCGACCGCCGAGCGGTACGGCTCCGCCGGGGACTATGTGACCGGGGCGAACATCGCGGGGTTCGAGCGGGTGGCGGACGCGATGCTGGCCCAGGGCTTGATCTGACGGGCTGAGGTGGGGGCGGGGGTGGGAGTGTCCCCTACCCGCCCTTCCTCCGTTCCCCGGGCTGCGCCCGGACCGCCGGGAGCCCCGGGTTACCCGGGGATCGGGGGGT
>NZ_JBHUBS010000015.1:115799-178015 GCF_042788835.1 Streptomyces sp. NPDC056883 | reverse complement strand
TGAGGGGGGGGGGGGGGGGGGGGGGGGGGGGGTTCCCCCTACCCCCCCTTCCTCTGCTCCCTGGATTACCCCTGGACCGCGGGGACCCCGGTCTCCCCCCGTCCCCCCGGGGCTCCGCCCCGGACCCCGCGCCTCACACGCCGGCGAGGCTGATCGTGGGCTGGGGTCGGTCGTAGGGTGGGGTCCTTGGATGGACCGCATGCTCCAGGGGGATCAGTGCTGACCGCGCTCACCGGTGTTTACGGAGACAGGCCCGATGCCCTGCGGGTGGCCGGGCGGGGTGCCTCCTATGAGGAGCTGCTCGGGGCGGCCCGGGCGGTGGCCGGCGATGTCGCCGGGGCGGCCGCCTTCGCGGTGACCGCGACGGCCTCGCTGGAGACCGTCGCCGCCGTCGTCGGCGGGCTGCTGGCCGGGGTGCCGTTCGTACCGCTGCCGCCCGATGCGGGGCCCGCCGAGCGGGAGCACATCCTGCGGGACTCCGGTGCGGTGCTCGTCGATGTGGACTTCGCACGGCGTGGCGGGGATGGGGGTGGGGGTGGGTTCGGGGCGGTGGACGGGACCGGGCGGCCGGCGCTGATTCTCTACACCTCCGGGACCACCGGACCGCCCAAGGGGGTCGTTCTCACCGCCGAGGCCTTGGCCGCAGATCTCGACGCCCTCGCCGAGGCCTGGCAGTGGAGCGCCGAGGACACCCTCGTGCACGGGCTGCCGTTGTTCCACGTGCACGGGCTGGTTCTCGGGGTGCTCGGCGCGCTGCGGACCGGCAGCCGGCTCGTGCACACCGGGCGGCCCACGCCGGAGGCCTACGCGGAGGCCGGGGGCAGCCTGTACTTCGGGGTGCCGACCGTGTGGTCCCGTATCGCGGGGGCGCCGGCGGCGGCCGCCGCGCTGGGCGGGGCCCGGTTGCTCGTCTCCGGCAGTGCCGCGCTGCCCGCGCCGGTCTTCCGGGACCTGGAGCGGCTGACCGGGATGCGGCCCGTGGAGCGGTACGGGATGACCGAGACCCTGATCACCGTGAGCGGGCGCGCGGGCGGGGAGGTGCGGCCCGGTACGGTCGGCACCCCGCTCCGGGGGATCCGTACGCGGATCGCGGCGGAGGCCGGCGCGGAGATCGGCGAGCTCCAGCTCACCGGGCCGACGCTGTTCTCCGGGTACCTGGGCCGGCCCGAGGCCACGGCCGCCGCCTACACCGAGGACGGGTGGTTCCGTACGGGCGACATCGCGGCCGTGGACGAGGCCGACGGGGTCCACCGGATCGTGGGCCGGGCCTCCATCGACATGATCAAGTCGGGGGGCTACCGGATCGGCGCCGGTGAGATCGAAAACGCGCTGCTGGACCACCCCAAGGTGAGCGAGGCGGCGGTGGTGGGGCTGCCGGACGCGGATCTCGGGCAGCGGATCGTGGCCTTCGTGGTGGCCGAGGGCGTCACCGGGCCGGAACTGACGGACTTCGTCGCCGCGCACCTGTCGGTGCACAAGCGGCCGCGCGAGGTGCGGTTCGTGGCGGCGATCCCGCGCAATGCGATGGGCAAGCCGCAGAAGAGGCTGCTGCTGGGCGACGCCTGACGGGCGGGCGTGGTCAGAGGGCAGGGCGTGCGTGGTCAGGGCGTGGGTGGTCAGGGCGTGTCGCGGGGCACCAGGTGGCGGGCCAGGACCTCCAGGGCCCGGGTCAGCTCCGGCAGCCGTTCTGCTTCGGTCTCGCCGAGGGCGCGGGCGAGGGCGTCCTCGACCTTTGACGCCCCGGCGGCGCGGACGGCGGCCACGCGCGCGGACGTGCCGGGGGCCTGGCGGACCAGGGTGCGGCGACGGTCGGCCGGGTCGGGCGAGGTCTGCACGGAGCCGGCCTCGCGCAGGCGGGCGACGGCGCCGGAGACCTGGCTCTGCGGGAGGCCCGTGCGCTGGGCCGTCTCGCCGACCGTGGTGTCGGGGTGCGCGGCGATGTCGCCGGCCACGATCACGACGGAGCGCGTGCCGCCGGCGTACTGACCCGGGCCGCCCGGGGGTTCGGGCAGGGCCTCCTCGCCGAGCTTCATCAAGGCGCGGCCCAGCAGGAAGAGTTCGATTCCGTCCACGGGAGCCACGGTACAGCGGAATCACCGAACCATCGAAGAAGATGCATCTTTTTCGATCCATCTCTCTTGATGTATCTGATTCGATGGGTTATGTTGATTGCAGAGAGTGACGGACTGGGGGTCCGGAGCCGCGAGCAAGGAGTTGCCATGAGTGCTGTGCTCCACTACCAACTGCAGGGCTCCGGCCCGATGCTGCTCATCGCGCAGAGCGGTGAGGGGGACGCCGATCGCACCGTGGATCTCGTCCCGCACCTCACCGATGCCTTCACCGTACTGACCTACGACCGCCGTGGGCTCTCGCGCAGCCGGCCGGAGGAGCCCGGCCGGACCGCGTCGCTCGCCGAGCACGCCGAAGACGTCCACCGGCTGCTGGCGTCCGTCACCGACGAGCCGGTTCTGATGCTCGGCTGCAGTCTGGGGGCCGTCATCGGCCTGCACCTGGCCGTTCGGCACCCGGAGCAGGTGAGCACCCTCATCGCGCACGAGCCCGTGGCCCCGAGGCTGCTGCCCGCGGGGGAGCGGGCACGGCACGAAGCAGAGCTCCGGGAACTGCAGGGGATCTACCGCACGGGCGGGCTCGAAGCCGTCTTTCCGGAGATGGCGCGGGTTCTCGGGATCGACCTCTCGCGGCGCGACGCGGAGCCGGGACTGACTTCGCAACCCCTGGACGAGCGACGGCGTGCCAACTTCGGCTATTTCATCGAGCACGACTTCACGGCGATCGTCGAGGACACCCTCGATGTGGACGCCCTGACCCGGACCCCGACGCGCATCATCCCGGCGCTGGGCACCGCCACCCCGTCCACCGTCTTCGACCACCGGTGCGCGACGGAACTGGCGGCCCTCCTGGACACGGAGATACGGGTCTTCCCGGGCGGCCACAACGGCAACACCACGCACCCCCGGGGCTATGCGGAGCGGCTGCGCAGCCTGCTGGCTCCGGCCGGGGCGTAGGCGCTCGGGAAAAGGGCAACGGGCCTCTCGGGTGGGGCAGGTAGCTTGCTCGCATGGACAAGACGTCTGATCAGGTCAGGACCGACCGGCGGGCTCTGATAGCTGCTGGAGTGACCGTCGTGCTGTGGGCTTCCGCGTTCGTTTCGATCCGCTCGGCGGCCGCGCACTTCGGGCCCGGAGCGCTCGCGTTCGGACGCTTGCTGACCGCCTCGGTCGCGCTGGGGCTGGTCCTGGTCGTCAAGCGGGTACCGCCGCCGCCGAAGCAGGCGTGGCCCGGGATCCTGGTCTCGGGTGTGCTCTGGTTCGGGCTCTACATGGTGACGCTGAACTGGGGCGAGCAGCTCGTGGACGCCGGAACCGCGGCCATGATCGTCAACATCGGCCCGATCGTGATTGCGCTGCTCAGCGGCTGGCTGCTGAAGGAGGGGTTCCCGCCCCTGCTGTTGGCGGGCATGGCGGTCTCCTTCGCCGGAGCGGTTCTGGTCGGACTGTCCACCTCGAACGGCGGGTCCGCCTCGCTGGGAGGCGTCCTGCTCTGCCTGGTCGCCGCGCTCACGTACGGGGCCGGGGTGGTCGCGCAGAAGCCGGCGCTGGCGTACGCGAGCCCGATCCAGGTGACCACGTACGGCTGCTTCGTCGGTACGGCCGTCACCCTGCCCTTCGTCGGGCAGCTCGTCGACCAGCTTCCCGGGGCTCCGCTCGCCGCCATCCTCAACATGCTCTACCTGGGGCTCTTCCCGACCGCGCTCGCCTTCACCACCTGGACGTACGCGCTGTCGCGGACCACCGCGGGGAAGATGGGCGCGACCACCTACGCGGTGCCCGCCGTCGTGGTGCTCATCGCGTGGATCGCCCTCGACGAGGTCCCGGCCGCGCTGACCCTGCTCGGCGGTGCGGTCTGCCTGGCCGGGGTCGCTGTGTCCCGGAAGCGGCGGAGTCCGGCCTAGGGGGTGTCCCGGTGCCAGTCCGCGTCCACGTAGCCGAGGGTGCGGTTCATGGCGATGGCCGAGGTGTTCGCGGGGTGGTGCACCGTGCGGATGACCGGGGCTCCGTGGTGGTCGGCGAAGGCGATGCCGAGGGTCTTCATGGCGAGGGAGATGCCCCGGCCCCGGTAGGGGGCCCGGACGCCGGTCATCTCGTTGAAGGCGAAGCCGTCGGAGAGATGGAGGGAGGTCGCTGCCATGCCGGCCCAGGTGCCGTCTTGGTCCCGGGCGACGATGATGCCGGCCGGGTCGTAGGAGGGGGAAGCGAAGCGCAGGCGTGCGTATGCCTCGTAGGAGTAGAAGGCGCCCCGCTCGGGGATATCGGCCGAGCACTCCTTGTTCAGGTCGTAGAGCCTGCGGCGCGCGTCCTCTGCGTCGCCGAGTCGGGCGAGGGTCGTGAAGCTGAAACCCGCCGCACGGCACCGGTCGACGTACGGGGTGAACCGTGCGGAGTCGAAGGTGCGGACCGTGAGTTCGAGGCGGACCCAGGGGACGCTCACGCGAGGCGCAGGTCTACGAAGGGCACGGTGTCGCCGGGGAGGACGTAGCGGTCGAACTCGATGAAGCCCGCTCGGTGCGCGAAGCTCAGGCCCTCCGGGTTGGACGCGAGGACCACGGTCTCGATCACCTCGGCGCCGAGGGACCGTGCCTGGGCGAGTGCGTGGGAGTACAGCTCGCGGCCGAAACCCCGTCCCCGGTACGCGGGCAGGACGCGCGCGATCACGGTGGCGGTCGTGGAGCCGGCGGCGGGGACCCGCAGCGTCGTGCATCCGATGAGTGCGTCGCCGAGGTGGGCTATGTGCAGGACGTGGCGTGCGGAGCGCTCCCGCACGTCTTCAAGGGAGAGGAGGGCCGTCGGGATGACTGTGTTGTGGACGTGCTGCCAGTCGCTCAGGGCGGCTTCGGAGGCGGCGTCCACTGCGTGGATGCGAAGACCGGAAGGCGGCGGCGGGGTGTCCTGCGCGGCGGCGTCGAGGAGGATGCGGACCAGGGCGGACGGGGCGGAGAACATCGGCCAGTGGCCTGTGTCCAGGGTGACCCACTGCCAGTCCGGGCCGGTGGCCAGGAGCTTCGCCACGTCGGGGTGGGGTTCGGCGCCGTCCAGCAGGCATTTGACGTAGGTCGCGGGGAGCTCGGCGAGGGGGTGGGTCAGTACGGCCGGTTCGGTCAGCGTGGCGCCCGGGTGCGGGGTCGCATCGGCGAGGAGCCGGGCGGTCTGCTCGTCCGTGAGGCCCTGGCCCTCGCAGTCGGCGGCCTGCAAAGGGGGCCAGAAGCCGTCGTTCGCGGCGATCGCGGCCTCTATGGCGGAGCGGCCGTCAGGCCAGCTGGTGACGAAGGATCCGTCGGGGGTGGGGACGTTGGCATCGACGAAGACCACCCGGTTCAGGCGGGCGCCGATCCGCTCTGCGGCCTGACCGACCGGGATGCCGGAGTAGCTGTGGCCCACCAGGACCACATCGCGCAGGCCGAGCTCGTCGATGGCGTCGACTATGTCCGTGACGTGCGTCTGCTGGCCGGCCGGGATGCCCTGCTTGTCCGCGAGGCCGGACAGGGTCAGGGCGTGCACCTCGTGGTCGCCGTCCGTGCTGCGCAGTGCGGTGCGGAGTTCGGCGGCCACCTCGTCCCATGCCGCTGCTCCCAGCCAGGCGCCTGCCACCAGTACGAATTCAGTCATGACCGTACGTTAATCGAACTGGATGTCGGCGGTGAGGGGCAGGTGATCGCTGGAGGTGGCGGGGAGCGTGCGGACGCGGGTGACGGTGCCCGAGCGGGCCAGGATCTGGTCGATCCGGGCCAGGGGGAAGGCCGCGGGCCAGGTGAAGGCGAAGCCGGCGGTGGGGGCGGGGGTGTTGGCGGCGGCCGGGGTGGGCGTCGGCTTCGCCGCCAGGGCGGTGCGGATGGGGGCCAGGCCGCGGTCGTCGGCGGTGCCGTTGAGGTCCCCGAGCAGGACGACTCGGTCGGCGGGCTCCGCGGCGAGGGCGGAGCCGAGCAGAGCGGCGCTTTCGTCGCGGCGGGCGGAGCCGAAGCCGGAGGCGCCGAGGCGGAGGGAGGGCAGGTGGACGACGTAGACGGCGACGGGCCCGCCGGGGGTGGCGGCGGTGGCGCGCAGGGCGCGGTTCCAGTGCGGGTCGCCGGCGAGGGCCGACGGTTTGATGTCGACGGGACGGACGTCGGTGAGCGGGTACGCCGACCAGAGGCCGACCGTGCCGTGGGTGGCGTGGTGGGGGTAGTCGGCGCCGAGGGTGGCGGTGAAGGCCGTGACGGCGGCGGGGGTGAGTTCCTCGACGGCGATGAGGGTGGGGTGCGGGGCGGCGAGGGCCTTTGCTGTGCGGGAGGGGTTCTGGTTCTCGTCGCTGATGTTGTGCTGGACGGTGGTGAGGGTGGGGGGAGGGGCGTGAGGGGGGTGAGGGGGGTGGGTTGAGTCGGTTGAGTCGGTTGAGTGGGTGGTGGGCGTCGGGGTGGGGGTGGCGGCGTGGGGGAGGAAGGTGCCGAACTGGCCCAGCCAGGCGGCGGTGGGGAGCAGGAGGGCCAGGGCGGTGGCCGCGGAGCGGCGTCGGAGGGCCAGGGCGAGGAGGAGGGGGACGGCGAGGCCGAGCCAGGGGAGGAACGTTTCCAGCAAGCTGCCGGGGTTGCCGGGGGTGTTGGGGACGAGGGAGGGGCGGGCGAGGAGCGCGGCGAGTAGGACGGAGAGGAGTGCGGGGAGGGCCGCGGTGCCGGCCGCGGTGCCGGCCGCGGTGCCGGCCGCGGTGCCGGCCGCGGGCCAGGGGAGGGCGCGGGGACGAGGGCGGGGGAGGAGGGGGTGGGGTCGGGCGGTGGGGCCCGGGGGTGAGTCGGAGGTGGGGCTCGTGGTTGGGCCCGGGGTTGGGTTGGCGGTGGGGCCCGGGAGTGAGGTGGGGTCCGGGGCCGGGCTGGGGGGTGGGCCCGCGTTTGCCTGGGTCATGGGGCCGTTCCTGCCTGTTCCTTGGGGAGTGCGTGGTGTGGCTGGTACGACGACGTCGGGGGTGGGGACCCGGTTCCCGCGGGGTGTGCGTCTGGACGCGGGGCCCTGCGGGGCCGTTCCCCCACCCCGCCCCTTCCCGAAACCGGGGCTCTGCCCCGGGCCCCGTTGGGGGTGCGCATCCGGGGCTGGGAGGGGCTGGTATCCGGGTCCGGTGGGGCGGTGTCCGGGGGCTGTTCAGGGTTCTGGCCCGGGGGCGTTGGGGGTGATTCGGGGCTGGGAGGGGGTGGGTGTCTGGATCCGGTGGGGTTGTGTCCCGGGGGTTTGTTCAGGGCTCTGGCTCGGGGGGCGTTGGGGGCGGGTAAGCGGTTGCCTTGGGGTGGTGGGGGTGGGTCCAATGGGCGGGATGATCGTTTCGGTGCGTTGGCGGGCTTTGGGCGTGTCGGCCTGGGGATAGAGGAGTGGTGCGCTGTGGGTGCCTCGGTGTTGGCGTCGTCGGTCGTGCGGTTGGGGGCGCTTGTGCCGTTGACGCGGCCCGGGTGGGTCGACGCGGGGCGGCAGTTGCTCGCGGGGCTCGAGCTGGGCGTGCGCGAGGTCAATGGTGCGGGAGGGATCGGTGGCCGACCGCTGGAGCTCCTGGTCCGGGACACCGCGGCCGATCCGGAGCGGGCTGCGGCGGCCGTGGAGGAACTCGCCGGGCTGGGTGTGGCCGCCGTGGTGGGGGAGTACCACAGTGTCGTCGCCCGGGCGGCGGCCGCGCGGGCCGATGCGCTCGGCGTGCCGTTCCTCTGCTCCTCCGCGGTGCTCGACGGGCTCGTCGAGGAGCCGACCGAGTGGGTCGCGCGGCTGGCCCCGGCCCAGTCCCGCGGTTGGCGGACCTATGCGGAGTTCCTGCTTGGGGCGGGGCACGGCCGGATCGCGGTGGCGACCCAGCCGAGCGTGTACTGGGCTTCCGGGACCGCCGTCCTGCGGGAGTGCTTCGCCGCCGCAGGCGGCGACGTCATTGAGATCGACGTTCAGGGGGTTACTCCCGACGAGCTGTGCGACACGCTCGTGGGGGAGGGGGCCACCGCGCTCCTCCTGCTGGTCGGGTACCCGGAGCCGGCGGCGGAGATCGTCAGGGCCGTACGGGGCGACCGGCGGCTCGGGGAGCTCCTGATCGGGGCTCCGGCCGGACAACCGGAGTTCGCCGGATGGGCCGGGGCGCTGGGAGGGGACGGCGCCGGGATCCCGTTCCTGCGCTACCTGCCCGAGCAGCTCGGGCCGCTCGGCGAGCGGGTGGGGAAGGAGCTCCGCGAGCAGCTCGGCGAGGAGCCCTCGTTCGTGGCCTTCGAGGGCTGGGACAGCGTCACCGTCCTCGCCGAGGTGCTGCGTTCGTACGGTACGGACCGGGCGGCCGTCGCCGGGGCGTGGCCGCGGGTGGAGGTCGAGGGCACCCGTGGGACGATCCGGTTCTCCCGGACGCCGGGGATCGGTGTCTGGCAGTGGGCCTGGGCACCCGTGCGGGTCGTCGACCGGGATCCGGCGGAGCTCGTAGGTCGCTTTCGGGTCCTTCATGGGGAGGGCGGGGACGCTCGCTGATCCCGGTGGGCGGCGGAGTTCTCAGGCGCGGGCCAGGTGGGCGCGGTACCAGGGAGCGGCGGAAGGGAGCAGGGTGAGGGGCGTGGGAGTGGGGCGCAGGCCGGTCAGCCGCCAGATGGGGTCGGCGCGCTGGTGGTAGTCGCGGGCCAGCAGGGAGAACTGCCGCTCCGTCACCCGGCCGGGACGCCTCCGGAGTTGTTCCAGGCAGCGGGCCCACGACCACTCCTCCCGCACCGCCGGCAGGATCCCTTCGGCGGCCAGCGCCGACACGAGGTCGGCGCTGGTCACCGCGGCGGGGTGGCTCGCGTGGTGGATCCCGCCCGCGACGGAGACCGGGGCCGTGGCCAGGGCGTCGATCAGGCGGGCCAGCTCGCCGACGTCGATCATGGACAGCAGCGCGCGGCCGCCGTCCCAGCTGGCCGGGACCCGGTCGATCAGCTCGGCCAGGGCCGGGACCACCCAGCGGTCACCGGCGCCCAGCACCAGACCCGGCCGCAGGACGGTGCCGCCGGCGGCCAGCACCGGTGCCTCCGCCGCCAGCCGGGTGCGGCTCGCGGCGGACACCGGATCCGGGGCCACCTCGTCGACCTCGATCCCCCGGTGCGGGAGGTTCCCGTAGACCGCGGCCGTGGACAGGTGGACGATCCGGCGCACCCCCGCCCGCACGGCCTCCGTGAGGAGGGCCGCCCCGCCCAGCACGTTGACCGTGTGGCAGCGTTCCTCGTCCCGGCCGATGTAGGAGGCCAGGTTCACCAGCGCGGCCGCGCCCTCGCAGACCCCGCGCAGCGAGCCGGGATCACCCAGGTCAGCACGGACCCACTCCACGCCTT
The DNA here is from genome assembly GCF_042788835.1 of Streptomyces sp. NPDC056883. Lineage (NCBI taxonomy): Bacteria > Bacillati > Actinomycetota > Actinomycetes > Kitasatosporales > Streptomycetaceae > Streptomyces > Streptomyces sp. NPDC056883. Next base: position 168,657 of record NZ_JBHUBS010000015.1, on the reverse strand, counting down.
CGCGCTCCGCACCGGGGGTGCGGGCGAGGGCCCGCACCAGGACACCGGGACAGCGGGCCAGGGCGTCCAGTGTGGCCGAGCCGATGAAACCGGTGGCTCCCGTCAGGACGATCACTCTGGGTCTTTCGGATATCTGCATGGGGTGATTTTATCGGCGCGGGCCCGGCCGGGACGGGGCTCCGACGGGCCCGTGCAGCTCTTCTTCTGTTCCTCGCCCGGGGGTTGCGTCGTGTTCCGCCGCGTGCCGGTTGCGCGGGCGGACCTCGTCGGGCCGAGCGGTCAGCGGGCGGTCCAGCCGCCGTCCACCGGGACGGTCGCGCCGACGACGAAGGAGGCCTGGTCGCTCAGCAGCCATGCGGCCGCCTGCGCGATCTCGCGCGGGTCCGCCGTACGCGGCAGCGGGGCCCTGGTGTGCAGCTGCTCCTCGATGCCGGGGTTCAGGTCGAACCACTGGGCCATCATCTCGCTGCGCGTGGTGCCGGGAGCGATGGCGTTGACCCGGATGCCCTGGGCGGCGTACTCGGCTGCGGCCTTCGTCAGGCCGATGACGGCGTGCTTCGCTGCGATGTACGCGGCGGAGGCCGGAGTGCCGACCAGGCCCGCGATGCTGCTGTTGTTCACGATCGCCCCGCCACCCGGCAGCATCGCGGCGATCTCGTACTTCATGCAGTTCCACGTGCCGCGGACGTTGGTGGCCATGACGGCCTCGAAGTCCGCGTCCTCGGTGAGGTGCAGCGGCGCGGGCACGGTGCCCAGCCCCGCGTTGTTGAAGGCGGCGTCCAGGCCCCCGAAGAGCTCCACAGCCCTGTCCACCGCAGCCTCGACCTCTTCGGCGTTGGCCACGTCGACGACCGCGTAGGCGGCGGTGAAACCCCGGTCCGTCAGCTCGCGGGTGAGCGCGGCCAGTTCCTCCTCGCGCCGGGCGGCGAGGAGCACCGAGGCACCGTTCTCGCAGAACACCCGGGCGGCGGCCGCCCCGATGCCGCTGCTCGCGCCGGTGATCAGGGCGCGCCTGCCCACGAGGAGGCCGGTCTTTTCCGTCATGGTGAGTCTTCCGTCCTTCCGTCTTCGCATCTTTTGTCCGCCGCGGACCGGCGGGTCGGCGGGGAGGGGCCGCCCCGGGACTATTGGCTGGAAATAGACCCGCTGCGGGCGCTGGACGGGCCCAGCATCACGGGAACCGTGCGGTGGCCGTTCGAAACGAACGAGAACTTCGGCCGGAGTTCATCGGCCGGCACGGCCAGGGCGATGTCGGGGAACCGCTCGAAGAGCGCCGACAGCGCGATGGCGACCTCCATCCGGGCCAGGTTCACGCCGAGGCAGTGGTGGGCCCCGTACCCGAACGACACATGATCGGCGCGGGTGTCGCGGGTGATGTCGAAGAGGTCCGCGCCGGCTCCGTGGTGGAGGGGGTCGCGGCCGGCGCCGGCGAAGCAGATGACGATCGCGTCGCCCTGCGGGATCCGCACGTCGTCGTCGATCTCGATCGTCTCGACGGCGTAGCGCAGGATGCTGTGCGCGCCGGGCGGGTCCACGCGAAGGGACTCGTCGATGACGTCCTCCCACGAGGCCTTGCCGTCCCGTACGAGCGCCAGCTGGCCGGGGTGCGTGAGGAGGGAGACGACCGCGTTGTCGATGAGGTTCACCGTCGTCTCGTAGCCGGCGGTGAAGAGGAGGATGAGATTGTCGAGGAGTTCCTTCTCGCTCATATCCGCGGCGCCCGAGTCGCGCGCGGCGACGAGGCCCGACGTCAGGTCGTCGGCAGGAAATTTCCTCTTGTGCGCCACAACGTCGTTCAGGATCTCGTACATGGCCGTGCCATTCGCCAGTGCGTCCTCGGGGGTGATCGAGGTGGCGAAGAAACTGTCGATGATCTTCTGCAGCGGATCACGTGCGGACTGCGGAATTCCGAAGAGTTCGCAGACCACGGCGTGCGGCAGTACGTGGGCGAATTCCTTGCGGAGATCCAGGGCTTGTCCCGCCGGGGCCTGCTCCAGGCGGTCCAGCAGCCCGGCGGCGATCTCCTCGACCCGGGGCCGCAGGGCTGCCACCCGGCGCATGGTGAACTCCCCCGCCACCGGCTTGCGCAGGCGCGTGTGCTCCTCGCCGTAGGCGGTGATCATGTTCTGCACGGAGACCCAGATGGCCAGCGGCCACTCCTGGTCGACTTCCCCGTCGATCCACGCGGGCCAGTGCCGGTAGGCGTCCTTCGATATTCGGGGATCGATGAGCAGGCGCTTCACGAGTGCGTAGTCCGTGATGGACCACGCCTCCACTCCACCGGGGAGCACGATCCGCGCGGCCCGGCCAAGGGAGCGTATTTCCTTGATTTCTCCGTGAATGTCCTGGCCGAGCGGATCGATGACGAACGGGCACTGCCTGCGCACAGGAGTATCCCTCCTACAACTGCTTGGTGACGGTGAGTCGGATGACGTCACAGGCTGGCACGCCAAACGCCTTCCCGCCACTTCGCGCAGGGCCGTCTCGGCCAGCGGATCACAGGGAACCGCTGCCCATTTCACTGGAAAGGGAGGAGATCAGGCGGAAACGGGAATTGCTTCCAGGTGTGCGTGGAAGACCTGTTGGCCGCTCTGATGGCCGGTCACATCCAGGGAGAGGGTGTTGTCCCGGCTCCGCGTCACCGGCTGCGCCTGGACCAGGCAGGGGGAGTGGAACTCCACGTACCGGTTGAAGGTGAGGTGCAGCGAGGTGGGGTACAGCCGGGTGGCGCCGGCGACGGCGTAGGCGGCCTGGTGGGTGGCCTCCAGGAGGGCCATGCCGGGCACGTGGTCGTTCTTGTGCGCGAACAGCGTCGTGTTCGTGGTGTGCGGGCGCAGCGTCCAGCACCGGGGATCCATGGTGGGGGCCAGCAGGACGTGGCTCGGATCGGTCCGCAGGACGAGGGAGGGCTGCACCGGGTCCGGCACGGGCAGGATCGGCCGGGCGTCCGCGTGCTCACCGCGCATCCGGCGGTAGGCGCCGGGAGAGGTGCACGACAGGCTGCCGCCGCCGGTCGCGATGACCCGGCCACCCTGCACCACGTCCATGTGGCACTCCATGCCGGAGAAGCGGGTGCCGCGGCGGTTGACGTTCGTGCAGGTGACGTCGATGTGGATGGGAGCGCCGCTGTTCGCCGCCAGGAGTTCGGGGTCGATCCGGTAGCGCATGTCGGACATCAGGAACTGGTGGCCGAGGGGGACGCCGTACTCGGCGTGAGAGAGCAGGATGCCCGTCTGGCGGATGGCCTCCGCGATGACGGCGGGGGAACGGAAACCGTGGAGGGCGGTATGGAACGGGTGGTTTTCAGGCCAACGGACGGTCACGTTGAATCGGTCGGGAGCGGTCCTTTCCCAGGCCGAGAGGAAGACCTCGGAGGCGTCAGGACGGTGCACAAGCCAGTTGGGTACGGCCGGAGGCCTTGCATCTGAGACCCCGACCGATGGTCTTTGGGCGTTTTCGCTGACATACGAGGTGATTAACATGAATTCCCCTCCGTACTTCGAGGCAGATTCGAGCCACTCGTGGTAGGTCTTGGTTCGCCGCAAGATACGTGCTGCCTGGTATAATTTGCAACGGCTGTTTTCGGTGACATGCTCATACCTCCGAGGAGGTGGACCAATGGCCGTCAGCAACGTGGAAGGAGCGAGGGTGTCTCAGAGGGAGACTTCTCGGCGCACCCGGCAGCTCATCGTCGAGGCAGCCGGCGCCGTGTTTGCGGAGAAGGGCTTCAACGGGGCCACGATCGCGGACGTGTACCAGCGGCTCGGGCTGACCAAGGGCGCCTTCTACTACTACTTCAAGGGCAAGGAAGAGCTGGCCCAGGCCGTTCTGGCCAGCCAGATCGACACGGTCGGCTTCCCGCTCGTACCGCGCAGCACCCGCCTTCAGGAGCTGATCGACAAGGGCATGCTGTTCGCCGTTCAGATCCGCAGTGACCCGATCGTGCAGGGCAGCCTGAGGCTCTCCCTGGAGCGCGGCAGTCACCACGAGCACCGCCTGCGGCCCTACCAGGACTGGATCGACCACAACCGGTTCGCCCTGGGGCAGGCCCGGGAGTGCGGCGAACTCCATGCGCACGTGGACCTGGACGCGGTCGCCAATCTCTTCGTCGGCGCCTTCACCGGAGTGCAGGTGCTCTCGGAAGTGATGGCCGACTGGGAGGACCTGGAGGTACGGGTGTCCGTGCTGCTCAGGCACATCATGCCGATCATCGCGCTGCCGACGGTGCTGGCCGAACTCGACATGGCTCCCGGCCGCGCCGAGCGGGTCGCCGCCGATCTGGAGAAGCACCTGCGGGCGCAGGCCGAGGCCGAACTCGTCGCGTCGGCCGAGCTCCAGGCCTAGTACCGCCGCCCAGTACCCCTGCGGCCGGTACGTCCGCGAACCGGCCTGTTTTCACCGTTTCCCTCCGCCGGGCGTCCTCGACGCCCGGCGGAGGGTTTTCCGCAACCGATTCGGTGCTTCGGGCGACGACATCAGATCTTCCGATGACGGTTGCCTACCTTCATGCAGGTTTGTTTCCATGGGCGCGGCCCCGAGCCACTTACACGAGGCTCTTGACCGACCACGGAGAACCCACATGATCAAGCTCGATGACATCCGCCGGCACGCGGCGGGCGGCGTGACGCGGGATGCCTTGGTCGACGGCCAGGTGCGGCTGACCTGGGGCCAGTACGCCGAGACCGTGGAGCGGACGGCGGCCGGACTCACCGAGCACCTGCCCCAAGAGGGCGCGGTCCGGGCGGTCTTCCTCGCCGGGAACAGCTGGCAGCTCACCGTCGCGATGAGCGCCTGCGCCACCCTCGGAGTCTCCTGCACCGGTCTCGACCCGCAGAGCGGTACCGACGATCTCGGCCAGCTGCTCTCCTGGCTGGAGCCGTCCGTGGTCTTCGTGACCTCGGAGCACCGCGCCACCCTCGACCAGCTCGTTTGGCCCAGCGGACCGCAGGCCGTGCACGTCCTCCTGGACGGGATCACGGCCCCCGGAGCCCCGGCCGCCCCCGGCAAGCACCAGGCGCTCAACTTCGACCTGCTGACCTCGGCCGAACCCCTGCGCACCCTGCCGGCGCCCCGGCCGTACGAGTCCTTCGCGGTCAGTGCGCGCAGTGAGGGGCCCTCCCGGATCGCCGTGCGCCGCACCCCCTCGGAGGGCCGCCACCTGGTGGACCTCGTCGACGAGTTCGGGCTCAACCGGGACGACGTCCACCTGGCCTCCGCCCCGCCGACCGAACCCACGGCCCTCGCGCTGGCCCGCACGATGCTCGGCATCGGCGCCACCGTCGTCCTCGCGGACGGAGCCGGCCCCGAGACCCTGGCCTCCCTGCTCGTCGCCGAGCGGGTCAGCACCGGTGTGATCACCCCCTCCGTCCTGCACCGGGTGCTCGGACTGCCGGAGGGCTCCGAGCCCTCGCCGCGCACCCGCCACCTGCGGTTCCTCCTCACCCCCGGCGCCCACCTGGGCCGATGGACCGTCAACACGGCCTGGGAGCGGCTGGGCCCGGTGCTGCACACCGCGCTCGGCAGCGCGGAGACCGGGCTGACCGCCGTCATGGGCCCCGAGGAGCTGCTGGTCTCGCCGCCGCGCTCGGGCCACACCACGCTCGGCACCACCGTCGCCGTCCTCGGCGAGGACGGGCAGCCGGTCGGGCAGGGTGAGAGCGGCCGCCTCGCCTTCGCCGGCCACCAGGTCATGGACGGCTACCTGGACGGCGAGACCCAGACCGTCGAGCTGGACCTCGGCTGGGGCGCGGAGCGCTTCCTCGTCACCGACGAGTCCGGGTACGTGGACGAGACCGGCCGGCTGCTGGTCACCGGGCGGGTCACCGACGTGCCCGTGGTGGTCCGCGATTCCGCGGTCGACACCGAGCTGTTCCGGCTGGAGTCGGACCTGCTCAACCTGCCCTGCCTGCGCGACACCGCCGTCATGCGGGTCAGCAGCCCGGTGCTGGGCGACGCGATCGTGGTGCCCTTCATCGCCGTGGCGGTCGGCCGCGAGGCCACCGGCTACCAGGCGCTCAGCGCGGCCTGCGCCCGCCGGGTGCCCTCGCTGCCCGCGCACGTCATCGCCGTCGACACCATCCCGTACAGCCCGACGGGCCGCATCCGCACCGGGGACCTCCTCGACGCGGTCCTGCCCATCATCACCCTGAACCTGCAGCTTGAGCAGTCGATGCAACAGGAGATGTCCGCGTGAACCTGCCCTCCTTCGACGACCAGCCGTACGACGAGGTACTGGTGGAGGACTTCGAGACGGCCTTCTTCGCGCTCGAGCTCGAACTCCTCGACCTGCCCTGCGTCCAGGACATCGCGGTGATGCGCACCCGGCTCCCCGAGGTGGGCGAGACGCTGGTGGTGGCCTTCGTACCCCTCGTCGAGGAGGACCAGGAGGCCGGCGGACGCCAGGCCGCGCTGGCCGCCTGCGAGCGGCGCATGCCGTGGGTGCTCTCGCACGCGGTGGCCGTGGACGCGATCCCGCGCGCTGCCGACGGATCCGCCCGCACGGGGGTCCTGATCGACCGTCTGCTCCCTCAGATCGCCCGGGACCTCCTCTCGCCGATGGAGATGTCCGACTAGTCCACTCCGCCCAACCCGCTGTCAACCACGAAGCAGCGGCTGACCTGTGGCCATGCCCTCCCTGCGGGCATGGCCACAGGTATGTCCGCAGTCGTGCGGGAACCAGAACGCGAAACCTCAGTACTGCAGTTATACCTGCACCGTGGTATGTTTCAAGTCTCCGAGGCTCTGAGCCTCGCAGAAGGGAGCCCCTGCCGTGCAGTTCCAGCAGTTACGCTCGTTCCGTGAAGTGGCCGCCGAGATGAGCTTCACTCGCGCCGCCCGCAACCTCCACTACTCGCAGCCCAGCGTCACCGCCCACATCAAGAACCTCGAGGACTACATCGGGGCCGAGCTGTTCCATCGCGCCGGCGGCCGGGTCCAGCTCACCGAGGCGGGCATGCGGCTGCTGCCGCACGTAGAGAAGATCATTCTGATAGCCGAGGCCGCCTGTATCGACGCGGCATCCGCCGGTCAAGCCCGTCCCGCCGCCTGACCAGCCGCCGGACATCTTTTCGCAATTCTTTTCATTCGGCCCGGCTGTCGTATCCGAATTACTTGGATCAACGCCGGGCCGAAGCTATTTCCGGGCATTCGGAATTCATGATTCCGCAATATTGAGAAGCGCGTATCCATCCTTCCCTGCGAAGTCGACAAGGCTTCTCCGCCTGGTTGTTGACGTACCGCCTCGAACGTGTCGGCGCCAGGGTTGGCGTAGATGGGCAATTGTCCGTGCGCAGCCCCGCAAGAGCAGATCAGCGGCCGAGCCTACGCTCGGGTCAATCGAACTGTGCGCCCCGCAGCGGTCGCGTGTATTACCCCTGGAGAGGACACCAAAATGGGTCAGGTCCCGATAGTGGATCAGTCGGCCGGCGAGGCTCCGAACGACCTCATGACGGGCGACTCCTACCTGGAGAGCCTGCGTGACGGTCGCCAGGTCTTCGTGAACGGCGAGCTCGTCAAGGACGTGACGACGCACCCGGCCTTCGCCATGGCCGCGCGGTCCACCGCGCACCTCTACGACGCGCTCCACCACCCGGACACCAAAGACCTGATGACGACGGTCGACCGGTACACGGGGTACCGCGTCCACCGCTTCTTCACCCCGGCGCACTCGGGCGAGGACCTCATCAAGGCCCGTGACGCCATCGAGCACTGGGCCCGCCTGAGCTACGGCTTCATGAACCGCACGCCCGACTACAAGGCGTCGTTCATGGCCGGCCTGGCCGTCACCCACGACTTCTACGAGCCCTTCGGCGACAACGCCCGCGCCTGGTACGAGAAGTACGCCCGCCAGGGCCTCTCGATCAGCCACGCGATCGTCAACCCGCCGGTCGACCGCAACAAGTCGGCGCACGAGATCCGCGACGTCTACCTCAAGGTCGTCGAGGAGCGCGAGGACGGCATCGTCGTCGAGGGCGCCAAGCTCATGGCCACCGCCTCGGCACTGAGCAACGTCGCCTTCGTCGGCCAGATCCACCTGGCCAACCTCGAAAAGGGCAAGGCCGAGGACATGGCGCTGGCCTTCCTGGCCCCGCTGAACACCCCGGGCATGAAGGTCGTCTGCCGCACCCCGTACGAGGCGAAGGCCTCCAGCCCGTTCGACAACCCGCTCTCCAGCCGGTTCGACGAGAACGACGCGGTGCTGGTCTTCGACAAGGCGTTCATCCCGTGGGAGAACGTCCTGATCTACCGCGACACCGAGAAGATCCACCAGTACTTCCCGCGCTCCGGCCTGCTCTCCCGCGGCTTCTTCCAGGGCGCGATCCGCATGGCGGTCAAGCTGGAGTTCATGGCGGGCATCCTCGACAAGGGCACCCGCATCAACGGCACGGACGGCTTCCGCGGCGTCCAGGCCGGCCTCGGCGAGCTGCTCGCCTGGCGCCACCAGACCTGGGCCGTCACCACCGCCATGGCCCTGGACCCGGAGGCCGGCCCGGCCGGCACCGTCCTGCCGCGCATGGACTACTCGGCCGGCTACCGGGCGCTCGCCCCGCTCAGCTGGGAGCGCACGCACCGCTTCTTCGAGGAGCACCTCGCGGGCGCGCTGCTGATGACCCCGTCCAGCGCCAAGGACCTGCAGAACCCCGAGCTGCGCCCGCTGCTCGACCGCTACTACCGCGGCACCGGTGCCACGGCCGAGGAGCGCACCAAGCTCTTCAAGCTGGCCTGGGACGCCATCGGCACCGAGTTCGGCGCCCGCCACGAGCTGTACGAGCTCAACTACGCCGGCGGTCCCGACCAGGTGCGCCTCGACACCCTGAACTGGTCGCGCGGCGCCGGTCTGCTCGACAGCTACGGCGACCTCGTGCAGCGGGCCCTGGACGACTACGACCTCGACGGCTGGACCCGCGGCCGCTGGGCCCAGGACAACTGACCGTCAAGCCCGCGTACGGACGGGTGCCGCGGCCAGCGCCGCGCGCACCCGTCCGCGCCCAGCAGAGAGGCCCGGCCATGAACCACGACCTGCGCGATGTGATGCGTTCCTTCGCCACCGGGGTCTGCGTCGTCAGCACGTACACCGACAACGACGGCGTACGCACCCACAACGCGATCACCATCAACTCGCTCACCTCCGTCTCCCTGGAACCGCCGCTGGTGTCCCTGAGCTTCCGCCACGACTCGGAGTTCTTCTCCGAGCTGCTGCGGACCGGCGTCGTCGGGATCTCGATCCTCGGCGCCGAGGGCGAGTCCACCGCCCGCGCGTTCGCGCGCCGGCGGCCCGAGCGCGACCAGGCGCTGACCGAGGTGCCCGGAGCTCCGGGCGAGGCCACCGGGACGCTCCTGTTCGAGGCGGCGGCCTGGATGGAGTGCAGCCTGCGCGACCACGTGGTGGCGGGCGACCACGTCATGGTCATCGGCGAAGTCGTCGCCATGGGTGCCCGCGAGACCCAGACCCCCCTGATCTTCCTTCAGGGCGGATTCCACAGATTCGAATTGGAACAGGTGTGACGTGCGCGCGAAGAAGCTGTTGAGCTGGCGGGTGTTCCTCGGAGCGGCCCTGGCCATATCGGCCTTGACCCTGCTGCTCCTGCCCGGCAACCCGGCCCAGGCCACGGACTCCACCGCGCAGGCCGCGGCGCGCACGTCGGGCCCGGTCACCGTCTGCCTGGTGACGCGGGACGCCCCGACCCGCGAGCGCACCGTCAAGGTCGCGCAGTGGGCCGCGCAGGTCCTGCTCCAGGAGACGCTCTCCTACGCGGGGCCCTGTGCCTCGTACGGCGCCCCGGGCACGCTCGGCAACGGCACCGTGCGCACGTACGCGCAGATCAACGGCACCACCCCGCAGACCGTCGGCTTCGTCTTCCCCAAGAACGCGCTGACCGGCCTGCCGACCACCATGACCGACGGCAACCACTGCTTCGACATGGACGGCAACGGCACGGTCAACGAGCACACCGAGTGCGTCGGCGGCCACGAGCGCCCGCTGGAGCTGCCCTCGCAGCTGACCGCGCTGTCCGGGATGCCGCTCAAGTGGGCCCTGCTGAACTACAACCCGATGGGTCACGGGCCGGAGCACATCTACGACACCCCGCACTTCGACTTCCACTTCTACACCCAGTCGAAGGCGGAGCGCGACGCGATCCGCAGCGGCCCCTGCGGCCTGGCCATCAACTGCGACGACTTCCAGACGGCCGTCAAGCCGGTCCCCCCGCAGTACCTGCCGCAGGACTACGTGAACAACAACGTGGCCGAGGCGGCCATGGGCAACCACCTGGTCGACATGAACTCGCCCGAGTGGCACTCCACCGCCTTCACCCAGACCTTCATCTACGGGTCCTACGACGCCAAGATCAGCTTCCTCGAGCCGATGATCACGAAGGCCTGGTTCGAAGGCATCGCCAACGGGGTCAACCCGAGCCGCTGCTGGCCCATCAAGCAGCCGCAGCAGTGGCAGATCGCCGGCTGGTACCCGCAGGAGTACTGCATCGACTACCGCGCCAACCGCGGGGACTTCACCGTCTCGATGAAGAACTTCAAGAACTCCGCCGCCTGAGTCGCACAGACCCGAGTCGCAGAGACGCAAACCACTGGCCGACCGGCCCGCCCCCGCCGCACCGGGGGCGGCCGGCGGCTCCCACCGAATCCCCGGAGTAGGCGAGGAAAGGGCCACCGTGATCGCGGACAGCAAGGCCGGCGCACGACGACCCCGCGCCTTCCACGAATTGATAGGTGACTGACACATGTCCCGTGGATTCTCGATCGGCATCGTCGGAGGAGGCGCGGCTGCAGTCTGCTTGATCGACGCGTTGTCGCGAACACAAAGCGAACCGGGCAGCCTCACGGTCTTCGAACCGTCACCGCACCTGTGGCGCGGGCGTGCCTACCAGGTCGACACCGAGACCCTCAAGGTCAACGCGACGCCCGACGACATGTCCGTGCGCGCCGGCGACCTCCAGCACTTCGAACACTGGCTGGAGACGCGGGACAAGGTCATAGGGGTCCGCACCGGTGTCGACCGCTGGTCCGGGAGCCGCTTCGCCCCCCGGACCGTCTACGGCGAGTACCTGGAGCAGACGGCTTACGCCGCGCTCGGCGAACTGCGCCGCCAGGGCTGGCGGGTCGACCTCGTCGGCGAGGGGGTCACCTCCGCGAGCCGCGCCGCCAATCGGGTCCTGCTGCGCACCGGCAACGGCCGCGCCCGCGCCTTCGACTACGCCATCCTGTGCGTCGGCGGCGACAGCCCCAAGGACGTCTACGGTCTGGGCGACACCCCCGGCTTCGTCGGGGATCCGTACCCGATCGTCAACAAGCTGGCGAACGTCGGCGAGCGGGAACACGTCGCGATCATCGGCAGCGGCCTGACCGCCATCGACATCATCCTGTCGCTGGCCGCCCAGGGCCACCAGGGCAAGATCAGCCTGCTGTCCCGGCGCGGCGTCCTGCCCGGAGTACGGCAGAAGGCGGTCCCCTTCGAGCTGCGGCACTTCACCCCGCACCGGATGGAGGAGCTGGCCGCGATCCACCCCGAGATCTCCCTCGAGGACATCGCCACCATCATGCGGGCCGAGTTCCGCGATGTGGGCGCCGACCTCGACGCGGTGGTCTCGGAGATCATCCGGGTCGACCTGGAGGACCCGGTCGACCGGCTGCGCCGGCAGATCGAAGAGGTCGACTCCCCCCACATGGGCCTGCGCATCCTCCAGCGCGCCGTCCCCGAGACCGGACCCGACGTCTGGCCGATGCTGCGCGAACAGGACAAGGTCCAGCTGCTGCGCGCCCACTACCGCACGATCATGAGCCTGTGCTGCCCCATGCCGCCCGGCAGCGCCGGAGTCCTCCTCGACCTCGTCGAGGCGGACAAGCTGGAGATCGTCGCCGGCCTGCAGAACATCACCCCGAACCCCGAGGCGGGCTTCGACATCGTCACCGCCGAGGGACACGACTTCACGGCCGACCGCGTCATCAGCGCGGTCAACGCCTCCGAGGGGCGCATCCCCACCAGCGCCGCGCCCCTGGTCACCTCGCTGATGCGCAGCCGCGTCGCCAGCCGTCACCCCCACGGCGGCCTGCACATAGCGCGTCCGACCAGCCAGCTGACCACCAACGGCCGGCCCGACCCGCGCCTGTACGGGCTCGGCAACATCGCCGCCGGCTCGCTCTTCTTCACCTTCGGCATCCCCTCCTTGGTCGACCGAAGCCAGGACATCGTCGGCGCGATCCTGCAGCACGCCGAGACCGTCACGGCCGCGACCCAGGAGAACGAGGAGGTCCTGCTCACGGTCTAGCCGCGCGGGGTTCCGCCCCGCTCACGGCCGGGCCGCCGCCCGCACCCGCACCCGCACCGACACCGGAAGACGACCCGGAGATTCCGGAGATGAGGACCCCCGAGCATGAGCGTCACCGAGACCGACCGGCCCGCCTACCTGGCGGACACGCACACCGGCCTGCCGATTCCCAGCGAGCCGGTCTTCGCCACCCACGAGGAGACGCGCCGCCACCGCAAGCAGCGGCTCGCCGCCGCGCTGCGGCTGTTCGGCAAGTACGGCTTCGGTGAGGGCATCTCGGGCCACATCTCGGTCCGCGACCCGGAGCACGAGGACCGGTTCTGGGTGAACCCCTTCGGTGTCTCCTTCAACCTGGTCCGCGTCGCCGACCTTATCTGCGTGGACTCGGCCGGCAATGTCGTAGAGGGTAAGCACCGGGTCAACCCCAGCGCGTTCGTCATCCATTCGGCCATCCACGAGATGCAGCCGGGTGCCACGGCGGCCGCCCACGGCCACACCGCGCACTCCCGCGCGCTGGGCGCCCTGGGCCGCCTGCTGGACCCCATAGACCAGGAATCGGCGGCCTTCTACAACCGCCAGGTCCTCTACGAGGAGTACGAGGGCCCCTCGGTCTCCGCCGAACTCGGCCGCGACATCGCGGAGAAGCTCGGCGACAACCGCGCGATCCTGCTGCGCCACCACGGCCTGATAACCGTCGGCGGATCGCTCGACGAGGCCGTGCACTGGTTCTTCACCTACGACAGCTGCGCCCAGGTGCAGCTGCTCGCCCGGGCGGCGGGCACGCCCAAGAGCTTCACCCATGAGCAGGCCGTCGCCGCCGGGGACGGCTTCGGCAACGAGCAGCTGGGCTGGTTCAGCTTCCAGCTGCTCTGGGACGAGATCATCCGCGAGCAGCCCGACTTCCTCGAAGAGGACTAGCCCGCGGAACGTCTCCTCGTCCGGTACCACCCCCCGAAGAATCACCGAGGAAGAAGAGGCACCACCATGAACATCCTGCTTTTCGGAGCCAGCGGACACATCGGCAGCGCCATCGCCGGCGAACTGCTCTCCCGCGGCCACGCCGTCACCGGCGTGACCCGCACCGGCGAGATCGCGGGCACCGGCCACGAAGGCCTCAAGGTGATCGCGGGCGACGCCACCAACGCGGACACCGTGGCCGACCTGTCCGCGGCGGGCTACGACGCCGTCGCCTCGGCCGTCGGCCCCAAGCTCGGCGTCGACGACGACCACAAGATCATCGTCGGTGCGGCCAACGCGCTCATCGAGGGCCTCACCCGCAGCGGCGTACGCCGTGTCGTGGTCCTCGGCGGCGCCGGCAGCCTGGAGGTCTCCCCGGGCGTCAAGGTCATCGACAACCCGAACTTCCCGGCCGTCTGGAAGCAGAACGCACTCGCCCAGAGCGAGGCGCTCGGCCTCTACCGCCAGGCCACCTCCCTGGACTGGACGTTCATCTCCCCGGCCGCCCAGATCGAGCCCGGTCCGCGCACCGGGACCTACCGGGTCGGCGGTGAGCAGCTCCTGGTGGACGCCGAAGGCAAGAGCCAGATCAGCATCGCGGACTACGCGGTCGCCTTCGTGGACGAACTGGAGCGCGGCGACGCGATCCAGGCCCGCATCACCGTCGCCTACTGATTCCGCGTCCCCCGGAGGGGATCAGAAACATGACTTCATCCGCCACACCGAAGAGCGCCGGGATCGTCCGGTTCGCCATCATCCTCGGTGCACTCACCGCCCTCGGCCCGCTGGCCAACGACGCCTACATGCCGGGCCTCCCGCAGATCGCAGAGGACCTGAACACGAGCGCCTCGGCGGCTCAGCTCAGCCTCACCGCCTGCCTGCTCGGCCTCGGCATCGGCCAGCTCATCGCCGGACCCGTCAGCGACGCGCTCGGCCGCCGCCGTCCGCTCATCGCCGGTCTGGCGCTGTTCGCCGTCACCGCCCTGCTGTGCGCCTTCGCCCCCAACATCTGGACGCTGGTCGGGCTGCGCGCCCTCCAGGGCCTCGGCGGCGCCACCGGCATCGTCATCGCCTCCGCGGTCGTGCGCGACCGGCACACCGGGCCCGCCGCGGCCCGGTTCTTCGCGATGCTGATGCTCATCACCGGCATCGCGCCGATCCTGGCCCCGATCCTCGGCGGCCAGCTGATGCTCGTCACCTCGTGGAAGGGCATCTTCATCGCCCTCGCCATCATCGGCGCCCTGATGCTCTTCGGCGTCGCCGGCGCCCTGCCCGAGACGCACCCCGCCGAACGGCGCGTGCACGGCGGCCTCAAGGCCACCGGCCCGATCTTCCGCCGGCTGCTCTCCGACCGGGTGTTCGTCGGCTACAACCTGGCCTGCGGCTTCGCCTTCGCCGCGATGTTCGCGTACATCTCCGGCTCGACCTTCGTGCTCCAGTCCATCCACGGCATGTCCCCGCAGGGCTACAGCGTCGTCTTCGGCGTCAACGCCCTCGGCCTGGTCATCGCCGCGCAGGTCAGCGGCCGCATCGTGCACAAGACCGGCCCGCGCGCCCTGCTCGCCACCGGTCTGGCCGTCTCTGCGGTCGGCGGTCTCGGACTGCTCGCCGTCGTCCTCACCGACGCCGGTCTGGCCCCGCTGCTCGTCGCGCTCTTCCTGGTCGTCTCCAGCGTCGGCCTCGTCCTGCCGAACTCCTTCGCGCTGGCCCTCCAGGACCACGGCGACGTGGCCGGGTCGGCCGCCGCGCTGCTGGGTCTGTCCCAGCACCTGATCGGCGCGGCCGTGGTCCCGCTCGTCGGCCTCGCCGGCGAGGACAGCGCGGTGCCGATGGGCATCGTCATCGCCGTCCTCGGCGTCGGCGGTCTGCTCTTCTTCGGCCTCACCAAGGGCCACAAGGCCGCCGGTGAGGACGCCGGGGCCCAGCCGTCGGAAGGCCAGGCGTCGGAGGACCAGGCGTCCCCGGCCCGGACCTCCGAGGTCCACGAGCCGGTCTAGGCCCCTGGCGAGACAGGCTCCTGCAACGGATTGCCCACCCGGGGCCGCCATCCCGGGCGGCGACAGGCCCACACCTCTTCCCTTTCCCACCGAAACCGATCGAGGCACAGCCACCATGACCCTCGCCACGCACGCCACGGCCGTCGACTCCTGGCGGCTGCTGCCCGCCGCCCAGCAGCCGTCCTACCCCGATCCCGTCGCCCTGCGCTCCGCGCTCGACGACCTCGCCTCCTACCCGCCCCTGGTGTTCGCCGGCGAGTGCGACCGGCTGCGCGACCGGCTCGCCGCCGTCGCCCGGGGCGAGGCCTTCGTCCTCCAGGGCGGGGACTGCGCCGAGACCTTCGACGCCGTCAGCTCGGACCAGGTCCGCGACAAGGTGCGCACCCTGCTCCAGATGGCCGCCGTCCTCACCTACGCGAGCTCCGTGCCCGTGGTGAAGATCGGCCGGATCGCCGGGCAGTACTCCAAGCCCCGCTCCAACAACACCGAGATCCGTGACGGCGTCGAACTGCCCGTCTACCGCGGCGACTCCGTCAACGGCCTCGCCTTCACCCCGGAGTCCCGCACCCCGGACCCCGAGCGGCTCAAGCGGATGTACCACTCCTCCGCCGCCACCCTGAACCTCGTACGGGCCTTCACCACCGGCGGCTACGCCGACCTGCGCCAGGTCCACGAGTGGAACCGCGACTTCGTCGCCGCCTCCCCGGTCGGCGAGCGCTACGAGCGCCTCGCCGGGGACATCGACGACGCGCTCACCTTCCTCGCCGCCTGCGGCGCCGACCCGGCAGCCGTCCACTCCTCCGAGATCTTCGCCAGCCACGAGGCACTGCTCCTGGACTACGAGGCCGCGCTCACCCGCGTCGACGCCCGTACCGGCCGGCTGTACGACGTCTCGGGCCACATGATCTGGATCGGCGAGCGGACCCGTCAACTGGACGGCGCCCACGTCGAGTTCGCCTCCACGGTGCGTAACCCCATCGGAGTCAAGCTCGGCCCCACGACCTCCGCCGACGAGGCCCTGCGCCTCATCGACAAGCTGGACCCGGAGCGCGAGCCCGGCCGTCTCACCTTCATCACCCGGATGGGCGCCCGCAACATCCGCGAGATCCTCCCCGAACTCATCGGCAAGGTCACCGCCGAGGGCGCGCGCCCCGCGTGGATCTGCGACCCGATGCACGGCAACACCTTCGAGGCGCCCAGCGGCCACAAGACCCGGCACTTCGACGACGTGCTCGACGAGGTCACCGGCTTCTTCGAGGTCCACCGCTCGCTCGGCACCCACCCCGGCGGCATCCACATCGAGCTGACCGGCGACGACGTCACCGAATGCGTCGGAGGCGGCGCCGAGGTCCGGCTCACCGACCTCGGGCAGCGCTACGAGTCCGCGTGCGACCCGCGCCTGAACCGCAAGCAGTCGCTCGACCTGGCCTTCCGGGTCGCAGAGCTGTACCGCGACCGCCAGGCGGCCGGTGCGGTCCGCCGCGAAGACGTACCGGCCGCCGCCTGATCCCGAGCGACCGATCGCCGTACCGTCCTGAAGCAAAAGGGAGAAGCCCATGTCCGTGCGTGCCCTGCGCGGTGCAATCCAGCTGGAAGTCGACGAGCGGGGCCACCTGCTGGACGGGGTCCGCAAGCTGTTCCAGGAGATGCTCCACGCCAACGGGCTGGACCAGGACGACCTGGTCAGTGTGCTCTTCACGGCGACCCCCGACCTGGTCAGCGAGTTCCCCGCGGTGGCCGCCCGCGAACTGGGCGTGATCGACGTGCCCTTGATGTGCGCCCAGGAACTGGACATCGCGGGTTCCCTGCCCCGCGTGGTGCGGATCCTCGCCTACGCCGAGTCGGACCTGCCCAAGCCCGAGGTCAAGCACATCTACCTGGGCGGCGCGGCCGCCCTGCGCCAGGACCTGGTCACCGTCGGAGACTCCAGATGATCCGCTCCGCCGCGGTGGTGGGCACGGGCCTCATCGGAACCTCCATCGCACTGGCCCTGTCCCGTCGCGGGGTGGCCGTCCACCTCATCGACGAGAACGAGTCGGCCGCCCGCACCGCCGCCTCGCTCGGCGCCGGCACCGTGGGCGCCCCGAAGACCACCGTGGACCTGGCCGTACTGGCCGTCCCGCCGGCCCAGGTCGGCACCGTGCTCGCCGCCCGGCAGAGGCTGGGCCTCGCCCGCTCGTACACCGACGTCGCCAGCGTCAAGACCGAGCCGGAGATCGGGATCCTCGCCGCCGGCGCCGACCCCGTCAGCTTCATCGGCGGACACCCCATGGCCGGCCGGGAACGCTCCGGCCCGCTCGCCGCCTGCGCCACCCTCTTCGAAGGCCGTTCCTGGGTACTGACCCCCACGGCCCACACCAGCCGCGACGCGCTCAACATGGCGCTCATGATGGTTTCCCTGTGCGGGGCGGTGCCCGTGGTGATGGACAGCGACGTCCACGACCGGGCCGTGGCCCGCGTCTCCCACACTCCGCACGTGGTGGCCTCGCTGATGGCCGCCCGCCTCCAGCACCTCCCGGAGGACGCCTGCCGGCTGGCCGGGCAGGGGCTGCGCGACGTGACCCGGATCGCCGGGGGCGACCCCCGGCTGTGGAGCGACATCCTGGAATCCAACGCCACCGCGGTCGCCGACGTGCTGACCGAACTCGCCGAGGACCTCCAGGTCACCGTGGCCGCCCTGCGGGGCCTCGCCACCGACGACGCCGACGAACGCGCCCAGGGCACCACGCTCCTGGCCGACCTGCTCGGCCGCGGCCTCAGCGGCCGCGACCGCATCCCCGGCAAGCACGGGCACCCGGTGCCCGCCTGCGCGCCGGTCCGCGTCCTGATCGGGGACCAGCCCGGCGAACTGGCCCGGCTCCTCGCGAACGCCGCCGAACTCGGCATCAACATCGAGGACATGACCATCGACCACTCGCCCGGCGACGAGAGCGGCCTGGTCGAGCTGATGGTCGCCCGCGGGACCGCCGTCACCATGGCCCAGGGCCTGATGGGCGCCGGCTGGCGGGTCCAGCGGATGGGGCCGATCGAGGCTCCGCCGGTGGCCGTCGGCGTCTGACCCCGCGTCCGCGGATCCCCGTACGGCCCTTCCGTCATCCATCCCCCCTACGGGGATCCGGCCGCCCCACCGGCCGGGTCCGACCTCCCACCACGCCGGCCCACCACGCCGCACGACAGAGGATCACCCTTGAGTACTTTGCGATGGCTCACCGCGGGCGAATCGCACGGCCCCGCCCTCACCGCCGTGCTCGAAGGCCTGCCAGCCGGGGTGGAGATCTCCACCAAGGCGGTCGCCGACTCCCTCGCCCGACGCCGCCTCGGCCACGGCCGGGGCGCCCGGATGGCCTTCGAACGGGACGAGGTGACCTTCCTCGGAGGCGTCCGCCACGGCCTCACCCAGGGCGGACCGGTGTCGATCCAGATCGGCAACACCGAATGGCCCAAGTGGGAGACGGTGATGGCCGCCGACGGCGTGGACCCGGAGGTGCTGGCCGGCCGGGCGCGCAACGCCCCGCTCTCGCGCCCCCGACCCGGCCACGCCGACCTCGCCGGGATGCAGAAGTACGGGTTCGACGACGCCCGGCCCGTCCTGGAGCGGGCCAGCGCCCGCGAGACCGCCGCCCGCGTCGCCGTCGGCGAGGTCGCCCGGGCCTTCCTCCGGCAGGCGTACGGGATCACGATCGTCAGCCACGTCGTGTCCCTCGGCGCGGCCGCCGCCCCCGAGGGCGTGGTGCCGGGGCCGGACGACACCGAGCGCGTCGACGCCGACCCGGTGCGCTGCCTGGACCCGGAGGCCTCCGCCGCGATGGTCGCCGAGGTCGACCGGGCCCACGAGAACGGCGACACCCTCGGCGGAGTCGTCGAGGTGCTCGCGTACGGACTTCCGCCGGGCCTGGGCAGCTACGTCCACGGCGACCGGCGCATCGACTCCCGGCTCGCGGCCGCCCTCATGGGCATCCAGGCCATCAAGGGCGTCGAGTTCGGCGACGGCTTCGGCCTCGCCAAGGTCCCCGGATCCCTCGCCCACGACGAGATCGAGCGGGACGAGGAGGGGGCCGTCCGCCGCCGCACCGCCCGCTCCGGCGGGGTCGAAGGCGGGATGACCACCGGCGAACCGCTGCGGGTGCGCGCCGCCATGAAGCCCATCGCCACCGTGCCGCGCGCCCTGGCCACCATCGACGTCGCCACCGGCGAGCCGGCCGTCGCCCACCACCAGCGCTCCGACGTCTGCGCGGTGCCCGCCGCGGCCGTGGTGGCCGAGGCGATGACGGCGCTGGTCCTCGCGCACGCCGCACTCGAGAAGTTCGGCGGGGACTCCCTCGCCGAGACCGCCCGCAACCACCGCGGCTACCTCGACCACCTGGCCGTCCGATGAGCGCCCCGACGCTGAACACGCCGGTCCTGACGGGGAGCACCCGGATCCGGATCGGCGGCGAACGGCCCTACGAGGCCGTGGTGGGCCACGGCCTGACCGGCGAGACCGGCCGCGTCCTGGGCAGCGAACCGCTGCGGGTGGCCGTCGTGCACTCGCGCACCCTGCTGCCGACGGCTCGCAAGATCGCCCGCGAGCTCACCGACGAGGGACGCATCGTGGTCTCCCTCGAAGTGCCCGAAGGCGAAGCCGCCAAGGACATGACCGTCGTGGTGGGCCTGTGGCGGGCCCTCGCCGACGCCGGGTTCACCCGCTCCGACGCCGTCGTCGCCGTCGGCGGCGGCGCCACCACCGACCTCGCCGGGTTCGCCGCCGCCGGCTGGCTGCGCGGCGTACGGCTGGTCCTGGTGCCGACCACCCTGCTGGGCATGGTCGACGCCGCCATCGGCGGGAAGACCGCCGTCAACCTGCCCCAGGGCAAGAACCTCGTCGGCGCCTTCCACCCGCCCGCCGGGGTCCTGTGCGACCTGGACCTGCTGGACACCCTGCCGCCCGCCGACTACGTCAGCGGCCTCGCCGAGGTCATCAAGGCCGGGTTCATCGCCGACCCGGAGATCCTGCGCCTGGTCGAGGACGACCCCGCCGGGGGCGTCCACACCCGGGAGCTCGTCGAGCGCGCCGTCCGCGTCAAGGCGGAGGTGGTCACCGAGGACTTCCGGGAGGACGGCCGCCGCGAGCACCTCAACTACGGCCACACCCTGGGCCACGCCATCGAGCGGGTCGCCGGCTACCGCGTCCGGCACGGCGAGGCGGTGGCCGTCGGCATGGTCTTCGCCGCCGAACTCGCCCGGCTCGACGGCCGACTGTCCGCCGCCGACACCGAGCGCCACCGCGCCCTGCTCGCCGCCGCCGGCCTGCCCACCACCCACGGCGGGGCCTGGGCCCCGCTGCGCGACGCGATGGGCATCGACAAGAAGACCCGGGGCAACCGGCTGCGGTTCGTCGTGCTCGACGCCATCGGCCGTCCCGCCCTGTTCAGCGCCCCGGACGAGGACCTGCTCCGGGCCGCCTACGAACGGCTCGCCCGGTGAGCCGGCCCGGAGTCCGCTACGCCCGCGCCCGCGCGATCCGCCGCGCCCACGCCGAAGCGGACGCGGACGCCCGGATGCCCCTTCCCTCCCCGCTCCCGTCGCCCGGCGCGGCCCGTGCGCGGGCCGGGCTCCCGGCCCGTTCCGGCAATGCCGTCTCGGTCCCGGTCCTGCTGGGCGCCGCGCTCCCCGCCCGGGCCGGAGCACCCTTGCGTGCCTGGGTTCCCGCACCGGCCGGAGCACCCGTATTCGCCAACTCCCCCGAACAGGAAGGCCCGAGATGACCGTCGCCACCGCCCCGCAGGGCACCGCGCCCGCCCTGCTCTGGGGGGACGCCGACCGCCGGGCCGTCGAGGTCGCCCGCGCCCTGACCGTGGACGCGGTCGAGGCGGCCGGACACGGACACCCCGGAACCGCCATGAGTCTCGCTCCGGCCGCCTACCTGCTCTTCCAGCGGCTGTTGAGGCACGACCCCCAGGACCCGCGCTGGGCCGGCCGCGACCGGTTCGTGCTCTCCTGCGGCCACGCCAGCCTGACCCTCTACACGCAGCTCTACCTGTCGGGCTACGGGCTCACCCTCGACGACCTCAAGGGCCTGCGCACCGAGGGCAGTCTGACCCCCGCGCACCCCGAGTACGGGCACACCCCGGGCGTCGAGACCACCACCGGCCCCCTCGGCCAGGGCCTTGCCAACGCCGTGGGCATGGCCATGGCCGCCCGCCGCGAACGCGGCCTCTTCGACCCGGAGGCTGCCCCCGGCACCTCCCCCTTCGACCACACCGTCTGGGCCATCGCCTCCGAGGGCGACCTCGAAGAGGGCGTCGCGCACGAGGCCAGCTCCCTGGCCGGGCACCAGCGGCTCGGCAACCTCGTCGTCCTCTACGACGAGAACCGCATCTCCATCGAGGACGACCGGCAGATCGCGCACTCCGAGGACACCCTCGCCCGCTACCGGGCGTACGGCTGGCACGTCCAGGAGGTCGACTGGACCGCCACGGGTGAGTACACAGAGGATGTCGAGGCCCTGCACCGGGCGCTCACCACCGCCCGGGAGACCACCGACCGGCCCTCCCTCGTATCGCTCCGCACGATCATCGGCTGGCCCGCGCCGAAGAAGCGCAACACCGGCGGCATCCACGGATCCGCGCTCGGCGCCGAGGAGGCCGCCGCCGCCAAGGCCGCGATGGGCCTCGACCCCTCGCTCTCCTTCCAGGTCCCCGCCGAGGTCCTCGACCACGCCCGCCGGGTCGCCGACCGCGGCGCCGAAGCCCACCGCCAGTGGGACAAGACCCTCGCCGACTGGCGCGCCCTGAACCCCGAGCGCGCCGAGCTCTTCGACCGGCTCTCCGAGCGCCGGCTGCCCGAGGGCTGGCAGGAGAACCTGCCGGTCTTCCCCGCGGGCGGCCAGATCGCCACCCGCAAGGCCTCCGGCGAGGTGCTGAACGCGCTCGCCTCCGTACTGCCCGAACTGTGGGGCGGCTCCGCCGACCTCGCCGAGTCCAACCTCACCACCATGAAGGGCGAACCCTCCTTCATCCCCGAGGAGCTGGCCACCGAGGCCTACTCCGGCCACCGGTACGGGCGCACCCTGCACTTCGGCATCCGCGAGCACGCCATGGGCGCCATCCTCAACGGCATCGCCCTGCACGGCGGGACCCGCCCCTACGGCGGCACCTTCCTCGTCTTCTCCGATTACATGCGCCCCGCCGTCCGCCTCGCGGCCATGATGAAGCTGCCCGTCACCTATGTCTGGACCCACGACTCCATCGGGCTCGGCGAGGACGGTCCCACCCACCAGCCGATCGAGCACCTCTGGTCGCTGCGCGCCATCCCCGGCCTGGACGTGGTCCGGCCCGCCGACGCGAACGAGACCGTCGTCGCCTGGCGCACCATCCTGGAGAACGACGACCGCCCGGCGGGCCTGTGCCTGTCCCGGCAGAACCTGCCCGTGCTGGAGCGCACCGAGGAGAGCGGGCTGTCCCCCGCCGAGGGCGCCGCGCGCGGCGGGTACGTGCTGGCCGAAGCCGCCGGCGGCCGCCCCGACGTCATCCTCATCGCCACCGGCAGCGAGGTGCCCATCGCGCTCGAGGCCCGCCGCATCCTGCAGGACGGGGGCCTCCCCACCCGCGTCGTGTCGATGCCCTGCCTGGAGTGGTTCCAGGCGCAGGAGGAGGCCTACCGCGAGGAGGTGCTCCCCGCCGAGGTGGCCGCCCGGGTCTCCGTCGAGGCGGGCTCCAGCCTCGGCTGGTACGCCCTGGTCGGCGCGGCCGGCACCTCGCTGGGCATCGACTCCTTCGGCGCCTCCGCCCCGTACCAGTCCCTGTACGAACTCCACGGCCTGACGGCGCCGAAGGTCGCCGCGGCGGCCCGCGCGAGCTTCGAGCGGGCCCTGCGCAGAGGCTCCGTACGATGAGCGGCGTGACGACTCCCGTACTGGACGCGCAGATACCCGGCTCCAAGAGCATCACCAACCGGGCGCTGCTCCTCGCGGCCGCCGCCCCCGGCCGCAGCCGGCTCGGCGCACCCCTGGTCAGCGACGACACCCTCGCCTTCCGGGCCGCGCTGACGGACCTGGGCACCGGGGTGCGCGACATCGGCGACAGCGGCTACGGCTACGGAGACGGCTCGGGCTACGGCGACGGCTCCGGCGAAGTCTGGGAGGTCACCGGGCGCGGCACCGGACCGGTCGGCCCCGGCCGGGTCTGGTGCGCCGACGCCGGCACCGCGGCGCGCTTCCTGCCGCCGTTCGCGGCCACCGGGCTCGGGGAGATCGCCTTCGACGGCTCCGACCAGTTGCGGGCGCGCCCGCTGAGCCCGCTGCTGGAGGCACTCACCCGGCTCGGGACGAAGGTGCGCGGTACGGGCCTGCCCTTCACCCTCACCGCGCGCGGGCTGGCCGGCGGCCGCATCGAGCTGGATTCCGGGCTCAGCAGCCAGTACCTCTCCGGGCTGCTGATGGCCGCGCCGCTGATGGGCGGGCCGCTCACGGTGGACGTGCCGCGGCTGGTCAGCCGTCCGTACGTGGACATGACCCTGTCCCTGATGCGGCACTTCGGCGCCCGGGTCGAGGAGGAGGGCAGCACGATCACGGTCCACCCGGGCGGCTACCGGCCCACCGACCTCGACATCGAGCCGGACGCCTCGACCGCCTCGTACTTCTTCGCGGCGGCGGCCGTCACCGGGCGCACCGTACGGGTCCGGGCCCTGGGCTCCGGCAGCCTGCAGGGCGACACCGCGTTCGTGGAGGTGCTGCGGCGCGCCGGGGCCCTGGTCACCAGAACCGCGGACTGGACCGAGGTCACGGGCACCGGAGCGCTGCGCGGCGGATTCAGCGTCGACATGGGCGATATCTCGGACACCTTCATGACCATGGCCGCGATCGCCCCGCTCGCGGACGCCCCCGTCACCATCACGGGCATCGCGCACGCCCGGCTGAAGGAGTCCGACCGCATCGCCGCCGTCGCGGGGAACCTCCGCGCGCTGGGCATCCGGGTCGAGGAGGGTCCGGACCGCATCACCGTCCACCCGGGCGCTCCCGTCCCGGCGACGGTCGACTGCCACCGGGACCACCGCATCGCGATGTCCTTCTCGGTACTGGGCCTGCGCGCCGAGGGCATCGCCCTCGACGATCCGGCCTGCGTGGGCAAGACCTTCCCCGGGTTCCACGAGGAGCTGCGCCGGCTGTTCGGCTGAGGCGTACGCACGCATGCGAACGGCGCCCCTGCCCTGCCGGCGGGGGCGCCGTTCGCGTGTGTGCGCCTGTGCTTCCGTGTGCGCGGGTGCTTGCGCCCCGGTCAGCGGACGACGTCGAAGACGTTCTTCTGCAGGCCGTTGGCGTAGGCCTCGTGCTCGACGAGCTTCAGCTTCTGCGCGTCCTTGTCCGTGGCGCTGAAGAGCCGCTTGCCCGCGCCGAGCAGCAGCGGGAAGACGAGCAGGTGGTAACGGTCGATCAGGCCGGCGTCGGAGAGCGCCCGGTTCAGGGCGGCGCTGCCGTGCATGATGATCGGGCCGCACTCGGTCTCCTTCAAGGCGGCAACCTCGTCGAGGGTGCGCAGGATCGTCGTGTCGCCCCAGTCCGACACCAGGTCGTCGTCGGTGAGGGTGGTGGAGACGACGTACTTCGGCATCACCTTGTAGTCGGCGAAGTCCTCCATGGCGGGCCACACCGGGCTGAACGCCTCGTAGCTCGTCCGGCCCAGCAGCATCGCCGAGGCCTCCTTCTGCTCCCGGCCCTTGATCTCGAACGCCTCGGGCAGGAACTCGACGTCCTTGAAGGTCCAGCCCGAGTTCCGGTACCCGGGCTCGCCGCCGGGGGCCTCCACGACGCCGTCGAGGGAGATGAAGGCGGAGCTGATCAGGGTGCGCATCGTGGGTCCTCGGAATCTCGCGGCTGGCTCTCGGCAGGTCCGTCCGGCGCGCCCGCGGCCACTTCCGTGGCTGCTGCGGCGCGCCTTTCACGATCTAAGACTGCGGGCCCCGGGGAAACTCATCGGTCCTGGGGAAAGATCTCTTCTTCGGTTCAGAAGGCCGCCGCGTGGTCGAGGACCCAGTCGCGGTAGCTGCGGGCGGGGCGGCCGGTGACCTTCTCGATGTCGGTGGTGGTCGGCGCGATGCGGCCGACCGCCTCCGACCAGACCTTGAGGATGCCGTCGAGGACCGGCCCCGGGACGTGGGCGCTCATCGCCCGGCGCACCGCCTCGACGGGCAGCTCGGCGTACTCGATCGGCCGGCCGATCGCCTCGCCGAGGATCCGGGCCTGGTCGGCGTGGGTCAGCGACTCGGGCCCGGTCAGCTCGTAGACGCGGCCCCCGTGCCCGTCACGGGTCAGGGCCAGGGCGGCGACGGCGGCGATGTCGGCTTCGTGGACCGGCGCGGAGGCCGCCCCGGCGTAGGCGCCGCGCACCACATCGCCGGACCGGGTCTGACCGGCCCACATCAGGGTGTTGGCGGCGAACGCGTCCGGGCGCAGGAACGTCCACTCCAGGCCGGAAGCGCGCAGGGCCTGCTCGACCTCCGCGTGGTAGGCGGCGATCGGCCCGTCCTGGACCTCGGCGGCGTCGTCGACCGCGCCGGAGGAGAGCAGCACCACCTTGCGCACCCCGGCCCGCTCCGCGGCGGCGACGAAGCCCGGTCCGCTGCCCGGCGCCGCGAACAGGAACACCGTGTCGACCCCGGTCAGCGCCGCCTCCAGTGACACGGCGTCGGAGAGGTCGCCGGCGACGACGTCGGCCTCGGCCGGCCACACCGAGCGCTGCGGATCGCGGGTCAGCGCCCGGACCTCGTGGCCGTCCTCGATCAGCAGGTCCAGCACGTGGCGGCCGACGTTCCCGGTGGCTCCGGTGACGAGGATCATGAGCGTCTCCCTTGGCTTTCGCGGTTCTGCCGTGGCCCGTTCGGGGCGGCAAGACAGACACTAGGAGCCCTTGAGGACAGCTCCGGTCCTCAACCAACGGTGAACATAGAGGAGTTGTCCGCGCATGCTGGAGACCTCGGCACGGCTGCTGCGCCTGCTGTCCCTGTTGCAGTCCCGGCCCGACTGGCCGGGGCCGGAGCTGGCCGGCCGGCTCGGCGTGACCACCCGTACGGTCCGGCGGGACGTCGACCGGCTCCGCGGCCTGGGCTACCCGGTGGAGTCGGCCACCGGCACGGCGGGCGGCTACCGGCTGGGGGTCGGCGCCGCCCTTCCGCCGCTGCTGCTGGACGACGAGGAAGCGGTGGCCGTCGCCCTCGGACTGCGTGCCGCCGCCACCGGGTCGGTTTCGGGGATGGAGGAGACCTCGCTGCGCGCACTGGCCAAACTCGAACAGGTCCTGCCGTCCCGGCTGCGCCACCGGGTGACCGCGGTGCAGTCCGCGATCCTGCCGCTGGCCGGGGCGGGACCCGCGGTGGAGGCGAGCCTGCTGGCGGCCCTGGCCGCCGCCTGCCGTGCCCACGAGGGGATCCGCTTCGGCTACCAGAAGAACACCCGGCGCGTGGAGCCGTACCGGCTGGTGCACACCGGCCGCCGCTGGTACCTGCTCGCCTTCGACCTGGACCGGGACGACTGGCGCACCTTCCGCGTGGACCGCTTCGACACCCCGCTCCAGCCCGGCCCGCGCTTCGCGCCACGGCCGGCGCCGGCGCCGGACCTGAGCGCCTACATGTCCCACGCGCTGTCCTCGGCGCCCTACCGGTTCCAGGCGAAGATCCTCTTCCACGCCCCGATCGAAGTGGTCGCCGAACACACCTCGCCCACCGCCGGGCGACTGGAGAAGCTCGACGAGCAGTCGTGCCTGTTCCACGCCGGAGGCGGCTCCCTGGACCAGATCGCCCTGTACATCGCCCTCAAGGGCATCGACTTCCAGGTCCTGGAGCCCGCCGAACTCCGCGACCACGTCCGCGCACTGGCGGCGCGGCTGGCCCGGGCGGGCGTGTAGCTTTCACTTCTAGTTCATTGCAACGTTCGAGCCTCTGTCGTTGCATTCAATTCCAAGCCTTCGCAACGATTTGATGGCTCTGACCTGCATGTATTGAGTTTCCTCGCGATGACTTGCTTGTCGGGATGTGGAAAGCAACGTAGCTTTTCGCTCATCGGAAACAACGAGTCGCAGGAGAGAATCATGCAGAAGTTCGCCACCGCCACCCCGATCTCCGCCGTGCTGGACATCCCCGCCGGCAGCATCCGCTTCATCGCCGCCGACCGCACCGACACCGCGGTCGAGGTCCGGCCCGCCGACGCCTCGAAGGGCCGTGACGTGAAGGCGGCCGAGCAGACCTCGGTCGAGTACGCCGACGGGGTCCTGCGGATCGCGGCCCCGGCGAAGAACCAGCTCCTGGGCGCATCCGGTTCCATCGAGGTGACCGTCCAGCTGCCCGCCGGATCCCGCGTCGAGGCGAAGGCGGCCGACGCCGAACTGCGGGGCGTCGGACGCCTCGGTGACGTCGTCTTCGAGAGCGCCCGCGGCTCGGTCAAGCTCGACGAGGCCGCGAGCACCCACCTGACCCTCGCGGCCGGTGACGTCTCGGTGGGCCGCCTGGGCGGCCCGGCCCGGATCAGCACCCAGAAGGGCGACCTGCGCATCGCCGAGGCCGTGTGCGGCACGGTCGAACTGCGCACCGAGTACGGCGAGATCTCGGTCGGCGCCGCCCGCGGGGTCAGCGCCACCCTCGACGCCGGCGCCGCCCACGGCCGGATCCACAACGCCCTGCGCACCCCCGACGGTGCCACCGCCGGCCTCGACATCCACGCGACCACCGCCTACGGCGACATCACCGCCCGCAGCCTCTGAGACCTGTAAAGGAGCACCCCTCATGACCAGCTGGGCCATCACCGCGAACGGGCTGCGCAAGTCCTACGGCGAAAAGACCGTCCTCGACGGCATCGACCTGGCCGTCCCCGAAGGAACGGTCTTCTCCCTGCTCGGCCCGAACGGCGCGGGCAAGACCACCGCCGTGAAGATCCTCTCCACCCTCGTCTCCCCCGATCCCGCCTCCGGCGAGATCCGGGTCGGCGGCCACGACCTGGCCGCCGACCCGCGGGCGGCCCGCGCCGCGATCGGTGTGACCGGGCAGTTCTCGGCGGTGGACGGGCTGATCACGGGGGAGGAGAACATGCTCCTGATGGCGGACCTGCACCACCTGTCCAAGCGGGAGGGGCGGCGGGTCGCGGCCGAACTCCTCGAGCGGTTCGACCTGGTGGAGGCGGCGAAGAAGCCGGCTTCGACGTACTCCGGTGGCATGAAGCGTCGCCTCGACATTGCGATGACGCTGGTGGGTGATCCGCGGATCATCTTCCTCGACGAGCCGACCACCGGGCTGGACCCGCGCTCCCGCCACACCATGTGGCAGATCATCCGCGGGCTCGTCTCTGACGGCGTGACGGTCTTCCTCACCACGCAGTACCTGGAGGAGGCCGATCAGCTCGCCGACCGGATCGCGGTACTGAACGACGGCCGGATCGCGGCTCAGGGCACCGCGGAGGAGTTGAAGCGGCTGATCCCCGGAGGCCACGTACGCCTGCGGTTCTCCGACCCGGCCCTCTACCGGGCCGCGGTGGCAGCGCTCGGCGAGTCCATCCGGGACGAGGAATCCCTCACTCTGCAGATTCCCAGTGACGGCAGCCAGCGCGCGCTCGGCTCGCTCCTCGGCCGGCTGGATGCGGCGGGTATCGAGGCGGACGAACTGACCGTGCACACTCCCGACCTGGACGACGTGTTCTTCGCCCTGACCGGCACCGACCCCCGCCACGACCTGAACAAGGAGAACGCCCGATGAGTACCCTCGCCCTCGCCGTCCGCGACTCGTCCACGATGCTGCGCCGCAACCTCCTGCACGCCCGCCGCTACCCGTCCCTCACCCTGAACCTGCTGCTCACACCGATCATGCTCCTGCTGCTCTTCGTCTACATCTTCGGCGACGTGATGAGCGCGGGCATCGGCGGCGACCGCTCCGACTACATCGCCTACCTGGTGCCGGGTCTGCTGCTGATGACCATCGGCAGTACCACCATCGGCACCGCGGTGTCGGTCTCCACGGACATGAGCGAGGGCATCATCGCCCGCTTCCGCACGATGGCGATCCACCGTGGGTCGGTCCTCATCGGGCACGTCATCGGCAGCGTGCTGCAGTCGATCGCGAGCGTCGTCCTCGTGGGCGCGGTCGCCGTGGCCATCGGCTTCCGCTCCACGGACGCCACCGCCGTGGAATGGCTGGCGGCCTTCGGGCTCCTCGTGCTGTTCGCCCTGGGGCTCACCTGGATCGCCGTCGGCATGGGGCTGATCAGCCCGAATGCCGAGGCAGCGAGCAACAACGCCATGCCGATGATCCTGCTGCCGCTGCTCTCCAGCGCCTTCGTCCCGGTCGAGGGGATGCCGGGATGGTTCCGCCCCATCGCCGAGTACCAGCCCTTCACGCCGGCCATCGAAACCCTGCGCGGACTGCTGCTCGGCACCGAGATCGGCCACAACGGATGGATCGCACTCGCCTGGTGCCTGGGCCTCGCGGTGCTCGGCTACTTCTGGTCGGCCGCGAAGTTCAACAGCGACCCGAAGTAGGCACCGTGACAGCGCGGGGCACCTTCCCGCAGACCCGTCCCGTACCGAGGCGGCGTACCCGACAACCGTCGGAGTACGCCGCCTCGTTCGTGTGGGCCGTGTACCTGCTCCCTTGCTGATGGTGAGCGTCGGGAACGGAGAGGCCTCGCTGCCGGCTACTCGGCTGGACCGGTGTCCGTCTCGCCCTTGGGAGCTAGGCTCACCGGTCCCAGTGGGCCGCGGTTTTCAGGAGGCGGTCGTTGGCGTCCGGGGTGCCGATCGTGATGCGGACGCCCTCGTCGCCGAAGGGGCGGACCATCAGGCCGGCGGCCTCGCAGGCGTCGGCGAAGTAGGAGGTGCGGGAGCCCAGGCGCAGCCAGACGAAGTTGGCGTGGCTGTCGGGGACTTCGTAGCCTTCCGCGCGCAGGCCGGCGCTGACGCGGGCGCGTTCCGCCACCAGGTCGGCCACCCGCTCGCGGAGTTCCTCGGTGGCCCGCAGGGAGGCCAGGGCGGCGGCCTGGGCGGGGCCGCTCACGCCGAGCGGTACGGAGCAGGCGCGCAGGGCCGCCGTCACGTGCGGGTGGGCCACCGCGTAGCCGACGCGGAGCGCGGCCAGTCCGTAGGCCTTGGAGAAGGTGCGCAGCACCGCCACGTTGGGCCGGTCCCGGTAGAGGTCGATGCCGTCCGGGATGTCTTCGGCGGCGTCGACGAACTCGCGGTAGGCCTCGTCTATGACGACCAGGACGTCGGCCGGCACGCGGTCCAGGAAGCGTTCCAGCTCGGCGCGGCGTACGGCGGTGCCGGTCGGGTTGTTCGGGTTGCAGACGAAGATCAGGCGGGTGCGGTCGGTGACCGCGTCGGCCAGTGCGTCCAGGTCGTGGGTCTCGTCGCGCAGCGGGACCTGGACGGAGGTCGCCCCGGCGGCCCAGGTCAGCAGCGGGTACGCCTCGAACGAGCGCCAGGCGAAGACGACCTCGTCGCCCGCCCCCGCGGCGGCGGCGACCAGGTGCTGGGTGATGCCGACCGAGCCGGTGCCGAGGACCAGGTGGTCGGCGGGGACGTCGAGGCGCGCGGAGAGTTCCGCGACGAGCTCGGCGGCGGTGGGGTCGGGGTAGCGGTTGAGGCGGCCCAGCCAGGTCTCGACCGCGGCGATCACCGACGGGAGCGGCGGGTACGGGTTCTCGTTCGAGGAGAGCTTGTCGACGAACTCGTCGCGGGCCGCGCGGCCCGGCACGTAGGCGGGGACCGTCGAGACGTCGGCGCGCAGCCGGGGCAGGACGGGACCGGGCGTGGCGGGCGTGGTGGGCATGGCGGAGTCCTTAAACGGGAGAGTCCTCGGGCGGGGGTCCTCGGGCGGGTGGGCGGCGTGCCCGGCGGGCAGGGGGTACAACACCGTCCGGCCGCACCGACGGGGGAGGCGGCACGGCCGGACGGTGACCAGGGGGCCGGGGGAGGGGGACGGCGCGGGGGCTGCGGGGGTTTCAGCCCCGCGCCGGTGCCGGCGGGTTGTAGGGCGAGGGACCGTTGAACGCCCAGCGCAACCGGGTCGCCCCGTCGATCTGCACCACGCGTTCGATGTCGAACTCGCACATCCGCAGGGCTCCGGGCACGTCGGCCCGGTCCCCCTCGGCCCAGTTGATCCGAGCCTTGCCCGTCAGTTGCAGGGTGTGGCCGGACTCCCAGTCCAGGAAGAGCAGTCCGCAGTTCTCGTTGAGCTGCAGATTGCCCAAGGTCATGTAGAAGGAATTGCCGAAGTAGTCGGGCCAGACGAGCTTGCGCGGTCCTGCCACCTCGACGAAGCCGGGGTCGCCGCCCCGGTGCGAGGAGTCCGCGCCGTAGCCGTCGGCCTGACTGGCGATGAAGAAGGTGTCCGCGCCGCGGATCCACTTCTCCTGCTCGGGCGTCAGCGCGTCGCCGTCCCGGGTCTCCCGGGTCGCCGATGCGGGCCCGTCCGCGACCGGGACCCGTACCTGGAGGTACTTGGGGCAGTTGCCCAGGACCTGCTCGGTGCGGATGCGGAGGGAATCCCCTTCGCGCCGCGCCACGCCGTTGATCCGGATCCGGGTCGTCGTGTGCGGTTCGAGGGCGAGCAGCCCGATGTCGGCCGTCTCGGCGAAGGCTTCGGCGAGCGGATCGCCCGGCACGGGCAGGGAAGACAGCGTGATCGTGCGCCGGCTCGTGGGCAGGGCGAAGCCGGGGTCGCCCGTGACCAGCGAGGACCACATGGCGCCCGTCGCGTCGGCGCCGCCCAGGAAGAGCATGCGCTGGCGCATCAGGTACTGGTCGAAGCCGGGCTGGATCACGTCGTCGAACATCGGCGATCCCCAGCCGGGACCGCCTTCGCCGGCCTGCTTCTGGACGGCCTGTTCACCCTCGTGATGGGGGGTCTTGATCACGGGAATCGGGATCCTCCGGTCGGGACGGGCGCCGCGGCCGACGGGGTCGCCGTCGGCGGGCGCCCGTCTACGGGGCGCCGGTCAGCGGGCGCCGATCAGCAGGGCGGTGTCCACGACACGGTTGGAGAAGCCCCACTCGTTGTCGTACCAGCCGACGATCTTGACCTGGCGGCCGTCGCCGATCACCTTGGTCAGGCCCGAGTCGAAGATGCACGACGCGGGGTCGGTGACGATGTCGCTGGAGACGATCGGCTCGTCGGTGTACGTGAGGATGCCCGCGAGGGGGCCCTCGGCGGCCTTCGCGAAGATCTCGTTGACCTCCTCGGCCGTCGTCGCGCGGCCGACGCGGACGGTGAGGTCGGTGGCGGAGCCCGTCGGGATCGGCACGCGCAGCGCGTACCCGTCGAGCTTGCCCTTGAGCTGCGGGAGGACCAGGCCGATCGCCTTGGCGGCGCCCGTGGTGGTCGGCACGGTGTTCGTCGCCGCCGAGCGGGCGCGGCGCAGATCGCTGTGCGGTCCGTCCTGGAGGTTCTGGTCCGCGGTGTAGGCGTGGACCGTGGTCATCAGGCCGTGCTCGATGCCGAGCGCGTCGTCGAGGACCTTGGCGAGCGGGGCCAGGCAGTTGGTCGTGCACGAGGCGTTGGAGACGATGTCGTGCACGGCCGGGTCGTAGAGGTCGTCGTTGATGCCGAAGGCGATCGTCAGGTCCTCGTTCTTCGAGGGCGCGCTGATGATGACCTTCCGGGCACCGGCCTCCAGGTGGGCGCGCGCCTTGTGCGCGTCGGTGAAGACGCCGGTGGACTCGATGACGACGTCCACCTCCAGCTCGCCCCACGGAAGCTTCGCGGGGTCGCGCTCGGCGGTCACGCGTATGGTGCGCCCGTCGATGACGAGGTTGCCCTCGACGGCCTTGACCTCGTGGCCGAGCTTGCCGAGCGTGCTGTCGTACTTGAGCAGGTGGGCCAGCGTCGCGGCGTCGGTGAGGTCGTTGACGGCGACCACCTCCAGGCCGGTGCCCCGCTGAAGGGCGGCGCGGAAGAAGCTGCGGCCGATGCGGCCGAATCCGTTGATGCCGACCTTGATCGTCACGTGATACCCCTCGTTCGGAAACTACATCCATGACCGCACGTGAAGCCGCGTTGTCCGGCCAGTCCTCGTCCTCAACTGTACCGGGTGACGTGTGGGTTGGCTTGCGTAAATGCGCCTGTTCATGGCCTGTTTACGCATGAAAGTCGAGGTGTGGCCCAGCTGATTGGAACATCTGATGGCGATCGAGTACCTGCATGAAGGTATGTTTCTATGGGCCTGCTTGTCATGACACGACGCTTCCCGGAGCGAGGAGAACGATGGACATGCTGCCCCTCCGCGTGCCGAGCGCATTCGTGCCGGACCGCAGTCCAGCGCTCGCCGCACCCGCCACCTGCACGGCGCGGGTCATCCGTACCCACAACGAGTCCGTGTACGGGACCACCGTGCGCCGCGAGTTCGGAGACGTCACGATCTCCCTCGTCACCGGGGAGGCCCACGAGGCCGTACGCCCCGGCCGCCACATCCGCCCCGACCCCTCCGAGTCCCTGCGGGTGTTCCGGGCGCTGGCCGGCGAGATCCACGTGCACCAGGACGGCCGCCGCGGCCAGGCGAGCGGCCCGCAGATCATCTGCTGCGACACCAGCCGTCCGTACCGCCTCGTGCTGCCCCGGCCCTTCCACCTGGTCGAGGTCCAGCTGCCGCACCGGCACCTCGGCATGTCGGCCGGCGACACCGCCAAGCTCACCGCCACCGGCTGGTGCGGACGGATGGGCGCCGGCGCCCTGCTCTCCCAGCTCCTCGCCGGACTCCACGACCACGGCACCGAGATCCATGCAGCCGTCGACCGGGTCGGCGCCACGGTGGCGGGCCTGACCGCGGCCGTCCTCGCCGACCGGCTGCGCAACGTCGCCGCCGAGGACGAGGTGGCCCGGCACGACCTGATGCTGGGCATCCAGGCGTACATCCGCGCACGGCTCTCCGACCCCGACCTCACCCCGCAGGCGATCGCCGAGCACCACAACGTCTCGCTGCGCTACCTCCAGCGGATCTTCCAGGAGCAGGGGACCAGCCCCGCCCGGTGGATCCGGGACGAGCGCCTCGCCCGCTGCCGGTCGGAGCTGCGCGACCCGCGGCTCGAACACCTGCCCGTCGGGGTCATCGGCGAACGGTCCGGCCTCTACCAGGCCTCGCACTTCAGCCGGCTCTTCCGCGACCGGTACGGCCTCACCCCGCGCGGCTACCGGACCATGCGCGAGGCCGTGTCCACGTAGAGCCCGTGTCCACCCAGAGGCCGTGTCCACGCAGGGGACCGCCGCCGAGCACTGCCGAGCACTGCCGAGCACCGACGACCGACGCGCACTGACATCCGAGGAGGATGACGGATTTGACCGGCACGAGCTTCGAATTCCCCGGTGAGTACTACGAGATCATGCGGAAGGACTTCCGCAACCTCGACGCCGAGACGGAGTTCCTCGCGTCCCTGCTCCCCGACGCGGGCACCGTACTCGACCTGGGCTGCGGCACCGGCTCCAACCTGCGCGCCCTGCGCGAGCGCGGCCACCGCGGCACCGGAGTCGACCAGAGCGCCGCGTTCCTGGAGTACGCCCGGGCCGCCGGCGACGAGGGCATCTCCTACGTGGAGGCCCGCGCCGAGGAGTACCGCACCGACGAGCGCTACGACCTCGTGTACAGCCTCTTCATGACGCTGAACTACCTGAATCGGGCCCAGCTCCCGGCCGTCCTGCGCTCCGTCCGCGAGCTGCTGAACCCCGGCGGGCAGGTCGTCCTGGAGTTCGGCCACCTGCTGAACTTCGTCGACTCCTTCCAGCCCAACAGCATCGGCCACCACCGCCGGGAAGGGGTCCTCATCACCCGCCTCGCCCGCCAGTTCATCAACGCGCACGCCGCGAACTGGCGCAACGAGGAGACCCTGCTGGTCCGCACCGCGGACGGCACGGTCGCCATGTACGACAACTTCTTCGATCAGGCCGTCCTGACCGGGCCCGAGGTCCGCGAACTGCTGGCCGCGGCGGGACTGACCATCACGGCCGAGTACGGCGGGTTCCGCAAGGAGCCCGCGCCCTTCCACGGCCGGGGCCCGCTCGTCATCGTGGCCACCGCGACCCCCGCCGACTCCGCGTCCGACACCGCTCAGCAAGAGGAGAACCAGGCATGACCGGCACCGGCATATCGCTGCTCGACGGCGGGCCCGCCCCCGAAACCGGCGTCGCGCACCTCGGCGCCGCCCTCGTCCGCGCCGTCGCCGAGAGCGAGGCCGACGGACGCGGGGTGACGTACATCCGCGCCGACGGCACCGAGGTCCACCAGAGTTACGCCGAGCTCCTCGACGACGCCTCGCGCGTCCTGGCCGGCCTGCGCGCCTCCGGCGCCGCGATCGGCGAGAAGATCATCCTGCAGTCCGCGGACGACGCCGACCTCCTCTCCGGCTTCTGGGCCTGCATCCTCGGCGGCTTCCTGCCGCTGCCCGTCAGCGCCGACGCGGTCAACGGCCCCGGCCTGCTGGAGCGCGTCTGGGCCGGCTACGGCCGCCCCCGCGTCCTGACCGGCACCGGCCAGGAGATCGCGCCCGCCACCGCCGCCGACGCCGGCTGGACCGCCGCCCACCTGGGTGACGTGGCGAGCCTGCGCACCGCCCACGAGCCGGACCTCGCCTGGCACGAGCCGGACGCCGTGGACCCGGCCGTCCTGCTGCTCACCTCCGGCAGCACCGGCGTGCCCAAGGCCGTCACCCTGACCCACCGCAACATCCTCACGCGCAGCGCGGCCACCTCCCGCGTGAACAAGCTGGACGCGGACACCCGCACCTTCAACTGGATGCCGCTGGACCACATCGGCGGCCTCGTGATGTTCCACGCCCGCGACGTCTTCCTCGGCGCCGCTCAGGTCCACGCCAAGATCCAGTGGGTCCTGGAAGACCCGCTGCGCTGGCTCGACGCCGTCTCCACCCACCGGGCCGACACCACCTGGGCGCCCAACTTCGCCTTCGTGCTCGTCAACGACCAGGCGGACCGCTTCGAGGGCCGCGGCTGGGACCTCAGCCCGCTGCGCTACATCATGAACGGCGGCGAGGCCGTCCGCTCCGGCGTCGTACGCCGCTTCCTGGACCTGCTGGCCCCCTACGGGCTGCCCGCCACCGCCATGTTCCCCGGCTGGGGCATGTCCGAGACCACTGCCGGCGTGGCCGACTGCCAGTTCACCGAGGCCGCCGCCGGCGACGACCGCTACGTGCCCGTCGGCCGCCCGCAGCCCGGCACCCGCATCCGCGTCGTCGACGAGCACGGCGCCCTCGTTCCGTGGGGCGTCACCGGCCGCCTCCAGGTCACCGGTTCGACCATCACCTCCGGGTACTACGACAACCCCGTGCAGAACCGGCAGTCCTTCACCGAGGACGGCTGGTTCAAGACCGGCGACCTCGCGTACGTGGAGAACGGCATCCTCACCGTCACCGGCCGCACCGACGACGTCATCCAGCTCGGGGAGATCGCCTACCACGGCCACGAGATCGAGGCAGCCGTCGAGGAACTCGACTTCATCGAGCCCTCGTACACCGTCGCCTCCCTGGTCACCGCCGAGCCCGGCGGCACCGAGGAACTCGCGGTGTTCTTCAGCCCGCGAGCCGGCGCCATCACCGGGGAACAGGGCGAGCGGATCCGCGAGCGGGTCCGCGAGCGGCTGGGCGTCGACGTACCGCACCTGCTGCCCGTCGACCGGTCCGAGATCCCCAAGACCGGCATCGGCAAGCTCCGCCGCGCCCAGCTCCGCAAGAGCTTCGAGGACAGCCTGGCCTCCGTCCCGGCCGGCACCGCGGCCTGATCGTACGGGTGGTGCGGTTCGGGCGGGCCCGCCGGCACCGCACCACCCGTACGTCTCCATCCCCTACGCACGAGGAGCGCCCATGGCGCAGCAGGAGCGAGCCGAGCGGACGCGCCGGGCTCTGATCAACGGTGCCGCCAAGGCCATCGACCTCTACGGCTACGAAGGGGCCTCGCTCGCCGTCATCTGCACCGCCGCGGGAGTGACCAAGGGCGCCTTGATGTACCACTTCCCCGCCAAGGACGACTTGGTCAGAGCCGTGCGCACCGAAGCCCGGCAGTCGATCGTGGGCGCCCTGGGCGCGCTACCGCACCGCGGGATCCGGCCCTTGCAGGCCGCCGTCGACATCACGCACGCGGTCGCCGGGCGGCTCGGGCACGACCCCGTCGTACGGGCGGGCGCCCGGCTCACCCGGGAGTTCGTGCACTACCCCGACGGCAGCGTCTCCTGGACCGACGCCGTCCGCGAGGAGCTGGCCGACGCCCTGTCCGGAGCGGCCGACCCCTGGGGAACGGCCGCGCAGCTCGTGTACTCACTGATCGGGATGGACGTGTGCCTGCGCGCGGAGGAGGGCCGCCCGTGCCGTTCCTGCGGGCCGCTGCGCGGGCACCTGACCCGGCTGTGGCAGCTGATCCTGCCGGGGATCCTCGCGGCGCCGCAGGCCGTTGAGCTGTACCGGGCCGAGGGCTCTTCGCCGTACTGCGCCTTCGCGGCCGTGCACCAACCCGTGCGCCTCGGGCCGCGGGGGTGAGCGTGGACCGAGCAGGAACGGCCGTGGCGACGAGCGTGCCCGATCCGCGTCCGCTGACCGGCGAGCCGCTCAGCCTGGACCTCCTCAACACCCTCTGGCACGACCGGTACGGCCGCTACGACCTGCTGGACTCCACCGCCGGCCTCGCGTGCTGGCTGGCCGGGTCCCGGGCGGCGGCCGCGTACGCCGGCGGCGAGCTGCGGGCCGACCGGACCACCCTGACCGCCGTGCGGGCCGCCCGCACCGCGCTGGCCGGTGTGGCCGGGCGCGCCGATGCGGGGCCGATGGCGCTCGACGCCTTCAACCGGCTGCTCGACGCGGGCCGGATCCGTCGGCTGCTCACGGCCGCCGGGCCCGTCGAGCGGCTGGAGGCGCCCGACTCGGGGCGTCTGCTCGGGTACCTCGTGGCGGCGGACTACCTCCGGCTGCTCAGCACCGCGCGGGACCGGGTGCGCAGTTGTGCCAACCCGACGTGCGGGTTGCTGTTCCACGACGTCAGTCGCAACGGCACCCGCCGGTGGTGCACGAGCACGGGGTGCGGGAACCGGGCGAAGGCGGCCCGCCACTACGCCCGCCGGACGGCCTCCACGGCCTGACGCCTGGCCCGGCCCCGGCCCGGCTGCGGGATGTGCCGCTGCGCGGGGCGGAGTCCCCTACCCGCCCTTCCACCGTTCCCCGGGCTCCGCCCGGACCCGTCCCCGGGTGCGGCGCCGTTGCCGGGGGCCGGCCCCCGGACCCCCGCTCCTCAAACGCCGGAGGGGCTGAGTTTCGCTGGTGTGGCCCGCGCGCGTTCAGGCTGGCGCCGGCTGGTGTCACTGTGGCGCAGGATGGTGTCATCGCCCTGACCAGCGTGTTTGTGTGCGGTGACACCGCCGGGCGGCCAAGTGGTGCCACATTGGCTCGACATGGCGCCATCCCTGTGCCATGCTGTGCGACATGGACCTCACGCCCTACGTCACCACCCTCCGCCAAGAGCTCGCCGTCGCCGCCGAGGCCGGCGGCGACGAAGCCCGCAAGCTGGCCGAGAGGCTCACCGCTCCCCTGGAGTCGGCCACCCGGCTGACCCTGCTCAACGTGCTCTCCGCCGCGATGGACGAGATCACCCGTGAACTCGCCCCCGGTTCGGTCGACGTACGGCTGCGGGGGCTCGACCCCGAGTTCGTGGTGACGGTGCCGGCCGGCGAGAGCCACGCCCCCGCGGAGCCGGCCTCCGCCGCTCCGTTCGCCGAACCGCTCGCGCCGCACGCAGCCGCCGACGGCGACGAGGGAGGCACCGCCCGCGTCAACCTGCGCCTGCCGGCCCACCTCAAGGCCCGCGCCGAGGAGGCGGCGAGCCGCGAGGGGCTGTCGGTCAACGCCTGGCTGGTGCGCGCCGTATCGGCCGCGGTCGACGGCGGCGCCCGGCCCCGTACGGCGGAGAAGTCCCAGAGCGTGGGACAGAGCTTCACGGGCTGGGTCCGTTAACCCGGCTCCCTCACCCCACCCCACCGCACCGCATCAGTTCGCCCACACCACGTCCCACCAGCGGGGACGCCCGGAAGACCCAAGAGGACGGGACAGCCATGCCTTCTTTCGACACCTCCGAAGCGATCTCGGTCACCGCACACGTGGAGGCCGGTTCCATCCAGTTCACCGCGGGCGACCGCAGCGACACCGTCGTCGCGGTGCAGCCCCGGGACCCGAAGCGCGACAAGGACGTTCGGACCGCCGAGCAGACCGAGGTCACGTTCGCGGGCGGCGTGCTGACCGTCAGGACGCCCAAGTCCAACCCGTTCGGCAAGCCCGGCATCGTCGACGTGACGGTCGAACTGCCCACGGGTTCGCACGTCGACACGACCGGCGCCTGGACCCAGGTGCTCGGCGAGGGCCGGCTCGGGGAGGTCCGGGTGAAGACCTCGTCCGGCGACGTCCGCCTCGATACGACCGGCCCGCTCAAGCTGACCGCGTCGCACGGCTCGATCACCGTGGACCGGGCCGAGGGCGCGACCGAGATCACCACCAGCTCCGGCAGCCTGCGCCTCGGCTTCGTCGACGGCCCCGCCGTCCTGAAGAACTCGCACGGCACCACGACCGTCGGCGCCGCCATCGGCGAGCTGCGGGTGAGCGGTGCCAACGGTGACATCGAGATCCGGCGGGCCGAGGACTCGGTCACCGCCAAGACCGCCCACGGAACCCTGCGGGTGGGCGAAGTCGCCCGCGGCACCGTGGAGCTGGAGACCTCCTACGGGGCCATCGAGGTCGGCGTCCGCGAGGGTACGGCCGCCTGGCTCGACGTCAGCTCGGGCTCCGGCCAGGTGCGCAACACGCTCACGGCGTCCGGGAGCCCGGAGGGGAGCTCGGACACCGTCAAGGTCCGCGCCCGGACGAAGCACGGCAACATCGACGTCCGTCGCGCCCAGGCCTCCGGGGCCTGATCAGGCCCTTACCGGGCCACCTGCTCCTTCCCCCCCCGTCACTTCAGCCTCCGAATGGAGGGCCTCATGCCTTCTTCTGTCATGTCCACATCACATCGAGGCGGTCACCCGTCTCCGGCAGCCGTCTCCACCGCCGGTCTGCGCAAGTCCTACGGGGACAAGACCGTCCTCGACGGCATCGATCTGACCATCCCGGCCGGGTCCGTGTTCGCACTGCTCGGCCCCAATGGCGCCGGCAAGACCACCATCGTGAAGATCCTGTCCACGCTCATCACCGCCGACGGGGGACAGGCTCAGGTCGCGGGCCACGACATCGCGGCCTCCCCGGGCGGGGTGCGGGCGGCGATCGGTGTGACCGGGCAGTTCTCGGCGGTCGACGGGCTGATCACCGGTGAGGAGAACATGCTCCTCATGGCGGACCTGCACCACCTCTCCAAGCGGGAGGGGCGGCGGATCACCGCCGAGCTGCTGGAGCGTTTCGACCTCACCGACGCGGCGAAGAAGCCGGCTTCGACGTACTCCGGTGGCATGAAGCGTCGCCTCGACATTGCGATGACGCTGGTGGGTGATCCGCGGATCATCTTCCTCGACGAGCCGACCACCGGGCTGGACCCGCGCTCCCGCCACAACATGTGGCAGATCATCCGCGGGCTGGTCTCGGGCGGTGTGACGGTCTTCCTCACGACGCAGTACTTGGAGGAGGCCGATCAGCTGGCGGACCGGATCGCGGTGCTGAACGACGGCAGGATCGCCGCCGAGGGCACCGCGGAGGAGTTGAAGCGGCTGATCCCCGGCGGGCACGTACGGCTGCGGTTCTCCGACCCGGCCCTCTACCGAGTTGCGGTGGCAGCGCTCGGCGAGTCCATCCGGGACGACGAGGCGCTCACTCTGCAGATTCCCAGCGACGGCAGCCAGCGCGCGCTCGGCTCGCTCCTCGGCCGGCTGGATGCGGCCGGCATCGAGGCGGACGAACTGACCGTGCACACCCCGGACCTGGACGACGTGTTCTTCGCCCTGACCGGCACCGACCCCCGCCCCAGCCAGTCCAGCCTGCCTGCTCAGTCCAAGGAGAACGTCCGATGAGCACTCTCGCCCTCGCCGTCCGCGACTCGTCCACGATGCTGCGCCGCAACCTCCTGCACGCGCGCCGCTACCCGTCCCTGACGCTGAACCTGCTGCTCACGCCGATCATGCTCCTGCTGCTCTTCGTCTACATCTTCGGCGACGTGATGAGCGCGGGCGTCGGGGGCGGCGGCCGCTCCGGCTACATCGCCTACCTGGTGCCGGGCCTGCTGCTGATGACCATCGGCAGCACCACCATCGGCACCGCGGTCTCGGTCTCCAACGACATGAGCGAGGGCATCATCGCCCGCTTCCGAACCATGGCGATCCACCGCGGAGCCGTGCTCATCGGGCACGTCGTCAGCAGTGTGGTGCAGTCGATCGCGAGCGTGGTCTTGATGGGCGCGGTCGCCGTGGCCATCGGCTTCCGCTCCACGGACGCTACCGCCGTGGAATGGCTGGCGGCCTTCGGGCTCCTCGTGCTGTTCGCCCTGGCGCTGACCTGGATCGCCGTCGGCATGGGGCTGATCAGCCCGAACGCCGAGGCCGCCAGCAACAACGCGCTGCCGAT
Organism: Streptomyces sp. NPDC056883; assembly: GCF_042788835.1. NCBI lineage: Bacteria > Bacillati > Actinomycetota > Actinomycetes > Kitasatosporales > Streptomycetaceae > Streptomyces > Streptomyces sp. NPDC056883. Next base: position 126,894 of record NZ_JBHUBS010000015.1, on the reverse strand, counting down.
GATCATGCTGCCGCTCCTGTCCAGCGCCTTCGTCCCGATCGAGGGGATGCCGGGCTGGTTCCAGCCGATCGCCGAGTACCAGCCCTTCACGCCGGCCATCGAGACCCTGCGCGGACTGCTGCTCGGCTCTGAGATCGGCGCCAACGGGTGGATCGCGGTCGCTTGGTGCCTGGGTCTCGCGGTGCTCGGGTACTTCTGGTCGGCCGCGAAGTTCAACAGCGACCCGAAGTAACCGAGCAGGGGTTGACCATGCAGGCTAATGCCATTAGCTTATGGGCAACAGGTATTAGCCATCACTTCCGGGGGACGGGTCATGACGGAGTTTCTGAGCACCGACGGCGGGCGGCTCGCGTACGAGGTCACGGGTGAAGGCCCGCTGGTCGTGCTCGCCCACGGCATGGGCGACAACCGCGCGGCCTACCGCGAGACCGCATCCCTCCTCGTCGCCGCCGGGTACCGCGTCGCCTCCACCGACCTGCGTGGACACGGGGAATCGAGCACCGGCTGGGCCTCGTACACCCGTACCGACGTGGCGGGCGACCTGCTCGGCCTGATCCGCCACCTCGGCGGACCGGCCGTCATCGTCGGCCACTCCTTCGCCGGCGGCGCCGCCACCATCGCGGCGGCGCAGGAGCCCGCGCTGGTCGACGCGATCGTCGAGATCAGCCCGTTCACCCGTGCCCAGAAGATCGACTTCGGCGCCCTCGGATCCAATGCCCGCTACCGCAAGGGCATGCTCCTGCTGATGGGCACCGGCATCCTGCGCAGCGCCGGCCTGTGGAAGCGCTACCTCGACCACGCCTACCCCGGCACCCGCCCCGCCGCTCATGCCGCCCACCTCGCCGCGCTCGACGCCGACCTGGGCCGACCGGGCCGGATGGCCGTCCTCGCCAAGATGGGGATGTCCGCCCCCACCGACGCGGGCGCCCGCCTCGGCGAGGTCCGGTGCCCGGCGCTGATCGTCGAGGGCACCCTCGACTGCGACTGGGCCGACCCGGCCGCCGAGGGCGCGGCCATCGTCGCCGAACTGCCCGAAGGTCGCGGGCGCCTCGCGATGATCGAGGGCGCGGGGCACTACGCCCACGCGCAGTTCCCCGCCGAAACCGCTGCGGTCATCGTGTCCTTCCTGAAGGAGGCCGCCCGTGCCTAGGGCCTCGCTCTCGGCCGGTGCGGTGGTCGACGTCGCGCTGCGCCTCGTCGACGCGCAGGGCCCGGCGGGCCTGACCCTGTCGGCGGTGGCCGGCCTGGCGGGCGTGGCGACACCCTCCCTCTACAAGCACGTACGCAACCTCGCCGAGCTCCGCGACCTCCTGTCGGAGCGGATCATGAACGAGATGACGGACGAGATCGGCGTGGCGGTCATCGGCCGCTCCGCCGACGAGGCGATCCGGGCGTTCATGACGGCCTGGCGCGGCTACGCCCTGCGCCACCCCCACCGGTACGCGGCCCTGCTGCACAGCCCCGAACCGCGGACGGCCGAAGCCGGGGAACGGCTGATCACCATCCTCTTCGCCACCCTGCGCGCCTACGGCCTGGAGGACTCCGCGGCCGTCCACGCGGCCCGCTGCCTGCGCGCCACCGCCCACGGCTTCGTCTCCCTGGAAACCGGCGGCGGCTTCGCCCTGCCCGAAGCCCTGGACGAGAGCTACGCCCTGCTGACGCACATGGTCGTCGCGGGCCTGCACGCGCCGCGCACCGACCGCTGATCCCCGGCTGCGTGCCCGACGGGCCGGTGTCTCAGACGATGGCGAGTCGGTCCACCAGCAGTTCCACCCTGTGCGCGGCGTCTGCGGGCGGCAGCCGTCCCGCGCGGGTCAGGGTGGCCAGGCCGTGCAGGCACGCCCAGAACGTTTCGGTGAACAGTCCCGGGTGGACGCCGTCCCCGGCGACCTCGCCGAGGGTCTCCAGCAGCGCGGCGAAGGCGTCCTTCAGGGGCTCGGGGGTGTCCTCGTGCGCGAACGCGAGGCCGCCGTCGAGCTGGAACATGGCGTCGTAGACCGCCGGGTTGTCTTCGGCGAAGCCGAGGTAGGTGCGGGCGAGGGCGGCGACCCGTTCGCGCGGGCCGTCCGCACCGGCGGTCGCGGCCCGCAGTGCCGTGGCCATTTCGGAGGCGCCTTCCAGGGCCACGGCGCCGATGATCTCGCGCTTGCCCCGGAAATGGCTGTAGAGGACGGGCTGGCTGTACTCGATGCGCTCGGCGAGCCGGCGGGTGGTGACCGCGTCCCAGCCCTGCTGCTCGGCGAGTTCGCGGGCCGTCGCCACGATGAGGTGCTCGCGGACCGCCCGTTCGCGCTGCTTGCGTTCTTGTACCGACATGATTCGATCCTAGCACTGCTAGACAGTCGAGCGGCAGCAATGTTAGCGTTGCATCATCACCTAGCAACGCTAGCTCCAGGAGGGGTCGCCATGCTCGACGCACTCGAGGTATTCACCACCGTGATCGTCGGCGTGATGGTGGGGGTGGAGTTCTCCGTCGCCTTCGTCATGAGCCGGATCCTCAACGCACTCCCCGACGACAGCCGCCAACTCGGCCATGCCCATGGTGGCCGGATGCTCGGCGCCGTGATGCCGGTCTGGTACATCGGCTCGCTCGTCCTCGTCGCGGTCTGGGCCATCGCCGGATGGGACCACCACGGCACCGGCCTCGTCGTCACCGCCGGCGCACTGCTGATGCTCAGTGTGGTCATGTCGATCCTGCTGCTCGTCCCGATCAACAACCTGAACAAGACGTGGACCCCCGAGAACCGGCCCGCCGACTGGAAGCAGCAGCTGCACCGCTGGGAACGCTTCCACTACGGCCGCGTCGCCGTCATCGTCGCCGCCTTCAGCCTGCTCGTCACCGCCCTCGCCTGACGCCACCGCCGCTCCGGTATGCGCTGGTTCCGCAGCATGCTGCGAGCCGGAATGCAGGAAGCTGCACCCGCAACGGGGCCGGGCGGACGGGCCCCGCTGTCAGAGTGGAATGGCCATCCCCGCTTCCGAAGGAGCCACCACCATGGCCCAGCCCCAGAAGAACCCGCTCGCCGTCACGACCGGTGTGCTGATCGCCCTGCTGGCCTCGTCCACCGTGCTGTTCGACGGCACCGCGCGGTACGTGGTCATGGGTGTGCTCGCCGTCGGCGTGCTCTCCTGCGCCCGCGCGCTCCAGCGGTCCCGCGCCTAACCATGGCCGTCTTAACCGGCTTAGGCGGAGTCCGCGAAGGGGGAGCACCTCCGACGCGGACTCCGTGCTTACCGGGCGGCCGCCGTGGCCGCCCCGCTCAGATCCAGCCGCGCTCCCGCGCGAGCAGCGCCGCGTGGAACCGGTTCGACGCGTCGAGCCGGTGCATCAGCGTCGCCACGTACTTGCGGTACGTCCGCACCGAGATGCCCACGTCCCGCGCCCCGTTCTCGTCCTTGTCGGCCGTGCACAGCGACTCCAGGATCCGCCGCTCCAGTTCGGTCGGGCGCTCGCCCGACACCGCCGGCCCCTCCTCGTCCGCCGCCGCCGGTATCTCCTGGGCCTGCCCCCACATCCGGTCGAAGAGGGACACCAGCGTGGTCACCAGGCCCGGTTCACGGGTCAGGAGCGCTCCCCGCTTGCTGTCGGAGGGGTCGATCGGCGTCAGCGCCGCCGCCCGGTCGAAGATGAGGATGCGCTCCAGGTCCAGGCGGGACACCCGTACCTCCGCCCCCTTGCCGACCAACTCCCGCAGGTACGCCATCGTGGCCGGATCGTCCAGCGCGGCCGCCCCGAACAGGCTGCGCATCCGGATGCCGCGCCGCAGGATGCGGGCGTCGGCCGGCCGGGAGGTCTCGATGATCTCGGGCCGCATCACCCCCGAGGGCCAGGTGGTCATGGACTCCGACCGGGTGAAGAAGGTCAGCTCGTCGATGGCCGCCCGCACCTGTTCGATGCCCATCAGCCGTTCCATGGGGGGCCGGTCCGCCCCCGCGATCGCGTCCGAGGTCGTGGCCGCGTCCCGTTCCGCGAGCAGCGAGGCCACGATCGCGTCCGCCGCCGCCTTCGTCTCCAGCTCCTGGCGCATCCGCGCGAGCCGGGCATCGATCAGGTGCTGCACCGCCTTGGCGGGACTGACCGGGCGCAGCAGCCCGTCGGTCATCGCGGCGAGACCCAAGGCCGTGGCCCGTTCCCGCAGGACGCGTACCGCTTCCTCGTCCAGATCGGCGTGCCGCACGAGCTGTTCGGGATCTGCGCCACCGCTCCTGAGCAGGACGCGGTAGAAGCGTTCGTCCTCCGGATCGATATCGAGAAACGCCAGATCCGGATCCCCCATGGATTCCCCCAACGCCGTGGCCGGTCATTACCTGGCCTAGATCTACCTGTTACCCCGGGTCGAGGCTACGGCAATGATCCATTCCGCTTCCGGGTCCGGGCGCCCGAGGGGGTCGCGGACGGTGCAGTAAGTGACCTCGCAGAACGCAGCAAGCTGCGCGTGACAGCCCTCGAACGGAGCCTTTCCGAACGGCAGAGTTGTGGTCACAAGGAGCCGCCGGGAAAACACCGGAGGCCACCGGAACCGGGCGGGAAAGAGCCGGGTCCGGGACGGACCGCAAACCAAGGGGGAACCACCGTGATGAAGCGCCTCAGCGTCACTCTCGCCGCCGCCGTCCTGATCGGCCTGGCCGGTGCCGGCACCGCCAACGCCGACGCCCCCGCCCCGCTTCCCACCCCCGGCACCCAGGTCTGCGCGCCGATTCCGGCGGGCCTCCCGCTCCCCGGTGTCTGCGTGATCATCCCGGGCCGCGACACCCACAACTGGGACTAGCACCTCCTCCCGGAGGTCCTTCCGGAAGAGATCGGCACATGATCTCCGACCGGGAATTCCCCCGGTGGCCCGTTCCCACGATATTCGATCTTCCTCGCCCGTTCCGATCTTCAATCATCCGGCTCCCGGAAAAGAACTTCCGGACCCCGAGCACAAGGAGAGAAAGTCCGATGACCGCCTACTCGGTGCTCGTTCCCTTCGTCCCGAGCCGCCCGGAGCAGCTCCTGCCCTTCGCCGGGCTCGTCCACTGGACCGGGGCCGAACGCCTCTGGCAGGGACAGAGCCTGGTCACCGAGACCCACCAGGCCTTCGCCCACGCCGCCGGCGCCGGATTCAGGGTCCCGGTCGGGCTCGGAGTGACCCTGATGCCGCTGCGCCACCCCACGGAGGCCGCCCTCCAGGCCCGTTCGCTCGCGCTGATGACCGGCTCGCCGGTCCTCGCCGGGTACGGGCCGGGAGCCCCCGCCGTACAGAAGGCCCTGCTCGGAGCCCCGTACCGGAGCCCGCTCACCGCCGCCCGGGAGTACCTGACCGCGGTACGCGCCGCCCTCGACGGTACGGACGCGGTCCTGGAGGGGGAGTACCTGCACCAGGAGGCACTGCTCCCGCCGGTGCCCGGACCGCCCGTCGAGATCGGGCTGGGCGTCCTGCGCCCCGGCATGGCGAGGGTGGCCGGAGAGGTGGCCGACGCGGCGATCTGCTGGCTGACCCCGGCCCGCTACCTGGCCGACACGATCGTGCCCGAGGTGACCAAGAGCGCCGAGAGCGCGGGCCGGCCGGCGCCCAAGGTGGTGGCCATGGTGCCGATCGCCCTGGCGGCGCCCGACCGGGATCCCGTACGCCTCGCCCTGGCCTCCAACCGGCACCACCTGAAGGCGGCGCACTACCAGGACATGCTCCGGCGCGGCGGTGTGGAACTCCCCGCCGCCACCGGCTCGGAGGCGGAGGACGAGAGCGCGCGGGGCGCGGCCCTGGTCGCCGGCGACGCCTTCCTCTACGGGGAGCCCGCCGAGCTCCTCGCGAAACTCGAAGCCTTCCGCGAGGCGGGCGTCGACGAGATCGTCCTCAACGTCACGGGCGTGGCCCAGCTGTACGGCGCCCAGGCGGCGAGCCGTGAACTGCGCACGCTGCTCACGGTCCTCGGACTCGCCTCCTGACCGGAGGCGTCCCGGCACCGCCGCCCGCAGCTCCGTAGCTCCGTAACTCCCGGAACCCGCGTACCGCCCGGACCTCCGCTCGTCGGCACCCCCTGCCCGCTCGCACCCCTCGGACTTCCGGCCGCCCCGGCCGATCCCCCTCCAGCTCCGCGTCATCAGGCGCCCGCGTCCACCCACGCACTCACGTTAGGCATGTTCATGACACTCACTTCGGTCAAGGCCCACGCCTTGCAGTGGGGCACCGGACGCCCCCTGGCCGCACTCGCCCCCCGCCCGCCGTTCACCGCGACGGTCGTCCTGGAGGACGCCGCCCACCTCGACGCCCTGCTCGGCAGCGGAGTGGCCGGCCCCGGCACCGTCGTCCTGGTCCCCGGGGACGAACCGACCGCCGAGCCCGAGCCCCACGAGGCCACCGGCGCCCAGGTCATCGTCTGGCAGGGCTCCCTCGGCGAACCCGGCGCGGAAGCCGGCCTGCACCCCGACTTCTACCTCCAGGTACAGGCCTACTCGATCACCCCCTACCTCTCCGTCCTCGGACCCACCCTGGTCCGCATCGTCGAGGAAGCCGACTTCCAGGCCTTCCTGGAGGACGCCGACCGGGCCCTGAACGACGGCGAGTTCTCCGCCTTCCTGACCCACCCCTCGGTCCAGCTCGCCGACCTCGGAGCCCTCGGCGGCAACGGCGACGGCGACGGCCCGGCCCTGCGCCTCTACGTCGCCGCCGACGGAGCCGTCAGCGTCGCCCCCGGCGCCGCGTCCCTCGGCCCCGTCGGCACCCCCGCCGCCGCACTGCACCGGGCCTGGGAGGACTCCACCGGCGCCCTGGCCGGCGTGCTCGACGAGGACCTGCGCCGCGAGCAGCTCGCCGCCCGCCCCTGGATCTCCCGCTACCTGGCCGCCGTCGGCGCCATCCGCGAAGCCGTCACCCGAGGCCTCGAACACCCCCGCGTCTCCGGCTTCGGTGGCCGCCTCGTCCCCGCCCTCGCCGGCCACGCCGTCCCTCAGGACACCTCCGGCGACACCCCGGTGCTGCTCTTCAACGCCGAGCAGGCCCTGATCCACCACCCCGGGGACCGCCGCACCATCGCCCTCTCCCTCGACGCCGCCCAGGCCGCCGAAGCCCTCCTCGTCACCGGCACCGCCCAGGCCGCCGCCGACTACGCCGACCCGGCCACCGTCGACGCCGTCGCCGCCTACTTCTCCGGCATCGGACTGCCCCTCACCGAGTCCGCCGCCCCCCGTACGGCCCCCCGCACCGCCACCCCCGACGCCACGGAAGGAGCGACCCGCTGATGGGCGCCATGCTGCTCAGCCCCGCCGCCGCGGGCACCGGCCTGACCGGCCGCGCCGCCGAGGCCGTCGCCGAACTCGGAGACCGGGCCGTCCTGTGCGACCTCTACGACGAGGCCGGCGCCCCCGTCTACCACGACATCGCCGGCACCACCCCGCACGAGGTCCGCGAACTCCTCTCCACCCTGCGCCGCATCCCCGGCCCGGTCCTCGACCTCGCCGCCGGCTCCGGCCGCCTGACCTTCCCCTTCCTGGCCCTCGGCCGCGAGGTCACCGCCCTCGAACTCTCCGGCCACATGATCGGACTGCTCCGGGAGAGGCTCGCCGCCACCCCGGCCTCCCTCCAGGGACGCTGCACCCCCGTCCAGGCCGACATGAGCGACTTCTCGCTCGGCCGCCACTTCGGCGCCGTCGTCCTCGGCACCACCTCCATCTCCCTCCTCCCGCCGGAGGCCCGCCCCGGCCTCTACCGCTGCGTACGGGAACACCTGGCGCCCGGCGGCAGGTTCCTGCTCACCACCGTCGAGGTGGACGCCGCCGCCGACGGCAGCGACGAGAGCGAGATCCTCGCCCCCGGCGAGATCACCGGCCGCTCCTACCGGATGATCGAACAGTGGACCTCGGGCAACAGCTCCCGCACGGTCACCGTCATCCCCGCGGACCCGCCGGCCGAAGGCCCCGTCCACGTCGCCACCACCACCATCGGCGTGATGCCCGCACCGCTGCTGGTCGCCGAGCTCGAAGCCGCCGGCTTCGCCATCCGCTCCACCACGCCCATCCCCGGCGGCGGCCGCCACCACGACGTCCTCCTGGAAGCCGAGGCCCTGTGATGACCACCGCCCTGCCCACCCTGACCGGACGGGACGACGAGACTCCCGACCACGGCCACCCGGCCCTGTGGACCTCCCTGCTCCCGCCCTCCGCCCACGGCGACGACGGCATCTGCGCCGTCTCCGCCGAGGGGATGTACGTACGGTTCGCCGACGGAAGCGAACTCCTCGACGGCGACTCGGGCCTGTGGAACGCCAACCTCGGCCACGGCAACCGGCACATCGCCGAGGCCTGCCACCAGGCCCTGCTCAACGCCTCGTACCTGAGCGTCTTCCGCTACGAACACCCCTACGCCCGGCAGGCCGCCGAGGCCCTGGTGGAGCTCTGCGGAGCCGACCACTTCGCCCGCGTCCTCTTCTCCACCTCCGGCGGCGCGGCCAACGACCTGGTCATGAAGACCGCCCGGCACTACCACGCCCTGCGCGGCGCCGAGAAGCGCAAGATCATCGTGGGGCTGCGCGGCAGCTACCACGGCCTGACCTTCGGCGGCTTCGCCCTCACCGGCGAGAACCTCGGCCAGCAGGTCTACGGGGTCGACCAGCGCCTGGTGCGCCACGTCACCCCCAACGACCCGGCCGACATCGAGAAGCTGATGCGGGCCCAGGGCTCCCAGATCGCGGCCGTCGTCGTCGAACCCGTCCTCGGCAGCGGCGCCGTCCCCCTCACCGACGAGTACCTCCAGACCCTCTTCCGGCTCCGCGAGGAACACGGGTTCCTGCTCGCCGCCGACGAGGTGGCCACCGGATTCGGCCGCACCGGGTCGATGTTCGCCTCCCAGCTGTGGAGCGAACGCCCCGACCTGCTGGTCACCTCCAAGGGCCTGACCAACGGCACCTGCGCGGCCGCCGCCGTCATCGTCTCCCGGACGATCGCCGACGCCTTCCGCGAAGCCGACGCCACCTTGACCCACGGCGAAACGCAGGCCGGCACCCCCGTGACCTGCGCCGCGATCATCGCCACCATCGAGGAGATGCGCCGCCTCGACGCCGTCTCCCGGGGCCGGCGCGCCGCCGAGACCCTCGGCGCCCACCTGGACCGGCTCGTCGCCGAACACCCCCTCTTCGATTCCCACGACGGCCGCGGGCTCTTCCGCTCCCTGCGCATCGTCACCGCCGACGGCGAACCCCTGCCGCAGGCCCGGGTCCTCGACCAGATCACCGCCATCCGGGCGGCGGGCGCCATCGTCCACGCCGGCGTCCACGGCATCCAGATCATGCCGCCGCTCACCGCGACGGACGCCGAGATCGACGCCCTCATGGAAGCCGTACGGACGGGCGTGGAGAGTTTCGCGGGAGGAACCCGGTGAACATCGCCTGGTCCGGATCCACCCGGCTGCTCATCGGCCCCGAAGGGCTCAGCGACTGGCTGGCGGACTTCGACGACGCCCACCCGGCAGCGGGGAGCCGTCCCGTCACCGCCCTGCTCCTCGACCCGGCCGTCGCGAACTCCCGCATCACCGCACTGGTGACCGCGGAACTGGACCGGGCGGGACACACCACCCACACCATCGTCCCCGACGGAGACGGAGGCCCGGACGAGATCCTCGCCCTGGCCCGCGCCACCGCGGACGCCGGACTCGTCGCCGTCATCGGCGGCGGAGCCCTCCTGGACCGGGCCAAGCTGCTGTCCGTGGCCCACGGGGACGAGCGGGCCCGCGCGGCCCTGCGCACCACCGGCCGCAGCGGACTGCTCACCCTGGACCCGCGCACCCGCCGCACCCGTCCGCTGCTCGCCGTACCCACCACGGTCGGTACCGGATCCGAACTCAGCCGGGTCGCCTGCCTGCCGCACAACAGCGGCAAACGGCTCGTCATGGGCGACGCCCTCGCCCCCGACGCGGCCCTGCTGGACCCGGCCGCCACCGAGACCCTGCCCGGCGAGCTGCTGATCGAAGGAGCCCTCGAAGCGGTCTTCCGCACGGTGGGCCCCTACGTCGGCAACCTGACCGACCGAGCCGTCGAGGACGCCCTCGCCCAGACCGCCGCCACCCAGCTGGTCCGCCTCGGCGGAGCACTGGCCCGGCAACTGGCCGACGGGCAGGCCCCCGACGCCACGCTCCGCACCGACCTGGCCCGGCTGAGCGGACTGACCCAGTCCACCTGGCTCTGCTACGGCAGGGACCTGTTCAGCACCGAGGGCTGGATGATCGCCAACGAACTCTCCAGCGCCCTGGGCATCCGCAAGATGACCGCCGTCGCGGCCATCCTGCCGGCCCTGTGGCGGGCCGTCCTCGCCGGCGACACCCGGCTCGGCTCCGCCGCCCGGCTGCGGGGGATCTGGGAACTGCTCCGCTCGGCCGACAGCAGCGGCGACCCGCTGCCCGCCGAGCCGGTGGCGGGGATCAGCGCCCTGATGAACCGCTGGGGCATCGTCCGCGACATCGCCGTCACCCCGCAGCTGCTCGACGCGGTGGCCCGCAGGACCGTACGGGCCTGGGGCGCCGGCCTCCCGATGCTCGGCGGCCTGCGCGCGGCCGACGTCAACGCCCTGCTCAGCGAAGCGGCCTGAACTCCCGCTCCGCACCCACAGACTTCCGCGCCGGCTCGGCGCGGGGACCGCACCACCCCACCTCTCACGGAAGGAAAACCGTCATGGACAACAACACGTTCGAGAACGTTGCCGCCGATGTGAACCACCTGGAGCTCGGCCTCCAGGAGCTCGAGGTCATGGAGGCCCCGGGCTGGTGGACGACCGGTGGCGTCGTCGTCGGCATCTCCCTCGTCTCGGTGGTCATGACCTGATCCGACCCGGATCAGCGCCACCCGCTCCACCCCCTCGTACACCCACACACAGAAGGAGTCAGTCATGAACGAGAAGTTCGAGGCCCCCGCGGCCGACGTGAACCACCTGGAGCTCGGCCTCCAGGAGCTCGAGGTCATGGAGGCCCCGGGCTGGTGGACCACCGGCGGTGTCGTCGTCGGCATCTCCATCGTCTCCATCGTCGCCACCTGATCCACCCGCACCACTCACGTACCACCCACTACTCGACACACGAAGGAGAACAGCCATGAGCGAGCAGATTCTCGACAACGCGGCGGTCGTCGCGCA